>NZ_KB900536.1:2008173-2706764 GCF_000378965.1 Thioalkalivibrio thiocyanodenitrificans ARhD 1
CTGGGCCAGGGAGAGCCCAAGTACCTGAACTCCCCCGAGACCCCCGTGTTCCACAAGGGTCAGCAACTCTACGGCCTGTACGAGGCCCGCCGGACCAACACACGGCTCGACCGGTTACTGGTGGTGGAAGGCTACATGGACGTGATCGCCCTGGCCCAGCACGGCATCACCCACGCAGTGGCCACCCTCGGCACGGCCACCACCCGGGAACACCTGGAGCGGCTGTTCCGGGCCGTACCGAGGCTGGTGTTCTGCTTCGACGGCGATGCGGCGGGGCGCAAGGCGGCCTGGCGGGCCCTGGAACAGGCCCTGCCGGTGATGCGTGACGGGCGCGAGGCGGCCTTCCTGTTCCTGCCGGAGGGGGAGGACCCGGACAGCCTGGTGCGCAGTGCGGGTGCGGACGGTTTCGCGGCCCTGGAGAGAGACGCCCAGGCACTGACCGATGCGTTCCTGGAAGGCCTGCGGGAACGCTTCGACGACACCACCCGGGAGGGCCGGGCACGGCTGGGGACCGAGGCCGCCCGACTGCTCAGGGAGATGCCCGAAGGGCTGCTCAAGACCCAGCTTGTCAACGACCTGGCGCGCCTGTGCGGGCTCTCGCCGGAACAGTTTTCCGCCCGCACCGCCCCATCCGGCAGGCCAGACGTCCCGCCTTCCGGCTACCGTTCATCCGCCCCGAAAGAACGTCCATCGCCCCGGCGGCTTGACATCACCCCGGTTCGCCTGGCCCTGTCCCTTCTGCTCGCGGAACCCCCGCTGGCCGGGCAGGTCAATGACTGGGCTTTCCTGCGCGGGAGCCCGATTCCGGGGGCGGAGCTGCTTGCCCAGGTCATTGAAACCCTGAAAAACACCCCCAATTTGACCACAGCGGCCCTTCTGGAACGCTGGCGGGCCAGCGATGAGGGCCGCTTTCTACTAAAATTGGCGCAATGGCGGCCACCCCGGGGAGATGATGCCGCACCCGCCCGCATGCTGAATGACGCCATCAGCCGACTCCGCGGCATGCACGATGAGCAGCGCGCGACGGCCCTACTTGAAAAGGCGGCCCGCGAATCCTTGAGCGACGCGGAGAAGCAAGAACTGAAGCGCCTTCTGGCCGCCCGGAACGGGGCGGACGGGGGCGGTGAATCTGGAAGTTAGGGAGCCTCAGGGCTATAATAGGCGGTTTGGCTTCGGCCACGTCTCATGTTTCGGGTAAATCGAAGATGGATCACGCAGAACAGCAGTCACGTCTGAAAGAGCTCATTGCCAAGGGCAAGGAACAGGGCTTCCTGACCTATGCCGAGGTCAATGACCACCTTCCGGACACCATTGTCGATCCGGAGCAGATCGAAGACATCATCGCCATGATCAACGACATGGGGATCACGGTGCATGAGCAGGCCCCGGACAGCGACACGCTGATCCTCTCCGACAGCACCGTCTCCACCGATGAGGACGCCGCCGAGGAAGCGGCCGCCGCGCTCGCCTCCGTGGACAGCGAGTTCGGCCGCACCACCGACCCCGTGCGCATGTACATGCGCGAGATGGGCACCGTGGAACTGCTCACCCGCGAGGGCGAGATCAAGATCGCCAAGCGCATCGAGGACGGTCTGGCCCAGGTGCTGTTCGCCCTCGCCCATTACCCCCAGTCCATCGCCACGCTGCTGGCCGAGTATGACAAGATCGAGGCCGGTGAGATGAAGCTCACCGACCTGGTGGTCAATTTCATTGATCCCAACGCCGACGACGAGCCCCCCGTGGCGGCGCCGTCCGCCCCTGCGCCCGCCGCCGAGGCAGTGGAGGCGGACGACGACAGCGATGACGACGGCGATGACAGCGACGATGACGACGAGGACGACGACGAGCCGGTGGATACCGGCCCGGATCCCGAAGAGGCCCGGGAGCGTTTCACCCGCCTGCGCAAGATGTACCAGCAGGCCATGGGCTTTGCCGCCAAAAAGCACACCGCCAAGTACCGCAAGGCCCGCGAGGAGATGGCCGGCTACTTCATGGAGTTCAAGCTGCTGCCGCGCTTCGTGGATCAGTTGACCGCCGATCTGCACGGGATGGTGGAACGCATCCGCATCCAGGAGCGCGCGGTGATGGACATCTGCGTCAACCGGTGCCATATGCCGCGCAAGGACTTCATCAAGGCCTTCCCGGAGAACGAGACAAACCTGAAGTGGCTCGACACGCAGGTCAAGGCCAAGACCAAGTACGCGAAGTCACTGGCCGAGCACAAGGACGAGATCCTGCGCAACCAGAAGAAGCTGGTGGCCATCGAGGAGGAATCCAGCCTCACCATCGGCGAGATCAAGGACATCAACCGCCGCATGTCCATCGGCGAGGCCAAGGCGCGCCGGGCCAAGAAGGAGATGGTGGAGGCCAACCTGCGCCTGGTGATCTCGATTGCCAAGAAGTACACCAACCGCGGCCTGCAGTTCCTGGACCTGATCCAGGAGGGCAACATCGGCCTGATGAAGGCGGTGGACAAGTTCGAGTACCGGCGCGGCTACAAGTTCTCGACCTATGCGACCTGGTGGATCCGCCAGGCCATCACCCGCTCCATCGCGGACCAGGCCCGCACCATCCGCATCCCGGTGCACATGATCGAGACCATCAACAAGCTCAACCGCATCAGCCGGCAGATGCTCCAGGAGATGGGCCGCGAGGCCACGCCCGAGGAGCTGTCCGAGCGCATGGAAATGCCCGAGGACAAGGTGCGCAAGGTGCTCAAGATCGCCAAGGAGCCCATCTCCATGGAGACGCCCATCGGCGACGACGAGGACTCCCACCTGGGCGACTTCATCGAGGACATCAACGTCATGTCCCCTGTCGACGCCGCCACCCGTGAGGGGCTGTCCGAAGCCACCCACGACGTCCTCGCCAGCCTCACCCCCCGCGAGGCCAAGGTCCTGCGCATGCGCTTCGGCATCGACATGAACACCGACCACACCCTGGAAGAGGTGGGCAAACAGTTCGACGTCACCCGCGAACGCATCCGCCAGATAGAGGCCAAGGCCCTGCGCAAGCTGCGCCACCCCAGCCGCTCCGAGATGCTCAGAAGCTTCCTCGACCTGGAGTAAACGGTCTCAAGTACCACACGGCCGGTCTCGGACAGGAAGTTCCTTGAGACTTGCCACTTGAGACTTGCCACTGCTTTTAAGGGCCTGTAGCTCAGTTGGTTAGAGCAGGGGACTCATAATCCCTTGGTCCTCGGTTCGAGTCCGAGCGGGCCCACCATAAAATCATGAAGTTACGCTCCGTCCTCCAAGAAAATGCAACTCATGTTGACGGCTTGTAGTCACAATGATTCCAAGCTTAAGTACGGGGGTCAGGGAAGGGGTCAAGTCTAGTATTGTATAGTAATCCGCAGGAGAGGGAGTCGGGCATTGGAGTTCGAGGGGACGATTCAAGGAGCTGGGGCAACCAGCACACCTCCCCGGAACGGCCACCCTGCACGGGAACGACGGCGGTCACGGGCGGCGCGGCCGGCATCGATCTTGCGGACAAGAAACGAGGCGCCCCGCGTTCTGCCCGGTCCTTCATCATGGACCCCGGTCCGGGCGGTGGCGATCAGACAGGCCGGAACTTTCAGGTGCGCCCAAGAAAACAGCCCCGGCGGTAACCGGGGCTGCGTCCTGAGGGGAAAAGAAGCCTTCCGAAACAGCCTTAGCGACCGTTCCCCCTACCTTTGCCCGCACCCTGACTCTGAATCTCTTCCGTCCTGCATGACACGTAGTAGTCGTCCACGTCCATCTCGATAGTGGCCAGGTCATAGCCGACACCCGGCCACAGGTCGCCGTCACCGCCCTTCGGGCCATACTTCTCTTCCTTGGCGTGGTGATGGGCGATCTGGCTGATGATGCAACCACGCACGCCGCCTGAGGCCGTGTTGCGATAGTTCGGCGTATCGTTGATGTACTCGTTGGCGAGCGCGGGCGGCGCCTTCCATTCCGCCGAGATCGTGCCGACGGCCGAAGTCACCTCGGCCGTATCACAATAGTCGTCGTTACCCCGCTCGCCCGTTACCACCACGACGTAGTCGCCGGGCGCGTCGATATCCACGTTGAAGTTGACGGTGGCATTCACGTTATCCGGCGGGTCATTGATCACCAGAACAGAGCTGACGGGCTGGCCATCGAAGGTCACGGTGATGGGCGCCAGCGAGTTGAAATTGAACCCGGATCCGCTCGCCTCAAGGGTGGCCGACAACGCCACATCCGTTGCCGGGAAGGCGTCCACGTACACGGGATTCGGATTGATGGCCGTAATGGTCAGGTTGCCGGTATCACAATCACCATACGCAACACCCGCCCCGCCCAGTGCAAACGCACCGGCCAGGAACGCGGCCCCGGCACGCCGCCGGCATGCATCACGCAAATCGTTTCTCATCGGAATTCTCCCACCAAGAGGTATCGAACAGCAGGACGCCTTTGGTCCGGTTGGATCCGCCCGACCGGACCAGGCACTGCCGAGGCCGATGGCCGCCGCCCGCTCGGTATCACGGGACAGGCCCTTCAACCGACCGCGCCGGCACCGGCGCTTTCATCGGGCGGGAACACCGGCCGACGCCCGGGCAACCACCGGCCCGGAACGGGCCTACCGCACCATGAGATATAAGTCTAGGGAGCCGGCAGGATCAGGTCATGAGCGCCACGAACCGTTTTTCCGGGTAGCGGTCAGGGGGAATCTGGTATATAAAATGGTACTTGTGTCACAAAATTGAACCGCCACAGTCATGATCAAGAGGCTGACGTGAGCTCACTGGAACGACCGGAACCCCAACCCATTCGGGTCCTGCTGGTCTGCGATCTTGCGATTGTGGCGTGGGGCCTGGAGCGGCTCGTGGGTGAACGGGAGTCGGGCCTTGCCCTGGCGGGGAGCGCTGCAACGCCTACCGACGCCCGGAGTCTCCTGGACACGCAGGCGCCGGACGTGGTCCTGATCGACGTGGACGGCGATCACGGCCCGGACACGGTCGGCGAACTGGCAGCGGGCCATCGTGCCAAGGTGCTGGCCCTCACAGGTGCCCGGGACGCCGCCACCCACGAAGACATGATGCTCGCGGGCGCAAGCGGGGTGGTTCACAAGTCAGACGCGGTCGCCACCCTGCTCAAGGCGATCCATCGTGTCCACGAAGGCGAGCTCTGGGCGAATCGCGCGGCCATCGGCCGGGTATTTGACCGGCTTTCCCGCAGAAAGGCCGTGCCGGCAGCCGGTCCCGAGCAACTGAAGATCGCGCAACTGACCCGCAAGGAGCGCCAGGTTGTGGCGGAGATCGCCCGGGATGCCTCGACCACCAGCGAAGAAATCGCCGAGCGGCTGCATATCAGCAGGCACACCCTGCGCAATCACCTCACCACCATCTACGGCAAGCTGGAAGTCTCCGGTCGCCTGGCACTGTTCGTCTACGCCCACCGGCACGGGCTCGCGGAGGCGGAACCCGCGCCCCCGGGAGGGCATCGCAGGGCCGGCTGACGCCGGATTTCCTGTACAGCAACCCCGGTCGTTCAATCCGCGGGTAACACCACGCTCAAGGTCACCTCCACCTCGCGCTCGGCACCGTCGCGCCAGACCCGGAGCGTGACGACGTCTCCCTCGTCATGTTCGAGTACCACGCGCTGAACATCCATCGCACGGGCGACCTGTTTACCCTCGATGGCGGTGATGATGTCCATGCCGACGGGAAACGGCCGCCCGTCGATCACCACAGCCTGCGCGGGCCCGCGAATGCCTGCCTGATCCGCCGGACCGCCCTCCGACACGCCTGTGACCACCACACCCCGGGTGGGAAAGCCGAGTTCCTCGCGGAGCGCCGGCGGATAGTCGGCCACGCGCAGGCCCACCTCCAGCCCCAGCCTCGGGCGCTGCGGCAACTGGGCCGCCGCGGCGGCGAATCCGCTCAGACCCCCGGCCCGCAGCTCCGGCAGTGCCCCCCGCAGCAGATTGGCCGGCACCGCGAGACCGATGCCCGCGAAGGTCCCGCCCGGCGAGAGGATCGCGTTGTTGATGCCGATCACCTCTCCCGCGGAGTCCAGAAGCGGTCCGCCGGAGTTGCCCGGGTTGATGGCTGCGTCCGTCTGGATGTACGGGATCTCGATACCGATCAGACCGGGCCGTTCGCGTTCCACGGCCGAGATGATGCCCACCGTCACCGTTGAATGCAGTCCGAACGGGTTACCGATGGCAATGGCCTTCTGCCCGACCTGCACCCGGTCGGAATCGGACAGCCGGATCGGGCCCGGCGCGGGGGACGCCTCCGGGCTCACCAGTTCCAGCAGGGCGAGGTCGAAGTCCGGGTTCGCCCCTAGCACACGGACCGGGTGCTCCTGTTCCGGGGTGCCGAGGTACGAGACCGTCAGCGTCGCTCCCTGCGCCAGGTCCAGGCCGGGATCGGACGGGTCTTCCAGGGCGTGGGCCACCACATGGAAGTTGGTGATGATGCGCCCGTCCTCATCAACGACGAAGCCGCTTCCACCCACCATCCGCGAACCATCCCGGTCGGCATCGACGCGCTGCCCCGGCGCTCTCATGTGCACCGCGACGACACTGGGGCCGACCCGCCGGACGACCTCCACCGTGTTGCGTTCGTACTGGAGCTTCAGGCGGGCATGGCCATCCGCTCCGGCACCGCCGGCCGCGCCCCAGGTGAGCAGCACGAAAACCAGGCCCGACACCATCCGTCGCACCCCCGGGGAAACGGCGGCTGTGCGATCCGATTCACTGCTTCTCATGGCTCCCTCCGGTGGTGACGGCAAGCACGGAAGCACCCGCCCCGGGCCGCCCGGCCTGCGCCTGAAAGGTCTGGACTGCACCCGGAAGTATAGGAGGACTGGCAACAGGTTTCGTGGCGCCCGTGACCGGCCCCGCGCAGGCGAATGCCCAGGCTGAAAAGACTGCGGCCGACCCCCGAAAGGGGTCGGCCGCCAATGCGTGCGGGGTTTGGGTACCCCGCCTTGCGAAGAAACTCCCTTCGATCAGTTCCGCAGGCCGTGGACCGTCCTGACATCGGCCACACGTCCCGGTCCATGGCAGGTCGAGCAGGTTTCAAAGCTCGACGCGTCGATGGTCGGCTGATTCCAGGGATTGCCTGATACGCCGCCGTTCTGCGTCATGTGCATCTGCGCACCGGTGCTGTCGTGGCAGGAGGAACAGGCTGCCATGGTGGCGCTGACCTTCCAGTGCGTGTTGACATTGGAGGAGCCCCCGATCGAATCCACCGTTGTACCGCGGGGTTCAAGCTCCCGTGCAAGCGGATAGTAGGTGTCACCGTCATGGCACTGGGTGCAATTGGCGATGTTTCCCGGGAAGCTGCTGCCACTGTCCCAGTGGGACCAACTTCCAAAGCCGGTGATCCATAGGTCGTCTCCGCGGAAGCCGGCCGCGGTGCTGTGGAGACCGTGGATCATGGCCATGAAGTTGGTCGCCTGCTCCCTCTGACCGTCCGGGTGAGGCAGGTCAATATACGGCCTGGGGTTAAGTTCCCGACGGTCGATATCGGTACTGTTGTTGTTGTGGCAGAGGATGCACTGCTGGACGTCGTTGTGCCGGTTTCCGCCATGCTTGTTGAAGACACCGACGCGGTCCTCGTGGCAGGTGGTGCAGTTGGCAACGCTCACCACTTGCCGGCGCGGCTGGCCGCCCACAACCTGGATGGCATTGGATGCCACAAGAGCCGAGAAGTCCGCGCTGTTGACATTGCCCCCGAGTGTCACATACACCGTGCCTGTAATCCCCTTTCCGGCAAGATCAATGGTGCTGGTATACGTTCCGCCGGACTGGCTCGCCGAGTTCTGGGCATTGCTCTGTTCGACTGGAGCCCCAGGGCGAGCCTGATCCGGATCAGAGTGCGTGAAGTCGGTATCGAACGCTCCAACACGGATCGCCGCGGAGAGCACCCAGCCGTCTTCCTGATGGACGACGCGGCTGCCGTCGTACTCAACGCCCCACTGCACCGTCAGCTGATTGCCGACACGTTCGGCACTGTCGATCACGTAACGCAGGTTGCCGTCCCTCGCGAACTGCCGCGCCGCGTCCTGATGGGCCTCCACCAGGGTTTCGCTGCTGGCAAAGGGCGGTGGGGTATCCGGGGTGTGGCAACCCGCACAGGAGGCGTTGTCCCGCGGGCCTGCCGCGTGACCGGCGCCCGTGGCGAAGTTCACATTGTCGTGGCAGGAACTGCAGGCCTCGATGGTGGGCTTCGTAAACGCCCGGGCGGCACCCGACCCCGCCTGTACACTGTCATGACAGGACACGCAGGTGGCGATGTCGCGCGGGAAGGCGACACCGGTCCAGCGGGGACGCAGGAACTGCTGCGTGCCGGCCAGCCCGCCGCCGCTGTGAATCTCGTGGCCGAGGTAGGCCAGGTCGACGGCGTTGGGACTGTCGGTGAAGCTGCTGAAATTGAACTGGTTGTGGCAATTGGAACAGGTTTCCGTACCGATACGGTTACTACCGTGAGCGGACAGGTTGTCGTGGCAGCTGTTGCAGGAAGCCGTCGCCACGGCGCGCTTGGTCTCGCCCCGCCCCGCATCCATGTAATCGTAGGCCGCCTCCCAGTTGCTGCCGGGCCTCAGCAGCACCACGAAGCGCCGCATGTCGATCTGCGATGCAGGCACCCAGTCGTCGGCGGTCACGGGTTCAACGCCGTTCAGATACTCGGCGGGGACCTCGTTCACATTAACCGGATAGGTGTAGCGGTAGGCGTTGCCGCCCAGGGATTCCCACAAGCCTTCGGCATGATTGCCCCGCACCTGATCCGCCTGCAGGCGCGCATGCGGGCCCGTGCGCGGCCCCCCGGCCACCGTGGTCAGGTAACTTTGCCAGGTCTGGTAGTCGTCCTTCCTCACCAGCCTGGCCACCGTGAACTCCACGTCGCCGGGTGAGGGCTCGAACGTCACGCCGAAACCGGAGGCCAGCTGCGCGGTCACCTGGAACTCGACAACCGGCCTGCTGTTGCGGATGTAGGCGTCCGTGATCGTGACCGAGGGCAGCACATTCGCCGGCGGCACCGGCGCACCCACCGGAGGCGCGGGCGCGCCCGGTTCACCCGGAGGCCCCGTGCGCCCGTCGCTGCCCAGGCAGCCGGTCAGGCCGACAAGGCTGACGCCGAGGACCATGATCAGCACCACGCGCCACCATGAACCGCGGCCACCGCCAGCGGCGCCATCGACGTGCATATCCCGTGTACGCTTGTTAATCATGGGTCCAGTCCCCTTCTCTCTCTGCAATTTGATCATGATCCCGCTCCGACGCCTCATGGGTGATGCGGCTCACCGCCATCACCGTGTCTTGCTGCTGGGCTTCCGTCACCACATCCTCAGAACCTGAACACGCCGGACACGAGGAAGAGTTGCGCGTTGTAATCCCGCTTGTCGGGATTCGCGGTGACCACGTTCTCACCGAGCGCCCAGTCCTGCTCGGTGAAGCGCTGATACGCATAGCGGGCACGAATGGACATGTCCCGCTCCTTGTTGTAGAGCTCGCCGTGGAGGCTCAATTCGATGAAGTTGCTCTCCAGGGCGGGATGATTCGCCGGCATGCCGTTGTCAAAGTCCATGCGGCCCCGCGAGCTCACCTGTACGAACTCGAAACCGAGATCCAGCCTGTCCGGACGGTAGGCCCACTGGGCGCCGAAACCGCCCGTCGCGATCACCACGTCCTGTTCGGCCGTCCAGGTCTCCCCCGCGAGATCGATCTGCCTGCGGTCCCAGCCCCCGAAGGCATACAGGCTGAGACGTTCCACGGGCACCCAGGTGACCTCACCGTGTGCCGAGAACCAGTCGGCAGCGGTGCGCCCGTAATCGGACCGCGTGTAATCGTCGTCCGTGTACTGCGCGCGGCCGGAGAAGGACACATCGGGCAGGGCCGACGGCGTATACGTGGCAAAGAGCCCGACCTGGTAGCGGTCACGGTCGGCGATGTCATAGTTGCGCAGCCCCTCCGGCACCGGGTTGCGGCGGGTCTCGTCATAGGTGGTGCCGTCCTGCTCGGAGTAGGCAAGGCGGGCTCCGCCGCTGAGACCCGGGGCGAGCGTGGTGTTAAGCTGTGTATGCACCGTGGTCTCGTTGGTCTTGCGGCGGTCCCCGAAGTCACGATCCCGTTCGTCGCGCTCCACGCCCGCGCTCAGGCGCGTGCGCGACGCCAGGCGATAGTCGCCATCCACCGAGTAATGCGTGCGCGTGTAGCTCAACGGCATCGTCTCTCGGCCTGCCACCTCGTAGACGCCGGTAGTGTTGTCTCGGTCGTCATAACGGAATGCCGCCCGCAACCGCGCACGGTCGCTCAACCGGTGGGCGCCGCGCAGGTTCAGGGCGGTGGTCGCGATCTCCCCGTCGAGGTTCGTGACCGCAACGCCGTCACGGGTCACCGAGGTCCCCGAGGCGGGGAAACGGTCGTCCTGAAGCATCCGCCCCAGGTGCAGATCACCGGAAATGCGGGTGCCCTCCGCCACCGTATACCCGCCGGTGAAGCTCAGGCGATGGAAGGTGTTCTCCGGCTCCAGGCCGAATGTCTCTCCATCCACGAACATCGTCGAACCCTTGTCCTGAGCGAACCTGGACAGGTGGTAGCCGACCCCGCCCTGAAACCGATATCCCATGTAGTTGACGTTCAGGTTGTAGCGGTCGGTGTGGTAATCCACCAGTTCGGGCGCAATGGAACCGGCACCTGCCCCGAACCGGGTCTCGAAGCCCCTGAGGCGTGTTCCGTCACGGGTCTCCCGGTTGACGTCGCTGCTGATCCGCCAGCGGCTTTCCGGCATCAGGTAGGCGCCGCCGAGGGCGAAGCTCTGCCGCTCCTGCTCGATATCGAAATCCCGCGGTGTATCGCTGGTCAACTCACGGGTACCCGCGCCGCTGTGCCTGATGTGCACATCCCGCCATTGGTAGTGAGGCATCTGGCGGAACTCGAAAAAGGTGGAGTACAGCCCCTGGCGGCCGTGATCAAGGCGCAGGGAACGCGAATCCAGGCCCAGGTTGCGGCCCCGCAGCCGCCAGTAGTTCATCTCTTCCGCGTCGTAGCTCGGCCGCGCATGCAGATCCACATGGAGGTCAAGGAACAGGCCCTCGTCCGTCAGACCGTCGAAGCGCCCGAACATGAACGAGTCCGTGGAGATATACCCTACCCCCGCCTGCACTTCATGACCCGCCTCGGTCAGACGCTCCCATGCGACCTCGTCACGCTCGACCGCTTCTCCAAGTTCAAACATGTCGAACTGCGCAACCGCGCCCATCGGAATCATGAACCCGGCGGATGCGAGCATGCCCAGTACGGGACGTCCTGAAATGCCTCTTGCGGTCTTCATTCGTCTGCCCTCGATCACCGCTGTTCAGCGCCTGAAATTGAAGCCCTGGGGATGGTTGGAACCGTGAACCTGCGAGTGGCAGTTCAGGCAACCCCGGCCGGCGGCGAAGCCCGAACTCAGGCGGTCCCCGTCATACATCCGGGCGGCGTGGTCGCCGAAGACCTGATCCAGATGGCACTGCTGGCACAGTTGCGGTGCCCGGACCTCCAGCAGCCCGCGGTGCACGGAGCCGTGGGGCTGGTGGCACGTGGTGCAGTCCTCGCGCACCGGCAGGTGCTCCCAGAGGAACGGCCCCCGCTTGCCCGCATGACAGGAATAGCAGGTTTCATTGAGCGTCGGCTGGTTGAGATCCGCCGCGATGCCACCGGTGCCGTGGGGTTGGTGGCAGTCCGTGCACCCCATCAGACCGTCGCGCACCGGATGGCGGGACGGACGGCGCAGCTCATGATCCTGCTGCTTGTGGCAGTCGGCACAGACCTGCGGCTGGGTCACGCGATCGAGCACGTTATCGTGCACCGTGTGGATCTTGTGGCAGGACACGCAGGCCAGACCCGCGAACTCGTGGTTGCTGGCCACCCAGTGGAGCATGTGCGGATCCCCCTGATGACAGCTCAGGCACACCTCGTTCTGCATCTCCACCGGCGACTTGTTGCGGCCAAAGACCACTGGCGGCGGAATGCGTTTCTGCCCTTCGGCGGGCGGCCGCAGATGCTCGTCCGCAACGCCGTGGCAGGCCTCGCAGCCATCGCTTCCGAATGGTATGCGCGGGTCCGCATCCGCCGCGTGCGGTGTCTGGAGGATGGACAGCACCGGGTATGCCTCGGTCTCGTCGTGACACCGTGTGCACGTCTCCATCTCCCGGGCGAAAAGCCCTTCCGACAGGAGGAGCACCACGAGCACCAGTGCGAGACCCAGGAGACCCATCTGACCTGCCGTTGATCGAGGTGACGACATGATTCCTTCCCCTGCCTGAATGGATCTGCCCGAGATTCCGGTGGTTACTGCTGTCTGGCAATGAAGGACGCTTCACCGCCATCCAGTGCCAGGGTGTATTCAAGGGATACATGGTGGAAACGGTGATCCGTGTAGTTGTTGTGCACCGCGAATCCGATGTTGTAGTTCTTGCCGGGTTCGAGGTCCTTGTGCTGACCGTCACCCGCCTTGAGCGGCCGGCTGAGCACCACGGTCCATGTCCCGTCCGCGTACTCGGCCTCGGCGGAGACATTCTGCGCCTCGCGCTCATGGCGCTCCTCCAGGATGTAGCCTTCCACGGCCCGGGGCCCATTGTCGTGCCGCAAGCGCGCCTGCCAGTACTCCAGGAACATGCCCTTGCCGAAGAGATCCTGGATCTCCGCATCGGGCTTGTAGTTCTCGCCACCGCCGCTGCGCGTCGCGCCTGTGCGCGAGGCGAACAGGTACTTGGTAAGATCGGCGTCAGACGGGTCACTGGCCATGCCCATGGCATCGTCGTGACAGGCACCCCAGCAACCTGCCCGGGTCGCCTCGCGCACGGTGCCGTCATCCAGCATGACGGTCACACGGGCGGCGTAGTCCGGGTCCATCTTCTCGCCGTCATACACGGCCTCGTGCCATTGCAGGCGGAAAAAAAGGCGGTCGCCGTCGTGGGCGGTCTGCACGTCCAGATCGATGGTGCCGGGCTTACCGGCGGCGGCCATCGGCTTCGGCTCGAGGTGTGCGCCGCGCCCTTCCGCCGCGACGATGAGATCGCCGATGTCGCGCTGCTCGCCATCGTGGCAGTACATGCAGTTCCTGCCTTCACGGAAGCGCTGGGCCCCGCTGTGATCCGTCTGGGTCATCACCCATTCGAACGAGGCCTGGCCCGGCGAGAACAGCACGATGGTCTCGCTGTCCACGGCCCCCCAGTTGACAGCCATTGCCGGTGCAGCCGCCAGGGCGAGACCGGCCGCCACCAGGGCACCGATGGTCCCGGGAAGAAACCTCGCATGATGTCCCTGAGGGTGGTTGCTGTCATTGCTCGGATTGATGGTCATGACTCGACTCCTTGGTGTTTCATTCGTTAGCCGTCGATGCCGGGGGAATGGCATCAGAAGGTGAAATCGACCTCACCCTCGTCCTGTTCCTCCTGGGGCATCTTGGGCATCTGGTGGGCAATGCCCTGATGACAGTCGATGCAGGTCTCGTTGGCCTCGATGGCCTCCGCGTGCTGGCGCTGGGCGCGCAACGGCTGGGCCTCCAGGTCCATCGCGTCCCATTCATGGCAGTTGCGGCACTCGCGCGAATCCGTGCGCTGCATGGAGTCCCACACGCGCTCCGCGAGCAACAGCCGGCGGGCCTCGAACTTCTCGGGTGTGTTGATCGTGCCGCGCAGCTTGTGCCACACCTCCGCGCTCGCAACGATCTTGCGCCGCACCTTGTGCACCCAGGGGTCCGGCACATGACAGTCCGAACAGGTGGCGCGCACGCCGCTGTCGTTGGCGTAATGCACGGTTTCCTTGTACTCCTCGTACACGTAATCACGCATCTCGTGACACGAGGTGCAGAAGGCCATGGTATTGGTGGCCTCCATGGCCGTATTGAAACCGCCCCACAGGAGGATGCCCGCCAGGATGCCGCCGATGACCAGCGTGCCGGAGGCATAACGGGCACTTGGACGGCGCATGGCGTTCCAGAATCGTTTCAGGAATTTCAAGACACCCTCTCCTTGTTATCCTTGTGGCGCCGGGCACCACCCTGTGGACGTGCCTGATGCCCGCAATCTGCCCGGGCTCTTCAGGTCTTGCTCTACCTGCAAGCAATGACCTTGCCAGTTACGGGTAAAATAATGATCCGCGCGAAATCAGCAACTTACCAACGGCACACGGTGAGATCTTCCAGATCTATCAGCCGAGTGCGCAGTTCCTGACCAGTATCGGTCGATGGCTGCGCAGATCTTCACCGCAGGAACGCGGGATCGCCCAGGGACCATTCTTGCCTTGACCACCGGGCTTGATATAGTTCGGGCGACACTTTCAACCCACGGCAGGGAGATCGATATGGAGCGGCACAGTCATGGCCCGGCGTAGAAAGAACCCCGCCAGGATCCCCCGGTGGGTCCGCTGGACACTCACCATGGGGGTACTGGCAGGGTCTGCGCTGCTGATCCTCGGCCTGCTTCCGCGCGGCGGACTCAGTACCGATCTTTCACGCATCGGTCAGGGCCAGCCGCTCGGGGTCGTGACCTACGAAACCGCGCATCCGGCCAGCATGGCGCTGATGGATGTCGTCAACGATTTTCGTGCCGAGACCCGTCTGGACATCGATTTCGTCGTGGCGCACCTGGGGTCACCGGACGGTGACCGGTTTGCACGCCGCTACGGCGCCTCGTCTCCCGGGCTGCTGATCTTTTTCACCGGGGAAGGCGAGCGGTATGCCGTATTGCGCGTGCCGGAAACCACGGCGGAGATTCGCGAAGTCGCGGAGCGGATCGCCCAACCGCACCACTGAACCCACGACCGGCATGATTACGGGTAACCGCGGCACGTCGGCAGCGTCGACGGCCGCAACAGAAGGAAGAACCCGGCGGCTCAGCCCGCCGCCGGGACCAGCGGTGACCCCCGGGGCGCTGCTGTGGCGGCCGAGGCGACCTGCGGCGGCCACCGGACCGTGAAAACCGTACCACCGCCCTCCCGGGGCGCGTGGTCGATGGATCCGCCCACCTGCATGATGTGGCGATACACCAGCGCCAGGCCCAGCCCCGTACCGCCTTCCCGGCCCGTCACGAACGGCTCGAACAACCGGTCCCTGATGTGGGGCGCGACACCGGGGCCGTTGTCGGAAACCACCAGTTCGGTGGCGCCGTCGGGCGCCACGCTGGCTTCGACCCAGACCCGGCCCTCCGGGGGGACCACCTGGATCGCGTTGCGAACCAGATTCGCCACCACCATACGGAAGCCCCCGGGCGGTATCTCCACCGGCATGTCGGCCGTGCTGACGCTCAGCGTGATGCCCTCCTCCTGCGCCATGTTGCAGAACTTGCCGTAGCAGTCCTTCAGGGCCTCGCGCAGGGAGAGCACGGTGACCTCCTGCTCATCGCCCCGAACGAAGTCCATGAAGTCGTTGACCAGTTGGTCGATGCGATTGATCGACCGCAGCATCACGCGCCTGTCCTCATCCGGCAGATCGGCCGCCTGGCACAGCAGCTTGATGGGCGCAATGTCATTCTTGATCTCGTGGCTGAGCTCGGAGGACATCTCACCGAGAGTGGACAGCGCACGAAGCTTTGCCACCCTCTCCTTCAGACGCTGGTATTCGGTGAGATCGGTGATGGTGACGACCGTCATGTCGTCGGAACGACGAAACGAGATCAACGCGGGGAACCGGTACTTGCAGATGACCAGCGGGGCTTCCAGCGTGCCCGAGTCCTTTTCCTCCAGTTGGCGGGCCAGTTCGATATGATCCGATCCGGCGCAGAGTTCCCTGATGTGCTGATCCCGGCAACCCCCGCACTCCCGAAGCGCCTCGACCTTTCTGTTGACATGACGGATAAAGCCTTGCGAGTCGATCAGCAGGACATACTCCTGCACGCTGTTGAGGATCCACTCGGAGAGGCGCAACTGATCAAAGGCCTGGATCAGCTCGTGCTCAAGCATGTCAAGCTCATCCCCGCGCACCGACGGATCCCCCCGCCCCCCGCCGGGAGAGCCGCCCGAACCGGCGAAGTGAAGGGCCATGCCCGGATGCGCACCGGCGCGCCCCAGTATTCGCAACAGGCGACTGCGCCACAGCAATGCAACGGCGACCCCCAACAGGCACGCCAGCAGGGCAAACGCCCCCGTCACAACGACGATGGCGCTTCGGACGGGGGCGAAACTGGCGGACATGGCCTCGTGGTTCCAGACCAGCACCAGCTCGCCGATCATCCCCCGCAGGCCCATGATGGGGATGTACTCGGCAGATACATTGGGCGGAGGGCTGTAGGGCGCATACACGCCATAGACGGCGGGATCGGAGTGGGCAAGGAGATTGCCGTATTCGTCCAGCACCGCGGCGCTGGTGATGTAATCAGGGCCGGCGAGGGACCGGGCCAGCCTGAACAGCTGCCAGTAGTCGTGCGTGGCCACGCTGGACGCCACAAGACCGTGGTCATGCTCCAGCAGTGAAGCGACGACGGCCTGGGTGCGTTCCTCGATCAGGCCGTGCGCGTACTGATAGAGCCAGATGGTCAGGGGGATGGTGACCATCAGCACCACCAGCAGGAATGTTGCGGCCAGGCGTACCCCGATGCCCGAGAACGGATTTCGGTGAAGCCGGCCGGTCTGTAGCTCTGCGGACATTGGCGCTGCCATCCCCTCCACCCCGCGGAAAGTGCATCCCGCAGGCGAGCCGCCGTCAGGCGCCCGATGATTCCTTGATGTCCGACAGGAGGCCGAACTCGCGTAATCTCGCCCGCAGTGTATTGCGGGAGATATCCATGACCTCCGCCACGCGGCTCTTGTTGCCGTTGTAGCGATCCAGGGCCAGCGTCAGCACCTCTTCCTCGAAACGGGACATGAGTTCACGCAGACGGCCCTGGGCAATCGCGGATTCGATGATGGCATGCAACATATCATCGGCATTGCCGGCCTCCACGGACGGCTGTTCGGGCTTGAGATCCAGCCGCTCCAGGAGCCCGGTCTTCTGCTTCGCGGCCGTCCGATACACCGTGTTCTTGAGCTCCCGGACATTGCCGGGCCAGGCGTGGGCCCGGGCCTGCTCCAATGCCTGTTCGGTGACGCCTTCGATCTGCAGGTCGAGTTCCCGGTTGACCGCGGCAACGAATCCCTTGATCAGGGACTCGATATCCTGGCTTCGCTCACGAAGCGGCGGGATGCTGATGGGGATCTGTGCCAGACGGTAATAGAGGTCGCGGCGGAACCGTGACTGCTCCACCAGTTCCTCCAGGTCCTGATTGGTGGCCGTGACCAGGCGCACATCCACGTGGCGCGGTGTCGATTCCCCCAGGCGATGAAATGTCCTGTCCTCGAGGAATCTCAGCACCTTGGCCTGGCAGCTGAGGGGCATGTCGCCGATCTCATCCAGAAACAGGGTGCCGCCGGCCGCGCTTTCCACCCGCCCGGGCGTGCTGCGCACGGCACCGGTAAAGGCCCCCGCCGCATAGCCGAACAGCTCCGCCTCCAGCAGCGTTTCCGGCATGGCCGTGCTGTTCAGGGCCACGAACGGTCCGTCGGCCCGCGCGGAGTGCGCATGGATGATATGCGCGGCCACATCCTTGCCGACACCGGTCTCGCCGGTAAGCAGGACGCTGAGATCGTTGGTGGCCGCCAGTCCCAGGGACTTGAATACCTCGACCATGCACGGCGCCGGGCCCTGCACCGTCATCTCCGGTATCGCCGCGGCGGGCGCCGGGGCCTGCGCGGCCTTCTTCTCAAGGGCCTGGGCCACGGCCTTGACAAGCTGTTCGGAACCGATCGGTTTGCGCAGGATCTCCACCGCGCCGTACTTGGATGCCGAGACGATGTTGTCGGGTGAGGCGTAGGCCGACAGGATGATCACGGGGATGCCGTTGCCTTCGGCCCGCAGGCGCTCCAGCAGGTCGATGCCGGATTCTTCCTCGAGGCGGATGTCGAGAATGGCGGCATCCGCCTGGTCGACCACCGAGAGCGCATCCCGGCCATTGGACGCCGCCAGTACGTCCAGCCCCTGGCTCTCGAGGACCCGCCGGACCGCGTAGATGATCTCGTCGTGATCGTCTACGATCAGAACCCGTCCTTTCATGGCGACCTCCCTCGTGTCCTGCGTTCCCATCCGGACCGGCGGGGGCCTGTTCATGGCCTCAGCCGTCGCCGGCAAGCGCGGTCACTTCGTCCAGGTTGGAGCGGATGATCGAGGCCGCCTCGGACTCCGGCGGCAACACGGTGAGCAGTCGTTCCCAGTATTCCCGGGCGCCGGCGTAATCCGCCTCATAATAGGCGGCACTGCCGGCCATCCACAGGCCCTGGGGATGTTCCGGGGCCAGTTCCAGCGCCTGCTCGAGCAGTTCCTTCGGCTTGCCCTGCAGGCCGCCGCTTGCCTCGGACAGCACGTCGGCATACTGGATGAGCAGATCCGGATCACGGTGTCCGTCCAGGGCCACGGCCTCTGCGAAGGCCTCGCTGCTTTCCTCGAAACGCTCCAGGAACACCAGCGTGCGCCCAAGCAGCACCCAGCCCATTCGGTCATCCGGATTGGCGGCCAGGCGCGCGCGCAGTTGCACGGCCAGCTCCTCGAATGCCTCGGTGTCGTGGGGGCCGGCCGGCACGCGAGCCCCGCCGCCCTGCTGCGGAGCGCCACTCTGCGCCTGCCGCTGATTCGTCCCCTGCGCCCCCATGGGCACCACATCCGAGAATCCGACGTTGCCGTACAACCCCAGGGCCAGCAGCGGGACCCCGATGGCCGCGATCGCCCCGGAGGCGATCATCAGGGGACGCTGCACGGAAGCCCGCACGGGGGCGCCGCCCTCGGGATCCACCGCGCCGCTCAGGACCAGATCCTTTTCCAGGTCGGCCACGGCCGCGTCGTACTGTTCCCGGGTCAGCGTCCCCTGGGCCAGGTCATAGTCCAGTTCCGCCAGCCGATCCCGGTAAATGACCGCGTTCACCTCACGCCGGGACCGCCGTCGGCCGCCCGCATCCCACAGCAGCGGATAGACCACAAAACCCACGGCCAGGACACAAAAGGCCACAACCGCGATCATGAAGGTCATGCTCATTCTTCGTCCCTCATCGAGTCATTCGCCGCGCCGGAACCGCTCCAGGGCGTCCCGCTCCCGCGCGGTCAAGCCTTCGCGGCCCACCAGCCGGCGGCGCTGCCGCACGACCTGCATCCAGATCAGTCCGCCCACGACCAGGATCAGGAAGGGGCCGGTCCACAGCAGCACGGTATTTGCCTGGAACGCGGGCCGGTAGCGGACGTAGTCACCGTAGCGCTGGACGAGGAAATCGATAATCTCCTGCTCACCGGCCCCAGCGGCCGTCATCTCATAGACGCGCCGGCGCATGTCACCCGCCAGCGCCGCATTGGACTCGTAGATGGTCTCGCTCTGGCAGACCGTGCAGCGCAGCTCACGCACCAGCTTCTGATACTGCGCCTCCTGCTCGGGAGTATCGAAGTCCACCGGATTCACCAGTGGCGCCGCGGTGCCGGCGCCGCCGGCCGCGACCGCCAGGACCAGTCCGGCCAGGGCAAGCAGCCGGCCCGCCGTCGCGTACAGCCGGTCATGGAGACGGGTCTGGATCACATCGCCATTCATCGGTTTTCCGCCTCTATCTTCGCGATCAACGGCAGGATCTCTTCCCGGATGATCTTCGGATTGAGCGGGCCGATGCGCTTGTAGCGGATCGTCCCCTGGGGGTCGAGGAGGTAGGTTTCGGGCGTCGCGTAGACTCCCCACTCCATGCCGGCCTCGCCATCCGGATCGAAGGCGATCTTTTCGTAGGGATTCATGTCCGCGGACAGGTAGCGCCTGGCGTTCTCGCGCGTATCCCGGTAATTGAAGCTGTGTATCCTCATGCCCTGTCTGGCGAGTTCCATGAGATAGGGTTTCTCCGCCAGGCAGGTGGAACACCAGGACGCCCAGACATTGACCAGGGCGGTCTCGCCGATGAAGTCCGCCTCCGTGATGGTCACGTCGGGATCGAAGAACGATTCCAACTGGAAGGCCGGCGCCGGCTTGCCCACCAGCGGCGACGGCAACGCGCGGGAATCCATGCCCAGGCCCACATAGAACAGCCCCAGCAGGGCCAGTATGGCCACCAGGGGCAGCAGGATGCGGCGCAGCATCATTCAAGTACCTCCTGCCGGATGGGCCGCTCCGGAGGCGCCTTCCCTTCCTCGGTAACGAAGGCTCGGTCACTGGCGAGGCGATAGCGCCGGTCGGCGGCGGCCAGAAAACCGCCAAAGGCCATCAGCAGACCGCCGGTCCACATCCAGAACATGTACGGCTTGTAGTGCAGGCGCACCAGCCATGCGTCCCCTTCCAGGCGTTCGCCCAGGGACACGTACACGTCCCGGGTCGGCCGCCGGTTGAGGGACGCCTGCAGCATCGGGTTGTCCGGCTGGGAATCGTAGTACCGGCGCTGCGGGGTCAGCGTGCCCACGGTCCGGCCATCGCGGGTCACTAGGATCGAGGCCTGGTCGGCGTCGAAATTGGAGCCCCGAACCGGCTGCACGCCCAGCAGGGTGAACTCGAAGGCGCCCGCCGTCGCCGTATCCCCGGGCGCCAGGCGCACGTCCCGGTCGATCTCGTAGCTGTTGACCATGGAGATGGCCACCACCACCAGGGCCAGGCCGGCGTGGGCCAGATGCATGCCGAAGAAGCTGGGGCGCAGGGCCCGCAGCATGCTGCCGATGCCCTGGGAGCGGCGCCGCATCATGCGGTTGCGGATGTCCACCGCCGCCGTCAGCAGGATCCACACCGCCAGCCCCAACCCCAGCGCAGTGAGCGGCTTCCACGTGCCCATGGTGAGCGGCCATGCGATGCTCAGCCCCAGGGTCACCAGGAAGACCCATCGCAACTGCCGGGCCGACTCCATGGGATCGGCCTGTTTCCATGCGATCAGCGGCGCGATGCCCACCAGAAAGAGCATGGGCAGCATCAGGGGCATGAAGACCGCGTCGAAGTAGGGAGGGCCCACCGAGATCTTGCCCAGCCCCAGGGCATCCAGTGCCAGCGGATAGAGGGTGCCGACGAACACCGCGGCGCAGGCCACCACCAGCAGGACGTTGTTGGCCAGCAGCAGCGATTCCCGGGAATACCAGCCGAAGCCGCCGCCCAGCCCCACCTTGGGCGCGCGAATGGCGTACAGAAGCAGCGAACCCAGCAGCGCCACCGCCAGCATGCTGAGCAGGAAGATGCCGCGATCCGGGTCGGCCGCGAACGAGTGGACCGAGGTGATCACGCCGGAGCGCACGATGAAGGCGCCCAGGATGGTCAGCGCGAAGGCCAGGATGGCCAGCATGACGGTCCAGACCTTGAAACCGCCGCGTTTCTCCGTCACGGCGAGTGAATGGAGCAACGCGGTGGCGGCCAGCCACGGCATGAACGAGGCGTTCTCCACCGGATCCCAGAACCACCAGCCGCCCCAGCCCAGTTCATAGTAGGCCCACCAGGAACCGACGCCGACGCCAAGGGTCATGAAACACCAGGCCACCGTCGTCCAGGGCCGGGACCAGCGCGCCCAGGCGGCATCCAGCCGGCCGCTGATCAGGGCCGCGATGGCAAAGGCGAAGGCCACCGACATGCCCACATAGCCCATGTAGAGCAGGGGCGGATGGACGATCATGCCCGGATCCTGCAGGAGCGGATTGAGGTCCATCCCGTCCGCAGGCACCCGGGCCAGTCGGTTGAACGGATTGGAGGTCAGCACCGTGAAGGCGAGGAAACCCACGGAGACCATCCCGAGGGTGCCCATGACCCGGGCCAGCATGTCCCTGGGCAGCGCCCTGCTGAAGGTGGCCACCGCCACGCCCCAGGCTGCCAGGACCGTGACCCACATGAGCAGGGACCCCTCGTGACCGCCCCAGACCGCCGTGATCTTGTACTGGATGGGCAGATTCAGGTTGGAGTTGCGCGCCACGTACTCCACCGAGAAGTCGCTGGTCACGAATGCCCAGGTCAGCACGAAGTAGGAGAAGACGAGAAAGACAAACTGGCCCACCACCAGCGAGCGCCCGGTGCGCATGAGCCGCTCATTGCCGGTGCTCGCGCCGACCAGGGGCAGCACACTCTGGGCCACGGCCAGGCACAGGGCCAGGATCAGCGCGAAATTGCCGAGTTCAGGTAACATGGATCAGTACTCCTTGCCGGCGCCCGGCGGATGCCCCGCGCGTTCGATGGCCGCCTGGGCCTCGGCGGGCATGTACTCCTCGTCGTGGCGTGCCAGAACCTTGTCCGCGTGGAACGTGCCATCCGCGTCGATCCGGCCTTCCGCAACCACACCCTGACCCTCCCGGAACAGGGCGGGCAGGATACCCTCGAAGGTCACCGGGACGCTCATGGCGGTATCCGTGACCCGGAACGATACCTGGACGGACTGCTGGTCACGCACGACACTGCCCGACTCCACCAGCCCGCCGATGCGGAACTTGCGTTCCGGCAGCTCGGTCATGGCCATCACCTCCGAAGGCGTGACAAAGAACACCATGGAATCCCGGAAGGCGTTGAGGATCAGCGCCGTGGCGATCGCCAGCCCCGCCAGCACGCCCGCCACCAGCGCCAGTCGCTTTTGCCGTTTTGTCATGTCATATCTCCCGGTGACTGCGCGGAAGCCGTCCGTCGCAGGCGCCGGACCAGCATGGCCCGGGTGCGGCGGCGGCGGCGGCGCAGAAACAGCACTTCGGCAATCAACAGGGCGGCGAACAGGCCGTAGGAGCCCCAGACATAGGGCCCGTGGCCGCCCATGGCAATGAAATCACCCACACCATCCCACATTACGAGCGTCCCTCTTCACGAATGGTTCCCGGCGCGTCCGCCACGGACGCGTTGCGGTCCCAGACCCCGCTATCGCCATCCCGGATGAGATCCCGCACCCACTGGGTCTCCGCCTCCCGCTCCAGCACCTCCACCTGTGCCCGGCGCAGGGCGATGGCAGCACAGTACAGCCAGCAGGCGCCCGTCATCAGAAGCAACGCGGTGAACATGGAGGGTGCCATGGTAGGCGCACTGGTCAGGGTGACCGACATGCCCTGGTGCAGGGTGTGCCACCACTCCACGGAAAAGTAGATGATCGGCACGTTGATCGCGCCCACAAGGGCCAGCAGCGAGGCCGACCGCGCACCATTCTCGCGGTCATCCACGGCGGTACGCAATGCCATGTAGCCGAGATACAGGAACAGCAGAACGAGCGTGGAAGTGAGCCGGGCGTCCCAGACCCAGTATGTCCCCCAGGTGGGCGCGCCCCACAGGGAGCCGGTCCACAGGGCGATGAAGGTCATCAGGGCCCCGGTGGGGGCGAGGCTGCGGGCCATCATGTCGGCCAGCCGGATGCGCCAGACCAGATGAATGACCCCGTACACGGCCATCAGCAGGTAGATGAACATGCCCATCCACGCCGCGGGCACGTGGATGAAGAGAATCCGGTAGCTGTTGCCCTGCTGGTAGTCGGGCGGCGCCACGAAGAAGCTGGTGTACAGACCCGCAACCGCCAGCACGACCGCGCCGCCCACCAGCCACGGCACCAGCACCTGCACCAGGACATGGAAGTTCCGGGGTGCGGCAAACGTCAGCCACGGTATGCGTCGAAACACCATCAATCAACTCCTTCCCGGAAAATAGTCAAAACAGGCGGCTCCGGCTAATCGAGACTGATGCGCAGGGCCCCGGCGACGGCCAACGGCACCAGCGGCAGGGCAATCGCAAGCATTGCCCCGAGCAGGGACAGATGCGCGTACGGACCGGCCTGGTGCATGGCCTCGGACACCGCCCCGGAACCGATGATCAGCACGGGGATGTACAACGGCAGCACCAGCAGCGCCATCAGGGCGCCGCCCGCCCTCACGCCCAGCATCAGCGCGGCGCCGGTGGCCCCCAGCAGGCTCAGCACCGGCGTGCCCAGGGCGAGCGACCCCATCAGGACCACCAGCTCGAATCCGCGCAGCCCCAGCGAGTAGCCGAGCAGCGGTGACAGAATGACCAGCGGCAGCCCCAGGGACAGCCAGTGGGCGGCGATCTTGCCCAGGGCCACCATCGGCAGCGGCTGGCGGCTCAGGACGATCTGCTCCAGCGTACCGTCGCGCCAGTCGTCCGCGAACAGGCGGTCCAGGGAGATGAGACTGGCAAGCGCCGCCGCCACCCACACGCCACCCGGCGCCAGCGCGCGCAGGATCTCCGGTTCCGGCCCCACGGCCAGGGGAAACAGCGTGGTCACGATGATAAAGAACGCCACCACGGTCAGGATATCCTGCCGCCGCATGACGATCAGTGAGACATCGCGCCGCACCAGTGTCCACAATGACCTCCACATGATTCGCTAACTCAAGTCCAGGATGTTTGCCTCGCGCAAACCGTCAATGGGCTGATGACTGGTGGTGACCACCAGGCCGCCTTGCGCCAGATGCATCTCCAGCAGCTCAAGGAGCCACTCGACCGCGCGCACATCCAGCGCGGTCAACGGTTCATCAAGCACCCAAAGTGGACTCGAAGAAAGCAGCAAGCGGGACAGCGCGGTGCGCCGGCGCTGGCCCTGAGAGAGATAACGCACGGGGATGTCTTCATAACCGGCCAGACCGACCTCTTCGAGGGCGTCGAGGCAGCGTGCCTCGTCGAAACCCTCACCCCGCAGGCCCTGCTGGACGGCCAGGTTCTCCAGGGGCGTGAACTCGTCCTTCACCGCATCCCGGTGACCCACATAGATGAGATCCGTACGGGCGGACTCATCCAGCCGGCGGATATCCTCGCCGCGCAGGGTGACCTGGCCCGATTCCAGCGCCGTCAGGCCGCAGATGGCGCGCAGCAGGGTGGTCTTGCCGCAGCCGTTGCGCCCGCGCACGAACAGCAACTGGCCGGGATCGACGTTGAAATCAATCCCTGAGAACAACGGCCGGCCGCCCCTTCGACAACTCAAGCCTTCGGCCTTCAGCATGACGGTGACCTCACTGTATGGACGAGCCGGGGGGCGACACGTGGCACTTCGCGGACCGGCTCACCATGGGTCTGAATATACGCGCTTTCCTGCCGACCCCGTGAGCCCTTCGAGATGATCTGAATCAATACTTGATAAATAGGGTATGTCAATAGTTGACCACATCAGTATGTAATCGATCAATGCCGCTTATGGGATTGATTCCCTAAGTATATCCGCTTGCCCGGTCTACCCGAAGCCCGGCGGGCCATCCGGATCGGACCGACCACGAACCCCAGCCACACACCGCGCACGCACTCCGACAGTGCGGCGCCACGCTCCCCTGCACAACCGTGAGGCATGTCAACGCCGCCGTGCATGGCGACCATGGCCCCTACCACAGCATGCGGCCCGGATCACGGCCCGTGCGCCGGCGGGCTGGCCGACCGGGTGATGTACCGGCGAACCGCTTGCCGCAACCCGTTCCGCCCCCGGCGCCCAGGACATGGCCTGCCGGACACCCGCTCCGCGCTCCCTCCCGGGGCCGGCATCGGACTTGCTGGCACAGATATTGAAGGGGGTCCCTCCGGACACAGACGAAACCCGGCCGGAGAACTGACCCATGAGCACCAAGAGCCTCGGCAACCCCTACGACCCCGATGCGGATCTGAGCCACGCCCGTTGCGACCATGCGCACGGCATCTGCCATCACGGGCATGACCATGCGCACCGGCGCGAGACGGCCACGGACACGGCGCCCGATGACGAGGCCATCATCGACCGGGCCGTGGAAAGTGCCGTGGTGCGCGGCATCTTCCAGCACAGCGAGATGGACCGGCGGCGTTTCCTGAAGCTCATCGGCGGCGGCACATTCGCCGCCGCCCTGTCCAGCCTGTTCCCCATGGACGCGCTCAAGGCCGCGGTCAAGGACGGCATGGGCCAGCCGGAGAAGCGGAAACTCAGTGTCGGCTTCGTGCCCATCACCTGCGCCACACCCATCATCATGGCGCACCCGATGGGCTTCTACAGCAAGTACGGCCTGGACGTGGAAGTGATCAAGACCGCCGGCTGGGCGGTGGCCCGGGACAAGTCCCTGAACCGCGAGTACGACGCGGCCCACATGCTCTCGCCCATGCCGCTGGCCATGACCCTGGGCGCGGGCTCATCCTCGGAACCCTTCCTGATGCCCGCCGTGGAGAACATCAACGGGCAGGCCATCACGCTGCACCTGAAGCACCGGGACAAGCGCGACCCGAAGCAATGGAAGGGCTTTCGCTTCGGCGTACCGTTCGAATACTCCATGCACAACTTCCTGCTCCGCTACCTGGTGGCGGAACACGGGCTCGACCCGGACCAGGACATCCAGATCCGCGTCGTGCCGCCGCCGGAGATGCTGGCCAACCTGCGCGCGGAAAACCTCGATGGATACCTGGCGCCGGACCCGTTCAACCAGCGCGCGGTATGGGAGAAGGTCGGTTTCATTCACATGCTCACCAAGGAGATCTGGGACGGACACCCATGCTGCGCCTTCGCCTGCTCCCAGGAGTTCGCGCGCTCGATGCCCAACACCTTCGGTGCATTGTTCCGGGCCATCGTCGACGCCACCCACTACGCGTCGAACCATGACAACCGCAAGGAGATCGCCGAGGCCATTGCGCCGCGCGCGTACCTGAACCAGCCGGTGCCGGTGGTGGAGCAGGTGCTCACAGGGCGCTTCGCGGACGGGCTGGGCAACATCCGGGACGTGCCGGACCGCATCGACTTCGACCCTTTTCCCTGGCACTCCATGGCCGTCTGGATTCTCACCCAGATGAAGCGCTGGGGTTACATCGAGGAGGAAGTGAACTACCAGGCCATCGCGGAGCAGGTCTACCTGGCCACCGAATGCGGCGACCTGATGCGCGAGCTGGGCTACGAACCGCCCACGGAGACCTACAAGGGCTTCTCCGTCATGGGCAAGGCCTTCGACTACGCCGACCCCGACGGCTACGTCCGCAGCTTTGGCATCCGCAGGGGCTGAATCATGCTGCACAACCAGACCCTGCGCGCAACGCTGCTGTCGGTCGTCCTGCTGGTGCTGGCGCTCGGCGCCTGGGAGCTGTCCATCAGCGCTCCGCCGGCCGGGTCCGGCGAACTCAGCGAGTACGAGCAGATGATGGGCGCGGCGGCCTCCCGGGCGGGCGTGCCGCCGCCCTCGGTGATCCTCGCCCACGCCATGGACGAATTGAGCCGCCCGTTCTATGACGCCGGTCCCAACGACAAGGGGATCGGCCTGCAACTGGGCTACTCCGTGGCGCGCGTGATGGCGGGCTACCTTCTGGCGGCGATGCTGGCGATACCGCTGGGCTTCGTGATCGGCATGTCGCCGCTGCTCAATCGGGCGCTCGATCCCTATATCCAGATCCTCAAGCCCATCTCGCCGCTGGCGTGGATGCCGCTTGCACTGTTCGTGATCAAGGACTCGGGCCTGTCCGCCATCTTCGTGATCTTCATCTGCTCCATCTGGCCGATGCTGATCAACACCGCCTTTGGCGTGGCGAGCGTCAAGCGCGACTGGCTCAACGTGGCGCGCACACTGGAAATGTCGCGGCTCCGCACCGCGTTCACCGTCATCCTGCCCGCTGCCGCCCCCACCATCCTCACCGGCATGCGCATCGCCATCGGCATTTCCTGGCTGGTGATCGTCGCCGCCGAGATGCTCGTGGGCGGCACCGGCATCGGCTACTACGTGTGGAACGAATGGAACAACCTGGACCTTGCCAGCGTGGTGTTCGCCATCATCATGATCGGTCTGGTGGGCATGGTGCTCGACGGCATCCTCGCCCAGGCAAGCCGCCTCGTACGTTACCAGGACTGACTCAAGGAGTCCCCATGAACAGGCAATTTCTGCAGATCGAATCCCTGGCCAAACGCTTCCCGCAACCCGGCGCAGGGGAGGAAGTCACCGTGTTCGACCAGGTGAGCTTCCGCATGGAGAAGGGGGAATTCATTTGCATCATCGGGCATTCCGGTTGCGGCAAGTCGACCATCCTCAACGTGCTGGCCGGGCTGGACGCGGCCAGTTCGGGCAGCGTAATCATGGACGGCAGGGAGGTGGCCGGGCCAAGCCTGGATCGCGGCGTGATCTTTCAGAACCACAGCCTGCTGCCCTGGCTGTCGGCCTTCGGCAACGTCGCTATGGCGGTGCGCGCCCGCTGGCCGAAATGGCCCCGCGCCAGGGTTCTTGAGCACAGCCAGCGCTACCTGGAGATGGTGGGGCTCAAGGGCGCCGAGGACAAAAAACCCTCGCAGCTCTCCGGCGGCATGTGCCAGCGGGTGGGCATCGCCCGGGCCTTTGCCATTGAACCCAAGCTGCTGCTCATGGACGAGCCCTTCGGCGCGCTTGACGCCCTGACCCGCGGCCTGATCCAGGAAGCGCTTCTCGATATCTGGAGCCGCACCCATCAGACCGTCTTCATGATCACCCACGACGTGGACGAGGCCATCCTGCTGTCCGACCGCATCCTGCTCATGACCAACGGCCCGGACGCGCGCATCGCCGAGTCCGTGCGCGTGGACATCGACCGGCCACGGGACCGCGCGGTGCTGCATCAGCACCCGGCCTATTACCCCATCCGCAACCACCTGGTGGATTTCCTGGTGAACCGCAGCCGGGAGTTGCAGGGGGCCGATGCGCCCGCCTCGGCACCGGACGAGGCGGCATCCCCCAGAGACGTCAACCCCGCAGCCCGATGGCGTGAAACCGGGCCCGGCGGGTCCCGTGCGGTTCCCTCACCCGCCTGAACGGCACCCATTCACAACACAACACAGGAGCAGCAAAACCATGATGAGCAAGACCGACATGACCCGGGCCATCCTCGAAGCACGGGATGCTAAAGGGGCCACCTGGGAGGGCATTGCCGAGGCGGCGGGGCTGGCCCCCGTCTACGTCACCTCCGCCTGCCTGGGGATGAACCATCTCAACAAGGAAGCCGCCGACGGCCTGTGCAGCTATCTGGGGCTGGACGCATCGGTGTCCAAGGCGCTCCAGGCCTTCCCGCACAAGTCCTGGGACAAGGCCGTGCCCACGGATCCCCTCATCTACCGCCTCTACGAGATCGTCGGCGTGTACGGAGGCACCATAAAGGAGCTGATCAACGAGAAGTTCGGCGACGGCATCATGAGCGCCATCGACTTCAGCATGCACATCGACCGGGTGCAGGATCCGAAAGGCGACCGGGTCAAGGTGACCCTCAACGGCAAGTTCCTGCCGTACAGCAGCTGGTAGGGGTCAACGGGGAGGCCGGGCAGCGCTGCCCGGCTTCCGCCCGCCGATTCCGGGCAGGCGGTGAGGTCGACGCCCGGATCCTGTCACCCGTACCGTGGCATGATAGCTCCCTTCAAAACCCCTCGGAGCGACCCATGCCCCAACCCCATAACGCCGCCCGGCCACCCCCGCATGCCCTGCTGCTGGTGGCGCCCGGATGCCCGCACTGCGCCACCGTACTCGACGGGCTGGCGGCCCTGGTCAAGGAGGGGACGCTGGGACGCGTGGAAGTGGTGAACATCGCGGTCGAACCCGAGGCGGCCCGTGAACTGAATGTGCGTTCCGTGCCGTGGACGCGGATCGGCCCGTTCGAGCTTGCCGGCCTGCACAGCCCGGAGGAGCTCCGGCACTGGTCGGCGCTGGCCGGGCGCGATGAGGGCATGACCGAGTACCTGGCGGATCTTCTGGCCACCGGGCGGCGAGCCCAGGTGGCCGGGCGCGTCAGGCGGGAACCGGGCCTCATCGCACGCCTCGCGGACCTTATCGGCGACAGCGATAGCGAACTGAGCGTGCGCATCGGCGTGATGGCGACCCTGGAAGAGCTGCAGGACGAGGGCCTGCTCACGGGGCAGGCCACCTGGTTCATGCCGCTGACCGGACATGCCGACCCCCGCGTGCGCGCCGACGCCTGTCACGCACTCACGCTGACCGGCGGCGCCGAGGCCCTGGACACCCTGCGGCGCTGCGCCGACGATCCGGACCCGGTGGTCCGTGAAACCGCGGCCGACGGCATCGATCTGCTGAGCCGGACAAAAACTTAAGAAGTGGGAAGGGAGAATTGGGAAGCGGGAACCGGCCCCGCTCTTTCGTACCTCCCGATTCACGCTTCACACCTCACACTTCGCCCTACATTTCCCACTTCGCACTTCGCACTTCGCACTTCGCACTTCAACCCCATTCCATCGTCTCCAGGTATTCCTTCAGCTGCCCCGCCGTACGGAATTTCCTGAGGATCAGCGTGCGCTTCAGCCCGCAGCAGATGGCCTTCACTTCCGGGGGCAGCCTGGCGTAGCGGGCAGCGCCGCCCAGGGATTCATGGAAGATGTGAATGAGGTTGACCACATCGTCGTGGATGTTCTCGGCACGCGGGCGGCCCCAGTGAAACAGGTCCAGCAGGCGCAACTCGAAACCCAGCCCGTAGCGGCTCACGATCACGTTGTCGGTATGCAGGTCACCGTGATAATCGCCCATCTGGTGAATGCACTCGATACCCCGGGCCAGGGCGTGCAGCAGGTGCAGTGCCGGGAACGGGGAGAGTCTGCGCCCCTTCTGGCGGCGGATGAACGCCGAGAGCAGCTCGCCTTCCACGAACTCCGACACCAGGAACGTGACAGGCATACCCTCGAGGATCACCCGCTCCTGGGTGAAGTACTGGATCACGATGGGGCACTGGCGCAGCTTGTGCAGCTTGCGGGCGTAGAAGATTGCCGCCCGGTCCCGGGGGTTGCGCCGGGGAAAGAAGAACTTGGCGGTGCGCTCGATGCCGGTGGCCAGCTCGCGCACCCGGTAGACCTCCCCTTCCCAGCCGGCGCCCAGGTAGTCCATGACGACGTACTTGCCCAGCAGGCGCCGGCCCGGCTCCAGGGCAAAACCATCGATGTGCCTCGACTTGGCCAGACGCACCTCCTGCCGGCTCCCGCCCCATGAACAATGGTGCTGTGGGAAACTGGGAACTATACACTCCGGAAAACGCTGATCAAGCACATGCGGGTCGACTGAGATTGCCCGGCAATTCCTCGGCAGACCCGCGAGATAAATGAGAGGATATCGGCAGCACACCCGCATCGAGGAGGCATTCATGGACAAGGTCTTCAATACCTCACCCAACCTTCATATACCCACCCTGTACCGGGTGGAGCCGGACCGGCCCTACCAGTGGCTGGCACGGGGTTGGAAAGACATCAAGCGCACACCGGTGCTGAGTCTCGGGTATGGCCTCTTCTTCACCCTGGTGGGCTATGCCCTGATGCTCGGCGCATGGAACGAGCCCTGGCTGGTACTCATGTTCCTGGCCGGCTTCCTGCTGGTGGGCCCGCTCTCCGCCCTGGGGCTCTACGAGATCAGCCGACGCCAGGAGCGCGGGGAACCGGTCACCCTGAGGGACACCCTCACGTCCTGGCGCCGGAATCCCCTGGGGATCTCCCTGTACACGGTGTTCCTGGGTCTGATCATGATCGCCTGGATTCGTTTCACGAGCCTTATGATCGCCCTGTTCTTCCAGGCGGTCCCGGACAAGCTGCAGGAGAGCTGGCTGGCCCTGTTCACCACCGAGCAGGGCTTCGGCTTCTTCCTGGTATTCAGCGTCAGCGGCGGGCTGGCGGCCCTGGTGGTGTTCATCACCGGCGTCGTTACCCTGCCCATGATGAAGGAACGCCGGCAGGACGTGATCACCTGCGTGGTCACCAGCGTAAGAGTCGTTCAGCATAACCCCGCCCCGATGCTCCTCTGGGCGCTGATGCTGGTCACGCTGATCGGCCTTGGGTTCGCCACCTTCATGCTGGGCCTGATCGTGATCCTGCCCCTGCTGGGCCATGCCACGTGGCACGCCTACCGGGACCTGGTGGACCGGGAGGTCGTCGCCTGACGCGGGCGGCCGTGGCTACCGTTCGAACCCCGGAAGCACGGCGCGGCCAAGGCACCTGCCCGGGGCAGTGCAGGCTTCTCCCCAAAAGCCTGATGACCATCCTCGGCCTTTGGCAACGAACGGAGCGCTGTGCTATACAAGAATGCGACAGTCTTTAATTCCTGAATGCCTGAGGAGCACGGGATCCCGGTCGGAATGGGGAACCGTGCGCCGGCAAGGACCCGGACCGGTGAGCACCGGGTATCCATAACCACAGGCGGGACCCTTCCGCACCCGCCGATCAAAGCAACAACCACCAACGTAAAAACAACAGATCACGAGCGACTGTTCTCGGAGGAGCTTGCACACCATGAAATACACACAACTGGCGGCCGTTGCCCTGACGGCCACACTCGGGGGGCTGATGGTTTCCCAGAGCGCTCTGGCGGAAGTCACCCGCGCGGAGCTCATGGCACAAACCTGCCTGGCCTGCCACGGCTCTGTCGGCACGGGCCCGGACGCCACGATCCCGTCGCTGAACCGCGGCTTTCCCCGCGACCTCATGATCCAGAACATGCGCGCCTTCCGGGACGGTACCCGGGCCGCCACGGTCATGAACCGGCACGCCACCGGCTACACGGACGAGGAAATCCAGCTCCTCGCCGATTATTTCGATGCGCGACGCTGAGGGGGCCACGACCATGACGATTTCACGCAGACATTTCCTCAAGGCCCTCGGCATCGGCGGTGCGGCCTCTGCGCTGGCGGCCTGCGCCCAGATGCCCGGCGAACGCACCAGGGGTGCACACGTGGTGGTGGTGGGCGGCGGTTCCGGCGGCGCCACGGCCGCCAAGTACCTGCGGCGCTTCGATCCGGATCTCCGCGTCACGCTGGTGGAACCCAACGCCACCTATCACACCTGCTATGGAAGCAACTGGGTGCTCGGCGGTGTCCGGCGGATGGACGACATCGTCCAGACCTACGGGACGCTTCGCGATATCCACGGCGTCAACGTGATCCAGGACACGGTGACCGGCATCGACGCCGGTGCACGCAAGGTCACGCTGGCAGGCGGGCAAACCCTCGACTATGACCGGCTGGTGGTATCCCCCGGTATCGACTTCGACTGGGAAGCCGCGGCCCACGGCACGAGTGCCAACACGGTGGAGCAGATCCCCCATGCCTGGAAGGCCGGGCCCCAGACGGCGCTCCTGCGCCGACAGCTGGAGGCCATGCCCGACGGGGGCGTGTTCGTGATGGTGCCGCCGCCCAACCCGTTCCGCTGCCCGCCCGGGCCCTACGAACGGGCAAGCATGGTGGCCCATTACTTCAAGACCCACAAACCGCGCTCCAAGGTGCTGATCCTGGACGTCAAGGAGCGCTTCTCCAAACAGGGCCTGTTCATGGCAGGCTGGAGAGAAAACTACGGAGACATGATCGAATGGGTCTCGGCGAACGACGGGGGTATGGTGCAGTCCATCAACCCGACCCAGAAGATTGCCGTCTCCGACGGCGGGCTGAACCGCTTCAACGCGGACGTGCTCAATTACATCCCACCCCAGAAGGCCGGGCAGATCGCCCACGATGCGGGACTCACCAACGATTCGGGCTGGTGCCCGGTCAACCAGGTGACCTTTGAGTCCTCCATCCATCCGGGCATCCATGTGATCGGCGACGCCAGCATCGCCGGTGCCATGCCCAAGTCCGGGCACTCGGCCAACAGCCAGGGCAAGCTGGTGGCGGCGGCCATCGTCAACACCCTCAAGGGCCGCGACCCGGTGGCACCGTCGATGGTGAATACCTGCTACAGCCTGGTCACCCCGGACTGGGGCATCAGCGTGGCGGCGGTGTACCGCTTCGATGACGGTTCCATCAAGGGCGTGGAAGGCGCAGGCGGGGTCAGTCCCGCCGACGCGGACCGCAATTTCCGTATGCTGGAGGCCAACTACACCCGCGGCTGGTACGACAGCATCACCACCGACATCTGGGGTTGACGCTGCCCTGACAGCAAGGCAAGCAAAAACGGCGGCGCGAAAGCGCCGCCGTTTTCTTGTTCACGGGCCAGGATCATCATGACCGGATTGCCCGCCGCTTTCTGGCCCTTTAGCCAACGCCTTCATGCATTCAGATCGGGGATCAGCCGGCTCTCCAGCCGCGCAATCAGGTCCTTGATCTGCAGCTTTCGCTTCTTCAGGCGGCCCATCTGAAGCTGATCCACGAACGGACCCTCCGCCATGCGCGCGATGGCCTCGTCGAGATCCCGGTGCTCCAGTCTGAGTTCGGCCAGGCGCAACCGGATGGCGTCGGTGTCGATCTCGTCCACACATGCGTCCTGCTGGAAATGAATCTCCTATCATCACAAATCACCCGCAAGGACACCAGAAAAAGTCTTTGGAAGCATAACCGGCACGAACTGGCGGGATATTCGCACACGCGGCCGCGGACCGCGGGCACGGCCATCCCATGGGCGTTATTGTATAATCCGGTCAGGGCCTGCCGGGCGCAGGGGTACCGGTGCGCCTGCGTCGCCCGGGCACCTGGGCGAGGCACGGGCAGTTTGACATATCAGCCAGCACCCGGTAGAGAAGAACCCGATGACAGCCAACCACAACCAAGCCAGTTGCATCAGCGAAGCCCTTGAACGGGCCGACCAGCTCTGCGCCGAACGCTCGGTGCGCCTCACACCCCTGCGGCGGCGTGTACTGGAGCAGATCTGGCAGAGTCACGAGGCGATCAAGGCCTACGACCTCATCGGAAGGCTGAGTTCCGCGGATCATACGGTCAAGCCGCCCACCGTATACCGGGCCCTGGACTTTCTGCTCGAGCAGGGCCTGATCCATCGCATCGAAAGCCTCAATGGCTTCGTGGGTTGCGACCGCCCCCACAAGGTACACGAGTCCCACCTGCTCATCTGCCGCCGCTGCGGCCGGGTGAGCGAATGCGGTGACGACGGCGTGAAACGCGCCCTGAACCGCGAGGCGGAACGCCAGGGGTTTCTTGCCGAAGAACACATCGTCGAGATCCGCGGCCTGTGTTCCCGCTGCCGGAGCACGCACGCACCGGTCTGATGCCCACCGAATCGGTGTCCTTCGAGAACCGCCGGGGACAACGGCTGGCGGGCCGCCTGGAACGGCCCCCGGGACCGGTACGCGCCTGGGCCATTTACGCACATTGTTTCACCTGCTCCAAGGACAGCCTCGCTGCGGTACACATCAGCCGCGCACTGTCGGCACGGGGGTGGGGTGTGCTCCGTTTCGACTTCACGGGCGTGGGAGACAGTGAGGGGAAATTCGAGGAGAGTCACTTCAGCGCAAATGTCTCCGACATCGTCAGTGCCGCGCACTGGCTGGATGAACGGAACCGCGCGCCCGCGCTGCTGATCGGTCACAGCCTGGGCGGAGCGGCGGCCCTGGCGGCGGCCGGCGACATCCCGTCGGTGCGTGCCGCGGTGACCATCGCCGCGCCCAGCGTACCCGCCCACGTGCGGCACGCCTTTTCGCAGCACCTCGACCGCATCCGCGACCATGGCGCGGCGGAGGTGGAGATCGGCCGCACCGGCACCTACCGGATCACGCGGGAGTTCCTGAACGACATGGAAGCCGCGACCCTGGATGACAGGGTGCGCACGCTACGCTGTGCGCTCCTGATCATGCACGCGCCGGAGGATACCGTGGTGGAGGCGGACCATGCTTCGAATCTCTTTCGCATCGCCCCTCATTCCAAGAGCTTCGTGTCCCTGGATGGCATGGATCATCTGATCACGGACGCCGCCGATGCGCGGTACGTGGCGAACGTGATCGACGCGTGGTCTTCGAGGTATGTAGGAGGACACTAGAGACAAGATACAAGAGGCAAGAAAATCGGTCTTCTTGTATCTTGCCTCTTGTATCTTGTCTCTAGTGCCCTCCTACCAATAATGCTCCGTCGTGATATGCCCCGGGGAGCGGCGGCGGTTCTTTCGCAGGCCCTTCGCCTTGAGCACCTCCGTGGCGTCGCGCACCATGTCCGGGTTGCCGCACAGCATCACCTGCGCGGCATCGTGGCTCAGCGGGAGATCCACGCGGCGCTCCAGCGCGCCGCTTTCCATGGCGGCGGGCACCCGCCCCGTCAGGGCCTGCGGATGCGCCTCCCGACTGACGAACGGCACAAAACTGAACTGCGCCCCGTGTTCGCGGAATCCCTCGATCACGTCCCCATAGGTCAGTTCCTCCGCGGTGCGCACCGCGTGAACCAGCACCACCCGCTCAAAGCGCTTCCAGGGCGTCTCGGTGCGCAGCATGGAGAGATACGGACCAATCGCCGTGCCCGTCGCGATCAGCCACAGCACATCGGCATCCGGCAGCTCCGAGAGGGTAAAGAATCCCTGCGGCCTGGACATGAGCTGGACGGTGTCGCCCGGCTCCAGGGCGGCCAGCCGGTTGCTCAGGGGGCCGTCGGGTACCGTGTTGAAGTAGAAGTCCAGCGGTGTCTGCGAGGGCGGATTGACGTAGGAGTACGGCCGGCCCACCCGTTCTCCGTCGATGTCCAGCGCCAGGCGATTGAACTGGCCGGGCTCGAAGGGATCCACCGGCGCGTCCACCCGCAGGGAGTGGAGCCGTTCGGTCCAGCGCTTGCGTTCCACCACCTCACCCTGCAGCCAACCTGCCATGCGGCCCTCCCGGACAACATTCTGGAATTTCCCGTTGATTCAACGTTGGCGCCGGAACGACCGGTTTCAACCCGGGGGAAACTGCTGGATTGACCGAAATTTCAGCCGCGCGTCGCCTCGTGGCGGGACGCGCAGTCCGCGCACATGCGGGCATGGGGCAATGCCCTGAGCCTGGCCGGGGCAATGGGCTCCCCGCAGGATTCACACACGCCGAAACGACCCTCATCCATGCGTTTCAGGGCGTCGCGCACCCGGGCCAACTCCCGGCGCGCCTCGTTGCCCAGAGCGTCCACCACCTCCTCGTTTTCCCGCTGCACCGCCTGCTCGGCGAAATCCTGGTCCAGCGGCTCGCCTTCATGGCGCACGTTGCGCTCCACCCGCTCGAGACGGGCCTGGAGATCTTCCCGCAACTGCTCCAGTTGTGCGCGCAGATCCTCATGGAGGTCGCTCATGATGTCCTCTTGTCCGACTGAATCAGTCTCCAGCATGGGCCAGCCACATCACATGTCAAGTCATGCTGTCAGTTGTCAGTTGTCAGTTGTCAGTTGTCAGTTGTCAGTTGTCAGTTGTCAGTTGTCAGTTGTCAGGATTGTGGCCGGGCCGGGGTGGGGCGTCCTGTTATAATGATTGATTCCTAATCGCATATCCGGATTCCCAAGGAGCCGAACCATGGTACGCACCCCCTCCGTCATGCTGGAACTGGGCACGCCGGCCCCCGATTTCCGCCTGCCCGATCCGAGCACCGGCAAGACAGTCTCCCTGGACGACTTCCCTGATGCCAGGGGCTATGTGATCGCCTTCATCTGCAATCATTGTCCCTTCGTTCAGTTGATTCGCCACGAGTTCGCCCGCTTCGGGCGTGAATACACGGACAAGGGCCTGGCGGTGATCGCCATCAATTCAAATGACGTGGAGAATTTTCCGCTGGACAGCCCGGAGCACATGAAGGATGAAACCCGCCGGTTCGGTTACACCTTCCCGTACCTGTTCGACGAGGATCAGTCCGTGGCCAGGGCCTATCAGGCGGCCTGCACACCGGACTTCTTCATGTTCGACGCCGACCGAAAGCTGGTCTATCGCGGGCAATTCGACGCGGCGCGTCCGGGCAGTGACCTCGCGGTCACCGGCAAGGATCTGCGCGCCGCCGCCGACGCCCTGCTGGCGGGAAGCCCCATCCCCGAGGACCAGAAGCCCAGCATCGGCTGCAACATCAAGTGGAAGCCGGGGAACGAACCCTCATGAGGTGGGAAGTGTGAATTGGGAATTGGGAAGTGAAAGGCCTTTACTTCGCATTTCCCAATTCACACTTCGCAATTCACAAGAGCGCTTTGAGGTGCGCCACCACGCTGCGACCGAGGGCGGACAGGGCATAGCCTCCCTCCAGGGTCGACACGACGCGTCCTTCGGCGTGGCGCCCGGCGAGCGCCCTGAGTTCCCGCGTCACCCACTCGTAGTCGGCCTCCACCAGACCCAGGCCGGCCATATCGTCCTCCAGGTGCCCGTCAAATCCCGCGGAGATCAGCAGCAGCTGCGGGCGAAACGCATCAAGCGCCGGCAGCCACTGCTCGCGCACCGCTGCCCGGAACCCCTCGCCGCGAGTGCCCGCAGGGAGGGGCACATTCACCCGGGGTGCGCCATCCCTCGCCTCGGCACCCTCGTGCGGATAGAAGGGATGCTGAAAGGTGGAACAGAACATTACGCGCGGCTCATGCAGGAAAATGTCATCGGTACCGTTCCCGTGGTGCACATCGAAATCCACGATGGCGACCCGCTCGAGACCATGGGCGTGGAGCCCATGGGCGGCACCGACAGCGATATTGTTGTACAGGCAAAAACCCATCGCCCGGTCGCGGGTGGCATGGTGGCCGGGCGGGCGTACTGCACAGAAGGCGGCCGAGCCCGGCTCGGACATTACCAGATCCACGCCCATCACCACGGCACCGGCGGCGCGGCCTGCCGCCTCCAGGCTGTGTGCCGACATGAAGGTGTCCCCCCCGTCCACGCACACGGCCCCCTCTCCGGCCGGCACTTCACGCGACAGTTCATCCAGGTAGGCCGCCGAATGGACCCGCAGCAGCTGTTCCCGTGTCGCCCGTGGCGCCTCCCGGTGATGCACCCAGGAATCCACGCCCGACGTAATGAGCTGATCGTTGATGGCCGACAGGCGCTTGGGGCGTTCCGGATGATGAGCCGGCGTGAGGTGTTGCAGACAGTCGGGATGGGAGATGAAGTACAGGGCCATGGCACACCACGCAGCAAAAGCCGATCACCGGCGGGTTCAGGATCCGGATCCGTGTCTCCGCGCGGCCACAAGCGGGCGTCAATCCCTGCGCCACCGCTTCCGGAACCGTCCGGGGCGGGGCTGAACGCCTACCGCCTCACACCTGACCCTTCACGAAAGCCACCAGCTTACACATTGGGTGCCCGGGTACGCCATTGATCCGTGCCTGCCGGCGTGGAACACTGAAACCTGTCGCCGTACCGGAACCCCCCATGGGCCCCCATTACCTCCATCGCATCCTGTCCGCACGCGGCATCGCGATCATCGGTGCCAGCGAGCGCCCGGAGTCTGTCGGCGCCCGGGTCATGGAGAACTTGCGCGCCATGGGGTACAAGGGCGCGCTGCATCCGGTCAATCCGCGCCATCGCAGGATCATGGGCCACAAGTGCCATCCGGACGTGAAGGGCATCGACCGACCTCCCGAACTGGCGGTGATCGCCACCCCCGCAGCCACGGTACCCGAGATTGTGCGCCAGTGCGGTGAAGCGGGGGTGCTCGGGGTGATCGTGATGTCGGCAGGCTTCGCGGAAGCGGGCGACGACGGCGTGCGCCTGCAGGAAGCGATGATGGAGGCGGCGCGCGAGTCGGGGGTGCGCATCATCGGTCCCAACTGCCTGGGCGTCATCCGCCCGAGCCAGCGGATCAACGCCACGTTCAGCCGGAACACCGCCCTGCCCGGCCACTTGGCCCTGGTGTCCCAGTCAGGCGCGATCTGCACCGCTATCCTCGACTGGGCGGAAGCCCAGCACATCGGATTCTCCCTGGTGGCCTCGCTCGGGGACGCCGCGGACGTGGATTTCGGTGATGTGCTGGACTACCTGGCCCTGGACCCGGAGACGCGCAGCATCCTGCTCTACGTGGAGGGCATCCGCCATGCCCGGCGCTTCATGAGCGGCCTGCGCACGGCGGCGCGCATGAAGCCGGTGATCGTCATCAAGGCAGGCCGCCGCGGGGAAGGTTCACGTGCGGCCATGTCCCATACCGGCGCGCTGGTGGGGGCCGACGACGTGTTTGACGCGGCCCTGGAACGGGCCGGCGCGGTGCGCGCCGACACCGTGCAGCAACTGTTCTCGGCCGCGCGCATGCTCTCCACGGGCATGCGGGTACGCGGCAACCGGCTGGCCATTGTCACCAACGCAGGCGGACCCGGCGTGATGGCCACTGACCGGGCCGTGGAACTGGACGTGGCCATCACGGAACTGTCGCCGGACACCCTGAAGCTCCTCGATGCCGCGCTGCCCGGACACTGGTCCCACGGCAATCCGGTGGACGTGCTGGGTGACGCGGATGCGGCACGCTACGAAACGGCCATCAGCACCTGCCTGCAGGATCCGCAGGTGGACGGTGTCCTGACCATGCTGACACCCCAGGCCATGACCGACCCGGACGCCGTGGCCGACGTGGTGATCGGCGCAAGCCGGGGGGTACGCAAACCACTGCTGGCATGCTGGATGGGCGAGCATCACGTGAACGCGGCACGGGCACACTTCAGCGAGGCCATGCTCCCCCATTTCGCCACGCCGGAGGCCTCGGTGGAAGCCTTCGCCTTTCTGGCCGCCCATCAGCGCAACCAGCGCCTGCTGCTGCAGGTGCCCGGTCCCCTGAGCGATCGCAGCGAGGCCGACGTGGACGGCGCACGCATGATCATCGAGGGCGCATTGTCGGAGGGCCGACACATCCTCGGGAGCCTGGAGGCCAAGGCGGTCCTGTCGGCATTCCGGATCCCCGTCACCCAGACATTGCAGGCTCACACCGCGGGCGAGGCCCTGGTGGCCGCCAGTACCCTGGGCTACCCGCTGGCCATGAAGATCGCCTCCCCGGACATCACCCACAAATCCGATGTGGGCGGCGTGCGTCTCAACATCACCGGCGGGGAGGCGGTGCGCAAGCACTTTGCGGACATGACACAGGCGGCGCGGGAGGCCCGGCCGGACGCCCGTATCGACGGCGTGACCCTGGAGCGCATGTACCGGGGCAATTACGGGCGGGAACTGATGGTCGGGGTGCTGCGCGATCCGGTGTTCGGCCCGGTGATCAGCTTCGGCTCCGGCGGCACCTCGGTGGAGGTGCTTCAGGACCGGGCCGTGGCACTGCCACCGCTCAACGAAACGATCATTCGCGGCATGATCGGCCGTACCCGTGTGGCGCGTCTGCTGGAGCGGTTCCGGCACATGCCGCCCGTGGACGCGGCGGCACTGGAGCAGGTGCTGCTGCGCATCTCGGAACTGGTGTGCGAACTGCCCCATGTAACCGAACTGGACATCAACCCCCTGATCGTGGACGAACACGGCCTTGCCGCAGTGGATGCCCGAATCGGTGTCGACTTCCCGTCCGCCTCGGCCGCGCCCTACGCGCACATGGCCATCCACCCCTATCCGGCCTACCTGGTGAGTCAATGGCAACTGTCCGACGGCACACCCCTGACCATCCGGCCGATCCGCCCGGAGGACGCACAGATCGAACAGGCCTTCGTGCGCGGTCTGTCCGAGCAGTCCCGCTACTTTCGTTTCATGCAGGCGGTCCATGAACTGACCCCGCAGATGCTGGTGCGCTTCACGCAGATCGACTACGACCGGGAGATGGCGTTGATCGCCGTGGTCGATCACGACGGCAGCGAACTGCAGGTGGCGGTCGCCCGCTACACGGCCTACCCGGATCAGCGCAGTTGCGAGTTCGCGCTGGTGGTGGCGGATCAGTGGCAGCGCCGCGGTATCGGTTCACATCTGATGCAGGCGCTGATGCAGGTGGCCAAGAGCAAGGGCATCGCCCTGATGGAAGGGGAAGTGATCGCCGGCAACACCAACATGCTGACGCTCATGAAACACCTGGGCTTCAGCAGCCGTGCGCAGCCGGGTGACGAAGGGGTCGTATGGGTCGGCAAACAGTTGTGAGTTGTGATGATGATCCCCGCGGGTCCCGCGGCGGCGGAGCCGCTTTCCCGCGTGCCATCGCAGGTGGAAACACGGTTCCCCGGTAAACGGCGGGCGACGGTGTGATTGGGCGCACATTTCCCCTGTCCCCCGATGCCCACAATTCACTGCATGGCCGGAACACGGGCGCTCGGGAGCAGTCAGCCCCGTCGCCAGGCGGGGACGAAACCGGCCCGCCGCTCACCCCGCCGACCAGGGCGGCACGCTGCCGGCAAGGGACTTCCGGTACCGATCCTCCGCCTACCTCCTCCCAGGAGTTCGGGGGCGGCCGCAGGGCCGCCCCTTTTTTCGTTGTCAGTTGTCAGGAGCGAAATCGGGCGCTATGGCTTGTCAACGGTTTCCTGAGACTGGCCACGGACAACCGACCACGGACTCACCAGTATCCGTCCATGGGTGCGGCCCGCGAGCATGCGGGCGCTGACATCCACCAGTTCATCCAGACCAACGGTTCCCGTATGCACGGAGGCCAGATCCCGGGGCATCAGGTCCGAGGCGAGCCGCCCCCACAGTTCCCGCCGCCACGGCATGGGGCAGCGGGCGGAGGTCAGACCCAGCAGACTCACGCCGCGCAGGATGAAGGGCATCACAGTGGTGTGAAGCTCCGCACCACCCGCGAGACCGATGGACACCACGTTGCCCCAGGGACGAATGCTGCGCACCACCGAGGAAAGCAGATCACCGCCCACCAGATCCACGGCGCCCGCCCAGCGGGCCTTTTCAAGCGGTCGCCTGCCCCATGTCACAGCGGCGCGATCCAGCACCTCGGACGCCCCGAGGGACTTGAGCCAGTCGGACAGGGCGGGCTTTCCGCTCAGCGCGATGACCTCGAATCCACGGGCCGCGAGCATGTTGATCACCAGGCACCCCACACCGCCGGAGGCACCGGTGACCAGAATCGGTCCCGCCGAGGGCTCCTGCAGATTGAGTTCCAGTCGACTGATCGCCATGGCGGCGGTGAAACCGGCAGTGCCCAGCAGCATGGCCTTCCGTGCGTCCAGGCCCTCGGGCATCGCCACCACCCAGTCGGCAGGCACCCGGATGCGGCCGGCAAATCCCCCGTGGTGGAATTCCCCCAGACCGCACCCCGTGACGATGACTTCCGTGCCGACACTGAACTCCGGCGCGACGGAGTGCATCACGCGCCCGGCGGCGTCAATGCCGCCCACCAGGGGTGAGTGGCGCAGGATCCGCCCGCCACCGGTCACTGCCAGCGCATCCTTGTAGTTGAGGCTCGACCAGGCCACCTCGATCTCCACATCGCCTTCCATGAGATCCGCGGAGGTGAGCGTCACGACCTGCGCGCGGTCGGCCCCGGCGACCTCCTCGCGAATCATCAGTGCGGGAAACGACTGATCAGCCATACCTGGACACCGCCTTCCTTCCGGGGAAAACGTTCGCAGAAACCCCAAGGATATACCGAAAGGGCGCCGCGTGACGCCCGGGCGTGCAGAAACGCGAAGAAAAACGCTGAAATTCAGTAAGATATGAAGACTGCCCACCGGGCTCAGGGCGTGCCATGAGCCCGGTGGGCGCCCGTCAGAACCGGTAACGCAGGGCGGCGGCCAGGATGTGTACGCTGCCCGTGGTCGTGCCCTCCAGTTCCACCGCGGAGGCGACCGGCGTGCCCGCGTAGAACGTGCGGGTAAGGTCCAGGGACTCACTGCCCACGTGGAAGTAGGTGTAGGCGAATTCGAAACCCAGGCGGGGGCCCCGTTCATAGCTGGCGCCTGCCGACAGCCAGGTGCGGTCGCCGTCCGGCGTGCGGGTGTTGCGAAATCCGTCCCGGGTGGGGGTGCGGTCGTACTGGATCCCGCCGCGCAGGGTCCATCGGTCATTCAGCAGGTACTCGGCCCCCAGGGCCAGGGCCCAGCTGTTGCGGTAGTTCTGCTGAACCGGATCCGGGTCCGGGCCCGCATCCAGCTTCACGGCAATCTCGTCGAAGTTCGACCAGTTGAACCATGTGTACTGGGCAAGCCCCGTCCAGCGTTCCGAGAAGCGGTGACTGAGCCCCAGGAAGACCATGTCCGGCAGTTTCAGGTCGGCCTGGCCGCGATCGCTCTCCGAGGCCCCGCCCAGGCCCACGGGCATACGGGTGGTGGCGGTACCCTTGAGGGTGTGGGTGATGCCCTGGCGGTAATGCAGGCCCAGACGGGTGGCCTCGTCCAGATCCACCAGCACGCCCACGTTGAAGCCGTAGTCCCAGCTGTCGCCCGCCAGGGCAAACTCGCCATCGGTCGCCGGGGTGGGCCCGCCGGGCACGGTGGGATCGGGCAGGGCGTTCCTGAGCGTGGCATCCGCGTACTGGACATTGATCCCGCCGCCCACCGAAACCCGGTCGTTGATCTGTACGGCCAGGCTCGGCTGCAGATCGACCACCCGAAGCGAACTCCGGGATGAGTCGTAGCGGGCGAAGAAGTCGTCATCGTAACCGTTGGCCAGCCCGAAGGGGGTGGTCAGGCCGAACCCGTACCAGGCTCGCTCGTTGATCGGGCGGGCATAGTACAGATTGGGCACCGGGGTCGGATCATAGGGATTGCCGCCGCCACCGCCCTCGTAGGGAAGCGGATTGCCCAGCGTACCCGGCGTGGCGGCCGTGGAACCCGTATCCCGGACCGTGGACCTGGGCATCAGCAGGATTGCCGCCGCCTGGAACTCGGGCGCCTCCAGGCGGGTCATCCCCGCCGGGTTGAAGAAGAGTGTGCTGGCATCGGCGGCGAGGGCCGCCTCGCCGGCGAAGGCCCGGCCCAGTCCGCTGACACTCTGTGCATGTATATAGAAACCGGCCGCCAGGGCAAGGCCGGGCGCCGCGCCCAGGGTCAGGCCCGCCACCCAGGCCAGGCCAGGCCTCGTCAATCGATACGTCATTGGTGCTCTCCCCCAGCTCGAGTATCTTGTTGTCGTGTGGTTCAGGTGTCCCTGGGCAAGGGCCGCGGACGGCCCTCTTCGTCCACGGCCACATAGACCAGACGGGCGTCGGCCACGGTCAGGGTCTCCGGATCGGCCGGGTTGCGGTCAACGCGCACTTCCACATCCACGGTCATGGAGGTGCGGCCCGTGCGGATCACGTCGGCGAACACGCTCACCATGTCACCGCGCTGCACGGGCCTGCGGAAATGCATCCGCTCCACGGCCACGGTCACCACCCGCCCCCGGGCGCGCAGCACCGCCGGAATGCTGCCGGCTATGTCCACCTGGGACATGACCCAGCCGCCGAACACGTCGCCCCCCGAATTGGTGGGCGCAGCGGCGGCGGGCATGCGGATACGGGGTTCGCGGGACGTTCCGTTCATTCCGAATAGCCCTCGTAGAGCGCCTCGATCCGGTCGCTGTATCGGTCAAGAATGCGCGCACGCTTCATCTTGAGCGTCGGCGTGAGCATACCGTCCTCCACTGTCCAGGGCTCCAGCACCGGGATCAGGCGGCGCACCTGGGCAAAACCGGTGAACTCCCGCAACTGGCGGGAGATACGCGACCGGAGCGTCTTCTCGACGAAGCGACTGTTCAGATCTTCCTCGCTGTCCGGATCCACGTCCAGTTCCCTTGCCAGGGTGTTCCATTCGTCGGGATTGAGCACAACCAACGCTGCCAGATGCGGCCGCCCCTCGCCGAATACAATGACCTGGTCGAACAGAGGGTCCAGGGTGATGGCCATTTCCATGTCCGCGGGCGGCACCTTTTCCCCGTTGCCCAGAACAATGATCTCCTTGATCCGGCCTGTGATATAGAGATGGCCGGTCTCGTCCATGCGCGCCTTGTCGCCGCTGTGAAGCCAGCCGTCCGCGTCGATGGTCGCCCGGGTGGCCTCCTCATTATTCCAGTAACCCAGCATCACCGAGGGACTGCGTGTCAACAACTCGTCCTTCTCGCCGATCCTGACCTCCACACCGGGCAGGGGCTTGCCGATACTTTCGGGTACGTTGTCGTCCGGCCGATTGACGCTCACCACCGGGCTCGACTCGGTCATACCGTAGCCGTGAAACACCGGCAGGCCCAGCCCGATGAAGAACCGTGCGATCGGCGGCGGCAGAGGTGCACCGCCGCACACCGCGTAGCGCAGGCGCCCGCCGAGGCGCGCCAGCACCTTGCCGGCAACCAGGCGCTCCAGCACAGGCCACAGCAGCAGCCTTGGGCTCCAGCCCGCGCGGCCCTGCTGATGCCCGAACCGCCGCCAGCCCACGTCCACGGTCAACTGAAACAGCTTGCGGGCCAGGGGCGACTTCTCCTTGAGACCGGCCTTGATGCGGCCGTAGACCCGCTCATAGATGCGCGGCACGGAGATCAATACCGTGGGCCGTATGGTGGCCAGATCTTCGGCCAGGGTCTGGATGGACCTGGCATAGGCCACCCGGGCACCCAGCATCATGGGCATGTAGTAGCCGGCGGTACGCTCCAGGGTATGCGACAGGGGCAGAAAAGAGAGGAACAGGTCGCTGTCGTTGATGTCGGCGCATCGGCTGGAGGCGTGGGCATTGAACAGGATGTTGCGGTGACTGAGCATCACACCCTTGGGCTTTCCCGTGGTGCCCGAGGTATAGACGATGGTGGCGAGATCGTCAGGCGCCGCCTCGTGGGTCTGCAGTTCACCCTTCAGGCCGAACAACCAGTCGGACAGGGAGCACAGGCGGTCGTCGTCCGGCTTCTGGTCCGGCTCTATGGTGTTGACCGAGACGATGGACCCGAGTCCCTCCAGTTTATCCCTCACCTCCAGAAGCTTCTTCCATTGAAGCCGCCCTTCCACCACCAGCAGCTTCACACCGGCCTCGCGCACGATGTAGGCGATGTTATCGGCGCGGTCGTCCGTATACAGGGGCACGGTGATCAACCGCAGCCCGGCGCAGGCCTGATCGAAGACGACCCACTCCCGGCAGTTGCGCAGAATGATCCCCACCCGGTCGCCGGGTTCCAGACCTTCCCTGACAAGGGCCTGCTGCCAGCGGCCCACCTCCGTGGCCACATCGTGCCAGGTGCTGTCGACCCAGGCCTTCCTTGCCATGTCGTACTGGCGATAGGCGACCGCGTCGGGCGAACGCCGCACGCGCTCCAGGAACAGGCCGGCCAGAGAACCGGCCTCCAGGGGTGTGATCACGTCAGCAGCATCGTTCATGGGAACTCCCGCGCGCCATCGCCACGCAGCGATTGTGTTGTCACTGCCAGAGACGTCGCCGCTCGCCCGTGCATCGCATTCAGGGGCCCGCGGCATCGGCATGCGCGGCCCGCGGGACGCATCCCAATACTCCCCGAAGAAGCCGGCCACTGACAACCTCGGGCGCAGGTGCACCGGTTTCCCGAACCTGACTCCGGGGCACGCTCCCGGCCTGCTCAGAACACCCGTGCCAGCCACAGCCGCGTGCGCAGACCCCAGCCGGTGGTGAAACCGGTTTCCCGAAAGCGGATCTCGCCGTTGGCATCCACCACGAAGCTTGACGGCACCCCGCGCACCCCGTAGCGGGACGCCAGCGCCCCGTCCGGATCCAGGATCACCGTGTGGGTCAGGTCATTGGCCGCCATGTGGGCGGCCACTTCGGCGGCGGTGCCCGATTGTGTCGCCACGGTGATCACCGGCCAATCCCTGCTCAGGGACTCGATGGAACCCTGCTCCATCCGGCAGATCCGGCACCAGGTGGCCCAGAAGTGCACCAGCACCGCCTGGCCCCGGTAATCCGCCAGGGTCACGGGCTCGCCGGTGAGGTCCAGCCCCGCCAGCGCCGGCGCCTCGCCGGAGATCATGTCCCGCTGCACCCAGGCCTTGATGACGAGAAACAGCACCACGAAGAACAGGATCTCCAGCCCCCAGACCAGCCAGCGGCGCCGTTTGCCGTGCGTACTGTTCATGTCGGATTCCCGAAAACACCGGCCATGCCTCTGCGACGATGCCTCACCGTCAGCGCCGCAGGATGGCCAGCCAGCGCCACAGGTTGAGCATGCTGGAAAGCGACGCTGCCACGTAGGTGAAGGCACAGGCCGTGAGGATATGACGCGCCGGGGACAGGTCCCGTCTGGGCAGGTAACCGCTGGCCAGGATGGGCATGGCGCGCCGGTAGCTGGCGTCCAGTTCCACCGGAAGCGTGACAAGGTGCACCAGCGCCGCGGCGCCGAAGCTCATCAAGCCCCCCAGCAGCATGATCAGCCCGCCCACCGGAGCCCGCGTGGCCAGAAGCAGCATCGGCGCGAACATCATCAGGCCCACGCCAAGTTTCTCCGCGCTGTTCGCCACGGACACCAGCCGGGTGCGCCAGGCCAGCGGCGCATAGCCCTTGTGATCCTGAATGGCGTGCCCGACCTCATGGGCCGCCACGGTCACGGCGGTCAGCGAACGTCCGTCCATGTGCTCCGGAGACAGACGTACGGCCTTGGCTGCGGGATCGTAGTGATCGCCGCCGTCGGCAGCCTCCACCCGCACATGGCCCATGCCGAAACGGTCCAGCAGGTGGCGGGCGAACTCCCCGCCCGTTCCGGGGTAATCCTTGCGCTCGCCGCGGTGGCGGCGCAACACCGCGTTCGCCCACCAGGACGGCAGGAACAGGACCAGCAGCACGGCAATGATGAGCACGACAAAGATCATGAGGCAAAAATGCGAACTGGATTCAATTATGGAGATTCCCCGGGGCGGGGGAAGTTCGCCATGCTACAACATTAAAGACCCATGGAGTCCGGCAAGAGCCGGGAAGCCGGGGGGCTTTGCTCCCTGCTTCCGGGAAAGTTACGCATGCCTACGCATCCGTCAAAGTGCCCGTTGCCGGTATCCGGTCGGGGCGCGCGGCCGCTGAAGTCTGGCGGGTGGGGCCGCGGGGACAATCCCATGCGTCCGGCACGGGCAAGGATGCCAAGCGGCCTGTTCAGGGGATAGAATGACACCTGGATTGTCAAAGTAACATATGAGCACGAGTACAGCCCCCATGAACGCCATGTCCGCACAACCCCTCCGGGCGTTCGATGTCCCGGAAACCGCCAGGATCACCGCCCTCGTACCCCATTACACGGGCGAGGAACTGGAGGCGGTCCGCGAGCGCATCAAGCAGCTGCTCCGCCAACAGGACGCGGTGCTCGTCGCCCACTACTACGTGGACGAGGAGCTCCAGCGGCTGGCCGAGGAGACCGGCGGCTGCGTATCCGACTCCCTGGACATGGCGCGTTTTGGCCACGAGCATCCGGCTTCCACCCTGATGGTGGCGGGCGTGCGTTTCATGGGCGAAACCGCAAAGATCCTGAGCCCGGAAAAACGCGTCCTCATGCCGACTCTGGAAGCGGAGTGCTCCCTGGACCTGGGCTGCCCGGCCGACGAATTCAACGCCTTCTGCGACCGGTATCCGGACCGCACCGTGGTGGTCTATTCCAACACCTCTGTGGGTGTGAAGGCGCGGGCCGACTACGTGGTGACCTCCAGTATCGCCCTCAAGCTCGCCGAACACCTCAAGACCCGGGGCGAGAAGATTCTCTGGGCGCCGGACAAGCACCTGGGCGACTATATCCGCCGCCGGACCGGCGCCGACATGGTGCTCTGGGACGGCTCCTGCGTGGTGCATGACGAGTTCAAGGCCGATGCCCTGCGCGAACTCAAGACCGAGCATCCCGAGGCCGCCGTGCTGGTGCACCCGGAATCCCCGGCGGGCGTGATCGACCTGGCCGACGTGGTGGGCTCCACGACACAGCTGGTCAAGGCGGCCGCCTCGCTGCCCAACAGGACCCTGATCGTGGCCACCGACTCCGGCATCTTCTACAAGATGCAGCAGGGCGCGCCGGACAAGACGCTGATCAAGGCGCCGACAGGGGGCCACAGCGCCACCTGCCACAGCTGCGCCCACTGCCCGTGGATGGCCATGAACGGCCTGCACAACCTGCTCTCGACACTTGAATCCGGGGACAACGAGATCCATCTGGACGAGACGCTGCGTGTCAAGGCGCTGCGTTCCACCCAGCGCATGCTGGAGTTTGCGCGCAGCCTGGATGCGCCCGTCATGGGGCAAGGGGACGCCTAGTGCAACCGCCAGGCGATGCCCCGGACGACAGGCAGGCGCTCATGAGCGCATCCTCGCGGCGTCGTCCGCCCATCCCCATGTCGGTGTTCCGCAAGATGGTGAATTCGCTGTCACCGGAAGAACTGTCCCGGCTGCCGCCGGAGAAGCTGCCCGACAATATCCCGCCCGACATCATCGAACACGCCCCCCTGTATTCAAGAAATGCCGTGGAAGGCCTGATCCTGGCCGCCAATGCGCATCATCTTCAGCAGCGCATCCGCATTCAGGAGGATCACGGCGAAGAGGTGCTCAGCGCGCTGGACCGGGCCAAACGCACCGGCGACAGGGCCAACGTGAAGATCTTCCGCCAGAAACTGGAAGACATCGAGAAGCTCCTTGCTCAATGGCGCACCGACGGCCAGCCCGACTCGCTGACGGTGCTCACCAACAAGGTGAGAACCCTGAACGGCCTCCTGATGGACGTACGCACCGAGGCGGCGGAGACCGCAGAATCAGCACGGCTGCTGCGCGAGGAGAACGCCTCGGATGAACTCATGGATGCCTTTATCGAGGCCAACGCACGACTCCATGGGCACGCTGAGGACATCGAGCATCTGCTGGCCCGATACTATATGGTGCGCATCGCCGTCACCCAGCACGAAATGCAGACCAAGGCCCGCCAGGTCGGCATGCTCGATCAGGAGGCGCGCATCCTGGCGGAACAGATCGAGGGTCTGCGTCAGGAACTGGAGCAGTCACAGGCCATCTGGCGGCGTGCCGTGAGCCGGGGCAAATCCAACCAGGAGGGAGAGCAACTCCAGCAGCGCATCTCCGAGCTGGTGGCCGAGCAACGCGCCCGGGAGGTGGCCATCTCGGAAAGCGATCTGACCTTGTGGCTGGACGCCATCGTGGATGCTAGCCTCCACCCGTTCACCCGCAACAAGGTCCCGAAGAACATCAGCGAAGCGCGCATGGCGCTCTACACCCTGCTCAACCGCTACTGCCAGCAGCAGGAGCAGTCCGCCATGCAGATTGCGCGCAACCCCTTCCTGCAGGTGGACCCGGCCCAGGCCATTCGCTTCATGCTCATGTCCGAAGAATTCATCCTCAACTACTTCGCCCACAAGCGCAATCAGACCACCGCGTGGATCAGCGACGTCGCACAGGTGAAGAAGGAAGACCTCGACAGCCTGGAACGTGACATCCTCGTCGAGCTGAAACGCTCCAGCAGGTTCCGGCGGAAATGAGGAGAATTCGGGATTCAAGATTCAAGATTCAAAGGTAAGGGCGGCGGCGATGTTCAGCATCGCAAAAGATCCGCGTCCTTGAATCTTGAATCTTGAATCTTGAATTCTCCTTCAACGGTCCGCCAGCCACGCCGCCCACTGGCTGTGGGTGGACACATCCACTCCGTCCCGGGTGGCGCGTTCCTGCAGAAAGCGCTGCAAGTCGTCAAGAAGCTCGCTGTCCATGAGTTCCGGCTCGCCCGGAAGGCTGGCGTGCAGGGCACGATAGACCAGCTTCAGTTCGTTGATGGGATACTCCTTGAGTGTGCGCATCGGTCATGCTCCTGAAGAAGGTGGGCGACATTATGGACGCCGGGCGCGGCGGCGACAAAAGACCGGACTGGAACCCGGATTCCTCGTGATCCACTGTAAATATCAACAGGCGTGCTATCCTCATCCCCACAAGTACGCCACAGACCTCAGGAGTCCATCCATGCCCGGCATTGACCTGCTGATTCCGAAACCGTCACGCCCCGTGTGGCCCGAGGGGCTGAGCCGCCAGGAGATGGATGCCGCCGAGACGCGCCGGATCCCTCTCCTCGGCTGGGTGGCCGCCGGCCTGCCCGTGGACCTGTGCAATGACAACGAGCGGGTCACGGTACCCGCCCATATGGTGCGCCGGAACACCTATGCCCTGCGCGTTCGCGGGCATTCCATGATCGAAGACAACATCCAGGATGGAGACATCATCGTGGTGGAGCGCCGACAGAGCGCCGAGAACGGACAGACGGTGGTCGCCATGATCAACGGCGAACAGGTCACCCTGAAGAGGTTCTACGTGGAACGCGAAGGCATTCGCCTGCAACCAGCCAACCCGGAGATGGAACCCATCATACTCAGGAACGAGGAGATCGAGATTCTGGGTATCGTGACCGGTGTGATCCGTGAGATGGGGTAAGGATCGGAGACCAGGGCAAGGGTGAGGATAGGGGGAACAGACGATGTACAAGCGGCCTGCGCACGTCCTGTTTCTTGCCGGATCCGGTGACCGGCGCGTCGAGACGGCGACAAGGCTGACGGCCGATATCGGGGCCGGATGGATGGAAGCACGCGGCGCGTCCGTCCAGGACGTCGGTTTGGACGCCCTTCACTGGGCCGATCTGGTCATCCCGCTCGATGCCGACAGCCGGCGGCGATGCCCTGCTCTGCCCGCCACGGCACGCCTGAAGGTCTGGGATCTGCCCGATCTCCCGGGCGAGGAAGGCGAGGCAATCATCCGTGAACGCGTTCACGCCATGCTGGGAGGCCTGCGCATGCTTTCCAGGCTGGACACACGGCGCGATGGACAGGACTCACGGGCCTGAAGGGATTGACCCGGATATTTCATCAAGGCGTCTGGAGATCCCGTGAATCCCGTCCATTATGGAGACCGGCTCACAGCCGCTGCACCTGGTGCTTGAGCTGCAGCAGACTGCCATCCATGCCCAGTCGCAACTGGCGATTGGCATGCACCAGCAGGGGCAGGACCTTGCTCACCAGGGGTTTGAGCTGTTCGTTCACCAGGTCCGTGTCTCCGGCCCGCAGCAGCACCAGGGCCTCCTCCAGTGAAAGCTGCTCACGGCGGCCTTCGGGAGCCGCCCGGGACGCCGCAGGAGGGCCTTCGTCAAAGACCACCCGGTTGCCGCCGGAAGCCAGGGCCTGGGCCAGCCGGCCTTCGGCCAGCTTGAGCACGTCCTCGAACTGCAGGTGCTCATACAGGGCAGGAGTGACCAGCCCGGCACTTACGGTCATGCGGAAACGCGTATTGCCCAGGCGATAACCGGATTTTTCGTTGAGGGAGTGGATCTTGCCGGCCACCTGCCGGGCGATCTCCTCTCCGGCACCGGGCATCAGGACCGCAAACTTGGCGAGCCCCAGACGGGCCACCGTGTCCTCCTCGCGCACGCAGCCGGAGATGATACTGGCCACGTTCACCAGGATCTTTTCCGCCACCTGGCGCCCGCGTTTCTGAAACAGGTCTTCGTACTGGTCCACATCGATACGCAATACGGACAGCTCCTTGCCCTGACGCACGGCGAAGGACAGCAGCGTGGGTCCGTGTTCGCGAAAATAATTGAGATTGGCCAGCCCGGTCAGCGGGTCGATCGTGGTGTGCTGTTCCAGTGCCCGGGTGGCCTGATGCAGGCGCCGCTGGGTATGCTCGAAACGGGCATGAGCCTTGGCGCGGGCGCGAAGCTCCAGTGAGTCGAAGGGTTTGGTGACGAAGTCCGTGGCCCCCATGGACATGGCCTGGCGGCGCATCTTCTCGTCATCCTCGTGGCCGGTGATGATAATGACCGGCAGGCCGCTGATCCTTTCATGAATGGATTCGCGGATCTGACGCAGCAGCATGAAACCGTTCATCCGCGGCATGATCAGGTCGGTAAATACCACCTGGATGCTGGGATCGTCCCGGATCTGCTCCCAACCCGTGTCACCGTCGTCCGCCTCCAGCACCTGGAAATCGCTGCTGAGGAGCCGGCGAATGGCCTTGCGCATGGTGGGGGAGTCCTCCACCACCAGGATGCGGGGCCGTTCGATGGTGTAGTTCTCCGCGCCCCCGGGGCGCTCGCCAATGGACCCTGGCATGGCCTCTCCCTCCACCATTTTTCAAAAGGTTAGCACCAAGACGGCCGGATGTAATGAGGCGTGGGACACACTTGCCCGCCTTTGGCGGGAAGGTTGAAGGTTGAAGGTTGAAGGATGAATGGTCCCCCGGAGCGGGGGGATGGGCTCTTATTCCACCTTCATCCTTCATCCTTCATCCTTCATCCTTCGCGCAGCGACTAGCTTGCCGCGCGCGAGGCCCGCTTGCGTTCATGTTCGAGCAGCAGTTTTTTGCGAATACGGATGGACCCGGGGGTCACCTCCACCAGTTCATCATCCTCGATGAACTCCAGCGCCTGCTCGAGGGTCATGCGCACAGGCGGGGTGAGGATGATGTTCTCATCGGTCCCCGCGGCGCGGATGTTGGTGAGCTGCTTGGCCTTGAGCGGGTTCACCACCAGATCGTTGTCGCGACTGTGGAGGCCGATGATCATGCCTTCGTATACCTCCTCGCCGTGGCCGATGAACAGCCGGCCGCGTTCCTGGAGGTTGAACAGGGCATAGCCCAGTGCCTTGCCGGCGCCGTTGGCGATGAGCACGCCGTTGTTGCGCGCCCCCACCCCGCCCGGGCGGTACTCACCGTAGCTGTCGAACACATGGTGCAGGATGCCGGTGCCGGAAGTGGCGGTGAGAAACTCGGTCTGCAGGCCGATCAGGCCGCGCGAGGGGACCCTGTAGTCCAGGCGCACGCGTCCCTTGCCGTCGGGGATCATGTCCAGCAGTTCGCCGCGGCGGCTGCCCAGCTTTTCCATGATGGCACCCTGATGCTGCTCCTCCACGTCCACGGTCACCATCTCGTAGGGCTCTTCCTTGATCCCGTCACGCTCACGCACGATGACCTCGGGCCGGGACACCCCCAGCTCGAAGCCCTCCCGGCGCATGTTTTCGATGAGGATGGACAGGTGCAGCTCGCCACGCCCGGAGACGCGGAACCTGTCCGGATCATCGGTCTCCTCCACCCGCAGGGCCACATTGTGCTTGAGTTCCTCGAACAGCCGCTCCCGGATGTTTCGGGAGGTAACGTACTTGCCATCCCTGCCGGCGAACGGCGAGGTGTTGACCTGGAAGGTCATGCTCACCGTGGGCTCGTCGACGGTGAGCGCCTTGAGCGCCTCCACCGATGCCGGATCGCACAGCGTGTCGGAGATATAGAGCTCGTCCATGCCGGAGAACGCGATGATGTCGCCGGCCCGCGCCTCGGACACCTCGACGCGCTCCAGCCCGTTGAAGCCCAGGATCTGCAGGATGCGTCCGGAACGCACGTTGCCCTCCCGGTCCACGGCCTTCACCGGGGTGTTGGTCCTGACCCTGCCCCTGCTGATGCGGCCGATGCCGATCAGCCCCTGGAAGCTGTTGTAGTCCAGGGACGAGACCTGCATCTGGAAGGGGCCTTCCGCATCCACCTCGGGCGGGCTGACCTTGTCGACGATGGTCTGGAACAGGGGCGTCATATCGCCTTCGGTCACGTCCTTGGCGAGGCCGGCGTAGCCCTTGAGCGCCGAGCAGTACACCACGGGGAAATCCAGCTGCTCCTCCGTGGCGCCCAGACGGTCGAACAGGTCGAAGACCTGGTCCACCACCCAGTCGGGGCGGGCGCCCGGACGGTCGATCTTGTTCACCACCACGATGGGCTTGAAGCCCATGGCGAAGGCCTTGGCGGTGACGAACCGCGTCTGAGGCATGGGCCCGTCCACCGCGTCCACCAGCAGAAGGACCGAATCCACCATGGACAGCACGCGTTCCACCTCGCCGCCGAAATCCGCATGTCCGGGCGTATCCACGATGTTGATGTGGTATCCGTTCCAGTTCAGCGCCGTGTTCTTCGCCAGGATGGTGATTCCGCGCTCCTGTTCCAGGTCACCGGAATCCATCATCCGCTCGGTCAGGTGGGCGCGCTCCCCGAAGGTGCCGGACTGTTGCAGCAACTTGTCCACGAGCGTGGTCTTGCCATGGTCCACATGGGCGATGATGGCGATATTGCGAAGCTTGTCGGTCATACTGGGGCAGGCCCTGCCTGGGCGGGTGACGGGAAAAAGGTGCAAAATTATACCCGAGTCCCGAGAGGAAAGACGGAATTCTTTTAATCCCGTTGATTCTGCCGGAGGATAAACGCCCCCGGGGCCGATCAGGAGCATTCAATGAAGTCCCAGTACCAGGATATCCAGGTCTACGAGACCAGAGACGGCTCGATGATCCGGGAGCTGATGCACCCGGATCAGCACGGCAACCGGGCCCAGAGCCTGGCGGAGGCCGTTGTGGCGCCCGGGCAGGAGACCTGCCTCCATCGCCACGGCCGCACCGAGGAGATCTACCACATCACCCGTGGCGAGGGCCTGATGCGCCTGGGCAGTGAGCGATTTCCCGTCGCCGTGGGCGACACCGTGTGCATCGCCCCCGGCACCCCCCACAACATCCGCAACACCGGCGCCGGCCCCCTGCACATCCTGTGCGCCTGTTCACCGGCCTACAGCCACGAGGACACGGAACTCCTCTGAAGGGTGCCTTGTTCGACAAGGGCTTGCCGGACGAGCCGAATGCACGTCCTTGTGTCCCGGAGATCGGGGGGCGGCTACATCGAGACCTGTCTGTCCTGTCCGTCCGTTAACCCGCGCGGCTGCCGCGGGACGGAGTCAGCCGGGGGCGACGTCCACCCCCCGACGGGCGGCCATGGCCCGGCCCAGGGCCTCCAGTTCGCCCGGCGTCAGCACCCGGGCGGCCAGCGGCAGGATGCGTTCCTCCTCCAGCGCCAGATGGGCCCGGGTCGCGGCGATCCACCCGGCGGCATCGCCGATCGCGTCCGCACGACCGCCGGCGACCTCTTCCAGGCTCGCGCGCAGTGCCTGCCAGCCCTGTTCCAGCAGGGGGTGTTCCGCGGCAAGGCGGGCGATCAGATCCGGCACGCCCTCATCCCAGCCGGCGCGACCCTCGGCCGCCGCCAGGAGCGGAAAGAAATCCCTGTCCTCGTCCGCGTGATGATGGGGCGCCGCCCGGTCGAAGTACTCAAGGATCCGCCGTGCCGCCAACTGCGCCTGCGCATCCGGGCCGTGACGGCGCAGATGGGGCGGCAGTCGTTCCAGGGTATCCAGCCGCTCGATGATGCGTCCGTGACAGGCGCCCAGCAGGCCCAGGGGGTCATCGAAGCCGGGGGCGGGCGCTTTCAGAAATGCGGACATGTTTCACCTCACTGGATCTGCCGGACGCCGGGTGTCCATGCGCAGGCGCCGGCCATGCCCGGGCGCCGCTACGTTGATACACTGACCGGGTCGCAGCCGACACCTTGATCCGGATATTTCACCAGGACAACCATGAACGAACTACGGGAACCACCGACGCAGGACACCCGCCCCGCGAATCTCAAGAGCGGGCCGGCCATGATCGTCTACGTCCTGTATCTGATCGGCTTCCTGGTGGGCCTGACGGCCCTGGCGGGCGTGATCATCGCGCACTTGAAATTCGGCGAGGCGGATCCAGCAAGCCGCAGTCACCATCAGTACCAGATCCGCACCTTCTGGTTCGGCCTGTTGATGGTGGTGGTCGGCATGCTGCTGTCGGTGACCGGCATCGGCTACCTGATCCTGCTGTGGTGGTTCGTGTGGACCCTGGTGCGTTGCATCAAGGGCATCCTGCGCCTGCTGGACGAGAGGCCCATGGAACACCCGGGGACGCTGCTCTGGTGACCTGAGCCCTGAAACCCTCCCTCACTGGGGGCGTTCATTCTCGGCCGGCATCTGCAGATGAAAGCCCCTCTCGCGCAGGCTGACCCGCACGGCCTCGGGGTCCTCCTGCGCCAGGGCACGCCCCGGCGTGAGGTCGAACTCCAGCGCAAAGCAGGGCGTTCCGAACACCTTCCTGAGCGGTTCCGGAATCATCTCGAAAGCGTCCTTGCTGGCCAGGTATACATAGGTATCCCGCCTGCGGCTGCTGCGATAGACGTACACACGCATCAGGCATCGCCTCCGGCCGCCACCGGCTGTTCGTCCCCGCCGCCGGCCTCCGGCTCCGGGATGCGCGGCCCGGCGCCCTCCACGTCCCAGACACTCATGGACTCCACGTCGCGCAGCCGATACTCGAAACCGACGGTGCCATGGCGCATCACCTGCTTGAGAAACACGCTGGCGGAAGTGACGCCGGCGAGGGTACCCTCGCGCATCGTGCCGCCCGGCGATGTCACGAGGCGGACGTACTCCCCCACCAGCTGCGGCAATTCCTCTTCAAACGCGTCACGCCAGGCCCGCTCGACCGGCGGCGCGCGGTCTTCCGCGCGGAAACTCCCCAGCGGAGAACGCGGCCGCGCCTGCCCGAGGGCACCATCCTGTACCGTATCGTCCAGCTGCTGGCCGGCCTCCTCCTCCATGCGCCGCACCTGTTCCTCGTTGGGAATCGGCGTGTCCGCGGGACGCTGCACGGGCATGGGGACCTCCACCGTGTAGCCCATGCGCGTCAGTTCGCGCTCCACCCGGGCATCGGCGCCGCCATAGAGGGCACCCGCCGCCACCAGCAGGCCGAGGATGCTCAACAGGAATCCGAAACGGGCCTGACGCCAGTGGAGCAGCACAAAGGCCAGCGACACCACCGGAACCAGATTGATGACACCCCAGATAAATTCCCTTCGAAAACCGGCCCGTACCACCAGGAGATAGCCCAGCAACACGCCCGCCATGCCCACCAGCAGCGCAGTCTCCATCAGGTCCATACCCGCCCTCGCCGATCGGATTCGGGATCTGAGTATAACCGCATCGGGCGGCGACGGTCTGTGATGCGGCCCCTGCGCCGGATGCGCCGGGCACGCGCGGGCGATCCGTAGTGCACGACGCCCCGGGACGGGCCACCTGCCGCAGCGCCTACTCCTCCAGGTAGGTGTAACCGGACAACCCTTGCTCCAGCTCCCCCAGGACCTGTTCGCCCAGGTCCTTCTCCAGGCCGGCGGTCGCCACCTTGTCACGGTACGCCGCAACCAGGGCCCGGGGATCGAAATGCACATAGCGCAGCAGTTCGTCCACGGTATCGCCGCGTTCAGGCTGCACCAGGCGGTGACCGCCGCCCGGTTCCAGCACCACATTGATCGAATCCGTATCGCCGAACAGATTGTGCAGGTCCCCGAGGATCTCCTGGTAGGCCCCCACCAGGAAGATGCCCAGCAGGTAGGGCTCACCCTCCCGCGGGGCGTGCAGCGGGAGGCTCGTCTCCACACCCTCGCCATCCACGTAACGCTCCACGTGACCGTCGGAATCGCAGGTAAGGTCCTGCAGCACCGCCCGGCGCGTGGGACGCTCGTCCAGCCGGTGCAGCGGCATGATGGGGAAGATCTGGTCGATGGCCCACACGTCCGGGATGGACTGGAACACCGAGAAGTTGCAGAAGAACTTGTCCGCCAGCTTCTCGTTGATCTCCTCGCGGATCTCGCTGCTCAGGCGATGGGAGGCATCCGCAGCCAGGCGCCGGCAGGTGGCGAAGTACAGCGTCTCCGCCCGCGCCCGTTGCGCCAGGTCCAGGACGCCGTGGGTATACATGGCCTGCACCTCCGACAACCAGTGAGCCATGTCGTGGTAGACCTCGTTGGGGGCAATGCCCTCGGTGTTCTCATACAGGCGCCACATATCCTGCAGGACCAGGGGCTCATCCCCGGTCGGGGCCGGCAGATCGTCCTGCGCCGGGGCGCGCTCTGTATCGATCACGTTGGTGACCAGTACCGCGTGATGCGCGGTAAGTGCCCGGCCCGATTCGGTGAATATCTGCGGGTGGGGAAGATCGTACTCGATGCAGGTATTCATCAGGCTGCGAACGATGTTGTTGGCATACTCCTGGAGGCTGTAGTTGATGGAACAGTCGTTGCGTGAGCGGCTGCCCTCGTAGTCCACGCCCAGTCCTCCGCCCGCATCCACCACCAGGATGTCGGCGCCCAGACGGCGCAGCTCGGCGTAAAAGCGCCCCGCCTCGCTCATGCCGGCCTGTATATCCCGGATGTTGGCGATCTGTGAGCCCATGTGGAAGTGCAGCAGCTGCATGCAGTCGAGCATGCCCGCATCGCGCAGGCGATCCAGCATCCCGAGGGACTGGCTGGCGGAGAGCCCGAACTTGGCCTTCTCGCCGCCGGTGTTCTGCCACTTGCCCTTGCCGATGGAGGCCAGCCGCACCCGCATGCCCAGCATGGGGCGAACGCCCAGGTCGCGCGCCTCGGCCATGACACCGTCAAGTTCCGAAGGCTTCTCGATGACGATATAGACCCGGAGCCCGAGCATCTGCCCGATGAGGGCAAGACGCAGGTACTCCCGGTCTTTGTAGCCATTGCACACGATCACCCCGCCGGGGCGCGACAGCGCCAGCACCGCCATCAGCTCGGGCTTGCTGCCGGCTTCCAGGCCCACGCGCTCGCCGCCCTCGCCCAGGATGCGCTCCACCACGCTGCGCTGCTGATTCACCTTGATGGGATAGACCGCGGTATAGGTGCCCTCGAAACCGGACTCCTCCCGGGCCTGGTCAAAGGCCTGGCGCAGGCGGTGCACCCGGTCGCCGAGGATGTCCTCGAAGCGGATCAGCACGGGCAGGCCCGACTGTCCCGAAGCGCGCAGGGACTGCGCCAGCTCGTAGAGATCGACGCCGGGATGGCCGTCCAGGCCCGGCACCCGCAGACACACCCGTCCATGGCCGTTCACATGAAAGTAGCCGCCGTTCCAGTTGGCGATATTGTAGAGTTCGCGGGCTTGATCCAGGTTCCAGGCAGTCATGGGAGTTCCGATGGCATTGGCGGGATGTCGGGCGGAGATACCGCGATGGACATGAGACGTGCGTGCTTTATCATACTGCCTCCACCCATCCCGTTGGGAGCCCGAACCCATGTCACTGGACGCCCACTGGTTCTCGGAAGCAGACAAGGGCCTGGCCTTGTCGCTGCGCATCCGGAAAAAGCTCCATGAGGAGCAGACGCCATTCCAGAAGATCGAGATCTACGAGACCGACTCCTTCGGGAACCTGATGGTGATCGACGGCTGCGTGATGCTCACCGGCCGGGACAACTTCATCTACCATGAGATGATGTCGCATCCGGTGCTCTATGCCCATGCCGACCCCGGCAACGTGCTGATCATCGGCGGCGGCGATTGCGGGACACTGCGCGAGGTGCTCCGGCATCCGGAGGTCAGGCAGGCCACCCAGGTGGACATCGACGAGCGGGTCACGCGCCTGTCGGAGGCGTATTTCCCGGAGCTGTGCGAATCGAATCACGACCCGCGTGCACGCCTCCTGTTCGATGACGGCATCAAGTTCGTGCAGGAGGCGAAACCCGGCTCCATCGACGTGATCATCGTCGACAGCACGGATCCGGTGGGCCCCGCGGCCGGCCTTTTCTCCACCGACTTCTACAGGGACTGCATCAAGGCCCTGGGCGCCGGCGGACTGCTCGTCCAGCAGAGCGAGTCGCCGCTGCTGCACACCGAGTCCATCATCAGGCCGATGCACGACAGCCTGCGGGCTGCCGGCTTCCACGATCCGGTGGCCCTGCACTTCCCCCAGTGTACCTATCCCTCGGGGTGGTGGACCGCCACCATGGCCGGCAAGGACGGGCCTGTCACCTTCCGGCGCGAAAAGGCGGCCGAACAGAAACCCTTCGAGACCCGCTATTACAACGCCGCCATCCAGCGTGCCGCCGGGGCCTCCCCCGAGTTCTTCCGCAAGGCGCTGCTCGGGTGACGGTCAACGCGAAAGCCTCTCATCACTTGCCGCGTCCGTGCTTCAGCCTGTCCAGGCGCAACCGCTGACGTTCGTCGAACAGGCGTCTTGAACCCAGCCACACCGCACCCAGGGTGCCGAAGCCGGTACCCGCGGCAATCAGGAACATGATCAGGATCTGGTATTTCACCGCCTCCATGGGCGGTGCGCCCGCGAGGATCTGACCGGTCATCATGCCCGGCAGGCTGACGATCCCGGCCGCCGCCATGGCGTTGATGATCGGCATCAGTCCGCTGCGGGCCGCGTCGCGGCGGATCGAAGAGATGGACAAGCCCCAGGCCTGGCCCATCATGAGCCGTGCCTCGATCACCCGGCGCTGCTGCCAGGCGGTCTGGGTGAGACGATCGAGGCCCAGCGCGATACCGGTCATGGTATTGCCCAGCAGCATGCCCAGCAGCGGAATGGAATACTGGGGCTCCCACCAGGGCGAGGGGCCGATCATGATGGTGAGCGCAAGCACCGTCACCGCGAACGCGGAGACGAACATGGACGAAGTGCCGATGCCGTAACCCCACCAGCCGGAGAAACGCCGCCCCTGGCGCGCCATCACCTCATAGCCCGCCACCGCCAGCATCACCAGGGACAACCCCGCCACCCAGTAGAGCTGAGCGTTGTCGAACAGCACCTTGAGGACCAGACCGATGAGCAGGAGTTGAACCACCGTCCGGGTGCCCGCCACCAGCAGGCTGCGGGACAGACCCATGCCGACTCGCGCCGTCAGCACGGCAAGCACCACCACGAGAAAGGCGGCGATGGACAGGTCCAGCGGCGACAGAATGATCAGACTCATGCCGCCTCCTCCCGGAGTCCTCCCGACCCCATCAACAGTGACCGCCCGCCCACCCGCTGGCGTTGCAGCGGATCATGGCTCACCCAAAGCGCAGCCGCGTTGTGCTCCGACACGTAGTCACGCACCAGCCGTTCCACGCTGCGCGTATTGGCAGGATCCAGATTGGCGGTGGGCTCATCCAGCAGCAGCACACGGGGCCGGTTCTCCAGCAGCCTCGCCAGCGCCAGGCGCTGGCGCTCGCCGCTGGACAGCCGCTCGACATCCCATTCCCGCACCTCCGGTTCGAAACCGAGGTCCCGGAGCATGGTGTCGCTCCCCGCCGGATCCAGGTGCAACCCCACGCGCTCTTCCCACCACATGGGTTCCGCCGGCAGGTACGCCACCTGCCGGCGCCAGAGCGTGGGCGGTATGCCGGTGCGTTCCACGCCGTCCAGCAGCACCTCCCCCTCACTGGGATCAAGATCCGCCAGGGCGCGCAGGAGCAGCGTCTTGCCCGAGCCCGAAGGACCGTGAAGCTTGCAGATCTCCCCGGCCAGCAGCCGGAAGTCAACGGGTCCGACATGGGCGGCGCGCAGGCCGCGGACGTCGAGCACGGTCTGTGAGGAGGCAGGTTCAGACACCGGTCTCGGAACTCCAGGTCAGGTGGGCTGAAGCGAACGACCGCAGCATCATACGGCATGCGCAGCCATTCCCTGAAACGCGGTTACGGCACGGCGTCCGCATGAACGCGGTGATCGCGACGAGGTGTCCTGGCGTGTAGCGGTGGAAATCGGGCCGGAGGGGTTTCGCGCGTGGCGGGCGGCGCGCGGGTTCACTGAATTCGGCGTCAGTGCAATGCTCAGCGCAATGCCTTGGGCAGCGAAAACGTGATGGTCTCCTGCCGGCCGTCATGCTCGGTCACGGAATCCGCACCGGCCTGTCTCAGGTGTTCAATGACATCCCGTACCAGCAGTTCCGGGGCCGACGCACCGGCCGTCACGCCGATCCGGGTTTTGCCCGCAAGCCACCCGTCGCGAATCTGATCGACACTGTCCACCAGGTAGGCCTCGACGCCCAGTTTCCCGGCTATCTCACGCAGGCGGTTGGAGTTGGAACTGTTCGGCGAACCGACCACAAGGAAAAGGTCGCAGCCACCTGCCAGCGCCTTGACCGCATCCTGGCGGTTCTGGGTGGCGTAGCAGATATCGTCGCGCCTCTGGCCATGAATATTCGGAAAACGCCGCTTCAGGATACCTATGATGTCCTGCGTATCGTCCATGGACAGGGTGGTCTGGGTGACGTAGGCGAGCCCGTCGGGATTCTTCACCCGGATGCGCTCCGCATCCTCCACGGTCTCCACCAGGTAGATCTCGCCGCCCTGGCTGCGGTCGTACTGTCCCAGGGTACCGTCCACTTCCGGATGGCCCGCATGTCCGATGAGAATGACTTCCTCGCCCCGCCGGGCATGACGGTCCACCTCCATGTGTACCTTGGTGACCAGCGGGCAGGTGGCATCAAATACCTTCAGGCCGCGACGCTCGGCTTCCCGAACGACACTGCGGGCCACTCCGTGGGCACTGAAGATCACCGTGGCGCCATCCGGCACCTGATCGAGTTCCTCCACGAACACCGCCCCCTTGTCGCGCAGGTCGTCCACCACGTAGCGGTTGTGCACCACTTCGTGGCGCACGTAAACGGGATGTTCGAACAGGGCGAGGGCGCGCTCGACGATGTCGATGGCGCGGTCCACGCCCGCGCAGAAACCGCGGGGATTGGCGAGAATGACCTGCATGGGAGATGACCGGCTGTCTTGAGACGAGGGATTATTGTCCCATCAATGATGTCGGGAATGAACCTTTAGGAGCAGTGGCAAGTGGCCTTGAAGGCAGTGGCAAGTGGCAAGTCTCAAGGGAATTCGTCTTCTCCCCAGGCTCTCCCCAGGGGCGCAGCCCTTGGGGTTTCCTTGCCACTTGCCACTTGAGACTTGCCACTGCCTTCAAGGGAGCATGCTGGTGCCCACGTCCAGGATCTCCACGGAGTAGGTGATCTCGTGGCCCGCCAGCGGGTGATTGAAGTCCACCTTGACCGTTTCGTCGCTCACCTCCTTGACGGTGCCCGGCAGCTCGTCACCGCCGGGGGTCACGAAACTCACGATCAGACCGGGCCTGAGGTCCATCTCCGGGGGGAAATCCCGGCGCGGCACGTCGTGGATCGCAGCGGGGCTCGGGTAGCCGAACGCCTGATCCGGGGTGAGCTTGACGGTCTGCCTGTCCCCGGGCTGCAGGCCGATCAGTGCCAGCTCCAGGCCCTCCTCCAGGTCACCCGCGCCCATGACGAACTCAAGAGGCTCCTCGCCCTCGGTGGTGTCGGCCACCATCCCGTCTTCCAGGGCGATGGTGTAGTGCATGCGCACCTTGCTGCCATAAGCGATCATGAACGTTCCCCGCCGGCGGTATCGGAATTCCGGGCGAAGAACAGACTGTACCCCACCAGGATCACCGCGCCAACGGTGATGGCGGCATCGGCGACATTGAACGCCGGCCAATGCTGGCCGGCATAGTGAAAATCAAGGAAATCGATCACGTGTCCGTGCCAAAGCCGGTCGATCACGTTGCCGACGGCACCCCCGAGGATCAGGGCAAGGCTTGCCGCCGTCCAGCGCTCACCGGCATGCAGCATCCTCAACCACCAGACGATGAAGATGCTCGCACCCAGGGCTACGATTACGAAGAACCACCGCTGCCAGCCTGAGGCGTCACTCAGGAAACTGAAGGCGGCACCGGGATTGTAGACCAGCGTGAAGTTGAAGAACGACGTGACCTCCACCGGCGCATAGAGCACCAGCGCGCGCTCGGCGATGTACTTGGTGATCTGATCCAGCACGATCACCGCGCCGGAAAGCCATAACCATTTCAGCATTCGGGCGCTTCCCGGGAAAACGTCTCCGCGCCACCAGGGCAGTTCGGCAGATCCATCAGGCAAACCGCCGCCGTTCGCCGTCGCCGGCCACGTTCTCCACGCAGCGCCCGCACAGCTCCGGATGCTCGGCGCTCGTGCCCACGTCTTCACGGCGATGCCAGCAGCGGGGGCACTTGGCATGCCCGCTGCGGGTGATGCGGGTCCACAGGGGCGTGCCGTCCTCCAGCGGGGTCTCCACGGCATCCGACGGGCGCTCGTCCAGTGAATGTACCCGCGCGTAGGAGGTGATCAGCACGAAGCGCAGTTCCCCCTCCAGGCGCGACAGGGTGTCCGCCAGGGCGGCGTCACAGTAAAGGTCCACTTCCGCATCCAGGGAACCGGCCTTGGCGGCACGGAGTTTCTCCATCTCCCGGTTCACCGCCTGGCGCACCGACAGCAGGGTCGTCCAGAAGGCGTCGTTCATGGACTCGTCTTCGTCCAGTGCGAACAGGCCCTCGTACCAGGTGCTGAACAGCACCGATTCGCCGCGCTCGCCGGGGATCTCCTGCCAGATCTCCTCCGCGGTGAAGCTGAGGATGGGCGCAAGCCAGCGCACCATGGCCTCGATCACGTGGTACATGGCGGTCTGGGCCGAGCGCCGGGCGATGCTGTCGGATGGTGTGGTGTACTGGCGGTCCTTGATCACGTCCAGGTAGAAGCTGCCCAGTTCGACGGAGCAGAAGTTGTGTACCCGCTGGTAGATCTGGTGGAACTGGTAACTGTCGTAGGCAGTGGTGACGCGTTGCTGCACCTTCAGGGCCTGATCCACCGCCCAGCGGTCCAGCGGCAGCATGTGTTCGGGGGGCAGCATGTCCCGCGCCGGTTCAAAGCCGTTCAGATTCGCCAGCAGGAAGCGCGCGGTATTGCGCATGCGCCGGTAGGCATCCGCCGTGCGCTTGAGGATCTCGTCGGAGACGGCCATCTCGGCACTGTAGTCGGTGGCCGCCACCCACAGGCGCAGGATGTCGGCCCCCAAAGTGTCCACCACCTTCTGCGGCGCCACGACGTTGCCCTTGGACTTGGACATCTTCTGACCCTGGGCGTCCACGGTGAAACCGTGGGTAAGCACCGCCCTGTACGGGGCTTCGCCGCGCATGGCCACGGCCGTCAGCAGTGATGACTGGAACCAGCCCCGATGCTGGTCGGAGCCCTCCAGATACAGATCCGCCGGCAGGCCCAGGCCTTCGCGCTTCGCGGTCACTGTCGCATGGGTCACACCCGAATCGAACCACACATCCAGGGTGTCACCGACCTTCTCGTAATCGGCAGCCGTCTCTCCCAGCAACTCCTTCGGGTCCAGGGAGAACCAGGCTTCGATGCCCGCCTGCTCGATGCGCTGGGCCACGGCTTCGATGAGCGCCGGTGTGTCGGGGTGCAGGCGTCCGGTGTTCACATGCACGAACAGCGCAATGGGCACGCCCCAGTTGCGCTGGCGCGAGATGCACCAGTCCGGTCGGCCGGCCACCATGCCTTCGATGCGTGCCTGGCCCCACTGCGGCACCCACTGCACCTGCCTGATGGCGGCGAGCGCCGTTTCGCGCAGCTCCGCCTGGTCCATGCTGATGAACCACTGGGGCGTGGCGCGAAAGATGATCGGGGTCTTGTGGCGCCAGCAATGCGGGTAGCTGTGGCGCAGCTTCTCGGAGACCACCAGCGCACCCCGCTCGCGCAGCACCTCGATCACATGACCGTTGGCCTGGTGCACCGATTCACCGGCGAAGTGCTCGGTACCGGGCAGGAACCGGCCGTCGGGGCCCACCGGGTTGTCCACGGGCAGGCCGTAACGCTGACCCACCATGAAGTCGTCCTGGCCGTGGCCCGGGGCGGTGTGCACGCACCCGGTGCCGGCCTCCAGGGTGACGTGCTCGCCCAGGATCACGGGCACCTGCCGATCCACGAACGGGTGGTGCAGATTCACGCCTTCCAGGGTCGCGCCCCGGCAACGCCCGACGATACGCGCATCTCCGAAGCCGTAGCGCTGCATGGCGGAATCCACCAGATCCTCCGCCAGCAGCAGGCGTTCGCCGTTCACGCGCACCAGTGCATAGTCCAGTTCCGGATGCAGGGCCACGGCCTGGTTGGCGGGCAGCGTCCAGGGGGTGGTGGTCCAGATGACCACGGAGACGGGGCCGTCTTCGTCGTCATCCAGGGTGCAGCGGCGCAGGAAGTCGAGTTCGTCCTCCACCCGGAAACGCACATCGATGGCATGGGAGGTCTTGTCCTCGTACTCCACCTCGGCCTCGGCCAGGGCGGAGCCGCAGTCCACGCACCAGTGCACGGGCTTCTCGCCCTTGACCACATGCCCGCGTTCGATGATGCGCCCCAGGGCACGCACCGTGTCGGCCTCCACCTGGTAATCCATGGTGAGATAGGGCCGCTCCCAGTCGCCCAGCACGCCCAGGCGCCTGAAATCGCTTCGCTGCCTGTCCACCTGTTCGGCGGCATACGCCCGGCAGGCCTCGCGAAACCGCCTGGCGTCAACTTCGTGGCCCACCTTGCCGATACGCTTCTCCACCTGCAACTCGATGGGCAGGCCGTGACAGTCCCAACCCGGAATGTAGGGCGCATCGAACCCCGCCAGGGTGCGGCTTCGGACGATGATGTCCTTGAGGATCTTGTTGACCGCATGCCCGATATGGATATCGCCGTTGGCATACGGGGGGCCGTCGGCCAGTACGAACCGGGGCCGGCCGGCGCAGGCCTCGCGCAGGCGCCGGTACAGTCCGTCTCGCTCCCAGGCCTCGAACATCTCCGGCTCCCGCCTGGCCAGATTGCCGCGCATGGGGAACTCGGTCCGGGGCAGATTCAGTGTGTCCTTGTAGTCAGTCACGAGGTCGTTTCACCATTGGGCGCCCCATGGGCGCCGAGCATGTGTCGTATCGAACCGGGCGCCCGCGGGGCGCCCTACAGTCGCAGAAGTTGTCGGGCCTGCTCCGCGTCGCGGGCGATCTGCGCCTTGAGCGCCTCCAGGGACTCGAAGCGCCGCTCATCCCGGATGCGCCCCAGCAGGTCCACGTGCAGATGCCGGCCATAGATGTCGCCGTCGAAATCGAACAGATGCACCTCGAGACGGTTCTGCGTCCCGTCCACCGTCGGGCGCTTGCCGACATTGGCCACACCGGGCACCGGCTCATTATCCAGGCCGAACACCTCAACGGCGTAGACCCCGCGTACCGCCAGCGGCCGGGGGCCAAGCCTCAGGTTCGCGGTGGGGAAGCCGATGTGCCGGCCGCGCCTGTCTCCGTGCGCCACCCGTCCGCTCAGCCGGTAGGGCCGGCCCAACAGCCGCTGGGCGGTGTCCATGTCGCCCCGGCCGAGCGCCTCGCGGATGCGCGTGCTGCTGACCCGCTCCCCGTCCACCTGGAAGCTGTGCATGCGCGCCACGTGAAAGTCCAGCCGCCTGCCCATCTCGAGCAGCAACTGAAAATCCCCGGACCGGTTGCGCCCGAAGCGAAAGTCATCGCCCACCACCAGGTAGCGGACCCCGAGCCGATCCACCAGCAACTCCTGCACAAAGTCGGCGGCTTCCTGTTCGGCAAGACGGCGGTCGAAGTGCAGGCACAGCAGCCGGTCCACGGAGAAACGGCGCATGGCCAGAAGCTTGTCCCGGAAGCGCTGCAGGCGCGGCGGAGCCTTCTCGCCCTGAAAATATTCCCGGGGCAGGGGTTCGAAGCTGATGGCCACAGTGGGCAGGCACAGCTCCGCACCCTTCTCCGCCAGCTGCCCGAGCACCGCCTGGTGGCCCAGGTGCAGCCCGTCGAAGTTGCCGATGGTGGCCACCGTCCCCCGGTGCCTCGGCCGCAGGTTGTGCGCGCCGCGAATCAGTTCCATGCCGGTTCCGCAAAAGCGCCGATTATACCAGCGTTGCGGAGCTACCGCGGCAAAAGCGCCGGGAACCCCGGTGATCCATCGAACCCGGCGAGGCGGTCAGCCGGGCGCGGGTCGTCGGAAATGTGATTGGCCACAGAGGACACAGAGGGCACAGAGAAAAAAGCAAGAGATGTCCGTTGGCTTGATGCGGCCACTGCCCCTGTACCACCGGGGTCATTCTCCAGACCTTCTCTGTGGCCTCTGTGACCTCTGTGGCTTACACATGTCCGACAGCGAAGCCCATTCGGCCCCACCGAACGGATGCACCGGGTCATCGCATCAGGAACTGGCCCGGGCGCACGCCGAGCACCCACAGGGTGGCCCCGTAGGCGGCGGCACCCAGGGCGATCAGGCCCAGCAGACGCATGACACGATCCAGGGCCGGCCAATCGCCCCAGGCCGCCAGGGCCGGGGTGGCGAGCCACAGGACCACGCTCATGACGACGGCCGCCGCGGCGATACGGACGATGAAGGTGCGCCAGCCGGGGGGCGGCCGGTAGACCCCGTCCCGGTAGAGCCCCCGGAACAGCAGACCCGCATTCAGGAGGGCCGAAATCCCCGTGGCCAGTGCCAGCCCCGCATGAGGGCCCGGCAGCCCCAGCATCACCCAGGGCACCACGATGGCCACGTTGAGCCCCATGTTGGCCAGCATGGCGATCACACCGATCTTCACCGGCGTCCGGGTGTCCTGGCGGGAGAAGTAGCCCGGTGCGAGGATCTTGATGAGCATGAATGCGGGCAGCCCGGCCGCGTAGGCAACGAGCGACATGGCCGCCATGCGGGTGTCGAAGGCGGTAAAATCCCGGTACTGGATCAGGCTCGCCAGAATGGGCCCGGCCAGCCAGATCAACCCCAGCATGGCGGGTACCGCCACCACCAGGGTGAGCCTGAGCGCCCAGTCCAGCGTGTTATTGAAGGCCTCGGGCGTCTTCGCGGCATGCTCGCGGGAGAGCCGGGGCAGAATCACCGTGGCGATGGCGACACCGAACAGGGCGAGGGGCAACTCGACGAAACGGTCCGAGAAGTACAGCCAGGTGATGGAACCTGCCATCAGGAAGGAGGCGATGAGCGTATCCACCAGCAGATTGATCTGCACCACCGAGGAACCGAAGATCGCCGGGAGCATGAGACGGATGATCTTCTTTACCCCGTCATGGGCCCGCCGCAGGCGGGGCCGGGGCAGCAGCCCCCGGCGGACCAGAAAGGGGATCTGAAACAGCAGCTGGGCCGCCCCGCCGATGAACACGCCCCAGGCCAGCGCCTTGACGGGCTCCTCGAAAAGCGGCGCCCCCCACAGGGCGGCGCCGATCAGCGAGAGGTTCAGGAACACCGGCGTGAAGGCGGGCACAGCGAAGCGCCCGACACTGTTCAGGATCCCGCCCGCCATGGCGGTCAGCGAGATGAACAGCAGGTAGGGGAAGGTCACGCGCAGCATGTCGGCGGCCAGCACCTGGCGGCCGTTCTCCTCGCCCACGAAACCCGGCGCGAAGACCATGATCAGCAGCGGCGCGGCCAGCATGCCGACGGCCGTGACAATGAAGAGCGTCAGCGTGAGCGCGCCGGCGGTATGGTCCAGCAGGTCCGTCAGGGCCTCGCGCCCGCGCTGCTCCCTGTATTCGGCAAATACCGGCACGAAGGCCTGGGAAAAGGCCCCTTCCGCGAACAGCCGGCGCAGAAAGTTGGGGATGCGGAAGGCAACGAAGAAGGCGTCGGTCGACCCGGTCGCCCCGAAACTTATGGCCAGCACCATGTCCCGCAGAAAGCCGAACAGGCGCGAGATGAGCGTCATGCCGCCGACCACGGCGGTGGATTGCAGAAGCCGGCTCTTCAAGGCAGTGGCACGTGGCTGGTTACGAGTGGCAAGGAAGACCCTGACTTTACTGGCTTTTACGTGCCGGTGGCCACCTCTTTGAAGGGTGAGGGGTAAGGGGTGAGGGGTGAGGGGTTCGCGCCTATCCCCTCTCCCCTATCGCCTTGCGCTCATTCGATTTTCAGATACGCAAAGCCTTCCTCGTTCTGAAGCTGCGCAATGCGCACCACGCCGGAGGGGACCAGGTCCACGGCGTCGTAGAGCTCCTCATTAGCCAGCTGGATCGCGGCCCGGGTGATGTCGCACAGCTCCAGTCTTACGCCGTGCATGTTCACCAGGCTCACCAGCCGCCCGCGCAGGTTGTCGCGTTCCTCGGCCAGAGCCTCGTCTTCGGCAAACGGAGTGCCTTCCAGGGGGTTGTCGGTGATGAAACGGATGCCGTGCGAGACGAACACGATGCGCACGTCATAGTCGATGAAGTTGTTCTGGTAATGGGTCACCATGTTGTTGATGCTGGTGAGCATGGCGCTGAATCGGCGTGGATCGGCATAGTCCGCGTGATAGACCACCTTCGCCTCGGCGTCCGCGCGAGCCTGGGGCATGGAGAATCCCATGGCCAGCGCCAGTGCGATGAAAGCCGTCAATGCCAGCCAGGGCGCGCGGTGGCGAGCCTGCGTGCAGCGGGATACTCGGGATATGTTCATGGCGAATCTCCTGGGCGGTTTTCAGACGTCCGGGTCGAGGGAATCCTCATGGACATCGTGTGGGTTTGTTCTGCTATTGTATGGCCACCTAAATTCTCAGACCCGGGGGGGGATTGCAGGGTTCCTTCCCCGAGGCGTTAAGCGGGCGGTCCGTCGGCGCCGGCAGGCCCATACCGGCATTGACAGGAACGTGCCGATCAGGCAAGATCCTCGCCCTTTAGCGTTCGTTGCATCCAGGATTTTTCAGGAGCATTACCTTGGCAAACATTGCATCCGCCCGCAAGCGCGCCCGCCAGGCAGAGAAGAACCGCCAGCACAACGTGGCGCTGCGCTCCCGTTTCCGCACCTCCGTGAAGAAGGTGCTCAAGGCCGTGCAGACCGGCGACAAGGAGGCCGCCCAGGCCGCCCTGAAGGACGCCGTCCCCGTGATCGACGGCACCGCCACCAAGGGCCTGATCCACCCTAACAAGGCCGCCCGCCACAAGAGCCGGCTGAATGCGCGCGTCAAGGCGCTTTAAGCCCTTTTCTGCAGGCAACAAAAAAGCCCGGTCAAGCCGGGCTTTTTTGTTGCCTGCAGAAAAGGGCAGTAGCGAGTGGCAAGGGAAAACACCCTACTTTCCGGCCCTCCCCCGCTTGCGGGGGAGGGCCGGAAAGGAAGTCCTCGCCACTTGAGACTTGAGACTTGCCACTGCCTTAGAGCAGGACCAGATTGTCCCGGTGTATCAGTTCGGGTTCATCCACATACCCAAGGATTCCCTCGATCTCGTCGGCCCGGTGGCGCATGATGCGCCGGGACTCTTCGGCGCTGTAGTTGACCAGCCCCCGGGCCACGGGGCGGCCGTCGGGGTCCAGACAGGTCACCACGTCACCCCGCGTAAAGGTGCCCTTCACATGGGTCACACCCACCGGCAGGAGGCTGCGCCCGGATTCGCGCACCACGCGGGCGGCCCCCGCGTCCAGCAGCAGTTCCCCCTTGGACACCATCTGCCCGGCAATCCACTGCTTGCGGGCGGCGATGGGCTCGCGGTCCGGGCACAGAAGGGTGCCCAGCGGTTCGCCGTCGGCAATGCGTTCCAGCACCCGGGGCTCCCGCCCGGAGGCGATCAGGGTGTAGGTGCCGGACCGCGCGGCGCGGGCCGCCGCCTGAAGCTTGGTGGTCATGCCGCCCCGGCCCAGATGCCCGAAACCGGGGGCGGCCAGCTTGAGCAGCTCCGGGTCTGCGGCCATGCCTTCGGAGATCAGCGTCGCGTCCTGATGGGTCCGGGGATCCCGGTCGAACAGGCCCTGCTGGTCGGTGAGAATCACCAGCACCTGGGCCTCGGTGAGATTGCCCACCAGCGCCGCCAGGGTGTCGTTGTCACCGAACCGGATCTCGTCGGTGGCCACGGTGTCGTTTTCGTTGACCACCGGGATCACGCCCAGGCCGAGCAGGGTGCGCAGAGTGCTGCGGGCGTTGAGGTAGCGGCGGCGGTCGGAGAGGTCGTCGTGGGTGAGCAGTACCTGCGCGGCCCGAAGTCCATGCCGCTGAAATATGCTCTCGTAGGCCTGCACCAGCCCCATCTGTCCCACGGCCGCGGCAGCCTGCAGTTCATGCAGGGCATGGGGGCGGACAGTCCAGCCCAGGCGGCGCATGCCTTCGGCCACGGCGCCGGAGGAGACCAGCACCACCTCGCGTCCGGTGCCGCGCAGGCGCGCGATCTGTTCCGCCCAGGCCGCAAGCGAATCATGATCCAGGCCGCGCCCCTCGTTGGTGAGCAGCGCGCTGCCGATCTTGATGACCCACCGGCGGGCCTTACCCAGTTGTGTCCGTGTCTGTTTCATGGGATTCCAGATACTGCATGATAGCCTGCGTCAGGGCCGGGCAGCCTTCGCCGGTGGCCGCCGAGATGGAGAAGACCGGACCCTCCCAGCCGAGGCGCGCGACCAGTTCCCGGGCGAAGGATTCCCGCTCCTGCGGCGCAATCAGGTCCATCTTGTTGAGCACCAGCCAGCGGGGGCGCTGCGCCAGCTCAGGGCTGAAGCGCTCCAGTTCGCCTGCGATGGTTTCCGCCGCCCGGGCCGGATCCTCCGCAGGATCGGCGGGAGCCACGTCCACCAGGTGCAACAGAAGCCGGGTGCGGGCCAGGTGCTTGAGGAACCGTATACCGAGCCCGGCCCCTTCCGCCGCGCCTTCGATGAGGCCGGGGATGTCCGCCATGACGAAGCTCTGCAGCGGGCCCACGCGAACCACCCCCAGCCCCGGGTGCAGAGTGGTGAAGGGGTAGTCGGCGATCTTGGGGCGGGCACCGGAGACCCGGGTGATCAGGGTGGACTTGCCCGCGTTGGGCAGGCCCAGCAGGCCCACGTCCGCCAGCAGCTTCAGTTCCAGGCGTAACTGGCGGAGTTCCCCCGGCGTGCCCGGCTTGGACTGGCGCGGCGCGCGGTTGGTGGAACTCTTGTAGCGGGTGTTGCCAAGCCCGTGGAAACCACCCTGGGCCACCAGCAGCCGCTGGCCGTCCTCCACCAGATCGCCGATGAGTTCATCGGTCTCCGCGTCGTAGGCCAGGGTGCCCACGGGCACCGGGACCTCGAGGTCCTCGCCGGAGCGTCCGGTCATGTTGCGCCCCGAGCCGTTCTCCCCGCGCATGGCCTCGTAGTGGCGCTGGAAGCGGAAGTCGGCCAGGGTATTCAGGTCGTGGGTGGCCACCAGGTACACGCTGCCCCCGTCGCCGCCGTCGCCCCCGTCCGGGCCACCGAAGGGAATGTATTTCTCGCGACGGAAGCTCACGCAGCCGTTGCCGCCGTCACCGGCCTTGACCCTGATGGTTGCTTCGTCGACGAATTTCATAGGAAGGCGCTAGAGACAAGGTACAGGAGCCAAGATACAAGAGGGGGGGTTACTTGTCTCTTGTCTCTGTGCAATGAAAAAGCCCCGACAGGTCGGGGCTTCACGTGAGTTCCTTAAGGGCTGCCTGACCTCAGGCCTGCACCACACTCACGTATTTCCTGTTCTTGGGACCCTTGGTCTCGAAGACCACGGTACCGTCGGTCGTGGCAAACAGGGTATGGTCCTTGCCGCAGCCCACGTTGGGGCCGGGGTGGAAGCGCGTGCCGCGCTGACGCACCAGGATGTTGCCGGCCAGCACGCTCTGACCGCCGAAGCGCTTCACGCCCAGTCGTTTGGATTCCGAGTCGCGGCCGTTACGGGTGCTGCCGCCTGCCTTTTTGTGTGCCATTTCCTGTTACCTCGTCGACTTCAGGCGGAGATACCGGTGATCTCCACCTCGGTGTAATCCTGACGGTGTCCCATCTGCTTGCGGTGGTGCTTGCGGCGGCGGAACTTGATGATGCTGATCTTCTCGCCGCGGCCATGGGTCTTGACCGTGGCGGTCACCTTGCCGCCCTCGACCCGGGGGGTGCCCACCTTCACGTCGTCGCCGCTGCCGACCAGCAGGACGTCGTCGAATTCCACGGTGGCGCCCGCTTCCGCCTCGAGCTTCTCGATGCGAAGCACGTCGCCCTGGGCGACCCGATACTGTTTGCCACCGGTTGCAATGACCGCGTACATCTTGATGTGTCTCCCGAAAAGGGTCTGGCCAATCCAAAGGAGCGGAATGATACCGGGCGCCCGGGCACAGGTCAAACCCCGCGGAGCCGGGCACCCCGGCGTCCGGAACGCCGCCTCTCACTGCAGCGTCAGGCAGGTCGCCGCTGCCACGAGGGCGTGCCCCGCGGCGGCGCATCCGGGGCACTGCCCCCGGCTCGACAAGCATGACACGGTGCACTAGCATGCGCAGTTCCCAGCCGCCCCCGTGCCGCCCCATGGATCTCGACCAGATACGCGAGCTCGTCGCCGATGACATGAATGCGGTCAATGACCGCATCCGGGAGCGTTTGCAGTCCTCCGTGGTGCTCATCAACCAGCTCGGCGGGTACATCATCAACAGCGGCGGCAAACGGCTGCGCCCGCTGCTGGTGCTGCTCTCGGCCCGGGCCTGCGGCAGCACGGACCTCCGCCACGTGGACCTGGCGGCCATCATCGAGTTCATCCATACCGCCACGCTGCTGCACGATGACGTGGTGGACGCCTCCGAACTGCGCCGGGGCCGCGAGACCGCCAACGCCCTGTTCGGCAACGAGGCCAGTGTCCTGGTCGGCGATTTCCTCTACTCCCGCGCCTTCGAGATGATGGTGGAGATCGGCTCCATGCGGATCATGGAGATCCTCGCCCGCACCACCAACACCATCGCCGAGGGCGAGGTGCTGCAGCTGCTCAACTGCCACGACGCGGACACCACCGAGGACCGCTACATGGAGGTGATCCGCTCCAAGACCGCGAAGCTGTTCGAGGCGGCCGCGCGCATCGGCTCGGTGCTGGGCGGACAGCCGGACCCGGTGGAACGCACCATGGCCGATTACGGCATGCACCTGGGCACCGCCTTCCAGCTCATCGATGACGTGCTCGACTACGGCGCCTCCTCCCAGGAGATGGGCAAGAACATGGGCGATGACCTGGCCGAGGGCAAACCCACCCTCCCCCTGATCCACGCCATGCGGGTGGGCGACCCGGACCAGGCGGGACTGGTGCGCGAGGCCATCGAAAAGGGGGGCCGGAACTACGCGGAACGGGTGCTCGCGATCATTCATGCCACCGGCTCCCTGGAGTACACGCGCTCCGTGGCCGCCTCCGAGGCCTCCCGGGCCGAGGCATGCCTCTCGGTGCTGCCCGAAACGCCGGAACGGGCGGCCCTGGAGGCGCTGGCGCGGTTCTCGGTCGACCGCGGCTTCTAGCCCGGATCCTGCACCAGGGCCGCCACCGACCGGGGCCCGGCGCTCTCATTTCTCTTGTATCCTGCCGCCCGGATCTTGTATCTTGCGCAATTCTTCGGAGTGTAGCTCAGCCTGGTAGAGCACTGCCTTCGGGAGGCAGGGGTCGAAGGTTCGAATCCTTTCACTCCGACCAGATCCCATGTACGTCTGATGCAAGCCTGACCGGCTGTTGGCCGGTCAGGCTTTTTTTGTTTCGGCCGTATGGAATCCGGGCCACGTGCGCCAGACCCGCCCGCGTAAAGGGTCCCCGGCCCGGAGCCGCCTCGTCGGCCGCCAATAGAGGCGACCGGCAACCAGAAAAACCATAATCTGGCGGGCACCATCGCGGCGCCACCCGTCAGGCCGCTTCCAGCGTAGGCATCCTGAGGATGCCCTGCGCCTCCTGGAGTGTGAAATCCAGGAAGGCCTGGCCCACCTGCGAGAACCGCTTGCCCTGGGGATAAACCACGTACCACTGGCGCCGGATTGGGAAACCCGCTACATCCAGCACCGCCAGCCGCCCGAGCGCCAGTTCCATCTCCAGCGTGTGCAGGGAGAGCACCCCCAGTCCGAGACCGGCCTCCACCGCCTGCTTGATGGCTTCGCTGCTGTGCATCTCCTGGCCGGCCGTGAGCTGTTCGCCGTGCTGCTCGAAGAATCGCTCCGTGGCGGCCCGGGTGCCGGAGCCCTGTTCGCGCACGATGAAGGGTTCACTGCGCAGCCGTTCCAGGGGGATCGCCTTCTCGGCCACCAGGGGATGCTCCGGCGGGGCGATCATCACCAGGGGATTCTCCATGAACGGATGTGCCACCAGACCCTTGCTGGGGGGCTGGCCCATGATGGCCAGATCCATGGTGTTGGCCGTGAGCATGCTCAGCAGCGCCTCCCGGTTGGTGACCTCCAGCGTCACGGACACCCCGCTGTGGCGCTGGCAGAAAGCGGCGATCATCCGGGGCACGAAATAGTTGGCGGTACTGGCCACGGCGATGGTCAGCCGGCCGCGCTTCAGGCCCCTCATCTCGTCCATGACCATCTCCGCCTCCGAGAGCTGGGTGGCGATGGCGCAGGCGTAGTGGTGCATCTCCCGGCCGGCGTCGGTGAGAAAGATGCGCTTGCCCACCTGCTCGAACAGGGGCAATCCCACGTGCTCCTCCAGCTGCTTGATCTGCATGGAGACCGCCGGCTGGGTCAGGTGCAACTCCTCCGAGGCCCGGGTGAAACTGAGATGCCGGGCCACGGCCTCAAAGGCCTTGAGTTGCCTGAAGGTGAAGTTCATCATGACCGTCCTCCCCGGCCCGAAAGGCCTCGTGGGCTGCGGGCTCGCCGGCCCGGACGAACCCATAAATGATCGCTTATCGTAACAATCATTATAACTGATTGTTAATTATGAAGCCGCATCCACTAGGATGTGCCCCCAGAGTCGCAACCGGGCTGTCCGGCCGTCGCGCGGGCCGCGCCGTCGGACACATGACTGGATCACTCGACCTCACTGTCCCCTCAATCAGGAGTCACAACATGGCTGTCAAATCCTACAGCGCGGGCGTCAAGGAGTACCGCGAAACCTACTGGATGCCGGAGTACACCCCGGCCGATACCGACATTCTGGCCTGCTTCAAGATCACCCCGCAGCCGGGCGTGCCCCGCGAGGAGGCCGCCGCCGCCGTAGCCGCCGAGTCCTCCACCGGCACCTGGACCACGGTGTGGACCGACCTGCTGACCGACCTGGACTACTACAAGGGCCGCGCCTACGCCATCGAGGACGTGCCCGGTGACGACGAGTCCTACTACGCCTTCATCGCCTACCCCATCGACCTGTTCGAGGAAGGCTCCGTGGTGAACGTGTTCACCTCCCTGGTGGGCAACGTGTTCGGCTTCAAGGCCGTGCGTCACCTTCGCCTCGAAGACGTGCGCTTCCCCATCGCCTACGTGAAGACCTGCGGCGGTCCGCCGAACGGCATCCAGGTCGAGCGCGACATCATGAACAAGTACGGCCGGCCGCTGCTGGGCTGCACCATCAAGCCCAAGCTGGGCCTGTCCGCCAAGAACTACGGCCGCGCCGTGTACGAGTGCCTGCGCGGCGGCCTGGACTTCACCAAGGACGACGAGAACATCAACTCCCAGCCGTTCATGCGCTGGCGCCAGCGTTTCGACTTCGTCATGGAGGCCATCCACAAGGCCGAGGCGGAGACCGGCGAGCGCAAGGGCCACTACCTGAACGTGACCGCACCCACCCCGGAAGAGATGTACAAGCGTGCCGAGCACGCCAAGTCCCTGGGTGCGCCCATCATCATGCACGACTACCTGACCGGCGGCTTCACGGCCAACACGGGTCTGGCCAACTGGTGCCGTGACAACGGCCTGCTGCTGCACATCCACCGTGCCATGCACGCCGTGCTCGACCGCCATCCCAAGCACGGCATCCACTTCCGCGTGCTGGCCAAGGCCCTGCGCCTGTCCGGCGGTGACCACCTGCACTCCGGCACCGTGGTGGGCAAGCTTGAGGGCGACCGCGAGGCCACCCTGGGCTGGATCGACATCATGCGTGATTCCTTCATCAAGGAAGACCGCTCCCGCGGCATCTTCTTCGATCAGGACTGGGGCTCCATGCCGGGCGTGTTCCCGGTGGCCTCCGGCGGTATCCACGTGTGGCACATGCCCGCGCTGGTCACGATCTTCGGCGACGACTCCGTGCTGCAGTTCGGCGGCGGCACCCTGGGCCATCCCTGGGGCAACGCGGCCGGCGCCGCGGCCAACCGCGTGGCCCTGGAGGCCTGCGTCGAGGCCCGCAACGAGGGCCGCGCCGTGGAGAAGGAAGGCAAGGAGGTCCTTACCGCCGCTGCCAAGCACAGCCCCGAACTCAAGGCCGCCATGGAAACGTGGAAGGAGATCAAGTTCGAGTTCGACACGGTCGACAAGCTGGACGTCAAGCACAAGTAACCGCGGCGTGAGGAGACAGGGGTCAGGAGTGAGGTGCAGACCCGCTCCTTTCCCCTGACGCCTTGCCCCTCACCCAGACTTTTTTCGAGGTAACTGACAATGAGTGAAATGCAGGATTACAAGTCGAGCCTGACGGACGCGAGCAGCCGCAAGTTCGAGACCTTCTCCTACCTTCCGGAGATGAACAAGGACCAGATCCGCAAGCAGGTGGAGTACATCGTCAGCAAGGGCTGGAACCCGGCGATCGAGCACACCGAACCGGAGAATGCCTTCGATCATTACTGGTACATGTGGAAGCTGCCCATGTTCGGCGAGACCGACGTGGACCGCATCCTCGGCGAAGCCGATGCCTGCCACAAGGCGCATCCGAACAACCACGTGCGCCTGATCGGCTATGACAACTTCGCCCAGTCCCAGGGTGCGTCGATGGTGATCTACCGCGGCAATCCCGTTTAAGCACCGGCCAGGGCCAGTACCTGCACGCAAAGCCCCTGGCCGGTCAGTCCGGACAGGGGCTTTTCATTTTCCGGAGTCGTCAGTCCCCAGGCCACGCCGCCGGCGCGGCGCTGCCTGAGGAGTGATGACTTGCAACCCCTCATTCCCGTTTTCGAGGTAATGGACTCATGAGCGCGAAGACCGAACAATACAAGATCAGGAAAGAGCCCTACTACCGTGCCGTCGGCAACGAGGTGGACCTGTACCAGGCCGCTTACTCGGCGCGCATGCCGGTCATGCTCAAGGGCCCCACCGGCTGCGGCAAGTCGCGTTTTGTCGAATACATGGCCTACAAGCTGGGCCGCCCGCTGATCACCGTGGCCTGCAACGAGGACATGACCGCCTCCGACCTGATCGGCCGATTCCTGCTCGACAAGGACGGCACCGTCTGGCAGGACGGCCCGCTCACCACCGCGGCACGCATCGGCGCCATCTGCTACCTGGACGAGGTGGTGGAGGCCCGTCAGGACACCACCGTGGTGATTCACCCCCTGACGGATCACCGCCGCACCCTGCCCCTGGACAAGAAGGGCGAACTGATCGAGGCGCACGAGGACTTCCAGCTGGTGATCTCCTACAACCCGGGCTATCAGAGCCTGATGAAGGACCTCAAGCAGTCCACCAAGCAGCGTTTCGCCGCCATGGACTTCGATTATCCGGAGGCCGGGATCGAGACCGAAGTGGTGGCACAGGAGACCGGCGTGGATGCCGAGACCGCCGGCAAGCTGGTGCAGATCGCCCACCGCGCGCGCAACCTCAAGGGTCACGGTCTGGATGAGGGGATCTCCACGCGCCTGCTGGTCTACGCCGCCACCCTGATCAACAAGGGCGTCGACCCGCTGGCCGCCTGCAGCATGACCCTGGTGCGCCCGCTCACCGACGACCCGGACATGCGCGACACCCTGGACGCGGCCGTTTCCACATTCTTTGGCTGAGGGAACAACCAAGTTGTAGGCCCGCGTGAAGGATTCAATTAGCCACAGAGGACACAGAGGACACAGAGCCACAAGATCACCTCATGCCGTCCGCCGACGTCACGTTTTATCGAGGCCCCGATCTTCTTAGCAGTCTCAGTGACCTCTGTGTCCTCTGTGGCAATCTGTCAACGCCCAACCACGAGCAGCCATGACCATCAATCTTGACGATTACCGCGATTGCATGAAGCAGGCCGGGCCGGAGGTGCAGGGCACCCTGGAAAGCACCTTCCAGGATGCGGCCCGGGTGATGTCGCCGGCGGGCCTGCAGCAGTACCTGGACGGCGCGAAGGCCCTGTGCAACCTGGGGCGCGGCCACGATCTGGTGGTCTCCTTTCTCGAGGAGATGCCCATGGTGGTCAAGGAGGTGGGCGAGGACATCATTCCCGACTGCGTCACCTCGGCCATGAAGCTGTCCTCCATGACCTCGGGGGAGGTGATCTCCCTGCTGATTTCCAGCCTGCCCACGGCGGCCCGCCGCCTGGGCGACGCGGAGATGCTGCGTGCCTACCTGCAACTCATCCACCAGCTCTCCGCCAAGGCGCCCCGGGGGCTGCGTCCCATGCTCAAGCACGTGGACCAGTTGCTCACCCGGCTGACGCTCGGGGGGCTGAGGCGCTGGGCGAACTTCGGCGCCGAGGCCTACCGGCGCGACCTCAACAACCTGGTCGCCTATTTCAACCTGGAAACCCAGGACAGCCTCGCCGTGCTCAAGAAGGAACGACGCGGGACGCTGTTCGTGGATACCCAGCGCAAGCTCAACTTCTACCTGCGCGCCCTCTGGGGCAGGGATTTCTTCCTTCGCCCGGCCGACGCCGAGCATGCCGGGTTCAGGCCCTTCATTCAGGCCCACATCCTGCACATGCCGGACGCCGTGGACGACATCGGTGACATCAAGGGCCTGGAGGTCTACCGCGCCACGGCGGCCCACATGGCAGCGCATGTCGCCTACACGCAGCGGGCGATCTCGGGACAGGAACTCTCGCCGGCGCAGATGTTCTTCATCGGGCTGGTGGAGGACGCGCGCATCGAGTACAACGCGGCGCAGAATTTCCCGGGCCTGAAGAAGCTGTGGCGCTCACTGCTCGACCGTGAATACGAAGGCCGGCTGGAGCATCCCACCGTGGAGGTGCTGGAGAAGGCCGCCCTGGCACTGCTCGACGCCGGGTCGCGCACCGGCGACGCCGAGGTGGACGTGCTGGCGGAAAAGTTTCACGCCAACATCGAGGCGAACAAGTCCAGCGAACAGTTCTCCTGGCACATGGGCCTTGAGCTGTTCAACATCTTCTCCGCCCGCCGGGACGTGCCCTCGCTCCGGATTCTCGAATCCATGCGCATTCCCTACCGGGACGACAACCGCTTTGTCTGGGAATTCGATGAACTCTCCTGGGCCGAGGGCGCGGAGTATCTTCCCGCCAGCCAGCGGCAGGTGCGCAAGTACGTAAGCGCCATCGAGATGGCCAACGAGGTGGACTGCGAACTGGCCGGGGATGATGCCCAGGAGATCTGGACGTGCGCCACCGAGTTCTTTCCCTACGAGGACGAGGGCGTGAGTTTCAACGAGATGTGGGGCAAGGAACCGGTCTCCGAGCCCTACCACTACCAGGAGTGGGATTACCAGGTGCAGCTGCACCGCCCCGACTGGGTCACCCTGTACGAACGCCGCCAGCCCAAGGGCGATCCCGAGCTGTTGGACCGGATCCTGCTGGAGCACAAGCCGGTCACCTGGCGCATCCGCCAGATCATCGACATGCTCCAGCCGGAGGGGGTGATCCGCGAGCGGCGCATGGAGGACGGAGACGAGATCGACATCAACGCCGCCATCGATGCCATGGTCTCCATCCGCATGGGACACCAGCCGGATCCGCGCTTCACCATGCGCAATGTCATCAAGAACCGTGATCTGGCCGTGATGATCCTGCTGGATCTTTCCGAGTCCACCAACGAGCAGGTGGAGGGTTCCGAGAAGACTGTGCTGGAGCTGACCCGGGAGGCCTGCGCGCTGGTGGCCACGGCCATCCACGGCATCGGCGATCCCTTCGCCATCCACGGGTTTGCCTCGGACGGCCGCCACGATGTGCAGTACTACCGCTTCAAGGACTTCAAGCAGAAGTGGGATGACGAGGTGAAATCACGGCTCGCCGGCATGCAGGGCAGTCTGTCCACCCGGATGGGCGCCGCCATGCGTCATGCGGGGCAGCATCTCCTCAGGCAGCCGGAGCGCAGGAAACTGCTGCTGGTGGTCACCGACGGCGAACCGGCGGACATCGACGAGCGTGACCCGCAGCACCTGCGCCACGACACCCGGAAGGCGGTGGAGGAGCTCTACACCCGCGGCGTGATGACCTACTGCCTGACCCTGGACCCCAACGCCGACAACTACGTGAAACGCATCTTCGGGGCCAACAACTACACGGTCATCGACCACGTGCAGCGGCTTCCCGAGAAGCTGCCGGTACTGTTTGCCACCCTGACCACGTAAGGCGGCGGCAGCACCCCGTCGCGGCCCTCGTCGCCGCCGGCGTTTGCCGGTATGCTCGTTGCTCCACAATCGAATTCGGAGCGGGAGCATTGTCCAAGGGAACCCTCTACATCATCTCCGCCCCCTCGGGGGCCGGCAAGACAAGCCTTGTCGCAAGGCTGCTGGAAACCCGGGAGAACCTGACCGTATCGGTGTCCCACACGACCCGGGCGCGGCGCCCGGGCGAGCAGGACGGGATCCATTACCACTTCACCGATGCGGAGACCTTCCTCGCCATGATCGAGGACGGGGCTTTCCTGGAACATGCCCGGGTCTTCGACAACCACTACGGCACCTCCCGCGCGGCGGTGCAGGAACAGCTGGACGGCGGGCTGGACGTGATCCTGGAGATCGACTGGCAGGGCGCCCGGCAGGTGCGCAAGCTCATGCCCGGCTGCCAGTCCATCTTCATCGTGCCGCCATCCCGGGCGGCACTTGAATCCCGGTTGCGTACGCGCGGACAGGACAGTGACCAGGTGATCGAACGCCGTCTCGGCGAGGCGGTCAAAGAGATCGAGCACCACGTGGAATACGACTACCTGGTGGTCAACGACGATTTCGACACCGCCCTGGGCGACCTGCAGTCGATCTTCCGGGCCAACCGCCTCACACTGCGCCCCCAGCTGGAGCGTCAGCGGGCCTTGTTGGCGGATCTGCTGGCTTCCGGGACTGGGAAAGCCTAAAATACTGAGTTCGAGCGAATTTTTTCGGAGCAGAGGATTTCATGGCCCGTATCACCGTAGAAGATTGCCTGGAACACGTGGATAACCGCTTTCAACTGGTGTTGGTCGCCGCCAAACGCGCCCGCCAGCTCTCCATGGGCCACGAGCCCCACGTGGACAGCGAGAACGACAAGCCCACCGTGATCGCGCTGCGCGAGGTCGCCGAAGGTCTCGTCGGGCCCCGGGTATTGGATGAGGTGGTGGCGGAGGAGCATGCGGCGGCTTCCGAGATCTCCGAGGACGAGGTGCGCGCGGAGCTCTGAAGGCATGCGCGCAGCCAGCCTATGGTGGAAACCGTCACATCCCCGCCCTCCACCACAGGTGTCGCGTCCAAGGAGAACACGCGATTCCTGGCGAGCGACCTGTGCGCCTACCTGGATAGCTATCTCGAGCCCGAACAGGTCAGCGAGGTCTACAAGGCCTACCTGTTCGGCGCCGAGGCCCATGACGGGCAGACCCGCCTCTCCGGCGAACCCTACATCTACCATCCCCTGGCCGTGGCGAAGACCATGGCCGAGATGCGGATGGACCACAAGTCCATCATCGCCGCCATCCTCCATGACGTCATGGAGGATACCCATATCAGCAAGGAGCGCATCATCACCGAGTTCGGTGAAGACGTGGCCGAACTGGTGGACGGCGTCTCCAAGCTCACCCACCTGAAGTTCCGTTCCAAGGCCGAGGCCCAGGCCGAGAACTTCCGCAAGATGATGCTGGCCATCACCAAGGATCTGCGCGTGATCCTGGTGAAGCTGGCCGACCGGTTGCACAACATGCGCACGCTGGGCGTCATGCGTCCGGACAAGCGCCGGCGCATCGCCCGCGAGACACTGGAGATCTACGCCCCCATCGCCCAGCGTCTGGGCATGAATGCCATCCGTCGCGAGCTGGAGCAGCTGGGCTTCGGCGCCATGTACCCGAACCGGTTCAAGGTGCTTCAGGACTCGGTCAATCGCGCCCGGGGCAACCGCAAGGAGGTGATGCAGAAGATCGAGACCGCCATCTGCGGGCGCATGGAGGAGGCCGGCATCGAGGCGCGCATCGTAGGGCGCGAGAAGAACCTCTACAGCATCTACCGCAAGATGAAACAGAAACGCCTGTCGTTCACCGAGGTGTTCGACGTGTTCGCGGTGCGCATCGTGGTCTCCGACGTGGATACCTGCTACCGGGCGCTTGGCGTGGTGCACAACCTCTACAAGCCTGTGCCCGGGCGCTTCAAGGACTACATCGCCATCCCCAAGGCCAACGGCTATCAGTCCCTGCATACAGTACTGTTCGGACCCCACGGGATCCCCATCGAAATTCAGGTCCGCACCGAGGAAATGGACCGCGTCGCCGAGAGCGGCATCGCTGCCCACTGGCTCTACAAGGCCGGCGACAGTCACTCCGCCACCGCACAGGCGCGCGCGCGGGAGTGGCTCAAGGGCGTACTGGAGATCCAGCAGAGCGCCGGCAACTCCATCGAATTCCTGGAGAACGTCAAGGTGGACCTCTTCCCCGAGGAGGTCTACATCTTCACGCCCCGTGGCGAGATCATGGAACTGCCCAAGGGTTCCACCGCCGTGGACTTCGCCTACGCGGTGCATTCGGATGTGGGCAACACCTGCGTGGCGGTGAAGATCGACCGGCGTCTGGCTCCGCTTTCCAGCCACCTGTTCAGCGGCCAGACCGTGGAGATCATCACGGCGCCGGGGGCGCGGCCCAACCCGGCATGGTTGTCCTTCGTGGTGACCGGCAAGGCACGCAGCAGCATCCGTCATTACCTCAAGAACCTGCGTGACGATGAGGCCGTCAGCCTGGGCCGCCGCCTGCTGGACAAGGCGCTCGTCGCCTACGGGTCGTCCCTGGAGCGTGTGGCGCCGGATCGCCTGGAGTCACTGATCACGGAGCTGAAGCAGCCGAGTCTCGACGCGTTGCTGATGGACATCGGCCTGGGCAACCGTATGGCGGGCCTGGTGGCCCGGCGCCTGTGCGGCGCCGAGGATGACTCCGGCGCCGTCATGCAGACCGCTCCGGACCGACCCCTGGCCGTGAAGGGTACCGAAGGGATGGTGCTGTCCTTCGCCCGATGCTGTTACCCGATCCCCGGCGACCCCATCGTCGGCGTCATCAGTACCGGCCGCGGCCTGGTGGTCCACCGCGAAACCTGCCGCAACGTGGCCGAGTTCCGCGACAAGCCGGACAAATGGATTCCGGTGGAATGGTCGCCCGAGCCGGGCGTGGAGTACCAGGCCGCCATCCGCGTGCAGACCGCCAACCAGCGCGGCGTGCTGGCGAGCCTGGCCACGGTGATCGCCGACATGGGATCCAACATCGAGAACGTCTCCTTCGATGAACGCGACGGGGCCACCACCACCATCACCTTCACCCTGTCGACCAAGGACCGCCGCCATCTGGCCAACATGATGCGCCGCATGCGGCGCCTGCCGGAGGTCATGAAGATCCAGCGTGCGCGCGGCTGAAGGTGCGCGTGAGGGGAGAGGTGTGAGGCGTAAGGCGCAGGTCGGGCTTTGACCCGGGTTGCGGCGGTCAAATCGCTTCTTGATCCTGTTAATCCTGTCCATTCACCATTCAAGAGAAACACAAGGAGCCAAGAATGCCCCGCGAGATCATCCGTACCGACAAGGCCCCCCAGGCCATTGGTACCTACTCCCTGGCCGTCAAGGCAGGCAACACCGTTTACCTCTCGGGTCAGATTCCGCTCGACCCCGCCACCATGGAACTGGTGACGGATTCCATGGAAGCGCAGATCCGCCGCGTGTTCGACAACCTGAAGGCGGTGGCGGAGGCCGCCGGCGGCAGTCTCGCGGATGTGGCCAAGCTCAATATCTTTCTGACCGACCTGACCCACTTCGCGCTGGTGAACCAGGTGATGGCCGAATACTTCAGCGAGCCCTACCCGGCCCGCGCCGCCATCGGAGTCGCCAGCCTGCCCAAGGGGGCGGCGGTGGAGATGGACGCGATTCTGGAGCTGGGCTGAGTCCCTGCTCTGTGCCGTTTCGGGATTGGTGCGACGGTCGGATGCAGTGAAGTAACGCAGAGGTCGCAGAGATGCAGAGTGCGCGGAGCCTTTATTATGAGAGGGCCTCTGCGTTGATCGCCGAGCGCCTGCCATGGAGTCGGTAGAATGAAAAGCCATGAGGGCTTGCGTGAGAACAGAGAAAAGTGACTGAATCCGTGACCGTACTCAAGGGCGTCGGGCCGAAGCTGGCCGAGAAGCTCGAGCGGCTCGGTATCCGCTCGGTGACGGATCTGCTGTTTCACCTGCCGCTGCGCTACCAGGACCGCACCCGGGTCATCCCCATGGGCAGTCTGCGCCCCGGCGACGAGGGCGTGGTGGAAGGGGTGGTGGAACACGCGGAAGTCGTCTACCGGGGCAGGCGCATGCTGCTGGCGCGCCTGGCCGACGGCACAGGCAGCGTCACCCTGCGATTCTTCCATTTCTCCACCGCGCAGCAGCAGGGGCTCGTGCGCGGCGTCCGGTTGCGCTGTTTCGGCGAAGCCCGGCGCGGACAGGCGGGCCTCGAGTTTGTGCACCCGGAATACCGGTCCGTGAACGACGGGTCCACCGTCGACGACACCCTGACCCCCATCTATCCCGCCACGGAAGGGCTGCATCAGTTGAGCCTGCGACGGCTCACGGACGATGCCCTGGCGCGGCTCGACAGGCTGCCGGACTGGCTGCCGCCGGGGGTGCTGGCCGGGGCCGGACTTCCGGATCTGGAGTCCGCGTTGCGCACCGTGCACCGCCCGCCGCCCGACATCCCGGTGGCGGCGCTGCTGGACGGACGCCACCCGGCGCAACGGCGCCTCGCCTTCGAGGAGCTGGTGGCGCATCACCTGAGTCTCGCGCGCCTGCGGGCACGCACCGCCCGGGAGCCCGCCCCGCCGGTCGCCGTCGAAGGGGTTCTCCTCAAGCAGCTCACCGACCGCCTGCCCTTTTCACTCACCGGCGCCCAGCAGCGGGTGATCCGTGAACTGGCCGCGGACATGGCGCGACCCCATCCCATGCTGCGTCTGGTCCAGGGGGACGTGGGGGCAGGCAAGACCCTGGTGGCCGTGGCCGCCTGTCTGAACGCCGTGGAGGCCGGTTACCAGGCGGCCGTCATGGCGCCCACGGAGATCCTGGCCGAGCAGCACTTCCACAATTTCCGTGAACAGCTGGAACCGCTGGGTGTCCGGGTCGCCTGGCTTTCCGGCAAGCTCACCGCGAAGGCCCGCCGTGAGGCCCTGGCCGACGTGGCCGGGGGACGTGCCCGGGTGGCCGTGGGCACGCATGCGCTCTTTCAGGGTGACGTCGCCTTCGACAACCTCGCCCTGGTGGTGATCGACGAACAGCACCGTTTCGGCGTACACCAGCGCATGGCGTTGCGGGAGAAGGGCAACAGGGACGGCCGCCTGCCCCACCAGCTCATCATGACCGCCACGCCGATTCCGCGGACTCTGGCCATGACCGCCTACGCGGATCTGGACGCGTCCGTCATCGACGAACTGCCGCCGGGACGCACGCCTGTCCGGACCGTGGCCGTGAGCGATGCCCGCCGGGCGGAGGTGGTGGAACGTATCAGCGCAGCCGTGGCCGAAGGCCGTCAGGCCTACTGGGTGTGCACACTGATCGAGGAATCCGAGGCCCTGCAGGCACAGGCCGCGGAGGACGCCTTCGCGAGCCTCACCGACGCGCTGCCCCACCTTAGCGTGGGCCTGGTGCACGGACGCATGAAGCCGAAGGACAAGGAGTCGGTCATGGCCCGCTTCAAGTCGGGCGGGATCCAGCTGCTGGTGGCCACCACGGTCATTGAGGTGGGGGTGGACGTGCCCAACGCCTCACTCATGATCATCGAGAACGCGGAACGTCTGGGCCTTGCCCAGCTTCACCAGTTGCGCGGCCGAGTCGGGCGCGGCACCACGGAAAGCTCCTGCGTACTGCTCTACCGTCCACCCCTGTCGGACATCGCCCGCAAACGCCTGGATGCGCTTCGCGCCACCACCGACGGCTTCGAGATCGCGCGCATCGACCTGGACCTGCGCGGCCCCGGCGAGGTGCTCGGCACCCGCCAGACAGGCACGATGCAGTTTCGCATCGCCGACATCCTGCGCGACCAGGACATGCTCGACTCGGTCAAGCGCACCGCCCGCAGCCTGCTGGACCGGTACCCGGAGCACGTGGACCCGCTCATCGAACGATGGTTGAGCGGCTCGGAGGAATACGGCAGGGTCGGATAGGACGTGCGGGCCACCGCTCATTGCATCGAGCCCACCGGGCCTCCCCGGAAGTCAGTACTACTGACCCAGAATCTTCAGTGCCTTCGCCAGGGTGTCCACCGACTCCCGGTGTCTGCCGGCATTGTGCAGTTCCTCGCCCTCGGCACGATACTTCCGTACTTCGGCCAGTTGCCCCTCGCTCAGCTGCGGGTTCTGGGCCAGGGCCTCGTCGATCTTGCGCATGTCGGCGGGGCAATGCATGGCGAATGCCACGGATGTGGCCAGCAGCAGCGCCACGGTAAGCAGGGTTTGCTTCAGTTTCATGATGGGACTCCTGGATCACGCCGGGTGGCTGGACGGGCGCGGAGGTGCCGGTCGGCGCCGGCGTCCGGTCTCGGGTCGGGGTTTGGCGCGTGGCCCGACACGCGGGCGACGCGTCTATACCCTATAGGCCCACTCGGATAAAGGGTCAAGCATGGCGCCACTTGCGGCCGGGGGTGCCATGTTGCCGCCGCTGCCCTCATGATGGAGGTCATGGACTCCCCCGGCGCCCATTCGATCCGCATTCCCTGGCCGCTCATCCGCCTGGCCGCACTGGTCGTCGTAGTGCTCGTGTTCGGCTTTGCCGGGGTATGGACCGGTATCCGCACAGCAGGCGGATTGCTCGTGGTGTTCGCGATCGTGCAACTGGCGCGGCGATTTGCCGGGGATGCCACCCGCTGCGAGATATCCGGCCAGCTCCCGGTCTGGCCGGCGCTGCTGCTCGCGGCGGTGCAGGCGAGTGTCGGGGTAGTGATGCTGGTGCGGCCCGCGGCCATTCTCGGCCTGCTCGGGGTCGAGGGCTTGTGAAGGCGGTGCAACGTCATCGACAGGTCATCCGGAGGACCCCCCGGGGCTATAAAGCATGCGACTGAAACTCCATCATGCCCATGCTTGGAACCTCTCCCCCGCCGATGCACGCCAACTGCAGGGGCGTCTCGCCGCCTGCGTCGTGCGCGAGGACCGCCCCGGCACGACTCACCGCGTGGCGGGCGTGGACGTGGGCTTCGAGTCGGGCGGGCGGGTCACCCGGGCGGTGGTCTCTGTCATGTCCTGGCCGGATCTCGCGCCGGTGGAGGATGTGCTGGCGAGAAGAGCCACGACGTTCCCCTATGTACCGGGCCTGCTCTCGTTCCGGGAACTGCCGGCGGTCCTCGATGCACTGGAACAGTTGTCCGCGCTGCCCGATCTGCTCCTGTGTGACGGACAGGGCATCGCACATCCGCGCCGGCTCGGCATTGCCGCGCATCTGGGCGTGCTGACCGACCTGCCCGCCATCGGCGTGGGCAAGAGCCGCCTGATCGGTGTGCACGAGCAGGTCCCCGCGCATCGGGGGGCATGGCGCGAACTCCGCGACGGCGACGAGGTGATCGGCGCCGTGCTGCGCACCCGGGCACGGGTGAAGCCGGTGTACGTCTCCGTCGGACACCGGATCTCGCTGGCAACCGCCATCGACGTGGTGCTTCAGGCCGCCCCCCGCTACCGCCTGCCGGAGCCCATCCGCCGTGCAGACCGGCTGGCTTCGCGGCACTGATCCGTATCCGCCGGCGCGTCCGTGCCGGGGCCTCGAAAGCGCTGTGGCCGATCGCCCTGGATGCCTCCCACCGCCTGTCGCGAGTCGGCGCGTGACCATGTTCCGAATTCTTGAGGCCAGGGGGGTACGGCGGTATGCTTGTGCTTATAATGGCAATAAAAAAATTTGGGGGCTTCTCTGGTCTTGACGCAATTCCTTTGCAGCCAGGGCGGGCAACTTGCTCAATAATCTAGGTATTTGACGCCTTCGATGTCCGCCCATCCGCTTCCGGCCTGGCTTACGCCACCCTATGCATCCGGACTCGCCCCGCGCGAGCGGCTCCTGACACGTCTGGAAAGTGCCAGCCCCGTGGTCTGGCTGCACGCCCCTGCCGGCTCGGGCAAGACCGCTCTGGTCAGTGACTGGTTCCGGCGTTCCGCCCGGCCGGGTATCTGGTACGAGGCCGAGGCCAGCGGGCGGGATCCCGCCGGCCTGTTCCGGGTGCTGTCCACTGCGCTGGGCGATGAACCGGCACTGCCGACCTTCTCCGCTGAGCGGCAGGCGGGTCTTGAGCGGTTTTCCCGGCTCTTCTTTCGGGAGCTGTATGCCCGGATGCCGCCTGACTGCGTTCTGGTGATCGACAACTGCGAAACGATTCAGGAGGAGCCCACCTTCGCGGTTATCCTGGGCGCCGCCGTGCAGGAGCGTCTTGCCGAGACCCGGATCCTGGTGACCTCGCGGCTCGCGCCCCCGGGAGAGTGTGCCCGCATGCGCCTGCAAGGGGTCATGGAGGTCATCGAGGCGGACGAGCTGGCCCTGCAGCGTGACGAGGCGCGCGAGATCGCAAGGCTCCACGCTTCCGGGAGCGGCCCGGACGAGGCGGCCATCGATGCCCTGTGGCAACGCAGTCGCGGTTGGCTGGCGGGTTTCCTGCTCCTGCTGCAGGGGCGCGCCCATGAAGCCGGCGCGGGCGGTCCCGGTAACGCACCTCCCCTGCTCGGCGCGTACCTCCATCACGAGGTGCTGGCCTCCATCGGGGCAACCGACCTGGAACAGCTGCTGGACGTGGCGGTCCTCCCCTGGACCACGGCGGAAATGGCCACGGAACTGACCGGCAATGGCGCCTGCGCCCGGTCGCTCGAAGAGCTGGCCGAACGCCATATGCTCGTCAGCCGGCACCAGGCCGCGGAGTCCTCCCATGTCTATGAAGTCCATCCCTTGCTGCGCGACTACCTGCGGGCACGGGCGCGGGAGATCCTTCCGGCCGAAAAGCTGGCCGCATTGCACGCGAAGGCCGGCCAGTTGCTGTTGCAGGCCGGTGACCGCGAGACGGGCATCAGACTGCTGCTGGATGCGCAGGCCTGGGACGCGGCCGTGCCGATACTGCTCGATCTGGCCCCGGAACTGGCCATGACAGGCCGGTTCCAGACACTGCACGGCTGGCTCGAGGCCTTTCCGCCGGCGGTGATGGCCGGGCAGCCGTGGCTCGCTTACTGGCAGGCCGTGTGCCTCTTGCCCGTCAACCCCCTGGCCGCCCGCGAGCAATTGGCCCGCTGCCAGACCGCCTTCATGGAGGCGGGCGACCTTCCCGGCGCCCTGTCCGCCTGGATCAGCCTGATGGAAAGCGTCTGGCTGGCCTGGGACGACTGCCACCTGCTCGACCCCTGGCTGGACACCATGCCGCTGTCTCCGTCAAGCCGGGTCTGGCAGGCGCTGCCGCCCCAACTGACGGACCGGGCGTCCACCTACGCCCTGCTCGGGCTCCTGCTCCGGCGGCCCGGCGATCCCGCCGTCAGGGCCTGGGCCGGGCGGCTGCACGACGCATTGAGCGCGGGGAGCGAACCGGACAGGCAGTTGCGCCTCGCCTACCCGCTGATGATCGAGGCCCTCTGGTTCAGCGGCGACCGTGCGGCCGCCCGTCGGCTGGCCGGCTGTTATCTGCCCCTGATCCGGGACAAGGGCACGGATCCTCTGTTACGCCTGATGTGGAAGGCCGCCGAAGCGGGGCTCCATTTCTGGTGTGACGACGGACCGGAGGACTGCATCGCATGCGTCGAGACAGGCCTGGAGCTGGCCCGGGAATCCGGCATCCCTTCCCAGGATCTGCAGTTGATCTCGCTGGCGGTGTACGCCGCCCTTGCCCACGGGCAGGCGGATGCCGCGCGCGGCTGGCTGGATCGCATGGCCCGGACCGTCCGTATGAGCCGGGTGCTGGATGTCAGCCTGCATCATTTCCTGCTCGCCTGGGAGGCCCACACACGCGGGGACACGAAGACCGCCCTTGCCCACGCCCTGGAGGCGGAAAGGCTCGGCGTGAAGGGCGGCTGGGTCCATGCGATCGTGACCAACAGGATCGGGGTGGCGCAGGCCGCCTTCGCGGCCGGCAACCGTCGCCTGGCTGCACGCATGCTCTCCGTTGCCAACCGTCTGGCAAAGACCACCGGAAGCACCCTCTACCTGACCCAGGTGCAGCTCACCGCGGCACGCCACGCCCTTGAGGCGGGGCACCGGCGCTACGGCCTTTCACTGCTGGCCCGGGGCATGGCCGAGGCGGCCCGGCTGAATCTGCGCAGCCTGCTTTTCTGGACGCCGGCAGAGACGGCTCGCCTGTGCAGGGAAGCGCTGCTGGCCGGTGTCGAAACCGCCTATGTGCGCGACCTGGTCACCGGGCGCGGCCTCGAGCTCGCGGCGCCGCCGGTGGAGCTCCGGGACTGGCCCTGGGATCTCACCCTTGAGGCCCTGGGCGGCCTGCGCGTCACCAGGGCCGGTGAGCCCCTCGAAACGCTGGGCGCCCGTTCCAGGGAGATGCTCATGGCCGTGGTAGCCGAAGGAGGCGAAATCGCTCACGAGCAGCTCATGGATCTGCTGTGGCCGGACGCCGAAGGAGACGCGGCACGGCGTTCCTTCGACACCACCCTGCACCGCCTTCGCGCCCAGCTGGGTTGCGCCGACATACTGCGCCTGCGCAGTGGCCGACTGACCCTGAACCCGGGGCGCTGCTGGCTGGATCTGGTCGCCTTCCGCCGCCACCTGGATCTGGCCGCCGCCGGGGGCAACGATCAGCAGCGGCTGGAACACTGGCTCGCGGCCCACGCCCTCTACCGGGGCCCCCTGCTCGACGGCGAGACGGTCCCCGGCCTCGCCACGGCGCGGCGCCGTCTGGAACGGGCCTACGTGGACGCCGTCGTGCACGGGGCGGCTACGCTGGGACGGCTCGGCCGTGACCCGGAAGCCGAGCGCCTCTGCGAGGAGGCCATCGAACGGGCGCCGGGGGCGGAAATCCTCTACCGCTGGCTGTTTGACCGCTATTCGGCCCAAGGCCGGCGCCACGAGGCCGCCGGCATCCTCGAGCGCTGTCGCGAGGCGCTGGAAGCTCTTGGAAGTCAGTTGTCTGACTCTTTCCGGATGGTCGACGCCAAGCGCCTGCGCTGACCTCGCGCCTCGTCGACCACCCCCGGGGCACCGGCTGTAAGAGCCCTGTAAGACGCCACCGCCGATACTTCTCCCGCAAGTGGATGTGTATCGCGTTGGAGGGGGCAGGGTGTTCGTCACGATCCGGGTCAACAGGGGAGCCGCCCGGCGGCATCATCGAACCCTCCTGGCGGGCGTTGTCTGGGCGCTGCTATGGGCGGGGGGGGCATCGGCCCTGGAGGTCCCTCCGACGCCGGGGGCCATCGAGGAGAGCCTGCGCCTTGCGCCGGAGATGCCGGTCTCGGACGACGTCCCGGTGCTCGACGAACCGCCGGCCGTGCGCCGGGAAACCGTCCCGCCCGGCGGGCCCGGGATCCCGGTACGCCGCTTCACCTTCGAGGGCAACACCGTCTATGGTGACGACGAACTGCGCGCGGTGATCGCCGACCGGGAAGGCCTGGAGCTGACCCTGGAGGAGATCTACGCCGCAGCCGACCGCCTGACCGCCTTCTATCTGGATAACGGCTACAGCGTCGCCCTGGTCACCGTGCCGGCACAGCGCGTCACGGACGGCATCGTCCGCCTTCAGGTGATCGAGGGCCGGATCGGCGAACTGCACTTCGAGGGCAATGAGAGCTACGACCGCACGGTGCTGCGCCGCCACCTGCACACCGTGGAAAGTGGCACCCTTGTGCGCTTCGACCGCCTTGAGCGCAGCCTGCTCCTGCTCAACGACCTGCCGGGCCTCGTGGCGCGCTCCGTGCTCGTTCCCGGTGATGAGCCCGGCACTTCCGACCTCCGCCTGAGGGTGGAGGAGACCCCCTGGAGCGGCCGCGTGATCCTGGACAACCACGGTCCGGAGAGTGTCGGCCAATGGCGCCTGAGTGCCGATGCCGGGTTCAACAACCTCTCCGGCGCCGGCGACCGCCTGGACCTGGGCGCCACCGTCTCCGAGAGCAACCTGCTGCGTCAGGGGCGCATCGGCTGGTCGCGTCCGGTCGGTTACGACGGCGGGCGCCTGGCGCTGAACTACAGCCGCGCGGACTACGATGTGGGCGGCGAATTCACCCACCTGGACATCTCCGGGCGCAGCGAAATGGCGCGGGCCCGCTACACCCATCCGCATGTGCGCAGCCGGGGCCGGAACCTCTACTGGTACGTCGGCGCCAGCCGGACCCGGGGCCGGTCCGTCATGGAAGGCATCCCCGACCCCCTGACGGACGGGCGGGTCGATCTGCTGGAGGCGGGCCTGCATTTTGACGCACTCGGTGAACGCACGCGTCACAGCGCCTCACTCCAGCTGGGAAGCAACCTGCACCGCAACGCCACCCGCCGAGACGGTCTGACCCGGGACGGGGGCGTTCCCCTGCGTCTTGGCCTGTCCGCCGGGAGCGAACGTTTCCTGGCAGACGGCTGGAGCCTGTCCGGGCGAGGCGAACTGCAGCTCTCCGCCGATCCCCTGCCGGACGCGCTGCAGTTCGGCATCGGCGGACCGCACAGCGTGCGCGGCTTTGTCGCCTCACGCCAGCGCGGCGACCAGGGCGTTTTCACCAGCGCCGAACTGCGCCGTTATCACCGCCTGGAAAACGGCTTTGTCACCCTGCGCGGGTTCATCGATGCCGGGCACATCAACCGCCGGCAGCCCCTGGACGGCCAGGACAGGAACGACACGCTGGCGGCCGCAGGCGCCGGCGTGAGCGTGCTGCTCAGGGAACGCTACAGCCTCGACATGTCCTGGGCGAAACCCGTCCACGGACGCGAATCCGGTGACGATTCGAACCGGTTCTGGATGACCGTGGGCGCGGCGTTCTGATGTCCCGAACCCGTGCCTGCTTGAGGAGAACGACCATGGCCGATGGACCAAGGCAGAATGCCGGCAGCTTCCCCCTCAGTCCGTTGCGCGCCGCCATCCGCCGTGCGCTGCATCCGCGCCACGTCCTGATCCTTGCCCTGGTGGGCCCGGGCGCGGCGCTGGCCGACCCCGTCGGCGGGAACGTGGTGCGCGGCGAAGCGGTGATCACCCGCCCCGATCAGAGCACGACGCTGATCGACCAGAGCAGCCAGCGGGCCGTCATCGACTGGCAGAGCTTCAATATCGGTGCCGGAGAGCTGGTGCGCTTCATACAACCCGGGCGGGATGCAGCCACCCTGAACCGCGTGACCGGCGGCAGCGCCAGCGAGATCCTCGGCGCCCTGGAGGCCAACGGGCAGGTCTTTCTGGTCAACCCGCAGGGTATCCTGTTCGGTGCCGGCGCCCGGGTCGACGTCCACGGACTGGTGGCGACCACGCTGGATATCGACAACGACGCGTTCATGGCGGGCCGCCACGAGTTCGAGCGCAGTGCCGCTTCGCCGGCCGAGGGCGTCGGCGTTCTCAACCGGGGGCTGCTGAACGCCAACGAGGGATACATCGTTCTGGCCGGCGATTACACCGCCAACGAAGGCATCGTGCAGGCGCGCCTGGGCCAGGTCGCCCTGGCCGCCGGCAACCGCATCACCCTCGACATCGAGGGTGACCGCCTGCTCAGCATCGCCGTCGACGAGGCGGTGCTGACGGGGCGCGCCGGCGTGGAGAACCTGGGCAGCCTGATCGCCGACGGCGGCCGGGTCATCATGACCGCCAGCGTCGCCCGCGAGCTGGCCGCCACGTCGGTGAACAACCAGGGCGTGGTGCGCGCACGCACGGTGGAGGAACTGCCCGGCGAGGTGTTCCTCCTTGGCGGCATGGAACACGACCGCATCGTGGTGGGCGGCACGCTCGATGCCTCCGCCCCCGATGGCGGCGACGGCGGTTTCATCGAGACCAGCGCGGCCGCCCTGCGCTTCGACGACCCGACCGTGACGGGGGCGGCCCCGCACGGCAAGGGCGGGCTGTGGCTGATCGACCCGACCGATATCACCATCGCCGCCGACAGCTGCAGCGGCGACAACTGCCTGACGGCCGTTCAGATCGTCAACACCCTGAGCGAAGGGGTGGACGTCACGATCGAGACGGTCGCGGCGGGCGACGATGCCGGCAACATCACCGTCGATGCCACCATCACAAAGTTCGACGGCCCTGACGCGACGCTGACGCTGAGCGCGCACAACGACATCAACATCAACGCCAGCATCACCAGCACCAGCGACCGGCTGAACCTGGTGCTCAATCCGGATTCGGACGCAAGCGGCAGCGGTCAGGTCAACGTCGACTCCGGGCGGATCGATACCAACGGCGGCACCGTCGACGCGTCGGGAAAGACCATCACGCTCAATAGCGGGCGGATCGACAACAGCACCATCATCGCCAGCAACCTGGCCACCAGCGGCACATCCGAATTGAGCAACGCCACCATCGGCAGCGATCTGATCCTAGCAGGAGGCTTGCGCGTCTTTGGCAGCCTCCTGCTGGCCGACGGCGTCACTTTCACCACCGGCAGCCAACACGTTCGGTTCAGAAGTGCGGCCAATGTGATCGGCTTGGCCGACGGTGCCACGTCGGCGACGTTGATCGGCGGTGGCGGCGCACTTCTTGCCAACGACGCCAACAACAATGGGACCGTGACGATCGCCGAAGGCGTGACACTGACGGGTTGGGGCGATATCCGCCAGGCATGGAACAATGGCCATTGGATCAATTACGGCACCATTACCAATACCGGGGGACGGACGATCAGTCCGACGAGTTTCACCAACCACGGCACGGTGCGGGCTGAGTCGGGGAGAATCAACCTCTCGCCCACCAATCTCCACCTCGAGGCGGGCAACACGCTCAGTACAGCGGGCGGGACCCTGTACATCCGCCCGGGCAGTGCCTGGAGCAATGCCGAAGGCACCACCGAACTGACCTCCGGTATCCTGGAGCTGTATGGGGGTCCGACACCGGAGAGACTCGGTACGCTGGTTCGCACGGGCGGAGCGCTCCGCCTCAACGGCACGATCGATCTGGGCAACAGCGAGACGCCGCTCGACATCGGCGACGGGGGCGACTACGGTCCGGGAGGTGTCGACACGTTCTCCGGAGTGATCAGGAACGGAACCATCGTGGGTGACACCCTGACGATGCAGAACTGCTTTGTGTCCACGTGTTATTTCGAGAACGTCACGATTGGCAGCGATCTGGTCCTGACTGGTGGTGGCCAGCTGAACATTCATGACAATCTGTTGCTGGCCGACGGCGTCACCCTCGACATCGGCAGTTCATGGGTCTATTTCGTCAACAGAAGCGGCGCTGGCGCGCACGCCGCCATCGGTCTGGCGGACGGCGCCACCTCGGCGGCACTGACCGGCACCGGGGTGCTGTACCTGTACGACCTTGATTTTGACTCCGCGACCGGGACCATCGGCAGCGGCGTGACGTTGGCAGGCGCGATCAGTCTCAGGCGAGACCTTTGGTACCCCGGTAACTGGATCAACGAAGGCACCATCCTCTACACGACCACCGGCACACCGACGATCTGGGCGTCGGAGTTCACCAACAACGGCACAATGCGGGTGGAGGCAGGGACCGTCAACGTCGACGCCACCGAATTCATGCAGTCGGGGACGTTGATCGTCGATGCCGGAGCGGCCCTCGCAAGTAACGCCGACATCGTCAATGAAGGCACGCTGGCGGGCGGCGGCACATTGGCCCTGGGTGACGGAGCGCTCACCAACAAGGGCACCATCGCCCCGGGCGCCTCCCCCGGCACCCTGACCATCGACGGTGACCTGATCATGGACGCCGCCAGCGTCCTGGACATCGAGCTTGGCGGGACCGCCGAGGGCGAGCATGACCGCGTGCACGTGACCGGTGATGTCACCCTCGGCGGCACCGTCAACGCCACCCTGTTCGGCGGCTATGTGCCGGTCGGCGGCGACTTCATGCCCTTCGTGACCATGGACGGCACGAGCGGCGGCACCTTCGATGTGCTGAACCTGCCGACAGGCTTCACCGTGGGCTATGCACTGGCCCCGGGCGAGGCGGCCCGCCTGATTCATGCGGCGCTGGGCGGACCCAACACCTTCATCAATGCGGAAGGGGACCTGAGCTGGCACCAGGATGCCAACTGGTCGCTGGGCTGGATGCCCGTGCCCGACGACGATGTGCTGATCAGCGCCGGGTATGACGTGCTCTACAACCAGGGCACCAGCACCATCGCCACGCTGACCATCAACGGCGGCAACGCCCTGGAGGTGGCGGCCGGGGAGCTGACGGTGACCGGCGCGGCGGACGTGGCCGGTGCGGTATCGGTGACCGGGGGCGCGCTGAACCTGAATGGAACCGCCAACATCGCCGACCTGGCGATCACGGCCGGGCAGTTCAATCTCAACGACTCCGCGACCGTCGGCGCGGCAGCGCTTTCCGGCGGGACCCTCGGCGGAGCCGGCGATGTGACCGTGACCGGTGCGCTCGACGTCACCGGGGCAAGCTCCATCTCCGGATCGGGGACGCTGATCACCGAGGGTCCGGCCACCCTCGGCGCCAACCTGACAGCGAGCGGTGGCCTGCACTGGATCAACGAGGGGGTGCTGAACGTCACCGGCGGCACCCTGTGGATCCAGAACGCCGCGTTCACCAATGCCGCCGGGGCCTCGCTGACACTCGCGGGTGCGGCGTCGATGGATCTCGACGGCAACAGCACCCTGACCAACGCAGAAGGTGCCACGCTCAATCTCTCCACCAGCGCCGCCACGCCGCTGCGCACCGATGACGGTGACGTGGCCGTGATCAACGCGGGCACGCTGAATCACACCGGGGCGGGTGTGCACGCGCTCTCCGGTTTTTCCTTGAGCAACACCGGCACCATCCATGTCGGCGCCGGCACGCTGGACGTGGCGGCCGACTTCGGGGTGAATGCAGGTACGATCACTGTCGCCCCCGGCGCCACCTTCCGGAGGACCGGCGGCTTCACCAACACCGGCATGATCTCCGGCGAGGGCACCGTGGCGGTGGGCGCGGGCAACGTGCTCACCAACAGCGGCACGGTGGCCCCGGGCGCCTCCCCCGGCACGCTGACCATCGACGGCGATTTCACCCAGACGGCCGGGGGTGTGCTGTCGATCACCCTGGACGACCCGACCCCCGGCGGGCACGGCGTGCTGGCCGTGAGCGGGACGGCGACCCTGGGCGGCACCGTCGCGTTCAACGGCGCCGGGGCCGAGGGCGACTATCCGTTCCTGACCGCGAGCCAGGTGGCCGGGGAGTTCGGGGCCATCGGCGGGACCCTGGAGCCCGAACTGACCTACGCCACGGACCACGCGCTGGCTTCGCTGGGTGTGACTCCGGTGCCGGTCGAGCCGGAGCCGGTGCCCGAACCCGATCCGGTGCCCGAGCCGGTGCCGGAACCCCAGCCGCTCCCTGAGCCGGAACCACAACCCGAACCGGAGCCCGAGCCCGAGCCCGAACCCCAGCCTGAGCCCGAACCAGCGCCGGAGCCCGAGCCGGAGCCCCAGCCCGACCCGATGCCGGGCCAGGCGCCGGCCCTCGTGCCGGGCCACATCGAGCAGGTGCTGGCCGGCTGGGTGAACGGTCCGACGGCAGGTGCGGAGCCGCCCCTGCCGATGGCGTCCGCGCAGGGCGGGGAGGCCGGTGGGTCGGATACGGGCGGTTCCGGCCCCGAGGGCGATGTGGACGCGCCGCTGCGCGATCAGCCGCTGTTCGATCTGGTGGATGGCGGCGTGGGGGGTCAGATATGCATCTGCGATCGGTAATCCCCGCCGCGGGGTGGCTCGCCCTCGCCCTCCTCCTGATCGCGGGCATCGCATCGGCCCACGCGGCGGACCCGGCGGCCCGGGTGGCCGCCATCGCCGGGGAAGTGTCGGCCATCGGCCGTGACGGGGCGAGCCGCGAACTGCGCCAGGACATGGAGATCCACGCGGGCGACACCATCCGGACCGGGGCGGGCGGGCGCGTGCGGCTCGTGTTCAGCGACGGCAGCGCCCGGACCCTGCGCCCGAGCACTATCCTGGTGATCGAGGCATACCGCCACGAGGGCAATGCAGAGACCGATTCCAGCGTCTCACGCCTGATACGCGGCGGCATGCGGGCGGTGACCGGCGCCATCGGAGCGGCCAGCCCCGAGAGCGAGCGCACCGAGACACCGGTGGGGACCATAGGCATTCGCGGCACGGAGTACCTGGCCCGGTTCTGTCGCGGGGATTGCGCCGACGGACAGGTCCCGGGGGAGGAGCCGCCGGCGGATGGCCTCTACACCCATACCCTGAGCGGCGCCACCGTGGTGACGGGTGTCCAGGTGGCGGCAGGCCTGTCGTCCCACACGGACATGCAGGGCCGTACCCGGCTGTTGACCCGGATGCCTTCGGTCCTGGAGGACCGCGAAGCGGGCATCGACTGGCTGGGTACCGGTATCCCCGGAACCGAGACAGTGGATACCGTGTTCGAGATCCCGGCCCAGCACGTGGGCACGCGGTTCCTGCTTTGTGATTGAGACATGCGCCCGTGGGCTGCCCGGCGCATCGGGGCCGGGGGGTGAGCGGGCATGACTCTCAGCCCCGCCGGGTCGCGCCGCTATGCCACGGTACTGGGCCTCCTCCTGGTGGCCGTGCTGCTGTCGGCCCGCTTCGGCGGTATTCCGGGGCTGGATGTCCCGCTCCAGCGCCTGGAGATGCTGGCCTACGACCTGCGCATGCAGGCCCACCTCCCGGGAGAGCGGGGGGAGGGGCACTCGCCCACATCCGTGGTGATCGTCGACATCGACGAGGCCTCCCTGCGCCGGGAGGGGCACTGGCCATGGCCGCGCCAACGCATCGCGGCGCTGGTCGATGCCCTGGCGGAGGCAGACGCCGCCGTGGTGGTATTCGACGTGCTCTTCGCGGAGCCGGAGCGCAATCCCGCGGCGCTGGTGACGCCGCACCTGGGCGATGACCCGCCTTCGGCGGCGCTGCGCGAGCGTCTGGAGGCCGTGGCCCCGGCGCTGGACGGCGACCGGCTGCTGGCCCGGGCCCTGCGCGAGCGCGACGTAGTGCTCGGCTATGTCTTCAACCCCGTCGATGCGGCCGCCTCGGGGGTCCTGCCCGATCCCCTGCCGCTGCACGAGCCCGACGCGGTGCAACGCCTGGCCCTGGCGCCCATGGCGGGCTACAGCGCACCCCTGCCGGGTCTCGGGCAGGCGGCGGCCGCGGCGGGATTCTTCAGCTTCCTGCCCGACGCGGACGGCGTGGTGCGCCGGGTGCCGCTGCTGGCCCGCCACGATGACCGGCTGTACGGCTCCCTGGCGGTGGAGGCGGTGCGCCGCTACCTGCTGCTCGACCAGGTGCGCCTGGAGGCGGATCCCATCGCCGGCGTGGATCACATCGAACGGGTCTGGCTGGACGATACCCTCGGGGTACCCACCGACGGCGAGGGGCGCATGCTGGTGCCCTACCGGGGCGGTTACGGCAGCTTCCCCTACCTGCCGGCCTGGGAGGTGCTCGCCGGAGAGGCGGACCCGGATGCCCTCGCGGACGCGATCGTGCTCATCGGCACCACCGCACCCGGTCTGTTCGATCTGCGGGCCACGCCGGTGGCGCCGGTCTTCCCCGGCGTGGAGGTGCACGCCAACCTGATCGCGGCGATGCTCGACAACCGTTTCCTGGTGGAGCCCCCCTGGGCCAGGGGGGCGAACCTGGTCATCGCCCTGCTGGTGGGGGTGCCGCTGGCGTTCTGGCTGCCGCGGGTCTCCGCCCCGGCGCTGTTCATGTCCACGCTGGTGGCGGCGGGGGCATTGATCCTGGGAACAGGCTGGTTGTGGAGCACACGCGGGCTGGTGCTGGACCTGGCCGCGCCGATGCTGCTCATCGCCCTGCTGGGCGCCCTCAACCTCGGCTGGGGGTTCTTCTTCGAGGCCCGCACGAAACGGCGCCTGAAGAGGATGTTCGGCCAGTACGTGCCCCCGGAACTGGTGGAGGAGATGAGCGAGCGGCCCGGGGACTTCGGCTTCGCCGGCGAGCAGCGGGAACTGAGCGTCCTGTTCTCCGATATCCGCGGCTTCACCACCCTTTCGGAGACTCTGGGGGCCGACGAACTCAAGCAGCTGCTCAACCGCTACTTCACGCCCATGACGCGCATCATCTTCGAGCACCGGGGCACCATCGACAAGTACGTCGGTGACATGGTGATGGCGTTCTGGGGCGCCCCGGTCCGCGACCCGAACCATGCCGTGCACGCCATCGAGGCAGCGCTGGCGATGCTTGCAGGGACGGAGGCCCTCAAACGGGAGTTCGTCCGTCTCGGCCTGCCGGAGATCAGCATCGGCATCGGCATCAACAGCGGCATGATGAATGTCGGCGACATGGGCTCCGAGTACCGGCGCGCCTACACGGTGCTCGGCGATGCCGTGAACCTGGCCTCCCGGCTGGAGGGAACCACCAAGTACTACGGTGTCGGGCTGGTGGTGGGCGAGCGCACCCGGGAACTGGCGGGCGAGCAGTTCGTGTGGCGGGAGCTTGACCTGGTCAGGGTCAAGGGCAAGGAGCGCCCGGTGCACGTCTACGAGCCGGTGTGCCGGCGTGACGAGGCAGGCCCGGGGCTGCTCGACGAGTTGCGCCACCACGACGCGGCGCTGGCCGCGTTCCGGGCCCGGCGCTGGGAAGAGGCCGCCGAGCGGTTCGCCGCCCTGCGCTCGGAGCACCCCGACTGCGGCCTGTACGTCCTCTACCTGGAGCGTCTGGCCGGCCTGCGTGCCGACACCCTGGCGCCTGACTGGGACGGCAGCTGGACGCGCACCGAGAAATAGGCGACCGGCTGTAAGAGGGGTGTAAGAAGGCCGGATGGATACTCGCCATGACCGCCCGCCGCAAGGCGGGCAGCGGGCCCCGGCGTTCCGGGGCATGCAATCGAACCGCCGCAGGCAGGGGGGACGGCATCATGGACAGACAGACGACTGTCATCATCGGGGGTGTGGCCGGGGGTGCCTCCTGCGCCGCCCGCCTGCGCCGCAACGACGAAAACGCACACATCATCATCCTGGAACGCGGCCCCCACGTCTCCTTCGCCAACTGCGGTCTGCCGTACTACATCGGCGGTGTCATCGAGAACGAGGACGACCTGCTGCTGGCGAGCCCCGAATTCTTCAGGCGCCGCTTCGACATCGACGTGCGCACCGGGCACGCCGTGACCGCCATCGACCGGGAGCGCAGGCAGGTGACCGTCCATCCGGCCGGCGGCGAACCCTACGAACTGGCCTACGATCACCTGGTTCTCTCCCCCGGGGCCCAGCCGATCCGCCCGCTGCTGCCGGGCATCGATCTGCCGGGGATCTTCTCCCTGCGCACGGTCCCGGACAGCAACGGGATCAAGCAATGGATCACCGGCCGCAAGGTGCGCCACGCGCTGGTGGTGGGGGGCGGCTTCATCGGTCTCGAGGTGGCAGAGAACCTGCACGCCCTGGGTATCAGGGTCACCCTCGTGGAGCGTGCGGACCAGGTGATGGCGGCCATGGATCCGGAGATGGTCCAGCCCCTGGCCACCGCCATGACCGGCGCGGGTATCGACCTTCGCCTGTGCACGGAGGTACTCGGCTTCGAGTCCGGCAGCCGGCGCGGTGCCCTGGTGGCCACCCTCTCCGGCGCGGAGAAGCTGGAGACGGACATGGTGGTCCTGGCCATCGGCGTGCGCCCGGAGAGCGGCCTCGCCCGGGACTGCGGGCTCGATCTCGGACCCCGGGGACACATCGCGGTCGATCCCGCCATGCGCACCAGCGACCCGAGGATCTACGCGGTGGGTGATGCCGTGGAGGTGACCTGCGCCCTCACCGGCCAGCCTGCGGGCGTGCCCCTGGCGGGTCCCGCCAACCGGCAGGGACGGCTGGTGGCAGACGTGATCAGCGGCAGGCAGCGCGGCTTCCGGGGTGTCCAGGGCACCGCCGTGTGCGGCGCCTTCGGCCTGACGCTCGCCGCCACCGGCGTCAACGAACGCCGCCTGCGCGACATGAACCTCCCCCACGAGGTGGTCTACGCCCACCCGAACAATCACGTGGGGTACTACCCCGGCGCCAGCACCATCAACATGAAGCTCCTCTACGATCCCACCGACGGCCAGGTGCTGGGGGCCCAGGCCGTGGGTGCCGAGGGTGTCGAGCGGCGCATCGACGTCATCGCCATGGCCATCCAGATGCGGGCCACGGTGTTTGACCTGGAGGAGGCGGAGCTGTGCTACGCGCCCCAGTACGGGGCCGCCAAGGACCCGGTGAACATGGTGGGCATGGTGGCCGCCAACGCCATGCGCGGCGATCTGACCATCACCCACTGGGACGATTTGGCCCGCGACGACGCGCTGGTCCTGGACGTGCGCACCGCCGAGGAAGTGCGCGACGACCCCATGCCCTGCGGCATGCACATCCCCCTGGATGAACTCCGGGGGCGGCTGGACGAACTGCCGCGCGACCGGGCCATCCAGGTGGTGTGCCGCGTGGGCGTGCGCGCCTACAACGCCATCCGTCTGCTGAGCCAGCACGGTTACCGGGCGAGCCTGCTTTCCGGAGGCGTGTCCACCTGGCTGCACTTCAACCCGCCGGTCTGCAACGACGCGCAGGACATGCAGGGAACGGGCGCCACCGGCTGACCGGGGCTAACGACCACACCCGGCGGCACACACCGGCGGGGCACGAACACCACAGGAGGGATACCCACATGAACAGGGCGCCGCTCATCTCATCGGAGCTGTTCGACTATCTGCGCAACCTGGCCATCGAGCCCTACACCAAGCTCAGCGATCTGGCCCGCGATCGCCTCGGTGACGAGGTGCGGGTCATCCCGCTGCTGGCCGGGGAGAATCTGGTGACCCGCAAGCCCGGGCAGCGGGTGACCGTCCTCTCCGGAACGGTGGAACTGGATGCCGAGGACGGTCCGCTGGATCTCGCCGGAACCCGGGAGCGCATGGTGCAGACAGGCGCGGACGGGACCTCCCTGCGCGCCCTTGAGAATGCCGTGGTCCTGCTCGCCGACGCGGAGTTCCTGGACACCCTGGCCTCCTGGGCGGAACTGGCCGCCTACGCCAAGCAGTCGGGCGGCGAAGCGCTGGTCCAGCGGCTGCTCTCGGTCATGCACACCAACGCCTTCAAGCAGCTCCCCCTCGAACATGTCACCCAGGCCCTCAGGCAGATGGTCTCGCGCAGGGTCAGCGCTGGCGAGGTGATCGTCAACCAGGGCGAACGGGGCGACGCCTTCTACCTCATCTGGTCCGGCCGGGCCGAGGTCTGGCAGGAGGACCCGTTCGAGGGCGACCTGAAGCTCGTTGACACCATGGGCCATGGCGACACCTTCGGCGACGAGGCCCTGGTGACCGGCGGCACGCGCAATGCCACGGTCAAGATGATCGAGGACGGCGAACTGCTGGTGCTCGCGGAGCAGGACTTCCGGGAACTCATGTCCCGCCCCATGATCGAGGAGATCCCGCCCGGCAGCGTGCCGGGCATGATCGACGATGACTGGAAGGTGGTGGACGTACGCTACATGGAGGAATTCGAGGACGGCCACATCCCCGAGGCCATTCACCTGCCGCTCCACGAGCTGCGCCAGCGCGCCGATGGCATGCTCGATCGGAACGATCGCTTCATCACCGTGTGCCTCAGCGGCAAGCGCAGCGCCGTGGCCGCCTTCCTGCTCAAGCAACGCGGCTACAACGTGGTGTCGATGAAGGGCGGCATGTCGGCCTGGCAGGGCGAGGCGGTCACCTGATTGCGGGAGGTATCCGGTCATGAGCCGTATCCTTGCACCCTTGCCGTGCGTGCTGTTCGCCTGGCTGATGAACGCCGCCCTGGCGGGCCCGCTGTCGGCCAACTCCAGCGTGCTCGCCACCGACCCGCATTACACAGAACTGGGCTTTTTTGACATCCACCTTTGCAACTGGCCCGAGCGCCCCGAGTACTTCAAGGTGCTGTTCTCGACCGAGCACTTCGAGGACGTCGTCTCCATGGACGTCTACATGCCGGACGGCACCGCGCTGGTCAGCCTGGACAAGGACAGATTCATCCCGCTGCGGCGGGAGGGTCGGCCCGAGAGGCGGGTTTTCATGCTCGACATCGACGTGCCCCCGTCGGCCTCGGTCGGCTGGTACCGCATCCGGGTCCGGACACGCAGCGGAAGCACGGCCGAGGGCCGGGACTTCGTCACCCTTTCCCGGCTGGAGCGCGTCAGCATGCCCGATCCGCCCCGGGATGCCGAGGACATCACCATGCCCGAGGCCCTGTCCTGGGCGCCGGTGCCCGGCGCACGCTACTACCAGGCCTACCTGCGTGATGCCTGGACCGATCAGCGGATCTTCAGTACCGCCCTGCTGGACGAACCCAGGGCGGAGCTGCCCGGCGATCTGCTGGAGCCCGGCGGTTACTATTACTGGACCGTCCACGCCCGGGACACCAACGAGCATATTCTGCTGGGGGACTTCTCCATGGGCTCCATGAGCGAGCGTTTCTACTTCTCGGTGGCCCGTTGATGGCGGCCGTGGCCGGCCGAATCGGAGCCGACCCGTGACACACCGTGTCCTGCTCGCCTGCCTGACCCTGATACTGGCCGCCCCGATTGCCTGGGCCACGGGCGACGAGGGCGGTGCGCAGTTCAATGTCGTCGAGATGACCATTGGCGAGGCCCGCGAGGGTCTGCGCTCGGGCCGGTTCAGCTGCCGGCAGCTGACCGCCCGCCACCTGGCCCGGATCTCGGCATACGATCAGGCCGGCGGCCTGAATGCCATCGCGCACATCAACCCGAACGCCATGCGCCGGGCCGACACGCTGGACAGGGCCTGGCGCGACCGGGGGGAGATGGCGCCGCTGCATTGCATGCCCGTGATTCTGAAGGACAACATGCATACGGCCGACATGCCCACGGAGGCCGGGGCAATCGCCCTGCAGGGCTTCGTTGCGGCCGAGGACGCGTTCATCGTGAAGCGCTTGCGTGAAGCAGGGGCGATCGTGGTAGCCAAGTCCAACATGGGGGAATGGGCCTTCAGCCCCTTTCACACCATCAGCTCGACACGTGGCGAGACCCGCAACGCCTACGATTCGGAACGGGTCCCCGCGGGCAGCAGCGGGGGCACGGCGTCCGCCATCGCCGCCGCTTTCGGCATCATCGGCCTGGGCACGGACACGGGCAATTCCATTCGCGGTCCGGCTGCCCACCTGGCCCTGGTCGGACTGCGTCCGACGCTGGGCGCAACCAGCCGTCACGGCATCGTGCCCCTGTTGCTCAACCGTGATATCGCGGGCCCCATGACGCGCACCGTGGAGGATGCAGCGATCACCTTCAGCGTGATCGCCGGCCATGATCCCGCCGATCCGCTCACAGAGCGGGGGAAGGAGAGGCTCAGGGAGGACTATCGGGCCTATCTGGACACCGGTGGCCTGTCGGGGGCGCGCCTGGGGGTGATGCGCGAACTGTACCAGACGGCCGATGCCGACCCGGAAGTGATGCGCATCATGGAGCAGGCCCTGCATGACCTGCGGGACGCCGGTGCCGTTCTGGTGGATCCGTTCGAGGTGTTCGACTTCGAGATGCTGCGCAACGCGACGGGCTTTTGCAGCCGCTTCCGCTTCGATCTCGCCAATCATCTGCGGGACCTCGGCGACGCGGCGCCGGTGCGCACCCTGGACGAAATCGTCTCGGCAGGACGCTACCTGGCGCACAACGAACGCTCCATCGCGTGGGCGATGGCGGTTGACGTGCCGCCCCATGAGATGCAGCCCCCGTGTGTGGATGTGGACGGCGACCCCCGCCGCAGGGCGCTGCTGGATGCCGTGCTGGGGGCCATGGACGAGCAGTGGGTCGATGCCGTCATCTATCCGACATGGAGCAACCCGCCGCGCCGAATCGGCGATCTCGACAGTCCCCACGGCAACAACAGCCCCGTGATCGCGCCGCATACGGGTCAGCCGGCCATCACCGTGCCCATGGGGTTCACCGCGTCGGGCCTGCCGCTCGGCCTGCAGTTTCTCGCCCGGCCGTTCGACGAGCATGTACTGTTTCGGCTGGCGTACGCCTATGAACAGCACACGCAACATCGCCGCCCGCCGGCCCGCTTCGGAGCACTGTCGCCATAGGTATGCAAGGGGTTCATGAGCCCGCCCGAACGACGGTGGCCTGCGAGGGTGAGGCGCAGGCGGGCACTGCCGCGGCACGGGGGAACGCCGCAACCATCCGGCCCCGTCCAGCCATGCCCGTGGCGCGAACCCCTCTGTGCTGAATCGCCTGTCAGCGATGCTGCTGATCCGCCCCGGGGAAGGGGCGCAGGTCGGCTATTTCTTCGCGCTGTTCGTCACGATCGGTGTGGGCATGGCCCTGGGGAGGGGCACCACCGATGCGCTTTTCTTCAAGCGCTACGGGATCGAGTACCTGCCGGTCATGTACGTCCTGGTCAGCGTGCTCCTCGCGGGCGTCGCCCTGATCTACGCCGCCTTTGTCGACCTGATCCCGTCGGAGCGCTTCTTCAGGATTCTGCTCGGCACCCTCGCCGGCCTGCTGGCGCTCAACTGGGCCGCCATCACGTTCGGGGGTTCCGACCTGGTCTATCCGGCGTACTTCCTGCTCTACGAGGTCGCATCCGAACTGTTGCTGATCCACGGTGCGCTCTATCTCGGACAGAATCTGGTCCAGACCCAGTCGAAGCGGCTCATCCCCGTGATCCTCGCGGGACACACGATCGGCGTGATCGCCGGCGGACTGTTTCTCGCCTTCGCCTCAAGGGCACTGGGTGTGCAGAATGTCCTGCTGGTCTGGGCGGCGCTGCTCGGGACGAGCTTCGCGCTGCTGACGCTGTGGCATCGGCGACGGGGCGTCTCGCCCTACTTCCGCGCCCCCCGCAAGGAACGCTCGAGACTCAGGCAGTCGGTGACTCAGGTCCGCCAGGGGGTCCGACTGCTCGGGGCCTCGCCCCTGCTCAAGTGGGCTTCTGTGGGACTCTTCTTCATGGTCATCTCGGTCTACGTGCTCAGCTACTCGGTCAACCGGGTCTATACCCACAGCTTCGAGACCGAGGAATCGCTGAGCGCCTTCTTCGGGATACTCACCGCGGTGACCAGCACGATCGCGCTGCTCCTGCAGGTCTTCGTCACCAACCGGGTGATCCGCCGTTTCGGCGTCAGGTCCGTCAACCTCGTGTTTCCCGCCACCAGCCTGTTGAGCTTCACCGCGCTGTTTGCCAGCTTCAGTCTGCCGGCGGCTATTCTCGGAAGCTTCAACAAGGATGCACTGATGCCGGCGTTTCGAAACCCGGTGCACAATGTTTTCATGGCGGCGCTGCCGGGCCAGCTTCAGGGGCGGGCCCGGGCCATGTCGCTCGTCATCGTGATGCCGCTGGCGCTGCTGGTGGCCGGCCTGTTCCTGTGGGCAGCCCAGCCGCTGGACAGCACGCGCTATCTGGCACTCCTCGGCATCATTGCCGCCGCCGGTTTTCTGTTCTTCAGCCACCGGATGAACGCCGCCTATATTCGCGAGATCGTGCAGAACCTCCGCGAGCGTCTCTTCCTGCCCGAACAGCAGATCCGCGACCTCGCCCGCAGCGGGGACGGGCAGGCCGTCCGCGACATTGAGCGGGGCGTGATGCACGACAATGACGAGATCAGCCTGGCCTATGCGCGTGTCCTTCTGCGCTCGGCACCGGAACGCGCCACCGAGGTGCTGCCACGGCGCCTTGAAACGGCCGGACGTGCGACCCGGGACCAGTTCATCCGCATGCTGCGGCCACTGGAATCCACGCATCTCCGGGACCGGTTGCGGGTGCACCTCGGCAGCGGGGACGTGCGCCTCGATGCCACCCTGCTGTTCGCCCTGTTCGAGGTGTGCGACCCGCAGGCGCGCTCCAGCGTACTCCGACTGCTCGAACGCCACGAGCCGCGCCTGCGGGCAGCGGGCATCTACGGCGCACTGCACTACCCGGTGCCGGAACTGGAGCAGGCGGCGCTGGATGCCTGGCTGGAACTGCTGCGCGACCCGTCCCCCCAGCTGACATTGACGGGTGTCGAACTGCTGCTGCCCGAACTGCAGGACTTTCACAGCCGTGAACCCCTGTACGGCGGCAGCCGCGATGCGCTGATGCGCCTGCTGGGGTGCGAGGACACCCGTTTCGTGCGGGCCGCCCTAAAGGCGCTTCGCAACCGGCCCGCCGGGCCGGATGCCACATGGTTCACCGATCCGGTGGTATCGCTTCATGCCCATCCGGACCCGTCGATCCGCGAGGCCTGTCTGCGCTGCGTCCACCTGCTGCCGCCGGACATGCGGCAACAGGTGCTGATCGCGGGGGTTCAGGACGCTCATCCCCGTGTACGGGTCACGGCCGTCCGGGTCATGGCCGAACCTCACCAGGACCCGGTCGACTTCCTGTGCCGCTGTCTCACCGGTCAGGACATGAGCTCACCCCGGGCCCAGGAGGCCATGATTACCCGCCTCATCGAGATCGGTGCTCCGCCCGACGTCATGCTCGAGGTCAGCCTTGCCAGGGCGGCGGATGCCCGCAGGATGCGCGGAGCCAGGGCGACACTTCGCCGGGCAGCCCCCGGTCTCGCCGCCGGGCTGCGATTGCTGGATCACGTACTGGAGGAGCGCATGCATCAGTTCATCGATCTGGCGCTTCTCGCCCTGCAAGCCTCGGCGGACGATCAGGAGATCGCGGCCCTGCGCGCGGGGCTGCAAAGCAAGGACCCGCGCCAGTTCGCCGACGCGTGTGAACTGCTGGCCAACATCAGCCACCAGGGGCTCGCGCGCTCACTGCTTTCGTTGCTCGAAGACGACGGTGACGGCGGCCGCGATCCGCTCACGTTCGACTCTCTGGAGGCCCTGTTTCAGTGGGGTCTGCAGCGCACGGACCCCTGGCTGCGCGAGTGCGTGACACATTGCGAGCGGACAGCCCGGACCGGAGCGGACAGACCGATGGCCGTCCTCTGATGAACGGCCGGCACGGTGGGGCCGGCAACCGCCCCTGCACCCCGCGCAATCAACCCATGCCTGACCGGAGGACCCGCAACGCATGACCGCCGATCTGTTCGAACGCATCCTCCTGCTCAAGCAATCGCCGATCTTCGATCAGCTACCCACCGAAGACCTTGGGGTGGTCGCCCGGCATCTTGAGGAGGAAAGGTACTTCAGTGGCGACCGGGTGTTCGACCTGGGGGAACACGGTGACCGGGTGTACTTCCTGCTGTCCGGACGGATCGGCGTCTATCTGCGCCCCACCCGGGCGGCGGAGGAGTTTCTCACCGAACTCGGACCCGGCGAGTGTTTCGGCGAGATGAACCTGCTGGACGGGCTGCCGCGTTCCGCCACCGCACATGTCCTGGACGACTCGGTGGTGCTCTCCCTGGAGAAGTCAAAGCTCCGGGGCCTGATCATCAATTACCCGGAGCTGAGCCTGGGCATGCTCAAGAGCCTGAGTCTGCGTCTGAGGAAGGCCAACCTGCGGTCGCGCGACATCTGACTCCGAGATTGGCGGCGCTGCGGGAGATATGGCGTTTCCCCGCAGCCGCCGTCCTTGTTGTTCACCGCCGCAGCCGCCCCGACCGATCATTGACCACTCCGTCCCGCCTGCCGGCGACGCACGCCGGCCATCCGCGTGTCAAACCAGCCCGCAGCACTGCGCAAGGCGGCACCCCTGCCGCGCACATGATCATCGGAATAAAAAAGGCGCCCCGAAGGGCGCCTTCCACAGACCATCAGGAACTCAACACGGCTGCAGATCAGTTCCCCGTGACCGGTGTGCCGTTGATGGACGCCGAGAGCAATTCGATATCCTCCTCGTCGTCCATCGACATGATCTGAAGGCCGTTGCCGACACCGATCCACGTGGTGCCCCTGATGGTGTTCGCCACCGGGAACCCGACCACCTGGATCGTCATCGTCTCGTCGAAGCGGCAGGTGTCGAAGGTGCCCGCCTCGACCGTGATGGTTTCACGGCCCACATAGGTGGTTCCCGTCTGGACCTCGGACTTGATCACCATGAGCTCGGTCATCGAGGCGGTATCCGTGTAGGTCACGGTACTGGTATAGCTGTGCGAATAGCTCTGCCCGGCCGACAGGTCGAAGCGCTCCAGCGCATAGGGGTCATTCACCACGGTGGTCACGAAGTCGCCCAGGGTCATTTCCGCACCGTAGGTCAGCCCCGCGGATCCGTTCTGGATGCGCATGAAGTGATCCGCAGTGAATTCTTCATCGCCCGTCACGGCCACGGACACCCGGGTGACGGACTGCCCGTTGAAGAAGTCGTCGCCCATGACGGTCGCGGTGGAGGTCAGCACGGTCGTCCCCTCATCGTCGACCGTCCTGGTCGTGGTCTGGAACATGGTGCCCGCGGCAAGGAGTTGCGGATTGAGGCAATCCAGCGCCGAGCCCGACGCGCCGGTGCCCGGATCAGTTCCCGGATCAGCGCCGGTGCCGGGGTCTGTGCCGGGATCTGTGCCCGTGCCGGTTCCGGCGTCTGCCGTCGGATTGCTGCCGGACGAACCCCCTCCGCACCCCGCCAGCAGCAGGGCGCCGATCATGACAACAAACATCAACTGTTTCATCGCTTCCTCCAAGTGAACTCCGATGCTAGCCAGCCCCTGGGCTTGCCGGTTCGCAACCGTGGTCAGGCTGATTGAGTGAAGGCGCGAAATCCGTCCCGGCCCGCGAACCAGTGTCCCGGAGCAGGTCTTACAGCCCTCTTACACCCCTCTGCCCATCACACCCGATGCTGGCTTCATTGCCGCCGACCGGTTCATGGACAGGCGCCTGACGAACGGCCCCCCGTGGATCGCTCAGCGGGCCACCAGTTCCACCCGGCGATTCTCCGCGCGCCCCGCTTCGGTGGCGTTGCTGGCGACGGGCGCCAGAGGGCCGACGCCGGCGGGGACCAACCGCGTGGCCTCGATACCGTGGCGACTCACCAGTGCCTGGACCACGGCTTCGGCACGGCGCCGTGAGAGATCGAGATTGGTCTCGTACGCACCCACCGAGTCCGTGTGGCCGACGACATAGATCTCCAGTTCCGGATTGTCCCCGAGAAGCCGGGCCATCTCCGCGATCGCCGCATCCGATTCGGCGGTCAGGGTCGCTGCGGCAAACTCGAAGTACACATTGTCGAGCCTGACGCTGCCGGTTTCGCCGATGCTCACGGCCATCGCCGCCGCATCCACCATGCGCTCTTCACATCTCTTCGAGTTCGATGATGTCCAGGTGCACGGCCACGCGGCGCTTGTCCTGGCGCAGGAAGGTGTGGTCGGCCTCGGCCAGGAAGAGTCCCACGAACATCCTCCCGTCAGCGCTGCGTGCCGCCAGATATCTCCGGTCCGACACGCCGAGCATGAACGCGGAATAGGCATGCTGGCCCGGCTGGCCAATCTGGCGATGAGAGGGGTAGATCAGTCGTCCCATGCCATCGCCGCCCCTTCCGCCACAGGCGTCTCCGGCACAGGAGAACGCGACCTCGAAGCCGCGCTCGGTCAGCGATCGTTCATAGTTCCTGAAGACCTCGAGGGCGCTCCTGCCGGGCGGGATCAGGTACATCAGGCGCGTGCTTCGGCCCTCCAGCGCCTCCGAGCGCTCCGCCGCCCACGACCCGTCGCGCTGGACAGCCGGCCCGGTGGGCAGTTGCAGGTCGTCGTAGGCGCGCGCCACATGGGCGATCAGGCAGGCATCCGCATAGCGCGGCACCGCGGGATGATCCCCCCCCTCCACGTCCTTGCAGTCCTGCGCCACGGCGGGACCCAGTAAACACACCGCAAGAACGAATCCTGCGGACGAAAGCCAATGACGTGATCTCATGACCGATGCCCCTGATGATGCAAACAGCCTCCTGTATAGGGGATCGGGTCTTACATGCTTCTTACCGGCCACTCAGGAGCTGCGTCGGGGGCCATCCACCCGGCCGGGGAGGCGAATGCGGACCCCGTGCGGCCCCCGAGGTTTCGTGCAACCGGTCACGACGTCAGACATGCCTGAACCGCTCGTAGACGGGCATGATCCTGGTCAGGGAGTCCAGCATGGCACGCACCACCCTCGGATCGAACTGCGTGCCCGCGTGCTCCCTCAGCCAGGCCAGGGCCCGCTCCACCGGCCAGGCCTCCTTGTAGGGTCTGCGCGACGTGAGCGCGTCGAAGACATCGGCCACCGCCACGATCCGCGCAGACAGGGGGATCTGATCACCCTGCAATCCACGGGGATAGCCCCGGCCATCGAAACGCTCATGGTGCCCCTCGGCAATCTCAATGGCGGTCTGGAACACGCGGAATCCCACCTTCTGCAGCTGCTTTTCGCACTCCCGCAGGACCTCGCCCCCGATCATGGGATGGCGGTTCATGAGACCGCGTTCGTCGTCGCTCAGCTTCCCCTCCTTGAGCAGCACATGGTCCGGAATACCCACCTTCCCGATATCATGCATGGGCGCAAAGCGATACACGTCCCGCGTGAACTGTGGCGTAACGGTGTCCCTGAGCTCGGGATCCTCTCCCAGCCGTTCGGCGATGATGGTGGCGTAAAGGCGCATGCGGGTCAGGTGATCGCCGGTTTCCGGGTCGCGGTGCTCCGCCAGTTTCGCCAGGCCCTCCACGGCACTGATCACCAGATTCTCCATGAGGACTGTCTTGCGCAGCGCGCTGCTGATCAGACCGGCCAGATTCGTCATCAATGACAGGTGCGACAACAGGTAGGCGTTGCTGCGCTGGCACGCGAGCACGAGTGCGCCGGCGTTTCCATGCTCGCCCCGGATCGGGAGGATCAGGGCCGAATGAAGTTCCTGTTCGTACAGCATTTCCTCCAACTGAAGGGGCTCGGACGGCGTGATCACGTCGCCCATCTCGGGAATGCGCAGGGGACGATCCTCGCTCAGGGCAATACGCAGTTGCCCGTCCTGAATCGTGAACCACCGGACTGCAGGCCGAACGGCCCGGCCGCGGTACGCGGCATGCTCCAGGGTCGCCGCAGCCCCATCCGGACTCGCCAGAATCAGTCCGGCCCAGTCCATGGGAACGAGCGTTTCCAGGTCGGGCCATATAATGGTCAGCATGCGTTCGGGGTCCTCCGCCTGCTGAATCCTGTCGATCAGCATGAAGAGGGCATGCAGCCGATCGGAGAGGTTATTGAAGGACTCGGCCATGAGGCCGATCTCGTTGCGCCCGGGAACGGGCAACCGATGACCGAAATGCCCCTGGGCCACCAGTTTGAAACCCTCGGAAGTCTGCTTGAGCGGCCGCAGGACACGGGATTGCAGCCACCAGACCGCCACGAGCATGATCAACAGCGCCGTAACGGACGATATGCGAATCATGCGCTGATGGGCCGACATGCCCGCCAAGGCGGCTTCTTCCAGAGCCCGATGCAGCGCCCGCGTGGCGGCCTCCAGACCGTCCCCATGGTCGATGATGTATTCCACGGCCCATTCGAGCCGGGGGGTCTCGGGATCATCCCCGAGCGCGCTGACGAGCCCCTCGCGGAATCGGGACCAGCTCCGGCCTGCCTCCACCACTGCGTGATGGCGACCGGCATGAACACCGAGCGGTTTCTCGGGCACGGGACCACCGGCACCGAGGTGGCTGTCAAAGGTGTCCATGTGGCGCAGCAGATCCTGGTAGTACAGCCGCACATCCCTGTAGTAGGTGGGATAGTCGCGCGCCGGCGTGGTCAGGTAATCAAGCGCCTGCTGGCGCATCAGATTGGTTGCCAGCTGCAGATTGGCCGTGGCCGCCACGAGCACTTGTTCCTGCCGGCGTTTTTCAGCTGAGTCCAGCGCGTAGACGGATGCGCCCGCAAACACCGCCAGAAGACAGATCAGCAACAGGGTGAGCTGAAAACGGATACTTTGAAGATACTCTTGGCGCACGGATGCCCTCTCCCGACCGGTCCTGTCTCTCATCAATACGCACGGTAGCGGCCGTCGGTTGCACCTGGGTCCATCCCGATCAGACGGATCCAGCAGGTGCGCCGGATTTGCGCAACTGAACCGTGCACGACGAAGGGGATCCACCGCGACCGGCCATGTTCAGGGAATAAGTGGCCGGCCCACGGATCCGAGAGCGGCCGGCAGACAGGCACCCGGGCCCTAGCCGCCGGGATGCGGATGGACTCGCCTTGACAGTGTCACGCAGGGGCCCGAATAATCCGGAGTCATCGATTTTGCCGTCACAGGCGACCTGTGGCCGCCCCGAACAGGCAGTCCCCTGATGAGTGAGCCCCCTCAGACCCGAATGGCACTTACTTAAGCACAACTGATTGAGCGATAAAGCAAAAAGGCTGACCCAAGGTGATAAGGTGTGAGCTGCGAAACACACCACCCATCGCCGAGGAGTCAGCCTTGATGCATCCTACCCGCCGTGCCTGTGCGCATCAACAGCGACGCGTTCGCCGCTGTGCCACCCATACCGATTCCTACCAGTTCTTCAACCTGCTCACCAGCCCGGACCTGCTGGAACCGCTGGAATCTCTGCTGCCTGATCATCGGGAGCGTCTGTTTCCACCGACCGAGACCTTGTCGATGTTTCTGGCCCAGGCGTAGCACACACACACCGGGGCATATTGCCGAGCCCGCCAGCGCCTGCCCTTGGAGATGTTGGGCACGCTGACCCGCCATGCCGGGCAGTGGGTGAGCGAGCGTGTGCCGGCCACATGGCTCTGGCAAGGGCGTGCGGTGCGCCTGGTGGATGGCACCACCGTAACGATGCCCGACACCCCGGCCAATCAGGCCGCGTATCCGCAACCGCGCAGCCAACAACCCGGTCTGGGATTCCCGCTGTGCCGGCTGGTGGGCCTCGTGTGCCTGGGCAGCGGCGCGCTCCTCAATGCGGCCATCGGGCCGTATCACGGCAAAGGCGGCGATGGACAGGCCCTGCTGCGCACGCTTGTGGATACGCTGCAATCCGGGGACCTGCTATTGGGCGACGCGTACTACGCCACCTATTTCCTATTGTGCGACCTGCAGGAACGGGGTGTGGATGCAGTGTTCGAACAACAGGGCGCACGCCGTCGCAGCACGGATTTTCGCCGCGGCCATCGGCTCGGCCAGTACGATCATCCGATCACCATCACCAAACCGAAGATCAAGCCCGACTGGATGGCTCAGGCCGCCGTGTTCGCGAACTCTCTGGCCCGCGAACTGAGCTTCAAGCACACCCTCCAGATCTGGGTGATTTGGCGTCAACGAGGCATGGAAACCGATCATGACGACGCGCTCTCTGCCCTGTTCGTGCTGATCGCCCAGCAGCGCGTCGGAGATCGCCCCCGGACGTATCGAGCCAAGGGCCGTCAAACGACGACCAGAACCCTATCCTCTACTCACGAAACCAAGACTTCTGGCGAGAGAGAAAATCCAGATTCATGGGCATCCCAAGAAGCTTAAGTAAGTGCCATTCGGTTCCGACCCCATTTCAAGCCGATCGACCTGCTGGAGCGCAAAGCGTTCCGCTCAAGGATCAGACTGGAACCGAAGTCGCCTCGGCGGCACGCTCCTGAATCTTTCTGCGCATCATTGGAGCCGTCTTGCCGCCAAGCAGCACAACCAGATCCCCAGGGCAGGCACAATCAAGGGCCTCGGTCACTGCCTGCTCCATGTCGTGCAACGTGGAGATTCCATCTTCGGGAATACCTTCCTCCAGGAGCGTGTCGCGGAGCAGTTCCGGTACCCCGGTCGACTGCCCCCGAACGCAGCAGACATACCGATCAAAGTGCTCGGCGGCCGCAGCGCGTGCAAACTCCCGAATCTCTTCGTCAGATCGGCTGCGGGAAGTAGTCAGCAACATGATCCGTCGTTTCGGTCGCGATAACGCCCTCAAGGCCCCGCAAAGCACGCGCATCCCGTCTGCGTTGTGGGCATAATCAATGACAACGCGGAAAGACAGCGTGTCGTCCACATTAAAACGGGCAGGATTGAACTCGTAGCTTGCCTGGAAACGCTCAAGGCCGACGCGAATCGCATCGTTCGGGACGCCCAGCGCCCACGCGGCCGCAACAGCAAACATCGCATTGTCCACATTGAAAGCCACCCGGCCCCCGAGCGTGGCTGCAACGTGGTTTGCCGGCATGGAAAAGGCCCGGGTTCCGCCGTGGCAGGCGAGGATTTGCGCGTCTTCTCCCGAGCCCTCCGTCACAACCACGCGCCCTCCGGCGGCCCGGTGGGCCGTGACGGTGGGATTATCAGTATGGCGACTGACCAGAATCACGCTTCCTGGCGGCCGTCCCGCACCCGTTGCAAGCACGCGATGATCGTCCGCGTTCAGTACCACAGTACCGGTTGTACGCCGGATCACATCCCCCTTTACTGCCGCCATCTGGTCAAGCGTATACACTCCGTCCAGCCCCAGATGGTCGGATGCCACATTCAGGAAGACGCCGACGTCACACGAATCAAACCCGGCCCCTAGCTTGATCAACCCTCCGCGGGCCGTTTCCAGCACAGCCACCTCGGTTCGCGCGTCGGCCAGAACCAAGGCGGCCCCCGTCACTCCCGCGACATCGCCATCACGAAGCTGTTCATCATTCACCAGGGCGCCCGTGGTGGTAGCCATCCCCACATAACGGAAACTTTGACGAAGAATATGACCGATCATGCGGCTGGTCGTGGTCTTGCCATTGGTGCCCGTGACCGCCACCAGGGGAATCCTCGCCGAAGCCTCCCGAGGCAGGATCGCATCCACCAGTTGGCGACCCACGTCGCAACCGGGTCCCAGATGTGGATGGGTGTGGATCTCAAGATCGGGGTCCGGCAACACATCGAGCACCACGGCGTTGGGCGCTTCCGCAGGGCCGGTCAGTTCGCTGACCGCCATGTCGACTCCGGCCAATTCATTGAGCGAAAAACACCCCACCGCGCGCTCCGCAAGGCCCTTCAGGGCTTCTCCGGTAAGCTCCGTCACGTCACGGCAAAGCCCGCCGTTGTAATAAGTCCCCTCCGCACGCAGGTTGATACGGTATCCCGAGGCGGGAACTGAGTCGCGACCGAGGCCCGCCAATGACAGCCGAAGGTCCACGTCCAAGTCTCCGCTCGCCATTTTTTTCCATGCGGATCGCACAACGCCTGTGTGATCCGCATTTGCTTGCCGGGCGATCAACTGGTCAACTGTCGTCACACCGTCCCCTACAATGACGGGGGGCTCATGCAGCACAACGGATCGCACGCGCCCCGCGATGACGAGAAAACGACACCGCATTCCAGAGCAATACCTTTCCACCCAAATCTTACGCGCAGGTCCGGCAGCTGCTTCAAAGACCGCGAGCACCTGCTCTCTGCTTGCCAGGGGGCCGAACATCCGGCGCTTCGGATGTCGATAAGAGAACTCCTCCCGGAGCTGGTACTGGACAGTCACGGGATACCCGAGTCGCTCGGCGCCTCGCACCGCGCGGGCGGCCGAGTTCTTATTGGGAAAATCAAGATCCTGCGCCGGAACAGGGACGCCTGCCTCCATCAGCCGGGAGACCACTGAAGCACGGTCAGTGATTCCCGCCAACACTTGAAGATCGGGCATCTTAGGCATCGGGCCACTGAACAGGCGACTCCGCGCACCGTAGCCCATCTGCAGCAGTCCGAAGCGTATCACGCGGCCTTCGGGGGCTTCGGCGAAGGGCTCCTGGTCGAGCCACCGGGCGGGCAGCCCGCGAGCACGGGCTGCCCCCATAAGAAGGCGCGAATTGGGATCAACAGCCCGCGGACACGCGAAGACCAGGTACTCCTCCAGTGCGGACTGCCGCCCCTCCAGGCTGTCTCCATCGAGAATCAGCCCCAGCAGGTCCGCGGCCAGTTCCCCCGCGGCAAGGCAACTGGCCGGCTCTTCGCAGTCGATCGCCACTGCGCACCCGTCTCCCTCAGGCAACTCTTCAACCCCAACCCATCGGGCCTGATGCCCGGCATGGGCGAGCAGCGCGTGAAGGAGCCGAACGTATAGACGCACGACACGTGGTACGTCGTCGGCGAACCGCGTTTCAGGATCCGCGACTGACTGAACGCCAAGGCGACTCAACCCGCCCAGGAGCAGATCTTCTCCGCAGTCGGCGCGGGCATTGGAAACGGCGAGCGCAAACCACGCGACCGTCGGCGGGCCAAAACGTGAATATCCGGTATAGATCCGAGTACCTTGGATGAAGATCACGGTGGAAACCCTGTTCGCGAAAACCACATCGGGATAGTGCTCCAACAGTCATCGGGGACCTTTCCGGGAGTCCGCGCCCCCGCACCGGCAGGAGAGACGGCTTATGCGGCCAAGGTGACAAAGTCACCCCCTCCACGGCATACCCCATGGCCCACAGACGCCGCAACCTTTATCCGCAACAGGTGCCATTCTGCCATAGTCGGGCGCGCTTCGGATTCAGGCACATGGCCCGCTTCCCATACCGGCGTCGCGCGGGCATACTCCTAAGCCCTACGGTCACCCGTACGCAACAACCACATGCACGGGTCACTCGCCTGGCGCCAGCGCCCTGACGGCCCGCAACCGATATGCCGCCCAGGACGCTCTTTTTACGCCAACCCAATCCGGTGCAAAAGGAACCTGGCGCGCAAGCCTTCAAGCCATGAAAGCCGCACTACTGTTAATCGATTTGCAGCAGGATTTTCTGGGACGCCCTGATCTGCTCCCCATGGCTGAAGAGGTCATCGCGGCCAATGCCCGGGTTCTGGCGCTGGCGCGGGCCCGGCGCATTCCGGTCATACATGTCCACACCGTCGTCTCCGAGGATGGTCACGACGCCATGCCCCATTGGCGCGCGTGGGACGCGCCTCTCTGTCGCCGGGGAAGCGCGGGCGCCGGCACGCCCGAGGCCCTGGAACCCCGACCGGGCGAAACCGTGATTACAAAGCGCTTCTATAGCGGGTTCGACAATCCGGACCTGGACTCAACGCTTAAAGCGCTGAATGTCCACACGCTACTGCTAAGCGGCCTGTATACCCACGGATGCATCCGGGCAACCGCTCTGGACGCCTATTCAAGGGGGTACGAAACCCTCGTGGTCTCCGATGCGGTCGCCAGCCCCGATCCCATTCACTCCGAAGCCAGCCGCCAATGGATGGAGGGGCGCTGCGCGTGCTTCCGTCCCATGGATCAAATCTTCGGATCGAGTAATGACCACGACTCCGCGGCCGATGTTGAAGCGGCCATCAGAGAAGCCGCGGCCTACGTGCTCGACGAAGCTTCTCAACACGACTGGCCCGACAAACTCGACGCATGGCTGAGACAGATTCAACACGAGCGCGAGTACTTCATCGACCTGATCACTCAAGAAGTGCAGAAGCCGCTGTTGAACTCACAGGAAGAGTTTGAACGGGCCGTGGAGCATCTGCGGGCGGCCATCACCCTGGCAACCGAGTCCGGCCCCGGATGGCCCGGCATCAACGTCCGACACCGCCCGCTGGGTGTCATCGCCCTGCTCACCCCATGGAACAATCCGCTGGCCATCCCGCTTGCCAAGGCGTCGGCTGCGCTGGCGTTCGGTAATGCAGTGGTCTGGAAACCTTCCCCTCGGGCCGCGGCTGTGGCCGAGAGCCTGATGAACAGTTATCAGCGTGCCGGACTTCCGAAGCAGGCGCTGCAGCTCGTTCACGGTGGCCCGGAGACTGCGCGCCTGATCGTAACCGCCGAGCCTGTCCGCGCGGTCTCCTTAACCGGGTCCGTCAGCAGTGGTCGAAGTGTTGCCGCCATGTGCGCCGCGGGCGGAAAGGCGCTCCAGGCGGAGCTGGGGGGTAACAACGCGCTGATCGTTCTGGCGGACGCCGACATAGAAGGGATAGCCCCGGACCTTGCGCTGGCGGCCTTCAGCTACTCCGGGCAACGCTGTACGGCCATTCGCCGCTTCATCGTGGAGCGGTCCGTTGCCGAGACCTTCGAACGCGAAATGAAACGGGCGACGGAATCACTGCCCCTGGGCGATCCCCGAGATTCCGCCACGGTCATTGGGCCATTGATCGATGCCGAGCAGCTTGAAGCCATCGACCAGAAGGTCCGACAGGCGATCTCAGACGGGGCTCGCCTGATCTGTGGTGGTGCGCGGCCCAACGGGTGGCAACACGGCGCCTGGTACGCTCCCACGCTCCTGTACTGTGCCGACAATACGTCGAGAATCGTCCAGGAGGAGAGCTTTGGTCCCATCGCCGTCATTCAGATCGCGGATGACCTGGAACATGCACTGGCCTTATGCAATGGCGTCGCTCATGGTCTTGTGGCCGGGCTTGTGAGCGAGAGACCCGACGCCCGAACACGCTTCCTCGGGGAGGCGCAGGCTGGAATCCTGCGCTTTGGGACAGGCCCGCTCGCCATCCACCCCGAAGCGCCTTTTGGGGGCTGGAAGGCCTCCCAGTTCGGCCCCCCGGAGCATGGCGTCTGGGATCGTCAGTTCTACACCCGCCCACAAGCCGTGTACGCCGAAGACTGAGGCGAGCGTTTCGCCAACAAACACCACAACCCCTGACATGTGTCCGAAGCTCACACCAATGAAACACCCGATTATCAAGAGCAGTTCCGAGCCCTTGGAGACCCTGTCCCTTCTCAGCTGGGAGACTGCACCACAAACATGTGATCCTGCACATGGCTGCGTGGACTACCATCGCTGCTGGAGCATCGTACGGTTGCTCGAACTGGACGGCGCGCCGCCGGCCGGCGTCAAGTTCTTTCACAGGGAACTCGCTGAGTTCGCACGCCTTCCCGAAGCGCGGATCCTGATTTCAGGCGGCGCGGACAGCGGCTTACTGGCGCTGGTCGCCGAGGCGTTTTCGGACACCGCGAGCAATCCGACCCTCATCTTCGTTGACCAGTGCGCGACCCCCTGCCACGTGAACGCCGCCTATGCACGTGAAACGGGTATAGAACTGCAGATCCTGCAAGGCGATATCAGGGAGGCACGCACCGCGCCCGTCGACGCCATCGTCGCCCATTCGTTCCTGCCTTTCTTCCAAGGGCGGGACCGTCAGCTTGTCTTGTCCGCATGGGCAAGACTGCTGCGTCCCGGCGGCAAACTCCTGATGTCCACGTGGGTAACAGAGTCCGAGACCCAGTGGGCCGCGCCCAAGGACGCAAATACCATGCTGAATCGGGCCAACCAGCTGAAGTCCAAGGCGGCCCGGCTCGGATGGGACGAACACACCGCCGCTGAACTGGCCGAGACGGCGCAACGGTTCTGGGCTGCCACTCTGGCGAAACCACCCGCCATCACCCGTGATTACCTGCACAAAGCCCTGAGCGAGGCGGGCTTCGCGATGGAAGGGTACACCGCCGAATCCGCCGAAAGCATTGGAGGGCCCTACCTGCACGGGCAGGCAACGCACGCAGCCAGGCATCGCGCGGAAGTCGTCGCGCGCCGAGTGTGATGCTTGAACCCCGGTAACGCACTGGCAGGAAATTCCCGGGATCCTTGCGCTCCGCCGACCCGCCGATGTGGAGGCCGGGCCCGCAAACCAAACCCATCATTTCACTTGAAGCTTGACGGAAACCCGGCCCAAGGACGCCTGCACAGGCCTTTTCTTGACACCATCTTCCCTGCCCCAAATAATCGTGCCCTGATTATGGCCTTTGGCCCGCATTGGCATCCGATCCGATGAATGATCCCAGCGCATCCCTCGATCAGTTCATTTCTCAACTCTTCTCCCAGCCGGACATGCTGCGAATGGGGCATGGACAGCGACTGGCCGACCAAAACCTCGGGCTTGGCTGGCTCTATTATGGACTCGCGAGAATCCTCAGACCGCGATGCGCTGTCGTCATCGGCTCATACCGAGGCTTCGCGCCCAGTGTGATCGCTCGGGCACTGCTTGATAACGACGAAGGTGGCGAGGTTCACTTCGTCGATCCATCCTTGGCCGATGGATTCTGGTCTGAACCCGCGGCTGTATCCCGCCACTTCACCGGCCTCGGCACGCCCAATATAAGGCACCATCGATACACCACTCAGGCATTTGTCGAGACCGATGCCTATGCCGGCCTTGACGATATCGGCCTGCTCATGGTGGACGGGCTGCACACCGCGGAGCAGGCGCGGTTCGATTATCAGGCCTTCCTGCCCAAACTGAGCAGCGAAGCGATCACGCTGTTTCATGACAGCACGACGCGCCGCATGAGCACGTTCTATGGGGAGGACAAGGCCTATGAGCACAACGTCTGTGACTTCATGGATCGGATACGGCAGGACACGAGCATGGAGATCTTCACACTCGCAGTCGCGAGCGGGGTGAGCCTGGTTCGCGGCTACCCGGTGAACCCTGACAGAATATTTGCACCGTTTAAGACCAATGGACATGCTCATGACACCTGACAGTACGCGGTACCTGAACATCGCTGCGGGATCACACCCCGTCGATTACTCGCCTTTGATTGGAATGATCGAGGGGGAAGGAATCGGCCCCGAGTTGTTCGACGTCTGTCGGAAGCTGCTGGATACCATTGAGGCGCACACCTCTGTGCGTTTTCGTTATCGTCACGGTGGCCTGATCGGCAAGCAGGCCCTTGTCGCGTCAGGGCAATCACTCACGCTGGAGATCATTGATTTCTGTAGCAACGTGTTCCGTGATAGCGGAACACTGTTCTGTGGTCCTGGTGGTGACCGATTCGTGTACGAGCTTCGCAAAGAGTTCTCGCTCTACTGCAAGCTTGTTCCACTACAACCCCAACCCGCGCTACGCGACACGGGGCCTTTGCGCGCCACGGCCGTGGAGGGTGTCGACATTCTCCTGGTCCGGGAGAATCTCGGCGGTCTGTATCAGGGGGAATTCTCCCTGGACGACTGGGATCGTGGTCAACGGGCCCTTCACCAGTTCAGTTACACCACTGAACAGGTCACTGACATTCTCCAGACCGCCTTGGCCCTCGCCAAGGCCAGGCAGGGAGAATTGTGTGTCGTCACGAAACCCGGTGGCGCACCCTCAATCAGTAAACTCTGGGAGACACAGGCTCGCCATGTCATCGAAGGTTCGGGTGTAAAACTCAAGCTCCTCGAGGTGGATAACGCCAGTTACCAGATGGTGGCCCACGCACGAAACTTCGACGTCGTTGTGGCCCCCAATCTGTTTGGAGACATTCTCGGAGACAGCGCGGCCTTGTTGCTTGCGTCTCGGGGCATGTCTTACTCCATGAACTTCAATCACTCGGGACATGCCGTATACCAGACCGGTCATGGCGCCGCTCACGATCTTGCCGGCACCGATCGCGCCAACCCCCTGGGCCAGATACTGTCCCTGGCAATGATGCTTCACGAGAGTTTCGGCCTCACGGACATTGCTCGCGCGCTTCACGCAGCCATCGATGACACCTTGTCCGCGGGGTGGCGAACCCCGGACATCGCCGCCCCGGATTCACGCATCGTTGGCACCCAGCGGTTCGGCTCACAGGTCGCAAGCCGGCTCCCCCTGTATCTTCAGGCCGAGTTGCGGACCACTGCTTGATCCGGAACCTGGGTGATTGATGCGGACACGCTGCGACTGGTTGCTGATTTTTTGGGCACCGCACAGCGCATCCCAGCGCCAGCAACCGAACTCCCGAATGGCTCGCGCGCAGGTAGTGCTCCATAGCCGGGGCTTAACGACCTGGAGCCCACCGCCGAGCATCGACGGCGCGAGAATCGATCATGACCCCTGAGGAGCAAGAAAGGCTCATCCGCACCTCCGCCGGAACCCCGATGGGCGAACTCCTACGGCGCTACTGGTTTCCCATTGCGGCCAGTGTCGAGGTGCCCCCCGGCCGGGCTCTGGCCCGACGTCTTCTCTCCCAGGACCTCGTCCTGTTCCGAACCACGGAAGGGGTGCTCGGCCTCATTGACGAACACTGCACCCATCGCGGCGTGTCCCTGCGTTGCGGGCACGTGGACGCCCAGGGCGTCACCTGTCCCTATCACGGCTGGAAGTTCGATCCCGCCGGGCGGTGCCTGGAGATGCCGGCCGAGCCCGCGAGCAAACCGGCATTACTCGCCAAGGCCGCCACCCACGCCTATCCGGTGAAAGAGCTGGGCGGGCTGATCTTCGGCTACCTGGGCCCGACGCCAGCCCCGCTCCTGCCCCGCTACGACCTGCTCGTCGTCGACAACGTCCTGCGCGACATCGGCGTGGCGGAGCTGCCATGCAACTGGCTCCAGATCATGGAGAACAGCGTGGATCCCACCCACGTGGAATGGCTGCATGGCCATCACCTCGCGAGCGTCCGGGGTGCCAAAGGCCAAACGACTCCGAAACAGTACGTGAAGCACCACGAACGCATCGGGTTCGACATCTCTCCCCACGGCATCATCAAACGGCGCATTGTGGAGGGCGGGAACGAGTCCGACGACGACTGGCGGATCGGTCATCCGCTGATCTTTCCCTGCGCACTGCGCGTGGGCACCGGCAATCAGCACCGCTTCCAGTTCCGCGTGCCCGTGGACGACACCCACACCCGCCACTACTGGTATGCCTGTTACCTCCCCCCGGAGGGCCGCAGCGCCCCTGCGCAGCGGCAGATCCCGCTCTACCAGGTGCCCTGGCAGGACGAGAACGGCGAGTTCATCGTCGATTTCGTGGACGGCGGCGACATCATGACCTGGGTCACCCAGGGCCCGATCGCCGACCGCACCCGGGAGCTGCTGGTGTCATCGGACAAGGGCATCGTGCTCTACCGCAGGCTGCTGCTGGAGCAGGCACACCGGGTGGCCGAAGGCGGCGACCCCATGGGCGTGATACGCGACGAGGCGGACAATACCGTCATCCGTTTCGAACAGGAGCACGACAAGTTCAGAAATGGCAGGCAGCTGCTGCGCGAAGCGATCGAGATGAGCCATGTGCGCTACAGCCCCCTGAAGGAACAGATCATCGAACTGCTCGGACCGTGACGGGACGACCATGCGGAGCGGCCGATTGCGCATCCTGTTTCATGTCCAGCACCTCAGCGGCGTCGGCCATTTCATGCGCAGCCTGGCCATCGCCCGGCACCTGGCCGCACACCATGACGTGTGGTTGACGCAGGGGGGGATTCCGGTGCCTACCGCCCACGGTGGCCGGGTCCGCCTGCTGCCGCTGCCCGGCCTTCGCAGAAGCGGGTCCATGCTGGTGCCTGTCGACCACGGCGCCGATCCGGCCGGCATCTGGCATGAGCGCCGACAGCGGATCGCTCAGACGATCGACGGGATCCGGCCCGATATCGTGATCGTCGAGCACTACCCGTTCAGCAAATGGGAACTGGGCGGTGAAATCGAATTCCTCCTGCGCCACGCCCTGGAGCACAATCCGGCCGTGAAACGGGTCTGTTCCGTGCGCGACATCCCGTTGCAGACCCGGCACGAGCAGTGCACGCCGGCAACATACGCGGACACCGTCCTCACGCGCCTGCACGGACAATTCGACGCCCTCATGGTGCACGGGGATGAGAACCTCTGCCGCCTGGATGATGCCTTTGGGGCCTTCGGCAGTATCCGCATCCCGGTCTGTCATACCGGCATGGTCTGCCAGTGCCCGGGTGAGGACGTGGAAATCTCAGATGGGGACTGCGCTCCGCCGCCCATTGACGGGCCCTTTGCCATCGCGAGCATCGGTGGCGGCAACGACCTGGCCGCGCTGCTCACACGACTCGCCGCTCACTGGCGGGACATCCGGGAACGCGCGGGTATCGCCGGATGGAAACTGGTCATGTTCGGCGGCCTGACGGGCGCCGGCACGGCCCTGGAGGAAGCTGTCCGGCACGACGAATCCATCCTGCTCCGCCCCTTCAGTCCTGATTACCTGTCCTGGCTCGAGTGCGCGGGACTTTCCATCAGTTGCGCCGGCTACAACACCTGCGCAAATCTGATGCGCACGGCGACACCGGCCCTGCTCGTCCCCAACACCGGGATGTCCGATCAGGTGCGGCGCGCGTGCCTGATGCATGCACGGGGTCTGTCGGAAATGCTGCTGCCGGATGATTTCGACGCCGGAAATGCGGCCGCGGCCATCCGCAGGCTGCTGAACGGCGGTCAGGCGACGCGTATCGAGGTCAATCTCCAGGGAGCGCAGGGCAGCCGCCTGTTCCTCGAGCGGCTGGTCGGCATCGTCAACGGCACCCCGGGCGATGCTGCAGTCACTGAATGCGCAACCCGCCCACTTGGAAGGACTCCAGTCGCCTGAGAAGCCATTCCTTGGCCTGCGGCGGGTAAAAGGAGAGCGTCACCAGGTCATAGAGCAGCTTGCCGGTCTCGGTCAGTTTCATTTCTTCGCCGTCACGTTCAATCAGCCCGCCTTCCACCAGACGCGCGACGGTCTCCCCATGGTCCGATTCCATCGGATTCCCGAAGACCGACTCGTACCGCGCCAGGGACAGGGGCTTCCCATCCCCCAGGCTTCGGGCGATGAACTGCGTCTTGAGATCCTCGTCACCGAGATGAATCACCTCTTCCACCGGGCTCTCTCCGGCCTCGATGCGTGCCACATAGGTATCGAGTGCGCGATGGTTTCGGTAGACGCTGTGCCCCAGGGAGGAGCGCGCGCTCATGCCGATGCCGAACTGATGGCCCTTCATGTCGGCGCCGGACGTGGGCAGCCACTGGTGGCGCGCCGCAATGGTGTCCAGGCGCTTGAAGGTATGCCATCGCGTCTGCGTGAAGCCGAACTCCGCGGCGGTATCCCGGATGAAGGCCCGCCAGCGCATCAGCCCTGCGATATCGAAGCGCTCGCCGGGCAGCAGCGTGCGTGACACCGGCGTGCGTTCGTTCAGCCGCAGGTTGTACGCCGTCACGGCGTGCACCCCCGCCCCGGCCACCCGCTCGAAGTCCCTGCGAAAGACCGCCTCGTCCTGGCCGGGCAGGCCGTACATGAGGTCGATGTTCAGGATCATGCCCGCATCGATGATCCGGCGGCAGGAGGCCAGCGCCAGATCCGGCCCGTGATCGCGCCGCACCGATGCCAGGACATTGTCCTCCAGGCTCTGGATGCCCATGCTGACCCGACCCACGCCATGTCGGCGCAGCACCTCCAGATGTTCATCCGTCACCGATTCAGGAGATGCCTCGACCGTGTGCACACCCGTACCGTGATAGGGCATGCGGTCGGCTATCGCGGCCAGCAGATCATCGAGCAGATCCGGCGGCAACGCGGTCGGCGTACCGCCCCCCATGAAGAACTGGCTCAACGGCGTACCCTGCGGTATCCACTCCAGCTCTTTCTTCAACGCCTCGACATAGCGCTGCATCTGTTCCCGGCCGGCACCCACCTTTTTTGCGTAGCAACAGAACGAACAGGCGTAATTGCAGAAAGGCACGTGGATATACAGACGCATGAACTCGGACTCGACCTGCTCGCGCCGGAGCCCGGGAGCCGCCTGAAACAAAGGCGCCGCATGGGGATAGTCGTGGGGGGCGGAGTATGCCGCGGTCGGCGTGAAGGCGAGAGCAGTGGCGATCTTGTCCAGTTCAACGTCAGACAGGCTGGCAGCCTTCATCAAGTATCTCCTTCCAGTCTCACGAGACCTGTGCCGGGGGACCCGTAAGGTTATTTGCGGAAAATCCGGAATCCGGGTGGTCATCATAGAGGCCTCCGCATGCGCGCACCACCCCTTTTCTCGGCGACATATGCCGGCACCCGGGTGCGAACCCTGCCTCTTTCCCGAACCGGCCATTGTCATTACCGGCCAGGATCGTGACAATGAGGATGGTAACCTGCGGGCACGGCCTGCTTGGGGACTTGACCGGGCAGTCATACATGCCAGACAGGCAGAACGCGTACATGCTGGAAACCCGTCCGTAGCCCCATGATCCATATCGTCCTGCGCGAAGACTTCCGCAACACCGTCCAGGGTTTCCTGCGTCATTCCACGAGGGGATTCGACTGCGTCCGTATTCTCTCCTACGAACGGCTGTTCGCCCGGGGGCGCACGCCCGTGGGGCACTACATCTTCACCGATTTCGACCGGCTGGACCCGGCCGCGATCGAGGTCCTGGCGCGCCTTTCCGATGACCTGCGGGCGCGGGCGCCCCAGGTGCGCATTCTCAACGATCCCCGAAAGGTGCTGGAAAGGGTCCCCCTGCTCGCGCGCCTGCGGCGCGAAGACCTGAACCGCTTCGATGTCACGCGGCTCGACGCCGGGGAGCGCCCGGACGCGTTCCCGGTCTTCGTTCGCAGCGAGGACGGTTGCGGCGGCCCGGAGACCGGACTGTTGCGGAACCTGTCGGAACTGGAGGCGGCACTGGAGGAACTTCACCTGGAGGGACGCGGCCTCAAGCGCCGGATCGCGGTGGGGTTCTGCGCCCAGCGCGACGACCGCGGCCTGTACCGGAAATACGGCGCAATGAACATCGACGGACACATCATTCCCCAGCACATGCACTGCAGCGAACACTGGGACGTGAAATGGGCCAACAACTTCCACGATGCCGGGACGGCACGGGAGGAGATCGAGTACATCCGGACGAATCCCCACAGGGACGCTCTTGCACGGATCTTTCGAATCGCCGGCATCGACTACGGGCGCATCGACTACGGGCTGGTGGACGGCACCGTCCAGACCTACGAGATCAACACCAATCCACGGCTCCCTCGATACGGGCTGAACGGCAATGAACGCACGGAGCAGCGGCGGATACTGATCCGCCCCGCCATGGAGGAGGCATTAAGGGCCATCGACAAACCGTTGCCGTCGGGACCGGACGTGCCGCTGCACAGCCCCGAATACACGTCCGTCAATAGCGATCTGCACCGTCACCCTGCGTTGCACCGGATGCTGCGGCGTCTCTATCATGCAATGCGCTGACACCGGGCGCCCTCATGGGAACCGGCTGCGCCGCCACACCCCCGGAACCACGGCGCTCAACCGGATGACTCCAGCCCGAGTACCCGGGCCTCCTCACCACGTCGCAGTCGGATGTCCCAGAACGCAGCGCCGGCGAGCAGGATGAACCCCGAAAGTTCGACGATCATGCTGTAGTCGACGAACAATGCATAGAGGATCACACCGGCACCCGCCACAGCCAGCACGGCAGGGCCGTACCCGCGGTGGCGCCGGAATCCGGCCGCGATGGCGGCAGCGGCCAGCACGGCGAACAGCGCGATCGTCCCTGCCCACAACCCTTCGTTCAGCGCCAGACCAACGCCCATCATTGTCAACAGGGCCACGGCTGCCAGCGTTCCGTAGCAGGCGAGCACCGCCGCCACGAGACTGACCGTACCCGTGAAACCCCGGCGCCACATGGACTTCACCAGACGCACGGGATTGAGGCGTTTCAGCCACTGCGCCACTCTCGACGGCGTCCGGCTTCCCCGGCGCATGCCCACCTCGACGGATCGCGCGTCGAAACTGGCGGCCACTTCTCGCGTCTGGGTACTGGGGCTGTGGGAAAAGTAATCCACTTCGCGCAGGACTTCGACGTCCTCGAAGCCCGCGTCCCTGAACAGGGTGAGAAAATCCTCCTCCACCGTCGCGCCGACGACGCACTCCACCCACAGTCTGGGATCCTCGTGGCAGTCCACGGTGACCGGCCGTCTGATGACCACATCCGCGATCTGCACACGGCCGTCCGGACGAAGGACGCGGCACATCTCGTTGACGGCCCTCCGCTTGTCGGGCACGAGGTTGAGCGCGCCGTTGCTGGTGATGCTGTCAACGCTGCCGTCGGCGAAGGGAAGCTGCTCCGCGGAACCCTGCACGACACTGACGTTACGGTGGCCCGATTCCGCTGCCACACGCTTGAGCTTGCGCGTCATCGCCGGCGTCAGGTCCAGGGCGATGACATGCCCATCGGGGCCGGCGAGGCCGCTGGCGATCAGGGCGTCATTCCCGGCACCGGCACCGATATCGAGCACGGTGTCGCCCCGGCGAACTGCCCCGGCACGGAAGGGATAGCCCACGCCCGCAAAGGATTCCCGGATGGCTTCCGGCAGTGCGTCGATCTGTTCATCGGGGTATCCGAGGGTTCGACAGGCCCCCGCACCGACGGGGAAGTGAAAATGCGACGAGGGGGCATCAGCCACGGCGGTATACATGCCCTTGACCGCCGTGAAGATCTGCTCGCGCGTGTAACCCAGTATTGCAACCATACAAGCGTCTCCCTTCTGGCGTCGAAAAGAATATGGCCGCCGACCGCTCAGAACCGGTCGAGCAGCCCCCTGATCCTTCGCTGCAACCGGTCCGGTGCCTCCACCTTCGCCGAATCCCTGATCTTTGCGCGCAGCTTCCTCTCGAACTCGACGCGGCTGAAGCAGTCGCGGCATCGCTTCAGGTGCTGGTCTATAGCGGCGCTTCGCCCGCTCTCCAGTTCCCGGTCCAGGTAGGTGAACAGCTGTTCGATCACCTCTTCACAGCTGAGCTTGTCGTCAATCATGGCGTATCCCCGGCGCCTCCGTCAGGCTGGGCGGCGCCCTGCACGATGCCGGCCTCGGCGGCCTGGCTCCAGAGCGCCTTCTGCAACAGCGTGCGCGCCCGACTCAGACGGGAGCGCACGGTGCCGATCGGTATCTCGAGCAGGTTCGAGACCTCCTCGTAGGTATAGCCCTGCACCTCCACCAGTACGATGACCATGCGGAAGACATCCGGCAGGCCATCCAGTGCCCGCTGCAGGTCCTCCTTGAGAACGTCATTGAGAAACTCCTGCTCCGGCGTACCCCACCAGAGAAGGAAGGGTTGATGCAGTTTCCGGAACAGGGAGAAATCTTCCGCCTCGGAGTCGTCCGGCACACCCTGTTCGTTCTCCAGCTTTGTGCGCTGCCGGCGCCAGGCACTGACGAACGTGTTGTTCAGTATCCGGAAGAGCCATCCTTCCATGCACTGGACATCGCGCAGATCATCGAGTCCGGACCACGCCTTGCCGACCGCTTCCGCGACCACGTCTTCCGCATCATCGGGGTTGCCGGTCAGGCGCAGGGCCGTGCCGTAGAGACGGTCCATGAGTCGCGCGACCTCCTGCTCGAACAGCGCCCGCCGCGCCTGCCCGCTGCCGCTGCCTCGCTCGCTTGAGCCTGAATCTGGCATCACACCCCCCGCACCGCATCCCAGGGATGGCCCGTTCGCGCCGTCCGCGCAGCCGGCATCCTGCCCGCCGGTGAAGTACATGGCTTTGCCCATCATGAGCCATCCCCGAGGTCGGATCCAAATTGCCGGCATTGCAAATATGTCACAGGGGTTGCCCGCACGACGGATTCAACGCAAGGACGCGGCAGAAGGAAAAAAGGTTCCCGCAGCCGAGCACGGAACAGGTCAGGGGTGCGTCGCGGAAGAAATTTCCGATGCCCGGGAACTCCATCTCGACCGAACGCGTCCTTGGGGCACCGGACACACCTGGTGTCCGGATCTCAGAACAGAAACAACGAGGAGGGTAGACTGATGAACAAGACAGGTATCGTTCTGGCTGTGACCGCACTGACGCTGGGCGCCTCGGGTGCCGCCTGGGCCGGGACCCCGTACCAGGGGGACGGTCCCTTGCTCATGGAACCGTCGGAATTGCAGTGGTCGGCGGTAGCGTCCATGGCCCCTGGAGCACGCATCGCCGTGATCGAGGGAAACCTGGGAACCGAGGAACCGTTCACGTTCCGACTCAAGCTTCCGGCGAACTACCGTGTCGACCCCCATGCGCACCCGGCGTATGAACGGGTGACCGTATTGTCCGGCACATTCCACTTCGCGCATGGCGACACGTTCGACCGCAACCAGACCACGGCCCTGCCCGCCGGGGGCGTTGCGATCATGCCACCGGGCACCCCCATGTTCGGATACACCGAGGAGGAAACAATCATCCAGCTTCACGGGACGGGGCCCTGGGGGCTCGAGTACGTCAACCCCGAGGACGACCCTCGCAGCTAGCCGGCATATCCCGCAGCCGATCCACCTGTTGCGGCAAGCGGTGACAGGGGGTGCGGGCCGGGGGTTCCATGCGGAGCCCGGATTGCGCGGGGCGGCCGTGTCATATCACGGCCGCCCCGCGGCCCTAGCAGGCGGTTGAAAAACCCTCGGGCGGCGCCATGCTGCGTTGGAAAGCGGCTCAAAATGCTCATGTACTCGCATGTACACTGCGCTTTTTCGCCGCTTTCCGCCTTGCCTGGCATCCACCGGAGACTTTTTCAACCGCCTGCTAGCGGGTCCCGTCACGCGGGGATGGATCAGACGACACCCTGGGCGAGCATCGCTTCGGCCACCTTGACGAAGCCGGCCACATTGGCCCCGTCCACGTAACTGACACGGCCGTCAGCGTGGGTGCCGTGTGTCAGGCAGGCATCGTGGATGCCGCGCATGATGTCGCGCAGGCGTCCGTCCACCTCTTCACGCGGCCACGACAGACGCATCGCGTTCTGGCTCATCTCCAGTCCGGAGGTCGCCACGCCGCCGGCATTGCAAGCCTTGCTGGGCGCATACAGCACGCCGTTCTCCTCGAACAGTTTCACCGCCTCATTGGTGGTCGGCATATTGGCGCCTTCGGACACACAAAGCACGCCGTTCCTAACCAGCGCCGCCGCGTCCTCACCATCGAGCTCGTTCTGCGTCGCGCACGGCAGGGCCACGTCCGCGGGGACATGCCAGGGGCGCATGCCCGCATGGAACTCCACTCCGACACGCTCGGCGTAATCGCTGACCCGGCCATAGAGGTGGTTCTTCACCTCCATGAGTTCCGCGAGCTTCTCGCGGGTGAAACCGGCCTCGTCGACGACCATGCCGCTGGAATCGGACACCGTCACCACCGTCGCCCCCAGCGCCATGGCCTTCTCCACCGCGTACTGGGCCACATTGCCGGAACCGGACACCGATACCCGCAGGCCTTCCAGGCTTCGCCCGGCATGGCGGAGCATCTCCTCGGCGAAGTACACCGTGCCGTAACCGGTGGCCTCGGGCCGGATCAGCGACCCTCCGAAACTCAGGCCCTTGCCGGTGAACACGCAATCGGCACGATTGGTGAGTTTCTTCAGCATGCCCGTCAGGAAACCCACCTCACGCGCGCCCACGCCGATGTCGCCGGCGGGCACATCGGTATCGGAGCCCACATGACGGTACAACTCCGTGATGAAGGCCTGACAGAAGCGCATCATCTCACCGGGGCTCTTGCCCTTGGGGTCGAAATCCGAACCGCCCTTGGCGCCCCCCATGGGCAGCGTGGTGAGCGCATTCTTCAGCGTCTGCTCGAAGGCGAGGAACTTGAGAATGGAGAGATTCACGGACGGGTGAAAGCGCAATCCGCCCTTGTAGGGGCCGATCGCCGAACTGTGCTGCACGCGGTACCCGCGATTGACCTCCACCTCGCCCTGGTCGTTGACCCACGAGACGCGAAACACGATGATGCGCTCGGGCTCCACCAGCCGATCGAGCAGGCCATGCTCGGCATACCTCGGATGCTCCTGGATATAGGGCCAGAGGCTGTTCATCACTTTCGCAACCGCCTGATGGAACTCCTGTTCCCCGGGGTTGCGCTCCGCCACGTAGGCCAAAAACTCATCTAGGGACTTGTACTTCATGCCGGTTCCTCATATTCAAGATGTTCAGGACAGGAATCACGAAAAGTCGTCAGGATGCCTGATTCTGCACGAGCGGGGCGGCCGAAGGCATGCGCGAGATCAACCACCCCCCTGGCGCGCCGGGGCCGCATCACGGCAACTCACTGAATCACGCAATAAAAGCGCACCCGCGGATGCGTGGGCCGCAGGCACGGCTTCGAAGTATCCATGAAAACGGGGAGGAAGCATGATACTTGACCGGGATTCCATTTACACTTGCGGGGCACACCCCAGCCGACGGTGCCGCCATACCGTGCCCAGTCGCAGGAACCCATCCCCTGCCGGCAGCGTCCTCGACGAGGCGGAACTCAGGGATCCGCCGGACGGCGAGGTCCTGCGATTGCGCTTCAAGGGTCCTTTCGAGGGACGTCAGGTCACCTGGAACGCCACGCTCCGCGCCCTCGGGGCTTCACGCGGCACGGATCAGGCGGACGCATCCGCCAATTTCATCGACGTGGGTGACGACACGCCCGACGGCATCACGCTCACCGTCGGCCTTGCGGTCGAGCGCATCGACCTCGCCACGGTGCGCAACGCCATCATCATGATCCGCCGGTACAAGCGCCTGCGTCGCGGTCGTCACGCGTGGTAGACCCCGAACGGCCGGCCGCCCTGGTGCAATGTCCGGGCTAGACCAGGTCCCTCGGAATGGACACGTCCCAGTTGCGGGAGAACACCCGTCGCTGCCCCTCATAGGCATCGAGCTGCGCATGGAGCAGAAATTCCGTGGGCGTCGAGGTCAGCACGGTGCGCGTGACCGTGCGCACCTGCCAGTCGCCGCGCCGGAACCCGCGTTCCCACAGGGTTTCACCCCGCACGGAGTTGAAGTCGTCACTGCGGTAGCTGTACCACTCCAGGGCCTTGCGCTGCATCTCCAGGCCGAGGGACTCCAGCAGCACGGTACCGTGATCGTTGATGACCTCCAGCGTCGACCGGTCTTCCGCAAGATCGCGGATCACCCGCCAGTTGTGGTGCTGGGGCGTGAGCTGGCGGATCTCGGTGGACAGGGATCCGCCTTCCGGCTCGGGGAAGCCGATGCGGGCATCATCCTCATCGCGGCGCTTGCGAACGGGGAGCAGGAGGCGGCTGGCACCCATGAGGATACGCAGGCGCGCGGGTTGCGGGGCGGGCCAGGCCAGGGGCCAGTAGGACGTGGAAACAGACAGGCGCACGCGGTGACCGGCGGGAAACGTCTGTGCCACATCATTGAGCTTGACCCGCACCCGGTAGGTGCCGCCCGGCTCCAGCGGCTGTGGCGACTCGGAGCTGTCGCGATGGGTGAGGTTGAGCAGGCCGTAGGTGATGCGGGTGGCCTTGTCATCCGGCGCCACATCAGACAGCCGCACGGCCACCATCGCCACGGGACGGTCCACGCTCAACTGCAACTCCACTGCGGCGGCCCCCAGGATCTCCAAGGGCGATTCCAGGGGTGCGCCGGTGAACACAAGCGCGCCGCCATCTTCCTCACGCTGGTCGTGGGGCAGATCCGGGGTGGCAGCATAGGAACACCATTTGCCCGCGAACAGGCCCACGCTCAGGGGGGACTGTACGGCCATCTCCCCTTCCGGCACCTGTGTGGACGGCGGCTCCAGCGTCCCGGGCCAGGCCAGAGTCAGGGCCTGCTGCGCCACGTTCGACGACGGCCATCGGGGTTCGCCCACCCAGCGGCCGGGCCGTTCATGGTAGTAGGTGGTCGGGGGCACACTATCCTGCATCCAGGCGCGCAACATGGGTTCGTCCATGATCCCGGTATCCCGACCCTTCAGCCAGCGGTCCCACCAGCGCAGGCATTCCTGCAGGAACCCGATGGCCGGCCCCGGCACGCCCTGGTGGGGATACTTGTGGCTCCAGGGCCCGATCAGTCCCAGACGGGGCACCCGCAGATGGGCCAGCAGGCGGAACACCGCGTTGGAGTAACCGTCGGCCCAGCCGCTGACCGCCATGACCGGACATTGCACGGCCGACCAGTCCTCGCAGATGGAGCCGTGTTTCCAGTAGTCGTCGCGGCGCTGATGGCGCAGCCACTTCTCAAGCCACAGGCCGCTGCCCTCCAGGCGCTGGAACCACGTCTCGCGCCATTCTGTTCCCACCACCTCCGGGTCCGGCGGCAGGGAGTTGTAGGCGAACATGGTGGAGGCCCATGAGAGGTTATCGCCCAGCAGACAGCCGCCCATGTGGTGCACATCATCGGCGTAGCGGTCGTCTGTGGAACACACGCTCACCACGGCCTTGAGCTGCGGCGGCCGCAGGGCGGCGATCTGCAGTCCGTTGAACCCGCCCCAGGAGATGCCGATCATGCCCACGTCGCCATTGCACCAGGGCTGTTCGCTGATCCAGCGGATCACCGCCACCCCGTCATCCAGTTCCCGCTGCAGATACTCGTCCTCCAGCACGCCCTCGGAATCGCCGCTGCCGCGCAGGTCGACGCGCAGGCAGGCGTATCCGTGGCCGGCGAAGTAATGGTGCATGACATCATCCCGGGTCCGGGTGGAGTCGCGCTTGCGATAGGGAATGTATTCCAGGATCGCGGGCACAGGATGCCCATCCGCGCCTTGTGGCCGCCACAGCCGGGCCGCAAGGCGGACACCATCGGACAGAGGGATCCAGAGATTCTCCTCCACGCGCACCGGTTCGGGCAGGTCCGTCACGCTCTTCATGGTCATGCCGGCACTCCCTGCAACGATTCGTATTCCAGCGGCAGCCGCGCCATGACGCGTTCATACTTGTGCTCCAGTTCGGCGGCGGTGCGGGCACCCACGAACACCGTGGCCACTTCAAAGGTATAGCTGTCCTGGTAGCGAAGCTGGGAAAGCCGCATGCCCTCCGTCACGTCCACCTGTATCACCACCCCGGGGTTCTCCGCCTCGATGGCATCGATCTCCGCCCGGGTCGGCGTCCGCACCACGCGGGCGTCCTCATGGCGGCGCACCATGAACTTGGCGGCGCAGGCGTAGGGGCCCTCCCGGTGGGGCATGACCGGCTCGTGCCCGAGCCCCAGGTGGATCATCACCTGGTGGTGATAGCATCCGTCCACCATGCGGAACAGCGCTGCATGCGACTTGGAGATACGCGTGTTGATCTCCAGAAGCCAGATGGCATCGGTATCCTCTTCCCAGTAGAACTCCACGTTGAAGGGCGCATCGTCATAGCCGATCTGCCGGATCACCCGTGCGGCGATATCGGCCATGCGCGCCTGAACCGGCTCCGGCAGCGTCGATGGGTACTGGTAGCGAGAGAACGAGGATCCCGCGGCGCCCTCGCGCATTGAATCGACCACGCCGTAGATCCGGACGCGTCCATGAAAGGAGTAGCCCTCCAGCGTGCACTGGCGGCCGGCGGAGATCAGCGACTCGGCGATGCAGTGATTGCCGTCCACGCCCGCCACTTCAGGCGGCAGCGACGCAAAGCCGAGCACATGGTTGAACGGCTCTCCGAAGCGATGGATTCCCTCGCGGATGCGGTTGATCGCGTGACGGAATGCGGCGGCATCATCGACGCGAAAGCCCAGGTAGGAAAGCACCGCCTTCACCGGTTTGATCCAGAAGGGGAAATCCAGCGTCACCCGGGACAGGGGCTCCGGCGCGAAGGGATCCACGGCACAGAAGGCCGGAATGTGGCCGGGCACCACCCGCGCCTGCTCCAGGCGGCTCCAGTACTTGTGCTCGCATTTGAGCACACCCTCCAGCGTGGGTCCGGGAAGGTTCGCCTCCCGGCGCAGGATGGGAAGGACGGTGCTGACGGGAAAATCCCAGTAACCGACGACGGCATCCACGCGGCCCGGAAAGCGCCTGAGCTGCTCCGCGCCCTCATCCAGCAACCGCTCGACCGGAAACCGGTCGCAGCACTTGAGTTCCTGGTGCGTGAACAGGGCATGGAATACATAGTCATCGGCCCCGGGAAGTGTGCGCAACTGGGCGAGATGAAAGTCATCGATGCCGACCACGAAGATGTTCTTCTTGTCGTACATGGGAACCTGACCCGGGACAACGGAAATGGAAGGCGACACGCGGACCCGGTCGCGCAAAAACCCGATGGGCAGTTACAAGCCTAGTACACGGTTTTCATCAGGGCATTGCCCTCGATCAGGGTTCAGGCGTAAACGCCCGACCCCGGCCGACGCACGGAGCAACGGTGAAAAGGTGCGGTCACTGCCTGTCCGTCCGGTCCCGATGCGCGCCGCCGTCTTCGGATCGGTCATCCATGCCGCCCCGGAGCCACGGCGACTCCGTGTCGGGTCCGTCATCCTGGTCGGGCTCCTCGTCCTCCCAGCTGTAGCGCACATACCTCGGCAGCGGGTCGAGACGAAACAACAGGATCCCGCAGCCTATACCCGTCACGGCACCGGCGAGGTGAGACTCGAACGAGACCCGGGGATCCTGAGGGAACACGCCCCAAACCATGCTGCCGTAGAGGAACAGGACCACCAGGGCAAGGCCGATGGACAGCGCATCGCGGCGCATCATCCCGATGGTCACGGCGAAGAACATCAGGCCATGGGCCACTCCGCTGGCTCCGATGTGGAAGCTCTCCCGCGCGAACAGCCAGACCCCCAGCCCGCTCCCCAGCCAGATCAGCACCACGGCCCAGCGTGTCGCGCGCGGGTAGCCGTACAGGGCGGCGGCACCGAGTACCAGCAGCGGCGAGGAGTTGGCGATCAGGTGCGCCCAGGAGCCGTGCACCAGCGGTGCCGTCAGGATGCCGACGAGGCCGTGGAGTTCACGCGGGTAGACGCCCAGTCCGACCCAGTCGAAACGGCCGAACTGCTGCACGGCCGCCACCACCCACAGCAGCGCGACCCCGAGGATGGACCAGCGCACGGCCGTGCGCAGGCGCAGGCGGTCGGCGCGTGGATCGGCGGGCGGGGCAGGTCGTCGGAAACCAAGCATCGGGTTCCACGGTAGAGGCACGGCGCAACGGAGGCAAGCGCGGCCACCGGAACCGCGGATCTGCGGACTGCGCGGGGTCGCCACGCCCGGGGCACACGGGAGACGACAGCCATGCTGTCCGGTCAGCGGCCGGCGATCTGCCCGTGTCGGACGAGTCCCTCGAGGACCACCACGTGCGCATCGGCAGCCGCGTCGAAACCCACCCGATACCGCGTCGGATAGTACCCGGGCCGCCGGTAGCGCTCGGCAACCGGAACGGGGGTCGTGACATCAACCTTCGACTCCAGAAACGCCCTGGTGACCATGGGCTCGACGAACACCATGCTGCCGTCATAGAAGCCGTAGATGAAGGTGCTGGCGAAGACGCCGTCGTTGAACTCCGGTGCCCCGGGATCGATGGCGTGGGCGCCCATGCGGGGCTCCGCGGTGCCTTCGGGCAGGACATAACCGGCGGGCATGAACGCGGGGTCCGGCGCCCGGCTCGCCCGCTGGAGGTCTTCGCCCTCCAGGGTGATGCGCTCCCGCTCCTGGGGGTCGATCAGGTAGAAGTGGAAATCGAAATGCGGCAGATCGTAGACGCCCGGGGGGACATGACCCTCCGGGTTCCAGTCCACCGTGATGTGGTCGTAGCCCGTGCCTGCCGCTTCCGCCGGCAGTTCCAGGCGGTACTCCCAGGCGGGGCCATGCCCGGTGGTGTGCGCCGGCAATCCCTCCAGCGCATCAGCGGACAGGTTCACGCCGATGGCGGTCGGCCGGCGCTCATCATCGAGAACGACGAACGCATGCGCCTGACCATTGCCGATCGAGGTCACGGGACCATGATAGATTTCCGGCTCCGTTCCGTCCGCGCTCCCCGCCACCGGCAACCACGCCAGCGACACCGCCAGCACCGACGCCGCCAAACCCTTTGTAATCCATGTGTAAGCCATGAGACTCCCCCCTCAACCTTGAACCGCGGCTCATATTCCCATGATCAGGTATTCACCGTTACCCATAATAGTACGCAGACTGCGAATGGGCGGACCGGACCACCGCCGGGAGAGGGTACCGGAAAGCGAATCGCGTGTGCATGCATTGCCGGATGCAGGCCATCGGGCGGGCCGGGGGCGCGATGCCTCGATGCGCACCCCGGTGTGCGCCGGGAGTTCCTGCAACGCGAGCAGATGCGGGGCCGGAGAACGCAGCCGGCCCCGCATCCCTGACGCCCGGGACGGCATGCCCGTCCGTGCCGCCGTCAATCCCGCGGCCGGGTGAACACGTACTGCCTGTCCTCCTGCGAGGCATGGCAGGCGAAACACGACTGGCCGCCGTCGCCCACCAGGCGCTCGGTGCGGCTGTTGCCGGCGAAGCCTTCGAAGCCCCAGCCGCCGGTATCGGCGTAGCGCTGTGCGTCATACGCCATGACGCCGACCAGCTTGCGCTCACCCTCTTCCACCGCGTGTTCGCTGCGCACGGAGTGCAGCAGGTCGAAGACCAGCACGGCGCCATTTTCGTAACGGTTCCGTTCCAGGCCCGCGAGGGCCTTGTCGTTGGCGTAGATGTGGTGAACGCCGGCGAAGGGATCCTCCAGCGGGTGGCCGGGCAGGATGACCATGGACTTGACGTGATGCCAGGCGCGATACCCGTCCGGGTAGGGGACGCCGCTATCCTGGGCCAGGACGGAGCCCAGTGGGGCGCTGGCGATCGCCAGCGTGAGGAACAGATTGCGCATGATTCAGCCTCCTTGAACAGTGACAGGGACTTGTCGTATCGACCCGATACTTTCTAACCTGTAGCGCAGACCTTGTCAAGGTGTTTTCGCGTCGATACTATCTGGCCATGGACGACCCTGCTCGCCTGATCGAACTCCTGGAACGGCTGGGCAACCTGCTGCGTACGGAGCGCCGCCTTGCGGCACACACCGCCGGTCTCCAGCCGGTGCATCTACAGGCGCTCGCCTATCTCTCGCGCTGCAATCGCTACAGCAACACCCCGGCCGCCGTCACCGCGTACCTGGGCACGACCAAGGGCACAGCCTCACAGTCGCTCGGGGTGCTGGAGCGCGCCGGGCTCATCGGCCGCCGCACCGATCCGGACGACCGTCGCGTGGCGCGCCTGCATCTGACACCCAAGGGCGACAGGCTGCTGGGCGAACTCATGCCCCTGCCCGAATGGGAGACGTCCGCGCGAAGTCTGGATGCCGATCAGGTCCGGGCCGCCGCCGATACGCTGGAGTCACTGCTGCGCACCCGCCAGGCGTCGCGCCGCTGGCGCAGCTTCGGGGCCTGCCATACCTGCCGGCACTTCCGGCGCGAGGGGGAAGATCAGTACCGCTGCGGTCTCACCGGGGAGCCGCTGCTTGTGGAAGAGACGCGCCTGATCTGCCACGAACACGAGTGGCCGGAGAAGGCATCGGCCTGACCGGACAAACCCACCGGCCTGTTCACACGCAATACGTACGGGCCGCTCGCGAAGCATGCGAAGCAATATGCGTGTGGGTTGTGTAACCCGCATCGTAGGAGCCCGGTCCTCCGGGCGATCCTGCACAAACCAAACCCCCTTCGCCCGGAGGACCGGGCTCCTACCGGCACAGCACGCCCCGGCGTTCAGCGATAAGGGATCTCCGCCAGTCTCTCGTCGTATCGCCGGATCACATCCAGGAACAGGGTCTTGGTGAGCCGTTCACTATCGGGCAGCCCGTAGGCCGCCTCGCAGACGGCGCGGCTGTTGAAGCCGGAGAGCGTATACAGGGCCGTGTCGAACTGATTGAAGCTCATGCTCGCCCACATGCCCATGTAGTACTCCCAGTAGAACAGGTCGTTGATGTCGTAACCCAGTGCCGCAATCGCGTCGTAGTCAGCGATCTCGTGAAATCGCTCGAACGCCGCCGAGGCACATCCACGGAAGCCGCGATCGTGCGCGTAGCGCCTGTCCTTGAGCCGGTCCGTGAAGATGCGCACCATCTCGCCCACCGATGCATCCCGCATCGGAGGTCGGTCCTTGTCCAGGCACTGAAGGATGCCACGGATGGCACTGGCACCGTGACCGTGAACAAACAGGGCTCCGGCCTCCTCCCCGTACAGACGGTACATCCCGGCCAACGTGCCGGACGCTCCCCGGCAATTGCCGCTGTTACGAACACCGATCAAGGAGACATTGTTCACCCGGTCATTGTTCGCGTTGACTTCGGCGTGTACGCCGTCGAGACAGGATGCCACAAGTCGGACGGGCTCCCGTTCCCACCGCTTCAGGTTGAAACTGGTCCATGTCACCGTGCGAACATCAGCACCATGACGACACAGGGCCGCGATCAATGTTCGGGAGTCGATCCCTCCCGTGATACTGACCACCGGGCGCACGGGCGGCCCCAGGAAATCGGCCAGACCGGCGAAATGGCGGTCGATCGTTCCGAAAAACGCCTCGAAACCGCACCGCCTTCGTGCTTGCCGCGGCCAATGCCGAATCGCCCGACGCGAACCGATGTCGTAGTAGAAGTTGGGAAGCAACAGACGGACGCCATCAAACATCGTTGCATCACCCGGAAGACTCTGCATGCCGAGATTCCGGAAGGCCCCCGTACAGACGAATGACTCCAAGTCCCTGCGTCGCCCTGCGCCGAATACCAGCGAGATGATCTCGGGATGCGAACTCAGCGCAAATGCTCCCTCCCTGCGATAGCAGACCGAACGCGCGCCGAATGCATCATGAAAAACCTGCCCGGCACCGCCCCGCAGGACCAGCAGCGCAAACCTCCCGCCAAGGCGATCCAGAAGTTCCAAACGTTCATCATGATCCGCGCCAGCCAACAGCGTCAGGGGGTCACCATCCCGACCGTCCGGCAGGAAGGCATCACCGATCAGCACCAGGTGTTCACTGCCGACACTGCGCTGTGAGATGCGCGTCTCGGGATGCCGATAAACCACGTACTCGCCAATCGTCATCCGCGGCCATAAGCGGGCAATGCGGTTCCATTCGGCCGTGCCCTCCGGGGTGTCGGCCGCCGCATGACAGAAGAAGCCGAACCGGAACAGCAGGCGCTCGGCGTGTTCACGCGGGACATTGTCAGGCGCCAGCATGGCGGTCATCCGGCGCTTCATGCCGGAGGCCCTGCGCAGGACCCGGGCCACCGGATCAGGTGTGCGGATCATGGGGTCGGGTGCAACCTCTTCATGTCGGAGCCTGTGACTGCCCATTCCGGGTGCCGGAACAGGCATCGCGTTCAGGATACCGTCCACCCCGTGGGAATGCTCGTACGATGGGACGCGGCGTATCACCCTGACAACACCCCGGCCGGAGATCCCGGGGGCCTGCCTGCCGGATTCGGTCATGGCTCCCACCCCGGGGTCGTGCGGCTTCACAAAGCCGTGCGCGCCGTCCGGGTATATCCCCGCCTCTCGCTTTCCCGCCCCTGTTCTGTATCATTCCGGTCCTCACGCATCCCGAGAACCGACGCATGACAACGGCCGCGGCGCCCTTCCTGTACGGCTATGTGTTCCTCGCGCTGGCGCTGGGCGGTCTGATCAAGGGCGTCGTCGGTGTCGGTCTGCCACTGCTCGGCATCTCACTGCTGGGGCTGGTCCTGGAGCCGAGACTGGTGCTGGCCATCCTGGTGGCGCCCATCGTCGCCACGAATCTTCGCCAGTCCTTTGCGACGGGGCTGCCCAGGGAGGGTGTCCGGCGATTCTGGCCGCTGATCGCGCTGTTCATCGTGGCCACCTGGGGCGGTGCCCTCCTGCTGGTGCAGATCAATACGGCGCTGCTGCTGGCGATCCTGGGTGTCATTGTGGTGATCTTCAGCGCCCTCAACCTGGTCAGCCCCAGGCTGTACCTGCCGCCCCGCCACGAGCGCTGGGCGGGCCCCACCGTCGGCCTGGCCGCCGGACTGCTTAACGGGATCTCCACCGTCAACGGGCCGCCCCTGGTGATGTACCTGATGTCACTGCGGCTGGAGAAGGATACGTTCGTGGCCGCCTACGGCCTGATCGCACTGTGCGGCGCCATCCCCCTCGCCATCTCCTACGCCGCGGTGGGGGTGCTCGGGTGGCGGGAACTGTGGCTGTCGATGCTGGCCCTGATCCCGGTGTTCGTCGGCATGTGGGCCGGCGAGCGGATCCGCCACCGCATCAACCCGGTGCTGTTCCAGCGGGTCCTCCTGATCACCCTGATCGTGCTCGGCCTGAACCTGATCCGGCGAGGCGTGTTCGGGGCCTGAGCGGCACCGCGACGGGAGGACCGGAAGGACATCAGCGTCCCGGACAACCCGGCATGGAGGCAGGCACCCTGGGGCCACCGGGCGTTACCGGGAGACCCGCCTGCCGGCGGCTGCATTCTGTCCCATACTCAGGGCGCAGGATCGACAGCGGGGTTCGCCCCCATTTCCCGAGGACTTCCGCACATGGCTTTCAACCGCATTCAAGCCCGCCCCCTCTGCACGAACGCCGAGTACACACTGTTCACGTCAAGCCTCGCCGGGGGTGTCACCGAACTCACACCGGCACAGTTGCGCAGCAGGATCGAGCGCACCCGCAAGCTGCGCGACAAGTACCGCGACCTGTTCCAGCGCCAGCGCCTGGCGAACCGCGCACGCACGGGCACCCGGATGGGGGAGCGGCCGGACACCAATGAGCGCACCCGGGACAAGGCCACCCTGTTTGACGAGGCGCTCGGCCGCTTCGAGGCCCGTGCGGCAAAGCTGGCGGCGGCGGCCGAGCGGGACGCGCGCCGCAAAGCTGTCCGGGAGGCGCGCCTTGCGCAGACGGCGGCCCGGAAGAAGGGCGGCGCGAAGCCGGCCGCCGCACCGGGCCGGGGCAAACCCGGGACGGCAGGCCGCAAACGGCCCGGCGCGGCCGGCTATACCAGCGAATCGGCGCGGGCCGCTGCGCACGGCAAGATGGCGCGCGACAACCGGGCAGGCGCCAGAAAGGGACAGGCGACGGCCGCAGGCAAGCGCAGCCAGGCGCGCCGGGACAGCCGGCGCTGACGCCGTCCGCCCGGGACACCTTCAGGCAACCGACTGCACCTCAACGGTCATGCCGGGGTCGGCGTATACACAGGACCATGAGGCGGCCGGCGGGCGTCGCCCTTTCCCGGGAAGGGGAACGGCATGGCACGACTGAAACTGGACCTGCATGCCATTTACAACCAGGGCCGGCAGATCGAGCAGGCACTGCAGGCGATCTTTGACGATGCCGAGAAGAAGCGCATCCGAACCGTGGAGATCATCCCGGGGAAAGGAACCGGGCAACTGAAGAAACGGGTTCTGAAGTTCCTGGAACGACCGGAGATCAAGGCCCGCTATCACCGCATCGAGAAGGATTCGAAGAACTTCGGCCGGCTGTTCGTTCATTTCCGACACTGATTCGCGAGACCCTTCGACCGGACGGGAGGTCCGCGCCATCCTCCCGGCATCAGGTTTTCCACGCAGCGAACATGTAGTTCGCGCCCGGGACGGGGCGATCCGGCAGGGGGAAATGCTTCGACCGGAAACCCTGGGCGGCCAGAAGCTTGCCGGCCTCCTCATAGCGCGCTCCCGCTACCGTATCTGTCGTTCCCGGTCGGGAACGTGCCAGATAAATCAGGGCGCTCTCCGTGATCTCCATCATCTCGGGGTCTGGAAACTCCGCCTTGAGTCGGGTGAGCAGACGGCCGAGCCGCTCGACCATGATGTCCTGATCGAAGCTCCCCTCTGGCCGGGTCGTGCCGATAAAAGTGGCCAACCGCAATTCGGATGCCAGGCATCGATATGCTTCCAGTATCTCTTCGCGACCTGAACCCCGGGTTGCGGACGAGAAATCGGTGATCAGCCGATTCACCAGGGCTTCGTAGTCACGCCGGCCTTCCGGCTCCGCCCACTCCTTGGCGACAAAGACGCCGTGATCCTTCAAACAGCCATGCACCAGCCTGAACAGGGCTGTCCACTGGCCCGGGAACTCCAGGAACAGCAGGCCACCGTCACAAACCACGGCATCGAACGCATTGGCGAAGGACGGGCGCTCCTCGAGCCAGTCTCCCACGACCATCTCCACATTGCCCCAATCCCTGCCGCCAAGCTGTCGCAGGGCCTCCATGATCTCCGGGTCCCGCTCGATGCAGACAATTCGCCGGCCCCCCAGATCGATTGCCATATCCACCAGTTCCGGTGTGGTCCCCAGGATCAGGATGCTCCTGTCCACCAGGCTGCCGATCTGCTCACGGTATAACGCCAGGCCCTCCGGGCCCGGCCTCACCGGCACCCGCAGGTTGTTCCATACGCTGCGGTACTTCGCGATGCGTTCCTGATCCATCGTCATGTCGATCGTCTCCAGGGTGCAATTGTCGGGGGGTCAGAAATCCTCGATGCCGCTCGCCAGGTCATCCAGGCGATCCTTGTACTCGTCCATGCGATGCGCCCCGCCGATGGTCTTGTTGACATCCAGCAGGATCACCTCGCCATCGTGCTCAACGTAATCGAAACGCCCGTAATCGAAGCCAAGCGCGGTCCGCCGGGCCTTGAGCGCATCGGGCACCTCCACGGGTTCCTCCGGGGTCACCGCATTACTGAACTTGACGATGGGCTGCGGGGACCCGAGCCGGCCGGCCCAGCCCTTCCCGCCCAGGAAGATCCAGTAACGCAGGTAGTACAGATCATCACGCCTCTCCGGAAGAAACCGCTCCACGACCAGGGCGGGGTTCTCCCACACCCCCGGAGGAACCTCGGCCTTGCCGGCGAACACCGGGTAGCGGTCGGGCCTGATGGCCGCCACCTTCGCCCAGGCCCGCCCCCGACCGAATCGCGTCGGCAGATAGCGTGACAACGGGTGCTCCGGCAGGCCGCCGCAGTTCGCGTCGGTCTTCACGACCACCGGTCCCGCGTAATCATCGCCGGGCGCCACCAGTTGCCTGCTGATCGCCCGCTTGGAGATGTCGACGGCCTGCCGGTTGAGGACAACCGGGTAGGATTTCAGGCAGTCGGAAATCCTGCCCGGCACCACCGTACGATCCACGTGAAGGATGACGACATCCGCATCCGGCAGGTGCCGCGTCGTACGGCGCTTCAGGATCCTGTGACCGGCCTCGCGCCAACGCAGGGCGAGCGCATCGACCAGATAGCGGCGGCGCCAACCGAGCAAGTCGCCCAGGATGAGGATTCGTTTCACGCGGCGGGCATCGGGAGGAAGCGGCGGGGACCTGCCTTGCCGGATTGGTATGACCCGGTTCCACGGGACCAGCCATCGGGCACGATAAGCGATGGCCATCGGTCGGCGGCATTCAAGATGCGTTCCTCAAACCTGCTCTGGAAGCAGGGCTCATGGGGGTCCTGGAGTAGGGGCCTGAATGCGCCCGGACCCATTATAGGGCCGACAAGACCCGGCCACCCAGCCCCCCGGGTGCCAGCACCCCGCGAAGGCCAGGGCATGCACCATCCCCGACCGCGAGCCCTGCCCCACGGATTTCCGCGGGCACACCCGCCGTCACAGCGTCACGATCGCCGGACCGACCCTCAGCAGCGGGACCCGGATCCGGGCCCTTTGTGACTCGGCGGGGGCACAAACCCCGGACCCCGCTCCAGCAGATCGACAAACTCCCCGTAGCGCTGTTTCAGGCGCGCATTGTTCGCGGGGCGAAAGGTACTGCCGGGTGAGCTGCGCCGCCAGTGCGCCGGGCGGTTCGCGGCGAGCCAGGCCAGGCCGCGCGCCGTGGCCTCGGGATCCTCGTGACGGTGCACGGGAAGGCCGGCGAGATCGGCGATGCGCTGGCACAAACCGTCGAGCCGCGACAGACCGCCCGATGCCTGGATGGCGTGCAGGCTGTCCGGATGCATCTCCTCAAGATTGCGGTGCACCAGGAAGGCGATGCTGTCGATCACGGCGACGGCCCGCCGGGCCGCGGATCGCGTGGCCGGTATGAAACGCGCCTCGACATCCTGCCGCCAGTAGGGCGAACCCAGGCCGCCGATGCTGTTCACGAACAGCGGCGCATCCCGGATCTCGCCCAGCCATTCGGGCAGCCCGCGCAGGATGTCGGTGTCCGTCTGTTGCTGCAGCCAGCGGATGGCGCTGCCGACGCCGTTGACCGTCCCCTCCAGCAGATAGCGCCGCGCCCCGGCCGTGCTCCAGGCGATTCCGGCGAGCAGGTGGTCCGGCGCGGGCGGCGTCTCGCCCGCGTCGCGCAACAGGAAGGCACCGGTACCCAGATTGAGCAGCGCCTGATCCTCCGGCGGTTCCCCGCCGGCATGGATCGCCGCGTTCTGGTCGCCGCACAGGCAGGTGAGGGGGATGGCCGTGCCCGCCAGCACGCCGTGGGCCGCCAGCGTCGGAACGCAGGCGGGAAGCGACTCCGGGTCGATCCGGAACAACGCCGCCAGATCGCGGCTCCATTGCAATCGCCCGAGGTCGAACAGGAGGCTGCGCGCCGCGTTGCTGTGATCGGCGATCAGCGGGTGCCCCTCGAGCAGATGCCAGGCCAGGTAGCTGGCCAGCGGCCCCATGACCAGTGCGCCTTCCGCGTGCGCCCGCGCCACCGCCTCGTGGTGATCCAGCAGCCAGCGCATCTTGCCGGCCAGGTAATGGGGCGACAGCGGCAGACCCGTGACCCCGCGGATCCGCTTCTCATGGGGCGCAAAGGCCCGGAGCAGATCCCTGCAGCGGGTATCCTGCCAGCTCAGGGCCGGGGCCAGCGCCCGGCCGCTGTCGCGGTGCCATGCCACCAGGGTGGAACGCTGAACCGCCAGGCCCGCGCAGCGCACCGGCCCGCCGGCCTTCGGCAGCACCTCGCCGATCACCGCGCGCACCGTCTCCAGCACCTGCTCCGGTGAGAGCTCCACCCAGCCCGGGTGCGGCTCGCGCTGATCCACGCCCGCCTCGTGGCGCGCGATCACCCCGCCGTGCGCGTCAAACAGCAGGGCGCGGCTGGCGTGGCTGCCCTGGTCAATGGCGAGAATGCACTCCATGGCTCAAGTATGGTCCATCACCACCCAACGCCATTCGCCAAGGCCCGTATCGCCGGACCCTGATCTCCCGGTCTTTCCCGGTGCGATACCTGCGGGCGCTCTCCGGATCGGCCGCGACATGGGTGTCCCCGGTCTCTGCTTCACACCACCTTGCCGGCCTCGGTGGCCTCCTTCACCTCCATCAGCTTCCCGGTCTTGCAGTCGTAGATGTAGCCGTACACCGGGATATCGCCGGGCACCAGGGGATGCGCCTTGATGCGCCTCACGTCCTCCACCACGCTCCGGGCATTGTCGGATATGGTCAGCCAGTTGATGTAGCGCCCTTCCGGCGAACCGGGTCCCTTGCCCGTGTCGTGCCAGCCGTTGGCGTCCACCGTGGCCGTCTCCAGACTGCTGGCCAGCAGGTCGCCCATGATGTCATTGGTGAAGGTCTCCATGCCGCAGTCGGTATGGTGGATGACGAACCATTCGCGGGTGCCCAGCAGCTTGTGGGAGATCACCAGGGAGCGGATGGCATCGTCGCTGGCACGCCCGCCGGCGTTGCGGATCACGTGGGCATCCCCCTCGGCCAGCCCGGCGTACCTGGCCGGATCCAGGCGCGCATCCATGCAGGTCAGGATGGCGAAGTGTCGCCCCGGCGGCATGGGGAGCTTGCCTTTGTCCCCGAAATCGGATGAATAGGCGGCATTGGCGGCGAGTACCTCTTTGACGACCTGGCTCATGACGGCTTCCTCCATCGCGTGGATACGCTTCAAGCATAGGAGATTCGCCGCGCGCCGGGGGCGGCGGGACTTTGGGGACTTTGGGGGGGGACTTTGGGGGGGGACTTTGGGGGGGGACTTTGGGGGGGGACTTTGGGGGGGACTTTGGGGGACTTTGGGGACACCCAAGACTTCATGGGGACTTCGGGGACACCCAAGACTTCCCCAAGACTTCATTGGCAGCAACAACTCCATGGCATCGCACGATGATCGGCCGCTCAGGCGTGCACCTGATATAGCCGGCGCGCCTGGCTCTTGAAGCGACCCTCCCAGAACCGGCCCTTGCAGCCGCCTTCCTCGTTGGCGCGCCGTGCCAGGTATTCGTTGAGGCTTCGCATGAACCAGGACAGGTCACACAGGCGCTCGCGCCGAACTGCCCCGGGCGTAAAGCTCGTCAAGAAGTGAAACAGGTATACTGCTCCCGCGCATGTGTCATCTTTTGGTCTGTTACACATGTCGTGCTTGGGCCACTTGCTTCTCACTCCGGCCATATCGGAGAGAATGACATGAAAGGACGATGGATGGTTTCGGGCGTTGCTGCAACATTGGTCTTTACATTCGGTATCGTGGACACATCGGCTGAGCAACAGCAAGCGACAAGTTCGTCGACCCTTGTCCACGATTACGAGGCCGACTTCAGGGAAGTGGCATCCGGTATTTCCAGGGCTGTCCTGTGGAGCAACCACAGCAAGGGTTCCTATGGTGTGTTTGCCAGATTCGAACCGGGATCCGATCCGGGGGTACAGACGAACATCAGCGATGTCCGGATCGTGGTTATCCAGGGCGCTTTTGTATACAAGGACGATGCCGGGGAGAGGCGGGTCGAGCGAGGTGAAGTCATACGGATTCCGGCCGGGACGCGGTACCGGAGTGGCAGCGATGCGCAATGGGGTGCGCTCCTTTATGAAGAGTCTTCCGCATTGGGCCCAGGCCACGCTGCAGGAGATGCACTGACACAGCAACACAATTCGCCTGTTGTCGTCTCCATGAATGAGGCGGGCTTCCAGGAAGTTGTTCCGGGCATGTCCAGGGCGGTATTGTGGGGGGACCATGACAAGGGCCCCTATGGCGCGTTTACCGAGTTCGACCCTGAGTTCGACTCAGGGCCGCATATGCATGCCAACGATATCTTGATCGTGGTGATCCAGGGTTTCTATTTGTACCACGACGACACTGGAGAGAAGCGGCTCGGACCCGGCGACTTCATGCGGATCCCGGGCGGGACGAAACACCGCGGTGGCGGCGACAAGAAATGGGGTGTGGTGTTTTACGAAGCGTCCGACGGCAGATTCGACTGACTCCCTGCACCGTAGCGCACCGTAGCGCACCGTAGATTCGAGCATAGCTTACATGGAACGACAAGCGAGGACACCGACAAGCGAGGACACCCAACTTTTCTTCGGCGTCACATCGCCATCATCCTGTTCGCAACACGTGGTCAGGCCGGCATCTGATAAAGCCGCCGAGCCTGTCCTAATCCCTTGAGAAACCGCCGCCCGAGACGCTCGGCCGCCTCGCGAAGCCGGTCGACGTGCCCAAGTGCCGCCACATGGTGGCTCCGTCCGCCCCGCCTGACATGACGAAGGTAGTGCTCGGGGCTGAGATTGAGCCGAGCAAGAATCGGCGGAAGGCGACCCGGAATGGCGCCGCGCTTGTCCTCCCGGATCGCCCGCCCGGCCCAGTCCACCAGCTGCAGGTAGTCCTCGAAAGTGAAGGCGATGTGGTTGGGGTGATCTCCGGCAGACGTCCCGTCCAGGTCCATCAGGCGCGGCCCTTGCGATTCGTGCCGGTCGGGTGGGTGGTTCCCGCCTGATCCTGCGTACTCGGCGATACGTTGCCGGATGGAGGTGAAATCGGATGCCTCCGGGGTTTGGGCGACGCCCGCACGCACCGGATTGAGATCCACATAGCTCATGCAGGTCAGCACGGCGGCCTCATCCAGAAGGGCCTGGCTCTTGAACCGGCCCTCCCAGAAACGCCCCTTGCAGCCGTCTTCCTCGTTGGCCCGGCGGGCCAGATGCTCGTTGAGGCCGCGCATGAACCAGGACAGATCACACAGGCGCTCGCGCCACTCGGCGATCAGAGCCCGGGCCTGCTCGGCCTCGGCGGCCGTGACCGTCTCGTCGGCCCGGTAGCGGGTGACCAGCACGGGCACTGAGAACAGGCGCGCCCAGCGATCCATGACGTCTTGTTCCGACCATGCCCGCGCCCGCTCGCGGTCAAGGCGCACCACCAGGTGGTAGTGGTTGGACATCACCGCGTAGGCGCAGATATCGACCGCAAAGACAGCGGCCAGCGCCTCCAGCCGCTCCAGCACCCAGCCCTTGCGGTGCTCGTAGCTCTTTCCCGAGAACGAATCCTGTCCGCACAGATAGGCCCGGCGCACGCAGCGCGCGATGCAGTGGTAGTAGGGGGTGGTCTCCGGATCAACGAGTTCCCTTCTGGCTCGGGTCATAGGAATGCTCCTTATTCCTTGATTGGATTGACGGATCAGAGGCTAGGCGGCTCGGGTGGGGGTGTCAACCAAATGATGGGTGTCCTCTTGATCCTGCTGGGTGTCCTCTTGTTCGTTCTCTTGTTCGTTATTCGACAGTCTCAACGCCGAGCTAAAGGGCACCAATGGCACGTAGCGGAATTGGCGTCCATTTTGAGCGTCGCGTTATGTGGTTACGAGAAATCAAAAACAACGCAACCGTTCCCTGCTGCGGCAATGCTACGAAGATCAGTTGTAGACTTTTTGCCGGCATTAGTAATTACGATTTGGGCTTGCTTGTTGCTTGCGGCAGAAGCGATGCTCCTTAAGTCGGTAGTGGAATAATTTTCTGCATCAATAATCATCCCCCCACCTGCGGCTGCGATACTTCTTAGGTCTGTTGTTGACTTTCCCATGTTTCAGTCTCCATTAGTTTGTTTTAATCACATAACACCGCATTCACCAGCCGGTCCGGTGCAATGCCTTGTTAAATTTTACTTTTTTGTACTTACTGTATGCACGATGCCCATGTTGTTTTTTTATATGCCTGCCTAACTTCTTCCGCCCGGTATGCGACTCATTGCATATAGGGCAAGCCATCAAGTTGTGACAGATAAAATGGTGCCTACCCATATTCTTTGGCAAGACCTTTTGTCCACATTTGTCACACGACTCTCTCAGGTCGGGCTTGCTGCGCGGAGCGGTCTCTTTCTTCAATGCCGACTTCAGAACCCCCCTAAATGTTCTCATCTCTGGAGCCGAACATATACCATGATTAGGCTGCTCTTTCTTGGCCCTATCCAATCTATTTTGCTTTTCGTGATCAAATTTGGTCATAGAAATTTAACTAGATTTCTGCCACAGATGTGGCGTGTTGTAACACGACAAAATCGCCGCACAATCTTCCACGCCGTTCGCAGCCCATTGAATATCCAGAATGCAGGTTGCACAAACACTGCAATAATTCACGGAGGAAACACTGCCATGGAGGCACCCCCTCAGCCGCGGCTGCTCGACCAGGTTCGGGAGCGTTGCCGCGTCAAGCATTACAACCTGTGTACCGAGCAGGAACTGCTGGGGCACAGCGTCGTGCGCACGACGCAGATCTACACCCACGTGCTCAACCGGGGCGGGCTGGCGGTGCGCAGCCCGCTGGATGCGGGCTGAATGCGGTGCGGCTGTCGGGGGCATGAATAGGGCCACTCCCTGTGTGCCTTTTGTGAACTTTAGCCCTTCGGGCCCCGGGGTGGCAAACCGCATGCGGTGATCACTTCCTGATGCGGGCTAAAACGCCGGGCAGCTGGGGCTAACAGTTCATCCCTTGTTTCCCCGGCACGTAACGCAGGCGCGCTGGGTAAGGGGGCTATCGGGCATGTGCGTTCGCCCAGAGGACTGGGCTCCTACGGGTGTGGTTTTGTGCCAAGTTTGCTGGAGAGGGGAGCGCTCAGGCTCAGTCCTCCTCTCCATAGTTGATCACCGCGAGAAAGCGGATGGGCACCTTGATCAGGCGCTCGGGTCCGTGGGGGATACTGCCCTTGAAGGTGAGTGAGTCGCCCGGTTCCAAGATGTAGGTGTTGCGCCCGTGCCGATACTCGATCTTTCCCTCCAGCATGTAGATGAACTCCACGCCGGGATGGGTGAAGGTGGGGAACACCTCGCTGGCGTCGTCCATGGTGATGAGGAAGGGTTCCACCTGCTTGCGCGGGCCCTGGTCGTAGGCGAGCAGATGATACGTGTGGCCGCGCCGGGTGCCGCGGCGCACCACTTCGAGACCCTCGCCGGCCTTGACGTGCTGGGCGCCGCCTTCGGGGACGTCGAGGTTCTTGAAAAGCTGCGCCAGTGTCATGCCGAGTGCGGCGGCGAGGCGGCGCAGGGTGTCGAGGCTGGGGGAGACCTGGCCGTTCTCGATCTTGGAGAGCATGCCGCGGCTGACACCGGCAAGCCCCGCAACGTCGGCGATGGTGAGCGACTGGGCCTGGCGCCTTTCGCGCAGCACGAGGCCGATGTAGCGATCGAGGCCGCTGTCGCCGGCCTGGGGGACTTCGGGCGGCACCGTCACCGGTTGCACGACTTCGATCTTGCGTTTGGCGCGGGTCACGGTTCTGCGCTCAATAGCCGCTGTGTCCGGGGATCCAGTCGGTGCCGGCCAGCGGGATCTTCGCCATGGCGGCCGCCTCGATGGTGAGCGCGGCCAGGTCCTCGCGCTCCAGGTTGTGCACGTTGGACTTGCCGCAGGCGCGCGCCAGCGTGGTGAGTTCCATGGTGAGCGTTTGCAGGTAGTTCTTCACCCGGCGCGCGCCCCAGTCCACGTCCAGACGCTGCTCGAGCTCGGGCGTCTGGGTGGCGATGCCCACCGGGCACAGGCCCGTGTGGCAGTGATGGCAGTAGCCGGGGGCCGTGCCGATGGCGGCGTAGTCATCCGTGGCGTCCACCAGTTGGCCGTTCATGTGGTAGTGCCGGGCGTTGCAGCCCAGCGCCATCATGGCGGCCTGTCCGATGGACACGGCGTCGGCGCCCATGGCGAGCGCCTTGGCCACATCCGCGCCGCTGCGGATACCGCCGGAGATGATGAGCTGCACCTCGCCCACCTTGTCGATCTCCTCCAGGGCCTCCACGGCCTGGCGCAGGGCGGCGAGCGTGGGGATGCCGGCGTGTTCGATGAACACCTGCTGGGTGGCGGCGGTGCCGCCCTGCATGCCGTCCACCACCACCACGTCGGCGCCGGCGGCGACGGCCAGCTTCACGTCGTTCTTCACGCGCGTGGCCCCGATCTTCACGTAGACGGGCAGCTGCCAGTCGGTGAGTTCGCGAAGCTCGGAGAGCTTGATGGCGAGATCGTCGGAGCCGGTCCAGTCCGGGTGTCGGCAGGCGGAGCGCTGGTCGATACCTTCGGGCAGCGTGCGCATGCCGGCCACGCGCGGGCTGATCTTCTGGCCCAGCAGCATGCCCCCGCCGCCGGGCTTGGCGCCCTGCCCGACCACCAGCTCGATGGCGTCGGCCTGCCGCAGGTCATCGGGATTGAAGCCGTAGCGCGACGGCAGGCACTGGTAGACCAGCGTCTTTGACGAGCGGCGCTCTTCCGGGGTCATGCCGCCATCGCCGGTGGTGGTGGAGGTGCCCATCTCGCCCGCGGCGCGGCCGAGCGCGTCCTTGGCCTGGGCGGTGAGCGCGCCGAAGCTCATGCCGGCGATGGTGATGGGGATGCCGAGCTCGATGGGCTTCTTCGCGAAGCGGGTGCCGAGCACCGTCTTCGTCTCGCACTTCTCCCGGTAGCCCTCCAGCGGATAGCGCGAGGCCGATGCGGTGAGGAAGGTGAGATCGTCGAAGGTGGGCACGCGGCGCTTGGCGCCCAGCCCGCGGATCTCGTAGAGCCCGTGCTCGGCGGCCTGCTGGATGTAGTGCAGCGTGGCGTCGCCGTAGGTGTAGTTGGGCTCGATGTAGACGGGCTTGTCGGTGGGCTTGGACATGGGATCAGTACTCCTGGTGATGATCGGCGTTCCAGTGGTACAGGGTGCGCGCGGAGGCGACGCGCCTGAACGCCTTCGGATCGTGATCGAAACCGGCCTTGTCCAGCAGGGCCGCCACGCGGGCGTAGTCCTCCTCGCCCATGGGCTCCTCCTGGGCATCGGCGCCGAGACCGCGGATCTCGCCGCGCACGTAGATCACGGCCTCGTAGAGCGAATCCCCCAGGCCCGCGTCCGCGTCGCCGCAGACCACCAGCGTGCCGAGCTGGGCCATGAACGCGGACATGTGCCCGACGCTGCCTCCCACCACGATGTCGCAGCCCTTCATGGAGATGCCGCAGCGCGAGGAGGCATCGCCCTCGATGACCACCAGGCCGCCGTGGCCCGAGGCCCCCGCGCACTCGGAGGCGTTGCCCTTCACGCGGATGCTGCCGGACATGATGTTCTCGCCCACGCTCCAGCCCACGTTGCCGTGCACGGTGATACGCGCCTGCTTGTTCATGCCGCCGATGAAGTAGCCGGCGTGGCCGCGGATGTCCACGGTCACCGGTGCATCCATGCCCACGGCGATGTTGTGGCGGCCGTTGGGGTTGAGCACCTCGATGTGTTCGACGCCGCTTGCGGCGAGATCGTGGTGCAGGAACTGGTTCAGGTCGCGCACCGTCGACTCGTCCAGGTCGAAGCGCACGGCCTTGTCGGTGTCGGTTATCGTCTCCACGTGTAGATCTCCTCGGGCCGGGGCTCGAACAGGGCCGCCTCCTTCACCCCGGGCAGGTGGGCAAGCGCGCGGTACTCGGAACCGATGGCCACGTAGTCGTCGGTCTCGGCCACCACGGCGGGCTTGCAGGCGAACGAGTCGCGCACCAGGGCGAGTTCGTCGCGGGTGGCCATGAGCAGGGTGTAGAAACCGTCCAGCACGGAGAAGCCCTCCGCGAGCGCGGTCTCCAGGCCGTCGCCCTCGCGCAGGCGCCATTCCAGGAAACGGCAGGCGGCCTCGGTGTCGTTGTCGGTCTCGAAGCGGATGCCCTTGCGCTCCAGCCTGCGGCGGATCTTGTAGGGGTTGGACAGCGAGCCGTTGTGCACCAGGCAGAAGTCCTCGCCCGCGGTGAAGGGATGGGCGTGGGCCGGGGTGATGGCCGACTCCGTGGCCATGCGCGTGTGGCCCACGGCGTGGCTGCCGGTGAGCGCCGGGAAGTCATAACGCCCGGCGATCTCCGCCGGGTGGCCGGCGTCCTTGTAGATGTCCATGAAACGCCCGGCCGAGAGCACGTGCAGTTGCGGGAAGTGCTCGGCCATCCAGCGGCGCAGGGTGTCCGGGCCCACGTCCAGGTAGAGGCGCGCGTAGCGGCCCCGGGACTCGATGCGCGGCGTGGGCACCAGGGCCTCGTCCAGGGCGCGCTCGAGCGCATCCCAGTCGAACTGCGCATCCTCGGCGAACAGGCTGTACTTCTCGCCCCGGTCCCGGTCCGCGAACACGGCCAGCCCGGCGGAGTCCGGCCCGCGCTCGGCCATGCTCACCAGCATGGGCGTCACCAGCGTGCCGAGACCGTCCTTGAGCGCCGGGTTCTTGAGCAACAATCCTACGATCCCACACATGGGGGAAATCTCCTCGATCAGTAAAATTCCACGTAGCGGCTGAGTTCCCAGTCGGACACATGGCGGGAATACTCCACCCACTCCATGTTCTTCAGCTCGACGAACTCGTCGATGAACGCCTGTCCGAGTTGCTCGGCAAACAGCGTGTCCTTGCGCAGGGTCTCGATGGCCTCGTGCAGACTCTGCGGCAGGGTCTCGATGCCCTTCTCGGCAAGCTCCGTGGGGCTGAAGTCGTAGAAGTTGAAGTTCTGCGGCTCGCCCGGCTCCAGCTTGCGGTCCACGCCGTCGAGACCGGCGGCGATCACGGCAGCGGCGGCCAGGTAGGGGTTGCAGGCGCCGTCACCCAGGCGCAGTTCCAGACGCCCCTGGGGCACGCGCACCATGGAGGTGCGGTTGTTGTCGCCGTAGGAGATGAACGCCGGGGCCCAGGTGGCGCCGGAGAGTGCGCGGCCCACCACAAGGCGCTTGTAGGAATTGACGCTGGGCGCCATGAGCGCGGTGAGCGCCGGGGCGTGTTCCATCAGGCCCGCCATGAAGTGATAGGCGGTCTTCGACAGCGACAGCCCGCGCGGGTCGGACGGCTCCTCGAAGATGTTGGGGTTGGTCTCGTCGGCGATGGAGATGTGCATGTGCATGCCGTTGCCCGTGCGGTTGGAGAAGGGCTTGGGCATGAAGGAGCAGATGAGTCCCAGCTGGTTTGCGATCTCGCCGGCGGCCATGCGGAAGAACACGTAGCGGTCGGCGGAGGTCATGCAGTCGGAGTAGGTGTAGTTGATCTCGAACTGACCGTTGGCGTCCTCGTGGTCCACCTGGTAAACGTCGAAGTCCACCGCCTGCAGCGACTCCACCAGGCGCTCCAGGAACTCCCGGGAGCGGGACAGGCCCTTGTAGTCGTAGCAGGGCTTGTCCAGGCGATCGGAATCATCGGCGGGCACGACGCCGCCGTTGCCGTCGCGGCGCAGCAGGCTGAACTCGGGTTCCAGGCCGGTGTTCATGGTCCAGCCGCGTTCTTTCAGGCGCTTGACCTGCGCGGCGAGGATGTTGCGCGTATCCATCATGTAGGGCTCGCCGTTGACGAAGCCGTCGCACACGATGCGCGCGTAGCCCGGCTGCCAGGGCACGATGGACAAGGTGCCCAGATCACCGCGCGCCATGTAGTCCGCCTCGTGGGGGCCCATGCGCAGGCCCCATACGGCAAAGCCCGCAAACCCGGCGCCGTCGGTGAGCACGTCTTCCAGGTGGCTCACTGGCACGGACTTGGTCTTGGCCACGCCGTGGATGTCCACGAACTGGGCCAGGATGTACTTCACGTCGTGGCTCTCGAGGTAGGTCTTCGCTTCCTGTGGTGTCATTGTGGATCCTCCCGGATGGTGTAGAAATCGGAAAAGCCGATGACTTCCCCCTGCATTTCACGGACCCCGTGCATAAGGGTCTCGAATAGGAATTCGCCGTAACTGGGTTCGCAGCCCATGCGGTAGACAGGCCCCGTTTCCACCCGAAGCCAGACGCCCACGCCGGCCACGCGGGTGTAGAGCAGCGCGTCGTCCGCGGCGGAGAGATCCAGCGCGCAGAACTCCGCCATGAGCATGGCGGCGTGTTCGCCGCCAAGAGCGATCTCCTGATCGTCGCGCGCGAGTATGCGGGTGCCCTTCTCCAGGCCTTCGGGCAGCGGGCCGAGCCGCTCGGCGAGACCCCCGTCGGGACCGTCGTGGAGCAGATACTCGGCGTTCCCGGTGCGCGCGACGAAACAATCCCGCCCAAGGTCCGGCAGATCGCGGCAGACGAACCACTCGTCCGGCACGGTCAGGCCGCGGCCCGCGAGCCAGCCGGCGGCATCGCCGCCCTTGACCAGCACCCGGGTCAGCGGACTCAGGTCGGCGAGCCAGGTTCCCGGCATGCGCGGCGCCTGGAGCGGTGTGGTCATCTCCATGGCCTTGCCCCAACGAAAACCGTTTCGGGGAAGGATGTCGTGGGCGGGGCTAAGACGGGTCATGCGCTCACCTCCCGCACCTCCGGTTCCCGGACCGTTTCCGGTTTCTGCCGCAGGCCCTCCGGGTCGTAGAACGGCGTGGGCACCACGGGCGCGTCGATCATCACCGCGCCGGCCACGCGGATGGACAGCGTGTCGGCGCTCTCGAGGACGCGATCCACCATGGCCAGCCCCACCCAGGCATCCAGCGACGGGCTGTAGCCGATGCTGGTGACGCGCCCGGCGATGTCGCCGTCGTGGATCACGAGATGGCATTCCTCCGGCACCGGGCCAGAATGATTGCCCGGCAGCCGGAAACCCAGCAGGCGGTTGGACGCGCGCTCCTTCAGGATCTCCAGGCTGCGCCTGCCCTGGAAGAACGGCTTGTCGAACTTCACCGCCCAGTTCATATTGGCGTCGAAGGGGCTGGAGGTGCCGTCGGTATCCTGCCCCACGATCAGGTGCGCCTTCTCCAGGCGCAACTGGCGCTGGGCCTCCACGCCGAAGGGCCGGATGCCGTACGCGTCGCCCGCCGCCATGAGCGACGCCCATACCTGGCGCGCCTGTGCGGCGGGTACGTGTATCTCGTAACCCAGTTCGCCCACGAAGCCCACGCGGAACAGCCATGCGGGCACGCCGGCCACCGCCGCCCGGCGCGCGCCCAGATAGGGAAAGGCCTCCTGCGAGAGATCCAGATCGGTGAGCGGCTCCAGGACCTCCCGCGTCAAGGGGCCGGCGATGTTCATGGAGGCCATCTGGTGGGTGCGGTTGATCACGTCCACGTTCAGTTGCCACTCGCCGATCAGGCGCTGCATGTGGCGGAAGATGATCTCGGCGCCGGTAGTGGTGGTCGTCACATAGAAATGGTCATCGGCCCAGCGGGCGCACACGCCGTCGTCGATGATCACGCCGGCCTCGTCCACCATGAGCGCGTAGCGGGTCCGGCCGATCTTCACGGTGGAAAGCTTCAGCGTGTAGAGCTGATCCATGAAGCGGGCGGCATCGGGGCCGATGACCTCCACCTTGCCCAGCGTGGAGACATCCACCATAGCCACGCCCTCGCGTACCGCAAGCACCTCGGCGCGGATGGCCTCTTCCTCCGGACCGGGGCCGTAATACCTGGGCCGCAGCCAATGTCCGGCGGGCATGAACACGGCGCCGTGCGCCTTGTGCCAGCCGTGCATGGCGGTGCGCCGCTCCGGACGCAGGCGGCGCCCCGCCAGATGGCCCATGGGCACCGGATGATGGAACGGGCGCGCGGTGGTGGTGCCGGTCTCGTCGATGTCGCGCCCGTTCAGGCGCGCGAGGATGCGCACCCCGTTCATGTTGGCGTGCTTGCCCTGGCTCGGACCCATGCCCACGGTGGAGTAGCGCTTGAGCAGTTCGATGTTGTCGAAGCCCTCGGCGGCGGCACGCTCCAGGTCCTTGAGCTGCAGGTCCTCGTCCAGGTCCACGAACACCTTTCCTTTTGGATGCGGGAACACGGGCCAGGGATGGGACATGCGTTCGCTTCCACGGCCGGGGCGCGCGTGCTGCCTGCTGTCCCTGCCCAGATACGCCAGTGCCTCGCCGGCCGCGGCCATGCCGTCGTCCATGCGCGCCTGAGCGCCGAACACGCCGTTGACCCGCCCGCAGGCAAACACGCCGGGCGAAAGCGCCTCCGGGACAAACTGGCCGGGCGTCCCGGCGAACACCATGCGCGCGCCGGACTGATACAACAGGGCGGCGGCAGGCGCATAGCCCACGGACATGAGCAGGCCGTCGCAGTCGATGCGCCGGGCGGTGTCCGGCCTCGCGCGGCCCTCGCCGTCCAGTTCGCAGACCGTCACCCCGTTCAGGAGGCCGTTGCCTTCCGCGCTGTAGACGGCGCTGCGTCCGAAAACGGGGATGGCCGCCGCCTGAACATCGGCCAACAGGTCGCCCCGTGTCCCGGGATCCTCCAGATCCACCAACGCGCGGATGGCGACGCCGGCGGCCTGCAGTTCCAGCGCCGTGCGATAGGCATCGCCGTTGCCGGCCAGGATCACCGCGGACTCGCACGGGGCGACACCGTAGCGATGCACCAGGCGCCGGGCCGCGCTTGCCAGCATCACGCCCGGGAGATCGTTGTTGCGAAACACGGCGGGCTGCTCGTAGACGCCGCCGGCGACGATGACCGCGCGGGCGCGCAGGCGGATCAGACCTTCGGGGGTTACCAGTGGGATGTAATGGTCCGCGTACCAGCCGGCGGCGACCGTGTCGGTCAGGATCGTGAGGTTTTCCAGTGCATGCGCCCGGCCCAGCAGTTCGTCGCACTGCAGATTGGCCTCCTGATCGTTGAAGCTGCCGCCGGGGCGCGCATTCTCGTCCGCCAGCCAGACACTGGCGCCGGCCTCGGCAGCCGTGACGGCCGCGGACAGACCGGACGGGCCCGCGCCCACCACCAGCAGATCGCAGAAAGCGTGCCGTGCGGGCGCGCGCCTGTCGTCGGGCCACGCGGCGTCCACGCGCCCCAGACCCGCCATCCGGCGGATGCGGTTCTCCCAGAAGGGAAGCAGCGCGCGGGGTCGGTGGAAGGTCTTGTAGTAGAAGCCCACCGGCAGCATGGGCGAGAGACGGTCCATGATGCGCCCGCGGTCCTTTTCCAGTCCGCCGGCCGTGTTGACGGCGGCGAGCTTCATGCCGTGCTCGACCGTGGTGACATCGCCGCGGATGTTGAAGTCGGTCTCCGACTGGAGCAGGACGTTGGTGTCGTGGTTGGCCGCCGAGAACACGCCCCGCGGACGGTGGTACTTGAAGCTGCGCCCCAGCACGCGCACGCCGTTGGCGAGCAGCGCTGACGTGATGGTGTCGCCCGCGAAGGCCGTGTACTTGCGCCCCTCGAAGGTGAAAGGCATCGTGCGCTCCCGGTCGATCCATTCCCCAGGCTGGGGCGGCAGGCGCCTAGCCATCGGCCGCCTCCCTCATGGCCTCGGCCACGGTCATGGTGTGCAGCAACTCGTCCTTCATCGTGTCGCGCTCGGCCACAAACCACATGCCCGTGGGCGCATGGCACCACCACTCCCTCTGTACCCCGGGGGCACCGTCCCGGTGGAAGACGTAGTGGCACCATTCGGTATCCGAACAGGCGTCCGGATCCGGCATGGGGCGCCAAAGGCCGCCGTAGACGAACTCGGACGCGGGGCGGGTGCCGACTTTGGGGCAGTGGATGAGTTTCATTGGGTTAACCGCGACGCAAAGGCGCCAAGACGCAAAGGGACGCAAAGGTAATTGATGTAAAAGCAGAAGCTGGCATAGGGCTATAACGGCCACAGCAACAAAATATGGCCACAGCAAACGAACAAACATTCATTAACTTTGCGTCCCTTTGCGTCATGGCGTCTTTGCGTCGAGTGCCTTGCTTTTCAAACTTACAAACCTACCGCGGCGCAAAGACGCAAAGGCGCGAAGGGACGCAAAGATGATCGGTGTAAAAGCAGAAGATCGCATGGGGCTGTAGCGGCCACAGCAACAGAGCCGAACCACCGCGCTCAAACAAGCATTCATTAACTTCGCGTCCCTTTGCGTCATGGCGTCTTTGCGTCGAGTGCCTTGCTTTTCAAACTTACAAACCTACCGCGACGCAAAGACGCTAAGGCGCGAAGGGACGCAAAGATGATCGGTGTAAAAGCAGAAGATGGCATAGGGCTGCGACGGCCACAGCAACAGAGCCTGGCCATCGCGCTCAAACAAGCATTCATTAACTTCGCGTCCCTTTGCGTCATGGCGTCTTTGCGTCGAGTGCTTTGCTTTCTGAACTTACAAACCTACCGCGACGCAAAGACGCTAAGACGCAAAGGGACGCAAAGTAGATGAATAGTTGTTTGAGCACTGGAGCCACGGTTCGCTACACCTGCGGCCGAAGCAGTGTGTCTTCTCTTGCTTTTACCTCCATCGTCTTTGCGTCCCTTTGCGTCTTTGCGCCTTCGCGTCGAATGGTTTTAAAACCCTCAATGCCCAACCGAAGCCGCCCCCCGCTCGCCGACCAGTTCGAAGCGGTCGAAGCGGGCGAGGCTGAAGGGTTCGATGAGTTCGTGGTCGCGGTCGTTGGCCACGGTCCAGGCCATGGTCTTGCCGGAGACGGGCGTGGCCTTGAAGCCCCAGGTACCCCAGCCGGCGTCGATGTAGAAACCGTCGATCGCCGTCCTGCCCATGATGGGTGCGAAGTCCGGCGTCATGTCCGCCATGCCCGCCCACTGGCGCATCACTTTGGCGCGCGACAGGAAGGGGAAGAGATCCAGCATCTGGTCGGCCAGCCCCTCCACGAAGTCCAGCGTGGAGCGCGTGGAATGCAGGATGGCGGGATCCAGCGCCGCGCCCATGACCAGCTCGCCGCGCGAGGACTGCGAGACGTACACGTGCAGGCTGCCCGAGACGATGATGGTATCCAGCCACGGCTTCATGGGTTCGGTCACGCAGGCCTGCAGGGGATGGATGACGATCGGCGTGGTGATGCCCACCATGTCGGTGATGCGCGGCGTGGAGCCGGCCACCATGGAGATCACCCGGCCCGTCTTCACGAAGCCCTTGTCGGTCTCGACACCGGTGACCCTGCCCTGCTCCACGCGGATGCCGGTGACCCGGGTCTTCTGGTGGATCTCCACGCCGCGCCGGTCGGCGCCGCGCCCGTACCCCCAGGCCACGGCATCGTGACGCACCACCGCGCCGGGTACGTGGTAAAGGGCGCCCAGCACCGGATGCTCGCCGCCGCAGTCCAGGTCCAGCATGGGCACGGCGTCGGCGATGAACTCCCGGTCCACCAGCTCGCTGTCGATGCCGAAGTGCTTGTTCACCTCGGCGCGCCAGCGCATGGTGCGCACGGCGGCATCCGTGTGGGCGAGGGTGAAGTGGCCGCGCTCGGAATAGAAAATGTTGAGGTCGAAATCCTCGGCAAGATCCCTGAAAAGACGGATGCTCTCGTCGTAGAACTTCACGCCCTCGGGGGTGAGGTAGTTGGAGCGCACGATGGTGGTGTTGCGCCCGGTGTTGCCGCCGCCGATGTAGCCCTGCTCCAGCACCGCCACGTTGGTGATGCCATGATCCCGGGCCAGGTAGTACGCGCAGGCGAGGCCGTGCCCGCCGCCGCCGATGATGACCACGTCGTAGCTGTCGCGAAGGGACTTGGGCGTTGTAAAGAAACGCGGGTCCGGCGCATCGCTGAACGCGTTCTTCAGCAGGCGCAACGGCATCAGTCGAACACCACCGTCTTGTTGCCGTGGACCAGTACCCGGTCCTCCAGATGATAGCGAAGCCCCCGGGCCAGCACGGCCTTCTCCACGTCACGTCCGAGGCGGATCAGTTCCTCGATGGAATCGTCGTGGCGCACGCGGATCACGTCCTGCTCGATAATGGGACCGGCATCCAGTTCCTCGGTCACGTAGTGGCAGGTGGCGCCGATCAGTTTCACGCCGCGCTCGAAGGCCTTGTGATACGGCTTCGCGCCCACGAAGGATGGCAGGAAGCTGTGATGGATGTTGATGATGCGCCCCGGATAGCGTTCGCACATGTCGGGCGGAAGGATCTGCATGTAACGGGCGAGCACCACGGCATCCGCCTCGCATGCCTCCACCAGGCGCATGACCTCGGCGAAGGCCGGCGCCTTGTCGTTTCGGTCCACCGGCACATGGTGGTAGGGAATACCGTGCCACTCCACGTAGTCGCGCATATCCTCGTGGTTGGAGATCACGCAGGGGATGTCGAAGAACGTCTCCCGGCTGCGCCAGCGGTAGAGCAGGTCCGTGAGACAGTGATCCAGCCTGCTGACCATGACGACCACGCGCTTCGGCACCTGCGCGTCGGTCACCTGCCACTGCATGCCGAACTCCTTGGCGATGGGGGCGAAGGCCTCGCGCAGGCCCTGCTCGTCGAAGGGCAGCGAGTCGGCTCGGATCTCGTAGCGCATGAAGAACCAGCCCAGGCCCTGGTCCGCGTGCTGGCTGGCCTCCGTGATCCAGCCCCCGTGGCTGGAGAGGAAACCGCTCACGGCGGCGACGATGCCCACCCGGTCGGGGCAGGACACGATGAGGCGGTACGTGTGCTGGCTCACGGGAATTCTCAAAGGGAAACTTTGTTTCCCATTAGGAATTATCCGGGGAGCCTTGTCAAGCGGGCATTGCGGTTGCCATAGGGGCTCATCCATGGCTCCGCGGGTTCCCGCTTGCGGGTCTCCCCATGCCAACCTCCAACCGCCCATGCCGGCACGGCGCAGGCGCCGTGCCGGCATGCTTCAGCCTGCGGGACGATCCCTGAACGCCCCCATCACCTGTGCCCGGATCCGGGCCTCGTCGCCCGTGTGGCGGGCAGAGGAATGAAGTGATCCATGTGGGCATGGGAGACGAACACATCGCTCAGGCGCGGGATGCGCCGGGGCTCCAGGCGGCTCACGTCCCCCAGATCGAACATCAGGGCGCGGCGGCGGAACTGTAAGTCGATATACAGCGCGGGGCCTCCGCGAGTGCCGTTGACAAGCCGGGTATGAAAGAGCGGCTTCATGGCACGGTTTTCACGGCTTCACGTGCACCGTGCCCGGCTCCCCCAGCTCGCCGTCGATGCGGATCGTCACCGGCAGGAAGCGGCGGATCACCTCCGCGTGGGTCAACAGATGCAGGGTCACCTCACTGGTGCGGAATGCAGATGGCCCGCCGGCGCACGCAAGGGGCAACAGCAGCTGATCGGCAAGCCAGCGATCCACGGCCCCGCCGGTGGCCAGAAAGCCGAGCAGTTCGTCCACGGCCTCGTCGGCCACCCGCTCCGCGCGTTTCCCCCGCGCACCGAGCGCAAAGAAGCAGGCCTGGCCGTGTTCGAAACGGGCCAGCAACACCAGCACCGTCCCCTGTGAACGGGCGGGCATGCTTTCAAGCACGATCCGCGCGGGACAGTCCAGCTCCCGCAACCGTCGAAGTGCACGGCCTCGCTGACGTTGGGCAATCTCCTCCGGCAGGTTGGCCACCGCGGAGAGGCCATGCACTTCGAGCAGCCTCCCCCGGTGGCACAGATTCAGCGCGTCGATGCGTGCGCCACCGGGAATCGCGGCATGGATCTCACCGCCGCCCTGGGGATAGAACCCGGCCGTGATCATCCCGAGGTCGAAACTCAGGCCCAGGCGCGAGAGCATGACCCGCCAGTGCCAGTCCAGGTAGTGAAAGCACGGGCTCAGGGGCACATGGGTGCCGCCCGTCACGCCGACGGTCGACGGGCCCCGCGCCAATGCCAGGGGCAGCAATACGGTCTGCAGCACCAGGGAGGTGTTGCCGGCCGTGCCGATATCGAAGTGATAGTCGCCGGGGACCACCGGGCCGGGGACGAACTCGAGGTCCTGCGAGCCGACCCGGTCGCCCTCCACCCGCGCACTGCTGATACGCGCCGCCGCATGCACCGCCATGCGGTGCTGAAAACCCAGTCCGGGCCGGTCCCGGCGGGCACGAATGCGGGTGAGACGGACCGCACGACCGGACAGCAGGGCGAGCGTCAGTGAACCGCGCAGCACCTGGCCGCCGCCCTCGCCCATGGTGCCGTCGATGTGGATCATCTCTGCCATGACCTGTGCCTCCGGCCGCAGGCGGTGTTCCGGGTTCCCGGCACTGCGCGACTGGCGAAACCGGACGTACCATCTTTCAATATCCGTCTTCGCCCGCCCGCCCGCAACCGGCTCACGGTTTGCGATAGAGGGCGAGCCGTTCCGAGATGACCGAGAAACCCGGCCCGCCCTCCGGAACCCGTTCATGCACGCCCAGCACAAGCACGCCACCGGGCAGCAGGCGGTCATGGAGCGCCTGAGCGGCCTGGAGCTGAAGGTCGTGCTCAAAATAGGTGAAGGCCAGATTGCGGCAGCAGATCAGGTCGAAACATCCCTCGTCCAGAGGCGTACGCAGGTCGTGGGACCGGAACCGGACCGCTGTCCTGAACTCCGGCTTGAGACAGTAGCGCTCGTCATGCAGCCGGAAGGCCCGGGCAAGCCAGTCCGGCGGCAGGTTGCGCACGGCGCTCCAGGCATAACAGCCTTCCGATGCCCGCGACAGCAGGTCGTCATCGGCATCCGTGGCGAGGATATCAAGGACGAGGCCCGGGAATCGTCGGGCGAGCTGGAGCTGCCATCCGATGGCCAGCGTGTACGGTTCCTCACCGGAGCCGCATCCGGCACACCAGACCCGAAGCGTCCGGTCGGAACGCGCCAGCGCCGCCCGGGCCAGTTCCGGCAGAACATCGTCCATGAGCGTCTGGAAGACCCGCCTGTCGCGGTAGAACCGGGTGACGGTGATACGGCAGAACGCGTCCAGACTGGCCCACTCCCCGGGATGTTCGTCCAGATACAACCGATAGGCTGCCACGTCCGGACAGGACAGGGCAGTCATGCGCCGCTGTATGCGCTTGCACGCCTGTTTACGCACCCGCCGGAAACCCGGCCAGCGCAGCTTCAGCCGGGGCAGCGCCCACTGCAGAAAAGCGACACATTCCGCATCCTTCACGCCACCCCCTCCTGATTCCCAATTCCCGAAAGCGTGTCACCGCCTACACTGAAATGGAATCCACGCTGCCGGGAGATCTGCCATGGAGCACGCGGTTCGGGCCCGCAGGTCCGACATGCCGGACGACGCCGTGACCCTGTTCGTCTGCGGAGACGTCATGACCGGGCGGGGCATCGATCAGGCATTGCCTCACCCGGGCAGCCCCGAACTCTACGAATCCTTTGTACGGGACGCCCGGGACTATGTGGCCCTGGCGGAAGCCGCCAGCGGCGCATTTGCCCGGCCCCTGGGCTTCGCCGGCATCTGGGGGGCCGCCCTGGACGAACTGGCGCGCTTCGATCCGGCGGTGCGGCTCATCAACCTGGAAACCGGCATCACCCGCCATGACGCGCCCTGGCCCGGGAAGGGCATCCACTACCGCATGCATCCGGATAACGCCCCCTGCCTGCAGGCGGCACGTATCAACTGCTGCGCCCTGGCCAACAATCACGTGCTCGATTGGGGCCGGGAAGGCCTCCGGGAGACCTGCCGGGTGCTGGACGAACTGGGGATCGCCCGTTGCGGTGCCGGGGAGGACGGACCGGCGGCGGCACGACCGGCGTGCCTGAAAGCTGCTCCGGGCGTGCGGGTGCTCATCTGGAGCATCGGTCTCTCGGACAGCGGCATCCCGGCCGACTGGAGGGCGGATACCGGCCGGCCCGGCGTGTGGCTGGCGCGCAAGGCATCGGGGCGCGGCGCGGAACCCCTGGCCGAAAGAATCGAGTCGGAGAAGCGGCCCGGTGACCTCGCCGTGGTCTCCATCCACTGGGGCGGCAACTGGGGATACCGGATTCCGGCGGGGCACCGCGCCTTTGCGCACCGCCTGGTGGACGCCGGCGCCGACCTCGTCCACGGGCACTCCTCCCACCATCCGCGGGGCATGGAGCTCTACCGGGGCCGGCCGATCCTCTACGGCTGCGGTGACTTCATCAACGACTACGAGGGCATCCGCGGCTACGAGGAATTCCGACCGGATCTGACACTCATGTACTTCCTGCGCCTTGCGCCGTCCACGGGAACACTCCTGGACCTCTGGATGACGCCGCTTCGCATGGCCCGCTTCACGCTGCACCGGGCCGACACGGACGACGCCCGCTGGCTGTTGGACCTGATCAACCGGGAGCGTCATCGCGACATGCCGCTCTTCAGCCTGGACGCGGAGGACCGGCTGTTCCTCCGACCCGGTCACTGACTCACCGGCCTTGTGTCCCGATCACACCGCTTCGATACGCCACCATGGGCATGTGAGCAGACATCAACCGCCTTCGGTCCAGCGTCCCATCGAGGCACTTGAACCATCCTGTGCCTCACTCCAAAAAAGCGGGCGCCGAAGCGCCCGCAACAGACCACACCTTGTGTGAGAGGTGCTGGCGGCCCGCGAACGGGCCCGGTAAACCCTATTTGACGGTGAACTCCGGGTAGGCCTCCAGTCCGCACTCGGACTGGTCCACACCCTGGTATTCCTCGTCCTCGCTGATCCGGATGCCCATCAGGGCCTTGAGGATCGCCCAGACGATGAGGCTCGCCACGAACACGAACACGAAGATCGCCACGATGCCGATCAGCTGATTGATGAAGGTGGCATCCGGGTTGGACAGCAGCACCGCAAACACACCCCAGATACCGGCCGTGCCGTGCACGGAGATGGCACCCACCGGGTCGTCGATCCGCAGCTTGTCCAGACCGATGATGGAGAACACCACGATGGCACCGCCGATGGCGCCGATGATCACCGCCAGCAGCGGCGAAGGCATCAGCGGTTCGGCGGTAATGGACACCAGACCCGCGAGGGCGCCGTTGAGCCCCATGGTGAGGTCGGTCTTGCCGTAGACGAGGCGGGTGATGATCAGCGCGGCGAGCACACCGCCGGTAGCGGCCAGGTTGGTGTTGGTGAACACCTGGGCCACGGCGTTGGCGGACTCGATGTCGGAGACCTTCAACTCGGATCCGCCGTTGAACCCGAACCAGCCCATCCACAGGATGAAGGTACCGAGCGTCGCCAGCGGCAGGTTTGAGCCGGGAATGGCATTGACCTCACCCCTGGGACCGTACTTGCCCTTGCGCGCCCCGAGCAGCAACACACCGGCAAGGGCCGCCACGGCACCGGTCATGTGCACGATGCCGGAACCGGCGTAATCCAGGTAACCGATCTGGTCCAGCCAGCCTTCGCCCCAGCTCCAGTAGCCCTGGAAGGGATAGATGACGCCGGTCATGAACACCGCGAAGGCCAGGAAGGCCCAAAGCTTCATGCGCTCGGCCACGGCACCGGAGACGATGGACATGGCAGTGGCCACGAACACCACCTGGAAGAAGAAATCGGACATGCCGGAGTAGTAGATCTCGCCGTCGCTGGCGAGTACTTCCTCGACGGTGTTGTCGCCGCCGATGAAGAAACTGAGTCCCGGAATGACAGAGTTCAGGCCGTCGCCGTACATGATGTTGTAGCCGATGAACATGTACATGATGCAGGCGAGCGAGTAGAGCGCGACGTTCTTGGTGAGAATCTCGACCGTGCTCTTGCTGCGGACAAGACCGGCCTCCAGCATGGAGAAACCCGCGGCCATCCACATGACCAGCGCGCCGGATACCAGGAAATAGAAGGTATCGAGCGCGTAGGCAACTTCAATGACTTGACTTTCCACTTGTGTGTCCTCCGCTAACGCTTGTCAGCTTTGTGATTTAGAGGGCGTCGGTGCCGCTCTCGCCGGTACGGATGCGGATCGCCTGTTCCAGCGGAAACACGAAGATCTTGCCGTCGCCGATCTTGCCGGTGTTGGCGGCCTTGGTGATGGCCTCGATGACCTGATCCGCCATGGCGTCGTCCACGGCCACCTCGAGCTTCACCTTGGGCAGAAAATCCACCACGTACTCGGCGCCCCGATAGAGTTCCGTATGCCCTTTCTGCCGGCCGAAGCCCTTGACCTCCGTGACCGTGATGCCCTGCACCCCGATCTCCGAGAGGGCTTCGCGCACATCGTCGAGCTTGAACGGCTTGATGATTGCAGTGACTAGTTTCATGTGAGTCCTCTCCCGGGAAGCGGGCCCGCTCAGGCGGGGACCGCCCCCATGAAATGGTGTTTCCCGCTGCTTCAGAACGACATGGTGTAGGAGACGTAGGCGCGCAGATCATCGTCATCCGTGAGGTCGTTCCGGACGATACCGATCTCGAAATCGCTCTTGGTCAGAAAGATGCCGTACCAGGTGTAGTCCTCGGCGGCGCTGTCGTCGAAAGCCACGTGGCCGATGCGGGCGCCGGCGGTCATGTCGCTGGCCACATCGAACTCGGCGCCAAGCTCATAGGAGATCGTGCCCTCGAAATCGCCGTCATCGGCGTTGGTCACGTAGGCGAGGCTTCCGTAGAAGTTCATGAAGCTCAACTCGCCGTAGAGCTCGCCGAAGTCGGCATCATCGCTGCGCGGATAGGTGTAGGCGATGTAGCCCACGTCGTAGCCGATGTCGCCCGCCTCGCCGGAGAAGCCCAGGTAGAGGTCGAGTTCGTAGTCGCCGCCGCCGCCGAGACTCGACATCCAGGTGCCGACGTAGAATCCGGATTCGTGCTCGTAGTCGAGCCCGCCGGAGATGGCAGCGTCATCGTCGGATTCGCTGACGCCACGGAAGAGGTAGTTGCTGGTGAGGCCGATGTTCGCGCTCACCTCGGCCATGGCGGTGCCGCCGGTGAGCCCTCCCACCATCAGCGCGCCGGAAAGGGCGGAGGCCAGCAGGGTCTTCTTGATGCGGTTGTTCATCGTGTTGCTCTCCTGGATTCGGGATTCTCGGTATGCAATCAGACGTTGCCGGCTTCACTGATGCACAGCGTGTGCCACAACTTTTTTCGCTTTGCATACAAATGGTTATGGGGAAGCCGGCAGAGACCGGACGGATGGCGCACCAATGGAGAGCGCCCTGCGCACGGATTTGCACCATATCCGTGCGCGCGACCGGCTGGTCTGGGGCACCGGGTCGGGGGCACAATGAATCGAACCCAAGACACCCCGTCGAACCGCAGCCAGGGAGGATCCCCATGCCCACCACAACCCAGCCCCTCGATGACCTGGTCCGGCGCCTGGCGGAGATGATGCCGGCGTCGGTCCGTCACGTTCAGGAGGACGTGGAGAAGAACCTCAAGGCGGGGCTCGCCGGTGCCCTGCAGCGCATGGATCTGGTCACGCGGGAGGAGTACGAGGTGCAGGCGAAACTCCTGGCCCGCAGCCGGGAGCGGCTGCAGGAACTGGAGGCCCGCGTTGTCGCCCTGGAGCAGGCGCTCTGGGCCGCGCGCGCCAGGGGATCACAGGGAAAGCCTCCGCCCGGGGAATAAACCCCGCCAACCCCGCATCTTCCTTGACAGGGTCCAAGGAAGGACTATGAGGATAGGGTCGGGAATTTAGAATCTGTCTAAGTTCTTCGGCCTGCCACGTTGTGCTTGAGCACCTGAGACGCGAACATCCGGGCGACCGTTGCCGGCGCCCGATTCACCTTTCGCGTGACACATCGATAACGATGCTGGAGGGGTAGGAACATGAAAAAAACGGATAACGGCACCTGGGAATGGCTGCGGGGCTATACCCGCGATCATGGCGCGAGCCCTCAGGACCTGGAAATCTTCGACGAGGTATCGTCCCGTCGCCAGTTCTTCGGCCAGGTGGGCAAGGGGGGCGCCGCCCTTGCCCTGCTCGGCTTCGGCGCCGGCACCGAGGCGGCCCTGCAGGGTCTGTTCGGCCGCGGCATGATCCCCGCCGCCTGGGCGAACACGGGGGCCGATATCACCGACGAGCAGGCCAGGCACATGATTGCCGACGCCGGCAAGGAAGGCCTGATCGTCTACAACGAACGTCCCATGAACGCGGAGACCCCGCCGCACCTGCTGGCCGACGCGGTCACCCCCGCCAAGCGCCACTTCATTCGCAACAACGACATGATCTCCGATCGGGCCATGCGCAAGGACCCCCAGGGCTGGAAGCTGGAGATCGAGGGGGAGGTACACAACACGGTCTCCTTCAGCCTGGACGACCTGAAGGGCATGCGCACGGTCTCTTATCGCGTACCCATCGAGTGCGGCGGCAACGGTCGTGCCCGTTTCGATCCCTCTCCTCGGGGCAACCAGTGGAAGTATGGCGCCATCGGTAATGCCGAGTGGACCGGTGTACCCCTGGCCGAATTACTGAAGGCCGCTGGACTCAAGGACACCGCCGTGTACACCGCTCACTATGGTGAAGAGCCGATCCTGGGCGACCGCCCCCGTTTCTCCAGGGGCATCCCCATCGAGAAGGCGATGGAGCCGCACACCCTGGTTGCCTTCCAGATGAACGGTCACGACATCCCCGCTGCTCACGGCTATCCCGTCCGTCTGGTGGTACCAGGCTGGGTGGGCAGCTGCTCCCATAAGTGGCTCAACAAAGTCGTGGTTCGGGATCGCGAGCATGACGGTCGTGGTATGACCGGTTACTCCTATCGCATGCCCAGATATCCCGTGCGCCCCGGGGATCGCCCGCCCGAGGAGGATATGGTGGTGGCCACTTCCTGGGTGGTTAAGTCACTGATCACGGGGCCTGCCGAGGACAGCGAGTTCAAGGTCGGTGAGACCATCAAGGTCACCGGCCACGCCTGGGCCGGCGAGAACGATGTCAAGGAGATGTGGGTGTCCACCGACTTCGGCCTGAACTGGAATAAGGCCAAGCTCGGCAGCCCCCACAACAAATATTCCTGGCAGCAGTGGGAGACCGACCTGAAGTTCGACGGAAAGGGCTACTACGAGATCTGGGCCCGGGCCGTGGACGACGAAGGCAACACCCAGCCCATCATCGAGGGCTGGAATCCCCGGGGTTATCTCGGCCACAAGGTGCACCGCGTGCCGGTGGTGATCCAGGCCTGAAGGCAGAAAAACCTCAGGCACGAGAAGCGGCGGTCCGGTCATCGGGCCGCCGCTTTCTCTGTCAACGACAACAATCCCGACGAGGAAGGAACAAGATGTTCAAGCGACACCGTCTCTCCCTGTGGCTGACCGCCCCCGCGCTGCTGACCGCATGGCTGGTGGGCCTTCCCGTTTCGCAGGGCGCCCTGACGACCGACGCCCGGGCGGACGAGATGACCCCGAAACAGCTTTTCGAAGTGCACTGCGCGGCCTGTCACTCCATCGAGCTGCCCATGACCCAGCGCCTGGCCCGCCATGACTGGGAATGGGTTCTCGACGACATGGAGGACTACGGCATGACCTGGCTCACAGACGAGCAACGCGAGCAGATCGTGGATTACCTGACCGAGAACTACGGGCGCGACACGCCGCGCTAGCGGAAGTCGGGTCTTCCCTTGACGACGAAAGCAGACACTCCGGTGTCTGCTTTTTTACATCCATCACCGGTATACGCCGCCGGCGCATGCGTCCCCCGGTCCGCCCTGATCCCGCCTGTCGCGGTGGGGTGGCGCTTCGGCAGGGCCGCAACGCCTCAGGCGTCGCGCCGATACCACTGCGCCTCGTCGCCTTCCCCCGGGTCGCCCGGGCGCACCACGTAGGAGCGCTGCTGCCCCGATTCGAAATAGGTGCGCGTCATCAGCTCGCTCAGTACCCCGGTGGTAATCAGCTGCACCGAGACCAGCATGCACATCACGCCCACAAACAGCAACGGACGGGTACCGATGTCCGAGCCCATGAAGACCTTGATCACGAACAGGTAACCCAGGATCACGGAACCGATGGCGCCGAACACCAGGCCGATGGAACCGAAGAAATGGCCGGGCCGCGCCTTGAAGCGCATGAAGAAATAGACCGACAGCAGGTCAAGGATCACGCGGAAGGTGCGGGAAATGCCGTACTTGGACGTACCGTGCGCGCGGGCATGGTGCTGCACCACGTGTTCGCGTATCCGCCGGGGGGAGGTCTGGGTGGCGAACCAGGCCGGGATGAACCGGTGCATCTCCCCGTACAGGCGCACCCCCTTGAGGACGTGGGCGCGAAACACCTTCAGGCTGCAGCCGTAATCGTGCAGGTTCACACCCGTAATGGACCGGATCAGCCTGTTGGCGATGCGTGACGGGATCTTGCGCCGCCAGAAGTCATCCTGGCGGTTCTTGCGCCAGCCCGCCACCATGTCCAGGTCCTCGTCGATCAGGCGCTGCACCATGTCGGGGATGTCGGCCGGGTCGTTCTGCAGATCGCCATCGAGCAGCGCCACCACGCTGCCCCGGGCGCAGTCGATGCCCGCCTGCATGGCGGCGGTCTGGCCGAAGTTGCGCTGCAGGGTGAGCACCCGCACGTGAGGCCCGAAACGCTCGCGCTGGGCGCGCATACGTTCGTTGGTGGCATCCGCGCTTCCGTCGTCCACGAGGACAATCTCCCAGGGATGGGGATAGTCGCCCAGCACCTCGTGGATCCGCGCCAGCATGGGCGCGACGTTCTCCTCCTCGTTGTACATGGGCACCACCAGCGAAAGACTCAGGCCGGCGGCCGTCCCCGGCGGCCGGGGCATCTCGTTCATCGCGGGCGTGTCGGTCGCACTCATGGGCATGCATTCTAGCCGTTTTGGAGGGCATCGCGCCCGCCCGGCAGGGTGAAAGTCAGCAGGCCACCGAACACCGCCGAGCCCAGCAGGAACAGGTGCAGGTTCACGGCCGCGGCCAGGGCGGCATCGGCGGTCACGCCAAAGGGCAGCAGTGCGGCCACCACGCCGGCTTCATAGGTGCCGGCCCCGGCCACACCGTGGACGGGCAGCACGCTGGTGAGATCGCCGGCAATCACCGCCAGCCATGCCGCAGCACCCGGGACCTCCAGGAACAACCCGAGCACCCAGACGAATACCGCCAGTTTCAGGAGCCAGTTGGCGAACGTCCAGGCCCAGGCGCGCCAGAACGTGCGGGGGGAATCGGGCAGCGCATCGAAGGCCCGGTACAGGAGCGCGCGCACGCGCCCCCCCTGCGGGTCCCCAAGCCGGTCGCGAAGCCGCGGCGCGAGCCGTTGCGCCACGGGCAGCAGGGCGAGCCACACGGCGGCGCCGGACAGGGCCGCCCATGGCCCCAGCAGGGACGCGCCCGCCGCAACCCAGGCGAACAGACCCAGGGTGTGCAGATCCATGAGCCGGAACCAGAGCAGCACGGGTACCGAATGGGTGGGCGGCACCTGGAAGTGGCGCGCCATCAGTACGGGAAAACTTAACTCCCCGGTGCGCATGGGCAGCAGATTATTGAGCAGATTGTGAACCAGCGTGAGGCGCAGGCAGACGAGAAAGCGCCCCCGCATCCCGTGGCGATAATAGTCGTAGACGCGCAGCGCGCGCAGCCAGTAGGTGAACAGGGTCAGCGCCACGGCGGCGGCAACCCCCGGGAGCGCCACATCTCGCCACGGCGACAGCAGCGCGCGCCAACCGAACCAGGCCTCCACGAACACCACGAAGGCTATGAAGATGACGGCGGAAAGCAGTGATCGCAGGTTCGGCATGGCGATAGGCGCGCCGCACTGGTGGGGGCCGGTGCGGACGGTTAGACTGTGCCACTTTCCAGAAAGGCCCCGGCATGACCCACACAGATCCCGGCGGGCACGGCCTGCGGACAGTCCCGGAGCGTTGGCTCGGCGTGGCGCTGGGCGTCGCGGTGTTTGCCGCGTTCTTTTTCAATCTGCACGGTTTCCCGCTGTTCGACCTGGACGAGGGCGCATTCAGCGAGGCGACCCGCGACATGCTGGCGCGGGGAGACTACATCGCCACCTACCTGTATGGCGAGCCGCGTTATGATAAGCCCATCCTCATCTACTGGCTACAGGCGGCCTCGGTCAGCCTGTTCGGGCTGAACGAGTTTGCCCTGCGCCTGCCCTCGGCGCTGGCCGCCACGGGCTGGATGCTCGCGCTCTACGCGTTCGCGGCCCGCGTATGCGACCGGCGCACCGGACTGCTGGCGGCGATCATCGGCGCCACCACGCTCGAGGTCGGCGTCATCGGCAAGGCGGCCATCGCCGACGCGCTGCTCAATCTCATGATTGCCGCGAGCCTGTTCTCCATCTATCTGCACTACCATGACGGACGGCGGCGATGGATCTACGCGGCCTTCCTGTGCATGGGCCTCGGCTTTCTCACCAAGGGCCCGGTCGCCGTGGCCATCCCGTTTGTCACGAGCCTGCTGTTCTTCGCATTCAAGGGGCGCATTCGCGACTGGCTGCGCGCCGTGTTCAACCCGCCGGGCATTGCCCTGTTTCTGCTCATCGTGCTGCCCTGGTATCTGGCGATCACGGTCCGGGAGGGCCCCGGTTTTCTGCTGGGTTTTCTGCTGGAACACAACCTGGGCCGCTTCCGGGAACCCATGGAGGGCCACAGCGGACCGATCTTCTATTACCTGCCCGTACTGCTGATCGGCACCCTGCCGTGGACTGCGATTCTGATCGCCGCCCTGTGGCGCGCGCGCGGGCAACTGCGCGACGACCTGGCGCTCTTCCTGCTCATCTGGTTCGGCTTCACATTCGTGCTCTTCTCCCTGGCAGCCACCAAGCTGCCCCACTACCTGCTCTACGGCATGACGCCGCTGTTCATCCTCATGGCCCTGGAACTGCCCCGGATGCGATCCGCATTCTGGTCGGCACTGCCGGCGGCGCTGTTCTTCGCCTTCATGCTGGCCTTCCCGGCCATCGTCGCCGCGATCAAGCCCACGGTGCGCGATCCGTTCACCGTCGCCCTGCTCACCGACGTGGACCGGCACTTCGGAGTGCTCTGGTACGGCGGCTTCGGCATCGCCCTTGCCGTCAGCCTGTGGTTCATGTTCGAGCGGCGCATTCACACCGCCTGGCGCATGATCGCGCTGGGCGTGCTGGTCACGGTGGGCGTGACGGGCCTGCTGCTGCCGACCGTAGCCGCTGTGCAGCAGGGGCCCGTTCGCGATGCGGGCATGGCCGCGCGGGACAGGCCCGAAACGGTGGTCATGTGGGGCCTGAACAACCCCAGCTTCAATGTCTACGCCGATCGGCACGTGGAACGCCGCGAGCCCCGGCCCGGGGAAGTGGCGGTAACCCGCTTCAACCGGCTGGACCCTGGTGTCGATTACGAGGTGCTTTTCGAGCGCAACGGGGTGATGCTGGTGAAGGTGGCGGAGGAGTGAAGGGGGAAGGGGGAAGGGGGAAGGATGAAGGTTGAAGGGACTGTAATTAAATCTGTGTAACTGCTTGTTTCTGTTTATGGTAGCTGAAACGGGAGGCAAGCAGATGCAAGAACAAGAGAAGAAGGAGTTGGCGGCGCGCCTGGCCAAGGGGATCAAGACGGAGAAGGATCTCAGTGATTTCAGCGCTGAGCTGATGAAGCTGGTGGTGGAAACCGCGCTGGGCGCGGAGATGGAGGCGCACCTGGGCTATGCCAAGCACGACCCGGCTGGGCACCACAGCGGCAACAGTCGCAACGGATTCAGCCGCAAGACGCTCAAGGGCAGTCACGGGGAGGTCGAGATTGCCACGCCCCGGGATCGCAACGGCAGCTTCGAGCCGCGGCTGGTGGGCAAGGGCCAGACGCGGCTGACACAGTTTGATGATCAGATCCTGGCGCTCTATGCCCGGGGCATGAGCACGCGCGACATTGTCTCGGCCTTTGAGCAGATGTACGGGGCGCAAGTGTCTGCGAACCTGGTCTCGCGGGTCACCGAGGCGGTGATCGAGCAGGTTGAGGCCTGGCAGAACCGGGTGCTCGACGAGGTCTATCCCATTGTTTTTCTGGATTGTGTGGTGCTCAAGGTGCGCCAGGACCGGCGCATGGTGAATAAATCGATGTACCTGGCGCTGGGCATCAACACCGAGGGCGAGAAGGAGTTGCTGGGGCTGTGGCTGGCCGAAACCGAGGGGGCGAAGTTCTGGCTCTCGGTGCTCACCGAGCTTCAGAACCGGGGGGTCAAGGAGATCTTCATCGCCTGCGTGGACGGGCTGAGCGGCTTCCCCGATGCCATCGAGGCGGCCTTCCCCCATGCGCGGGTGCAGCTGTGCATGGTGCACATGGTGAGAAACAGCGTGCGCTACGTCTCCTGGAAGGAGCGCAAGGCGGTGTGCCGGGACCTGCGCCAGATCTACCACAGCGCGAGCGCCGAGCAGGCCGAGGCGCAGCTTGCTGCCTTTGAGGCCGTCTGGGGCGAGCGCTATCCCAGCATTGGGCCGATCTGGCGCCGGCACTGGGCACAGGTGATCCCGCTGTTTGATTATCCGCCCGAGATCCGCAAGGTGACCTACACCACCAACGCCATCGAATCGCTCAACAGCGTCATCCGCAAGGCCACCAAGAACCGGCGTGTCTTCCCCAGCGATGCCTCGGCGATGAAGGTGGTATTCTTGGCCGTGCAGAGCGCCTCAAAGCGCTGGACCCGGCCCATCCAGAACTGGAAGGCCGCCATGCATCGATTCGAAATCGAACATGGCGAGCGAATCCGGGCCACTCAGGGATAGGCAGTTACACAAAAAGAATTACAGACTCAGGTTGAAGGATGAGGCTGGTCTTACGCCTATCGCCTATCGCCTTACGCCTTACGCCTTACGCCTACCACCTATCGCCTCACCCCCCTTCCCGCCCTTGAGCCCCCCGCCGCGCGCGGCTACCCTGTAACTACCCAAGGACGAACCCCAGTGGACGGATCCATGAACCTGGCCATCGTGCATGCCCGGGCACTCTCGGGCATCGACGCCCCGCCGGTACAAATCGAGGTGCATCTGGCCAACGGCCTGCCCGCCTTCGCCATCGTCGGTCTTCCCGAAGCCGCCGTGCGCGAGAGCCGCGAGCGGGTACGCGCCGCCCTGATCACCAGCGGCTTCGAGTTTCCCGCACGGCGCATCACCGTCAACCTCGCCCCGGCGGACCTGCCCAAGGACGGCGGACGCTTCGACCTGGGCATCGCACTGGGCCTGCTGGCGGCCTCAGCGCAGTTGCCCGTCCAGGCCCTGGAGGGTCACGAGTTCCTGGGCGAACTGGGCCTGAACGGCGAACTGCGCCCGGTGCGCGGCGTACTGCCGGCGGCCCTGGCCGCCCGGGCGGCGGGCCGGAGCCTGGTGGTGGCACAGGCGGACGCCGACGAGGCCGCGCTTGCCCGGGGGTGCCGCGTGCTGGCCGCCGACCAACTGCTGGCCGTCTGCGCCCACCTGCGCGGCGTGGAGCCCCTGGCCGGACACCCCGAACCGCAACCCTGCCGGATCTCCCCGGCCGGACCGGACATGGCGGAGGTCAGGGGCCAGCCCCAGGCAAGGCGCGTCCTGGAACTCGCAGCGGCCGGCGCCCATCACCTGCTCATGATCGGCCCGCCCGGCACCGGCAAGACCATGCTCGCCAGCCGCCTGCCGGGCCTGTTGCCCGACATGGACGACGACGAGGCCCTCGTCACGGCCGCGGTTCACGCGGTGAGCGGACAACCTCTGGACGTAGAGCGCTGGCGCCAGCGGCCGTTTCGCGCGCCGCACCACACCGCCTCCGGTGTGGCACTGGTGGGCGGCGGTTCCTACCCGCGGCCCGGCGAGGTGTCCCTGGCCCACAACGGAGTGCTGTTTCTGGATGAGCTGGCGGAGTTCGACCGCCGGGTGCTGGACGTGCTGCGCGAGCCGCTGGAGAGCGGCCGCATCACCATCTCCCGGGCCGCCCGTCAGGCGGAGTTTCCGGCGCGGTTCCAGTTGGTGGCCGCCATGAACCCGTGTCCCCAGGGCTATGACTGCGACCTGGCGGAAAACTGCCGGTGCAGCGCCGAGCAGCACCGGCGCCAGCGGGCCCGGCTTTCAGCACCCCTGCTCGACCGTATCGACCTCTCCGTGCAGGTGCCGCGGCTGCCCAGGGGCGCGCTGTTCGAGGACCACGGTCCGCCCCCCGAGGACAGCACCACCGTGCGCGGGCGCGTGCGGGAATGCCGCGAACTGCAGATGGAACGCCAGGGATGTGTCAACGCCAGGCTGGACGGACAGGACATCCATCGCCACTGCGCGCTGGATGGCACCACCCGGCAGACACTCGAGCAGGCCATGGACCGGTTCAGGCTGTCCGCCCGCTCCGCCCACCGCATCCTGCGCGTGGCGCGCACCATCGCCGATCTGGCGGAAAGTGAACACATCTCCCCGGCGCACCTCGCCGAATCCCTCAGCTACCGGGTGCTGGATCGATGGCGGTTGTAAAGCAGTGGCTTGAAGGCAGTGGCAAGTGGCAAGTCTCAAGTGGCAAGGGAACCCACCCTCACCCCGGCCCTCTCCCTGAGGGAGAGGGAGTAAAGCCCCCTCCCCCGCTTGCGGGGGAGGGTTGGGGAGGGGGCCCTTGCCACTTGAGACTTGCCACTTGCCACTGCCTTTCAGGTGGACTGATCGAAACCCTTAAAGGGTTTCGATATAAGCGGCCAGGTTGGCGATGTCCTCGTCGGACAGGGTCACGGCCTGCGGGGCCATCAGCGGCGTGTTTGGACCCACGGTCTCGCCGGCGCGGTATCTCGTGAGCAGGTCCACGATCTCCTCGGCGGTATGACCGGCCAGCTTGGGGAAGATCCCCATACCCTGGCCCTGTGCCCCGTGGCAGGCGATGCAGGTGGCAAACTTGGCCTGACCGGCGGTGGGGTCACCAGCCACAGCCTCGGCCTCCGGCTCTGCGGGGACATCCGGCTCCGCTTCGGCGTCGGCCTCCGCAACGGCCTCGGGCGCCCCGTTGTCCACGGTCTGCCCGCTCTCTTCCAGCAGGTAGACCACCGCGGCGCGCACTTCCTCGTCACTGAGGCTGGCGCCGCCCCGTGCCGGCATGGCGCCGATACCCTCGATGGCGTGCTGAACCACCGTATCCAGCCCCTGACCCAGGCGATCCGCCCAGATGCCCTCGTCACCCTTGAGGGGGGCTTCCGCGGCACCCGTATCGTGGCAAGCGGCACACACGGCGCGGTAGATATCCGATGCCGAGCGGCGCGCGGGCTCACCGTTCTCCGGCGCGTCTTCTTCGACATCGTCGGCTGTGGCCACCCGCCCGATAGGCCGGATACGCTCCTCCACGCGGGCCTGCGCGGCGGCGGCGAGGTCGTCCGGCAGGGCCGTGCGCTGCGCCACGGACACCAGCCGGGCAGCCAGGAAGAATACGGCCGCAAGCAGGACCAGTACGCTCAGTACCACCACGAACCGGGTCATGAAATCTTTGTCTTCTTGGGACGCCACAGTTTCCTCCCGCTTCTAGCGTAAGTGCGTTGACTCCCATCGGCACGATCCCGCCGCTCCTGCAGATCGCATGGGTCTTCTGCCTCGGCAGCAGGCGCGGATTATAGGGCATCGAACCGGTCGAGACCACTCGGGCAGCGATCGTGCCAAATGACAATGCGGGTGTGTCCAATGCCGCACCCACACCGGCCGCCGCGCCCCCCCTCTGACGCCAAGCCATTGAACCGACGAACGCTACCGGCTCTGGCACCGGGCTTGCTTGGCGATCACGTTATCCGGCTCATTAACCTCCTGGGAGTTCGCCAATAATGACAACTATCAGATTCGTGCGGCGTGTCGCGCCGCTATCCGCCCTGCTGCCCGCCATGGCCCTGGCCCAGGGGACCACCCTGGAGCAGGTCATCATCACCGCGCCGCAGATGGCGGACCCGCTCACCGTGATCACCGATCCGAAGGCCCCGCGCCAGCCGCTGCCGGCCCACGACGGTGCGGACTATCTCAAGACCATCCCCGGCTTCAACGTCATCCGCAAGGGGGGCACCGACGGCGACCCGGTGTTTCGCGGCATGGCCGCCTCACGCCTTAACATCGTGCTGGACGGCGAGCACATCTTCGGCGGCTGCGGCGGGCGCATGGACCCACCCACCGCCTATGTCTACCCCGAATCCTACGACCGGGTGACCGTCATCAAGGGCCCGCAGACGGTGCTGCACGGCCCCGGCAACTCCGCCGCCACGGTGCTGTTCGAGCGTGATCCGCCGCGTTTCGACGAGCCGGGCCGGGAGGGCTACGGCAGTGCCCTCCTGGGCAGCTTCGGGCGAAACGACCAGGTCCTCGGCCTCAGCGCCGGCGACGAGTCCTACTATGTGCGCGGGGGCGCGACCCGCTCCGACATGAACGACTACCGGGACGGCGACGGCACCAGGGTCCACTCCCGCTACACCCGCTGGAGCGCGGACCTGGCCGTGGGCTGGACCCCCGACGCGGACACCCTGATCGAGCTGTCCACCGCCCGCAGCGACGGGGAGGCAGCCTACGCCGATCGCATGATGGACGGCACCCTGTTCGAGCGCACCAACTGGGGCCTCAAGGCCGAACGGCGCAATCTCTCGGCGCTGATCGACAAGGTGGAGGGACAGGTCTACTACAACTACGTGGACCACGTCATGGACAACTATTCGATGCGCTCCCTGCCTCCGATGGGCATGATGGCCAACAAGCGCGTGGGCAATCCCGATCGCGAAACCACGGGCCTGCGCATGACCGCCGAGCTGTTGCCCGGCGGGGCCACCCTGGCGACCATCGGCGTGGATCACCGCCGCGACGTCCACTCCGCGCGCAGCAGCCAGAACCAGGACATGGATCCCTACCAGCTCAAACCCCGGATGGAGGATGCCCGCTTCTCCCAGACGGGGCTGTTCGGCGAGGTGGAGCATGACCTGAACGCGCGCAACCGCATCATCGGCGGTCTGCGCGTGGACTGGTGGGAAGCGGAGGACCGGCGCCGCTCCGGCCCCACGGCGGGCGAGACGCGCGACAAGACGCTGACCGGCGGCTTTGTGCGCCAGGAGCATGATCTCGGCACAGCCACGCTGCTGTACGCCGGGCTCGGCCACGTGCAGCGCTTCCCCGACTACTGGGAGCTGATCTCCCAGGGCCGCGAGAGCGAGACCACCGGCAGCGCCTTCCACACCCGCCCCGAACACACCACCCAGATCGACGTGGGGCTGATCCACGCCTCGGGCCCGTGGCACACATCCGTATCGGGCTTCATCAACCGCATCGATGACTTCATCCTCATCGACACGCGGTTCCCGGGCAAGGAGGGCACCATGGTCAGCCGCAACATCGACGCCAGCACCTGGGGCGCGGAGGCGGGGCTCGCCTGGTCCTCCGGACCCTGGAAGCTGGACGGCACGCTGGCATACGTACGTGGCGAGAACGACACGGACAACGTGCCGCTGGCGCAGATCCCGCCGCTGGAGGTGCGTCTGGGGGCCGAGTACACCACCGGTGCCTGGTCCCTTGGCGCCCTGGTGCGCGTCGTAGCCGACCAGAACCGGGTGGATGTGGGCGCCGGCAACATCGTCGGCCAGGACATCGACGAGACCGACGGCTTCACCGTGGTCTCCATCAATGGCAGCTACAGGCTGCGCCCCAACATGCTGCTCGCCGCCGGCATCGACAACCTGTTCGACGAGACCTACGCGGAACACATCAGCCGCGCCGGTTTCGCCGTGCCGGGCTTCGAGCAGACCACCCGGGTCAACGAGCCCGGCCGCAACCTGTGGGCCAGCCTCAAGGTGGATTTCTGACCGGCAGACCTCCCCGCCGCCCGTCGCGGCGGCGATACACGCGTTTGAGCAACCCCCCGTAGGAGCCCGGGGCACCGGGCGATCGGCCCTCCGGCGTTCCGACCGATCGCCCGGGGGACCGGGCTCCTACGGGGCGGGGCGGCAACCCGGCCCGCCGCATTCGCTTCGCCAGGGCCGGAACATATTCTATCCCCGCACCCGAAGCTGGTATCATGCGCCCGATGCGCCCGTAGCTCAGCTGGATAGAGCGCTGCCCTCCGGAGGCAGAGGTCAGAGGTTCGAATCCTCTCGGGCGCGCCATTCACTCACGTTCGTGTCGCTTCCGGTCGGATTGCCGGCCCCTCGGCACAGCCTCGCGGCGCTCGGCTCGTGCGAAGCGGTGCTTCGCGCAGATCACTCGCCTCGCCCTCTCGGGCGCGCCATTCACCCTCCTCGCCCTCCCGGGCACGCCCTGTCAGCTCCTGCTACGATCTGCGACCTGCTCCCTGCATCGTGACCGTTCGCCGTGGATCTGCTCTGGCACTACACACTGGTCTTCCTGGCCGCCGCCACGCCCTGGATCGAGATCCTGATCGTGATCCCCGTCGCCATCGGCGCCGGGCTGGCGCCCGTGCCGGTAGCCCTACTGAGTTTCGTGGGCAACGGACTGCCGGTACTGGCCATCGTGGTCCTGTTTCGCTGGTGGGAGCGGCGCAGGGGCCCGGTGCGGCGGCGCTGGAACCGCCGGGCGGTGCGCGTCTGGACCCGTTGGGGGCTGCCGGGCCTGGCACTGCTCGGACCGCTGGTCACGGGCATTCACCTGGCGGCGGTGATGGCCCTGGCCCTGCATGCGGAGCGCCGTGCCACAATCTGGTGGATGACCGCGAGCCTGGCCGCCTGGACCGTGGGCACGACCCTCGCCACGGTGGCCGGGCTGGAGGGTCTGCGGCAGCTGCTCGGCCGGGAATGAGCAAGGGAAGCCGCGGGCGGCTGGTACCTGCCTGCAGGTCTGCGACCAACGGTCAAAAAAAAAGACCCCGCTTCCTCACGAAAGCGGGGTACGGGGCCTCGATGGCCCGCGGCACTTCACCCATGTACTCGATTCATCTGCCCGGCCCGCTCCCGGCGGTCGGACCGTCGACCTCAGCCGGTGCTCCACGCCCGCGGACGCCGCATGCCGGCGATCTTGCACACCTGCTGCATGTAGCCGTAGGGAAAGAGTTCGTAGAGGCGCTGGCGGGCCCGGTCTCCGTAGCCCAGTTCCTCGGCGATGTACTTGATGACAAACCGGGCATCGATGGCCACATGCTGGGTCTCGAAGTGCTCGCGAATGTACTCCAGCACCTTGCGATGCTCCTCGGTGAGCACCACGCCTTCACGGTCCGCGATGGTCTCGGCCACCTTCTCGTCCCATGCCTCGGGGTCGATCAGATAGCCCTCGTCGTCGGTCTCGATACGCATGCTGTTGACTTGTATGCTCATGGAAATCTCCCGTCCGGTTTCACCTGTCAGGGGTTGCATCACGGCCCCGGTGCACTGTGGCGACAGGGCGCCGGGGACGGCTTTGATTTCCACTATAGGGATGATTTAGCCAAAGGCAAACGAAAGTTATTGCACTTTAATATCGTTATGACAGATATTAATACCCATGCCTCTGGATACGGACCAGATTCGAACCTTCCTGGCGGTGGCGGCCCACGGCAGCTTCGTGGAGGCCGGCGAACGGCTGCATGTCACCCAGTCCACGGTGAGCGCCCGCATCCAGAAGCTGGAAGCCGACCTGGGCGCCCGATTGTTCGTGCGCAACCGCTCGGGCGCCAACCTCACAACGGCCGGCCGGCGCTTCATGCGTCATGCCAAGGCCCTGATGCTGACCCTGGAGCAGGCCCGCCACGACGTGGGTCTGCCGGGCCGGTTTCGCGCCAGCATCACCGTGGGGGCCCGCATCGCCCTGTGGGAGGGGTTTTTCCTGCCGCGGTGGCTGGACCGTCTGCGCCGCAGTGCGCCGCATATCGCGGTGAGCAGCGAGATCGGCTTCGAGGAGGACCTGATGCGGCGGCTGGTGGAGGGCACGCTGGACATCGGCCTGATGTACACCCCCCAGCACAGCCCGGGGCTGGTGGTGGAACACCTGTTCGACGAGACCCTGGTGCTGCTCACCACGGACCCGGAGCGGCCCTGGCCCGACGACGGGTACGTGCACGTGGACTGGGGCCCGGCGTTCCATGCCCGGCATGCCAACCATTACCCGGACATGGAACGCCCGGCGCTGCACGCCAACCTCGGCTGGCTGGGCATCCAGATCATCCTCTGCAGCGGCGGATCCTGCTTCATGCCAATTCGCGTGGCGCGGCCGTTGGTGGACGCGGGGCAGCTCTTTCTGGTGCCCGACAGTCCGCGCTTTTCACTGCCCGCGTACATGGTCTTCGCGCGCGAGCGGGATGCATCGGCGGTGGCGTACGCGCTCGAGACACTGCGCGAGGTGGCGGCCGCCGAAGCGGCGCACGGTGCCCGGGAGAGCGCGTCTGCTCCGGTGGCGTAGGGGTCAGTCCAGGCCCGCGTCGTGGCCGTAGCGCAACACACGCACGTTCTCCAGTGTCACCAGGGCGCTGCCCAGCATGGGGACGAGCCGCTCCAGAAAGCCCTTGATGCGCGCCTCGGCGTCGACCATCTCGATCACGACGGGGAGATCCTCGGACAGGCGCAGGATCTTCGCCGTGTGCAGCCGGCTGGAGCGCCCGTAACCCATGGGCCCGCGCAGCAACGTGGCGCCGGCCAGGCCCTGCTCGCGGGCCTCGAGCACGATGGCCTCGTGCAGGGGCCTGCCCTCGAACTCGTCCGATTCGCCGATGAAGATGCGCAGCAGGGTCGCCTGGACGTAGTCGGTCATGAATCACTCCGCCTGAGCCGGTTCAAGCGCATGCCCGCGGCGTGTCCGGCCCACACGGCCGCGAGCCAGGCGGCGAGCGAGACGCCCACATAAAGCAGCGCCACACCGCTTCGCCCCTCACCGAACAGTAGCAGGGTTTCCAGGCTGAAGATGGAGAAGGTGGTAAACCCGCCGCAGAACCCGCCCAGCACGAACTGGCGCGCGGCGGGTCGAGCCATGAGTCTGCCGCCCGGTTCCGTGAGCGCCGCGTACAGGCCGATCAGCCAGGAGCCCAGCACGTTGGCGATCAAGGTGCCCCAGGCAAAGGCGGGGCCCAGGGCGACGAGCGCCGCCACGGATACCAGGTGCCGGGTGACGGCCCCCAGCGCACTGCCCAGGGCCACGGCCAGGTAGATGCGACCCGCACCCCCCTTCATGGTCCGCCTCCGAGAAGCGTCAGGGTCAGCGCGTGGCCGGCGGCGGCGGCGCCGAGGCACAGCGATACCGAGAGGATCACGTTGGCGGCCGCGCGTCGTCGCTCACCCTCGCGCAACAGGGCAAGGGTCTGGAGGCTGAACGAGGATACCGTGGTGTAGCTGCCGAGCACCCCCACCACCAGGGCCGCCCACAATGACACCGTGAGCCCGTGTCCGTCTCCCGGAGGCAGCAGGGCCGCGAGCACACCGATGCAGAGGGCGCCGCTCACGTTCACGGCCATGGTGCCCCAGGGGAAGGTCTCGCCGACGGCGCGCCCCACCACCCCCGAGAGCCAGTAGCGGGTCAGCCCGCCGACAAATCCGCCCAGGGCGATCATCGCGAGCAGCGCGGGACTCAATCCCGGCACCGGCAGCGGACCCTCCATCACCGGCCCCGACGCGCCGCGGGGGCGGTGACGCGAAGCCGCGCTTCCGCCCGACTCACGGGGGACCGGCCGTCAGTTGGCAGCAGAACGTGCGTCATGGGCGTCCATTGATAGCAGAAGTCGCGCCGCAAAACCCGTCGTTCCTGTGCCTGCTGTTGAGTTCGAAGTTCAAGGTTCAATGTTCAAGGTTCAAAGTTCAAAGGGAGAGGCGGGAACCGAATGCGGCTTCTCACCCGCGAGTCCGTTGCATTTCCTTTGAGCATTGAACTTTGAACTTTGAACCTTGATTTCCAAGCCCGTCGGACAAACGAGGCGGGGCGCCCCCGATCTCAGCGATAGAACAGCATCAACGTGGATACCGCCAGCGCGTTGCCGATGGCATGCGCCGCCATGCCCGGCAGCAGGCTGCGGAAACGCTCGAAGCTCCAGGCGAGCACCAGGCCGCTCCAGAACACCGACAGCATGGCGGTCATGGAATACAGGTGCAGGCCGCTGAACAGGGCGGCGGAGAGCACGATGGCCAGCCAGGGCCGCATCACGCTCCTGAGCGTCACATAGACCAGACCCCGGAAGGCGATCTCCTCGATCACCGCGGCCCACACCACCGCGTTGAACCCCGTGATCAGCGTATTGCGCAGGGAGCCGAACAGGGCCAGTTCGTGTATGCCGTGGGACCAGTGGCCCTCCAGCCCGGCGGCCCACCCGAGCCAGGCAATGACCATGTTGCCGCCCCACTGGATGGCCAGCACCACGAGGGTCACTGCGGCGAGGGCGCGCAGTCCCACACCGGAAAGGCTCAGCCCGAAGGCCTGCACATAGCCGATGCCCCGCGGGCGCAGCAGGTGCCGGTGGATGAGCCACAGCATGGGCAGGGCGACCACCAGCGTGCTCCACATGGAGAGGATGCCGGGGCGGAAGTAATGCTGCTGAAACAGGCTCAGACCCAGGGCGATGAGTACCGCGTAGAGGGCCGCACGCACCCCCACGGCAAGACCCTGGAGCGGCGCCCAGGGTTGATCCAGCACCGCCGCGCGCCAGGGCGGCGGCCGGGTGAACACCCGGGCCCGCACCAGCAGGATGATCCCCGCGCCAAGGGTGCCCGCCACGAATGCGGCGAGCCAGCGCAGGCGCTCGCGCATCTCTGTACCCCGTACCGCGAGGGCGGTGCGGAAGGCCCCGGCGGTCTCCAGGTCCCCCGCCCGCTCGGCCAGACGCATGCGCAGATGGTCGCGCCCCCAGCCGCCGGGCACCATGCGTGCGCCATAACGCAGCTCGGCTGGGATGAGCGTCTCACCTTCCACCCCGTAGGCATGGGCCAGGGTGGCCCGGAGCACGTCCTCCTCCGGCCCGCTGCCCAGGGTCTGCAATCCCTCGACGAAGGCCTCGACCCGGCCGGTCTCGGCCAGCGCGATCAGCCAGCGTGCGCGGGTGTTCTGTTCATTCCAGGGGCGGGTGCGGGACGGGTTGCGGGCGAACCATTCCAGCGTCTCCGCGTAGATATCGATGGACTTGCGCTCCACCGCCTCCCGGGGGCCGAACAGCATCCGGTGCATGGCGCGTTCCCACGCGGGCACGGTCTCGTAGCCGCCATAGAAATACAGGTGCCGGTCGGCCTTACGGCCCGCGGACTCGCCCACGAAGCGCAACCCCGAGGGGCCCTCACTGATCGCGGCCGGGTACAAGGTGAACACCATGACACCGGCCACCAGCAACGCCAACAGGCCGGTGAACCATGGATTGGGTCGGGTTTCCCCCATGAGCCTCATGGACCGTGGCGCGATCCGCAGGTTCCCGGGCCCGGTTGGTGCGCCGCGGAGCCGGCGGATGCGTCGACGCGACCGGCGGGTCACAAAGCCCCCGGGTTTGGTTTAAGGTTAGGAGAGTATTCTTCACCGGTCGAGCGGAGGACAACCATGGCTCAGTCGGATTACCGGGTCACACTCACCGGACCCTCGGCCTCCGGCGTGCCGCCGGACCAGGCCCGGGCGGCGCTGGCGCGGCTGTTCAAGCTGCCTGACGACCGGGTGCAGGCGCTGCTGGCCGAGCTCCCGGTGGTGATCAAGAAGGGCCTGGACGAGGCCACCGCCCGCAAGTACCAGGCCGTCCTGCAGCAGGCCGGCTGGCGCGCGGAGATCAGTGCACCCGGATCATCCTCCACCTACGCTCCGCCGGGCGGAGGGGCGGCGGGCACGGCCCTGGAGGCCACCCTGGCACCGCCAGGCGCGCTCATGGCCGACCCCCGGGATGTCCCGCCGCTGGAGGTGGACCTTTCCGGTCTGACCCTGGCCGAGCCCGGCGCGCAGATCGGGGAATCCCGCGAGGCGGCCCCGCTGCGGGTGGACCTCTCCGGCCTCACCCTGGCCGAGCCCGGCGCCCGCCTGGACAAGGATCCGTCCTGACGCGCCGGGTTCCACCCGTTTGCCGGGCAACCCGGATCCGCGCGCGGCGGGGACGACCGCGACCGCGTTGAACACCTGCGGGCAATGGGCGCCGGATCACCTTCACGCTTCGCGGCACCCGCGCCAACTTCCCCGGGGAACTCCGCCCGCCCGCCGGACACGAAAGGTGCATGAGGCCTGTGACGGCCGCCACCGGTCGGTTTTCAACGGGAGACGCCCATGACTCATCGCAGCCACTTGAGCCTGGCATTCGCCGTACTCGCCTTCGGCCTTGCCGCCGCCTGCGCCGCCGACACCCGCTTCGACACCCGGGAGCACGTGGTGCGCATGGTGGAGGTCGCCGACAACCTGGAACATCCCTGGTCCCTGGCCTTTCTGCCCGGCGGCGACATGCTGATCACGGAACGGCCCGGCCGGTTGCGGATCCTGCGCGACGGTGTACTGCTGGCGGACCCGGTACCCGGTCTTCCGGAGATCCGCGCCATCCGCCAGGGCGGACTGCTGGACCTGGCCGTCCATCCGGAGTTCGAGGCCAATCGCCTCCTGTACTGGTCCTACTCCGCCGACCACGGGCGCGGCGTGACCACCCATGTGGCCCGGGGGCGCCTCGAGAACGATGCGCTGCACGACGTGGAGGTCCTGTTCATCGCCGAGCCGGCTTCCGACGGCGGCCGCCACTTCGGCTCCCGGCTGCTGTTCGACCGCGTGGGTTATCTCTACATCACCGTGGGTGACCGCGGCGAGATGGAGCGCGCCCAGGCGCTGGACGACCACGCCGGCACCACCATCCGCCTGCACGACGACGGGCGCACTCCCGGGGACAACCCGTTCACGGACCGTGACGACGCCCGGCCGGAGATCTACACTTACGGCAACCGCAACGCCCAAGGCATGGCCCTCCACCCGGAGACCGGCGCCGTCTGGCAGAACGAGCATGGCCCCCGGGGTGGCGACGAGGTCAATCTCATCCGCCCCGGTGTGAATTACGGCTGGCCGGTGATCACCCACGGGATCGACTATTCCGGCGCCACCATCGGCGAAGGCATCACCGAGAAAGAAGGCATGGCGCAACCGGTACACCACTGGACGCCGTCCATCGCGCCTTCCGGCATGGCCTTCTATACCGGCGACAGATTTCCGCGCTGGCGGGGCGACCTGTTCGTGGGCGCCCTCGCCCGCACCCATGTGGCCCGGCTGGTGATGGAGGGTGATCGCGTGGTGGACGAGGAACCGCTCTTCCGGGAGCTGGGCCAGCGAATCCGCGACGTACGCCAGGGGCCCGACGGCTACCTGTGGCTGCTGACAGACCATCGCAACGGCCGGCTGCTGCGCCTGGAGCCGGCAGACTGAACCCGCTTCCGGGAGGACACGATCCATGTTCGGATTCATGAAGCCCGCCCTGATGCCCCGTCCGGAAGAGGCGCTCCCCGGCCGGGCGGACGCCATGCCCGTGCCGGAACGCCACGCGGTGCTCGGCACACCGCTCACCCCGCCCTGGCCCGAGGGCTTCGAGGAGGCTGTCTTCGGGCTGGGCTGTTTCTGGGGCGCGGAGAAGGCCTTCTGGGCACTACCCGGCGTGTACACCACGGCGGTGGGCTACGCGGCGGGCTTCACCCCGAACCCCACCTACCGGGAGGTATGCAGCGGTCGTACCGGCCACAACGAGGTGGTGCGCGTGGTCTACGACCCTGCGAAGATCACGTTTGCGGACCTGCTCAGGGTGTTCTTGGAAACCCACGACCCCACCCAGGGGATGCGCCAGGGCAACGACGTGGGCACCCAGTACCGCTCGGGCATCTACGTGAGCGGGCCGGACCGGCAGGCCGAGGCGAAGGCCTCCATGCACGCCTACGCGGCCGCGCTTGCCGACCGGGGCCTCGGACCCGTCACCACGGAGATCCGCGACGCCGCGGAATTCTACTACGCCGAGGACTACCATCAGCAGTACCTGGCCAGGAACCCGGGTGGCTACTGCGGCCTGGGCGGCACCGGTGTAACCTGCCCCGACTGGAGCCCGCGGGATGCCGGTGCCTGAGGCGGACCCCGCCGCGGGGGCGGCGCAGATCCTGGAGTTCTGGTTCGCCGGGCGCATCCGTTCCCGCTGGTTTCATTCCACCCCGCAACTGGACCGGGAGATCCGGGAACGCTTCGAGCCCCTGTGGCGGCAGGCGGCCGCGGGGGATCTGGATCACTGGGGCGACACCGCCGAGGGTGCCCTGGCCCTGGCCATCCTGCTGGACCAGTTTCCCCTGAACATGTTTCGCGGCACGCCCGAGTCCTTCTCCACGGAGGCCGCCGCACGCGCAGTGGCCGACGCCGCCATCGCCCGGGGCCTCGACCGGGAACTGAGCCCGGATCAGAAAGCCTTCCTGTACATGCCCTTCATGCACAGCGAGTCCCTGACGGATCAGGAGCGTTCCCTGGAACTGTTCTCCCGGCCGGGCCTGGAACACAACCGCCAATGGGCCGGACATCACCGGGACATCATTGCCCGCTTCGGGCGATTCCCTCACCGCAACGCCATCCTAGGCCGGGAAAACACCGCCGGGGAGCAGGCCTGGCTCGACAGCGACGACGCCTACCGCGGTTGATCGGGCGCAAGGACCTTGGGCGGGATTGTCTAGTTCACGGACCCCGATCCCGGACCTGATGTGTCTCGGGAAGTAAAGGCGGATTTGCCACAGAGGGCACAGAGGAAAAGACCTGAACGACTGCAGATCAGGCGCATCATCATCCCGCCTGCAAAGCCCCGGCCCATCGGCAACGCCTCGCTTTCGCATTAAACCTCTGTGACCTCTGTGCCCTCTGTGGCTGATCATTTCTGATACTGAAACCTCTGTGGCCGACCCTGGCCGATCCTGAATGGCTTCACGCCCCATTGCATCCTGCGCGGTTCGCCGTGCCAATCGCCTGTTTATTCCCGCACCGCCCGGGCCTAATATGGACCCATGACCACGACACCCGCCCCGCGCCATGTCGGCCTGTTCGTCACCTGCCTGGTGGATCTGTACAGACCCTCGGTGGGTTTCTCCGCGGTGAAGCTGCTGGAGCAGGCCGGCTGCCGGATGGAGGTGCCACCCGCCCAGACGTGCTGCGGGCAGCCCGCCTACAACAGCGGCGACAACCCCACCGCCGCCGACCTGGCCCGACAGGTGATCGAGGCCTTCGAACACTGCGACCACGTCGTGCTGCCTTCCGGCTCGTGTGCGGGCATGGTGCATGACTACCCGCGGCTGTTCGAAACCGAGCCCGACTGGCAGATCCGCGCCAGGGCACTGGCGGACAAGACCTTCGAACTCACCAGCTTTCTCACCGACGTATGCGGCATGACCTCCGTCGACGCGCGCTATGCCGGCACCGTGACCTACCATGACAGCTGCTCCGGCCTGCGCCAGCTGGGCGTGAAGCGCCAGCCCCGCGACCTGCTGGCCACAGTGGACGGTCTGCAGCTCGACGAGATGGCGGACGCCGAGGTGTGCTGCGGCTTCGGCGGCACATTCTGCGTCAAGTATCCGGAGATCTCCCGGCGCATGGTGTCCGACAAGTCCGACGCCATCACCGCCACCGGCGCGGACACGGTGCTGGGCGGCGACCTCGGCTGTCTGCTCAACATCGCCGGCCGGCTCAAGGCCGTGGACAGCCCGGTGAAGGTCTACCATGTGGCCGAGGTGCTGGCCGGTATGACGGATCATCCGGGTCTTGGGGAGCCCGAGATCAAATGAAAAGGCAATTTGCCACAGAGGTCACAGAGGTCACAGAGGTCACAGAGGCAAGAGACAACAACCCGGCTGAGCACCTCCCACATGTGGATGTATACAAGCGCGCTTCATGACATTGTTTTTCTCTGTGCCCTCTGTGGCAAAAAAGGTTTTCCGACAACATGACCCAGCCCCGTAGCCAGGAATTCAAGACCCGCGCCGTGGAAGCCCTTCGCGACGAGACGCTGCGCAGCGCGCTCGCGCGCGCAAAGGACGGGTTCGTGCTCAAGCGCCGGGTGGCCTTCGAGGCCCTGCCCGAGTACGAGGCGCTGCGCGATCGCGCCGTGGTCATCAAGAACCACGCCCTGGAAAACCTGGATTATTACCTGGAGCGCTACGAGGAGGCCGTCACCCGCCAGGGCGGGCACGTGCACTGGGCCGCCACCCCGGAGGACGCCTGCCGCATCGTGGTGGAGATCTGCCGGGACGCCGGCGCCCGCAGCGTCACCAAGGGCAAGTCCATGGTGGGCGAGGAGGTGAACGTCAACGAGGCCCTGGAGGCCGCGGGGATGGAAGCGGTGGAGACGGACCTGGGCGAATACATCATCCAGCTGGCCGGGGAACTGCCCAGTCACATCATCGCCCCCGCCGTGCACAAGACCCGGGGGCAGATCTCGGATCTCTTCCAGGAACACCACGCGAAATACGGCCTGACGGAGAGGCTCACCGAGATCCCGGACCTCGTCAACGAGGCCCGCCAGGTGCTGCGCCAGAAGTATCTGGATGCGGACGTGGGCATCACCGGCGCCAACTTCCTGATCGCCGAAACCGGCTCCAGCATCATCGTCACCAACGAGGGCAACGGTGATCTCACCAACACCCTGCCGAGAGTGCATGTCGTCACGGCGGGCATCGAGAAGGTGGTGCCCACCCTGGAGGATGCCACCACCCTGCTCCGCCTGCTGCCGCGCAGCGCCACGGGCCAGCAGATCACCAGCTACACCACCCTGTCCACCGGCCCGCGGCGCACCGATGATCCGGACGGCCCGGACCAGTACCACGTGGTGCTGGTGGACAACTGCCGTTCCGCCATGCTGAAGGACGAGTTCCGGGAGATGCTCCGCTGCATCCGCTGCGGGGCCTGTCTGAATCACTGTCCGGTATACGGGGCGGTCGGCGGACATGCCTATGGCTGGGTGTATCCCGGCCCCATGGGTTCGGTGCTCACGCCGCTCACACTGGGGCTTCGGGAAGCGCAGGACCTGCCCAACGCCTGCACGCTCAACGGCCGCTGCCGCGAAGTCTGTCCGGTGCGCATCCCCCTGCCGGACCTGTTGCGCACCTTGCGCCATCGGCAGTTCGAGCATCACCTGGGTACTCGCCGTGCCCGCTGGGCGCTGGCTGCCTGGGGCTGGCTGGCCCGCCGCCCGGGGCTCTATCGGCAGGTGACGGCCCTGCAGGCGCGCGCGCTCGCATTCCTTGCCGGACGGCGCGGCCGCCTCGACGCCCTGCCGCTGGCCCGTGCCTGGTTCCGGGGCGGGCGCGTCTTGCCCGCGCCCCAGGGCGACACCTTCATGGCCGCCTGGAAACGCAGGGAGAAGGACCAATGAGCGGGGCGCGTGACCACATCCTCGCCGCCATCCGGCGGGGGCTCGGACGCGGTCCCCTGTCGGCGGCGTCCCGGGAGGCCCTGGATGCGCGCCTGCGCCCCGGCGCGGGCGCGCAAGACAACCTCCGGCCCCGCCTGCCGGTAGGTGACCTGACCACGCTGTTCCGCTCGCGCCTGGAGGCGGCGGCAGGCTCGCTCGAGCCGCTGGACGCCGAGACCGGGGTGCCCGCGCGCGTGGCCACCTACATGACCGGGCGGGGACTGGCCGGTCCCGTCGCCGTGGCGCCGTCGCTGGAAACGCTGGATTGGCGGAGCGCAGAGCTCGAGCCGCGCTTCGGCCGAAGCTTCGGCGAGGAACCGTTGTGCGTGAGCCGCGCGTTCTGCGCCGTGGCCGAGACGGGCAGCCTCGTCCTGCTCTCCGGACCGGAGAATCCCACCACGCTCAACTTCCTGCCGGACCATCACCTGGTGGTCCTTCACGCGGCCGATCTGGTCAGCCATCTGGAGGACGCATGGGACCGCATCCGCGCACGGGATGCCGTCTGGCCGCGCACGGTGAATCTCATCACGGGACCGTCACGCACCGCGGACGTGGAACAGACGATCCAGCTCGGGGCCCATGGGCCGAGAAGCCTGCACGTGCTATGGGTCGAGTCCGACGTTCCGGAGTCGGTCGCCTCGCAGACCGGGTGAAGGCGCAGCCGTAGCCGGCAATGGCGCAATGCCCGTCCGGCAGGGAAAGGACAGACGGGATGCGCAGGGTTAGCAGGCTGTTGAAAAACCCTCGGGCGGCGCCATGCTGCGTTGGAAAGCGGCTCAAAATGCTCATGTACTCCCGTGTACACTGCGCTTTTTCGCCACTTTCCGCCTTGCCTGGCATCCGCCGGAGACTTTTTCAACAGCCTGCTAGGGGCCTGACCGGGTGAAGGCGCTTCAATCGGTTCTTCGACGTTTCGAGTGGAATGCCTTCGTTGGCGACAGCCGGAACATGCACGTCCCGTTGTAGATGGATACACACGTAGGAGCCCGGTCCTCCGGGCGATGCGCCCCTGACCGGGGACAACCATGAATTCCCGGACGTCGTCAAATCCACTCGAAACGGCGAAGGGCGCTTCGGCGGCCGTAGCCGAGGGTAGAGGGATCTGCGGGTCAGAACCGGGACCAGCGGATCTCGATGATGTGCCCGCCGCTGACCCGGATGGTGTAGTTCAGGTCATTGTGCCGATAGAACCAGGTCTCCTGTTGCTGCCAGCGCTCGCAGCCGTACACGCCCCGCCGCACGCACACATCCTCCCGGCTGCGATACAGGGGTTCCCCCAGATGTTCCAGCAGCAGGTAGGCGGGGCTGCCCTCGCGGATCAGCACCCCGTCAAAACGCAGGCTGGAGGCCGCAGCCGTGCCGGCGGCGATCAGCAGAATGAGTACCGCGATGCGTGACATCCTGTTCATGACCTTCTCCCTGGCCGGCATGAGGGGCCGGTGGATTCAGGTGTCGACTCAACCCGCATATTGCACCAAAACGGATTCAACGACCCGATGCCGGCTCCGGAACTTCCGACTCGAAGGGGTTGAGCACGACAACCTGATCCAGGGTCTGACCATGCTGCAAATCTTCACTCAGCAGATAGCGGCATCCTGCCCGGCTTGCCGCCGCGACGATCAGTGCGTCCCACCATGAGAGATGATAACGGGCTTCCAGTGTCCAGGCCACCTCCAGGACCAGGCTGTCGGCAGACACTGGCCGCCAGGACATGAGGTCTCGGACATCCGAACGCGCTGACTCCACATCCATTCCCGGTGTCAATTTTCTGGTAACGACCTGGTAGTACTCCTGCAACACCTGATAGCTAAGGAAATCAAGGGGTCAGAGTTGTTGAAGTTGGTTTCAACAACTCTGACCCCTTGATTCGTTCTGTCATGTTTGGTGGGGACACGCCGGCTTGCGCTGGCGATACGCCTTGCTGCGCCGATCACCCCCATGGTTCAGTCGTGTCACCGGTCGGCGCAGTACCGCTTCGACCTCCTTCCGAAAGCGCTTGCCACCCAGAATCGTTCCGGCATGTGTCGCGTCCCGGATTTCCCGCAGGGTTCGAGATTCAAGGTGGCCGTCGAACAATGCCCTGTAGGCCGCCTCCCGCTCCGCAATGGTCGGCCCCAATGCACGATAGATGGGATGCGGCGTAGTCAGGTTGTCTGCGAGGCCTCGGGCATTGCACCCGTAACTTGACCAGGAGTACTCACCGGGGTGCGCCACCATCCCGGCGCGCACCGGATTGAGTTCGATATAGCGGCTGCATACCAGCAGGTAGTTCTCGGAATCCACCACCACCGACTTATAGCGCCCTTCCCATAACGTACCCGTTCGACCGTGACGCGTATTCACATAGCGGACGTAGCGCCGGCCAACGGCCTGCATCATGCGCGCAGGCCCCTGCTCATCCTCGGGGGTCAGAAGCAAGTGCACGTGGTTGGTCATCAGCACGTAGGCATGAATGGCGCAGCCATGGCGCTTGGCAGCATCACGCAGGTCGTTCAGGTAACGCGGATAATCGCAGCGCTCAAAGAAGACATCCCCACGATTATTGCCACGCTGGATGATATGTAACGGCTGACCCGGGATCACGATCCGTGGCATCCGTGCCATGGACGACTCCTTATCTCCTTAACTCAAAAAAAATGGGCCGGTGGGCAATCAGCTTTCCAATCGTCCGAACCCGATCCCAACGACGTCCGGTTACCAGCAAGTCAGCCGACTCGGGTGGATCAACGACTCTGACCCCTTGATCCGGGTCAGCGCCAGCAATCGTTCTCCGCAGCCGTGCGCTGCCCGGCCTGGTCGAGCGACAGGGCGCCGCATCGATGGCCCGCCTGCGGGCCCGTGGGGGTGGCGGTCAGGGTGAACGTGGTGGCGGTCACGTTGCCCAGGGCGATGTTGTAGGCGGTGGTGGAGTTCGGGTTCCGCGGAGAGATGGAGAAGGGCAGGTTCGCGGTGGTGATGCCGGCATAGGAATTGTTCAGTGAATAGCGCCGCTCCACCCACTGGGCCAGTTCCATCAGGTCCCCCTGCACGGTGGCCACCCGACTGTCCTGGATGTGGCGCGTGTAAGCGCCGTAGGCGATCGTCCCCAGGATGGCGACGATCACCACGACGATCATCACCTCGATCAGTGTAAAACCCCTGTTCCTGTCCATTTGCATGGTTTCCTTTCGTTCCAGGCGACTTGCCTCTTCAAGACCGGTTGACGCACGGGCCGGGCATCATGCCGCCGTCACGAGCCCGCCGGGGTGATGTCGATCCACGAACGCCGGCCCGGGCGGAAGTTGGGGCCCAGGGCGGGGCTCAGGTCCTCCGAGGCGTCCACCACGTCGGCGGGCGTGCCGTCCTCGCTCACCCGGTCGATATCCAGCAGGTGCTGATCGGGCACCAGGCCGGGGGCGTAACCCCGATACTGATGGTATTGCTCCAGTTCCGGGCTTTCCGCGAACAGCTCATGCAGTTCCAGCATGATCTGCTCGATGGCGTCCTCATCCATGATCTCCATGGCCTGATGCAACCGTTCCAGAAGAGCGCCGTACTCCGCGATCAGTGTCGCGGCGTTGTCGAAGTCGATCAGCGCCGAATACTGGCCGAAGTTGATGCCCGCGGTCTCGTTGCGCAGCACGGCGCCGTAGTATGACACTCCGTAGCACGAGGGCGGGTGGCCCTGCTGCTGGAGGTCGTACATGTCACCCCAGTGCCAGAAGATGCTGGATTCGTAGAGAAGGCCGCTATTGTTCTCCGCGGTCGCCCGGATGATGTCTTTCTTGTTTGCATGCCGCGCGAAGCCCTTCGCAAAGATGCCGCCGAATCCCAGACTCGCCCGTGCGTTGAGCCCCACCGGCAGTTCTTCGTCCTGCAGTTCATAGGCGGCGGTGCCATCAGGGTTGACCGCGAGCAGCTGCATGGTGAGCGCGCCGTTGCGCCAGCGGTAGCCGTGACCCTCGTTGTTCTCGGTGACATGCGGGTCAACCGAGTACAGATCCTCCAGCCCGGGGTCCTTGGGCGTGCCATCGTAACGATGGGTGTTGTTCACGCAGCCCGGCAGCGTGCCGTGCAGCACCCCGTCCCGGCCGACACGGTCGGTGATGGTGATGCGCAGCGTCGGGTTGTCGCAACCGGTGTCGTTGAGAATCCCGTTGAGCGTGAACACCAGGGACCCGCCGTTCTCGTCACGGAGATCACCGGGCGCCGTGCCATTACGCAGCTGCGGGGTGATCATCTGCTGGTAGTCATAGGTATTCCAGGTGCGGCAGCCGATCTGGAGCTCGGTGCCCTTGGACAGGTCCGCGTTGGTGAGGGTGACGATGAACGGGGCATTCATGTCCAGCCCGTTCACTTGGGTCACCTTGTTGAGTTCACGCTGCACGGTGTACGGACTGGTGCCGATCAACAGGCTGGTCTTGCCCTCCCGCGGCTCCATGTCGAAGAAGTCCACGTACTGGACATCGTGCACCTTGTCGTAGGCATGGTGATGGGCATCGGTGCGGTTGCCGATGCCGTCCGCGTCCAGGAAACGGTTCATGTCATCGGGGTCGGGATAGTCGCCGCCCGGGACGATCATGTCGCCCAGCGGGCTGTCCGTATGCACGTCCACGTCTCCGGAGAAGGTACCGCCGCCCTGCGGCGGCAGCAGCAGGCCGTTGATGTAGAGGGCGTCCGTGCCCACGCCCAGCCGGGCGATGGCCGGCTGGGCGATGTTGCCCGGGCCCAGGTTCTGGCCGATGGGATGCTCCCCGTCCGGCAGGGCGTCGTCGTCGTCCAGCACGCCGTTGTGGTCGAAATCGAACAGCGCGCGGCCCGAGGTGCCGCCGGTCTCCATGTTGAGCTGCATCATCCAGCTCTCGCCGTTGACGTCGGCAATCGGATTGGTGGTGATGAACTGCAATCGCGCGGAACGGATCTGCGGACGACCCACCAGCCGCTCGCCCTCCTTGGGCAGATCCACACGCCAGCCGAGATCCGTCGACCAGTCCGGCTCGTTGCCGCTGGCGTCGATGCGCACGATCCGCTCGTTGGTACCCCCGTCCCCGGTCTGCCAGGTATGGGTGCGCTCGGCGAGCGTCTGGGTCAGCAGTTGATTCCCCGGCACGCAGGCCGTCGTGGCCGAGCGGCACTCGCTTTCCTCATCGTCGTCGAAGCGGTCCCAGATGCCGTAGATGCTCTGGGTATCCCTGTTGCCGATATCCATGGCACTCAGGAGGCTGCCGGTGCCCACGTACACAATGAGTCCGCCGACCGCATGGCGGGTCGCGTCCGGTTCCACCGTGATGGGCTTGTCGATGCCGGCCGCAAACAGCCTGGCCCGGGAGTTGTCGTTGAAGCCGAATCGCCACAGATTGCCTTTGAGGTCCCCGGCATAGGCGTAGTCGGCCCGGGCGTTACCGTTGTAGTCCACCAGCGCCGGCGGCGACAGCCCGCCCGTGTTGCTCAGTCCGACGGACATCACGCGGATGGACCCGCCTCCACCCACGGGGTGCATGATCAGCTTGGCATCCCCGCCCTCGCGGCGATATCCGTTGCCGGTGACCATGTACCAGTTGCCGTCCGGCAGCCGGGCGAAGGTGGGCCGGCCGTGGATATGACCGACGTCGTTCCCCAGTTGCTCATGATCGGGGCCCACCTCGATGAGCACGCGCGGGTTGTTCCTGTTGGTCACGTCCAGGACGAAGTAACCCTTGCCGCCGGCGCCGAGGCCCCCGGCCACCAGGTGCCGGCCGTCGGGGAGCGTGATGCCCCGAAGCTCGCCGTTGACAAAGTAGGTGTGCTCGTAAGGGGTTGCGGTCAGGGCACGCAGCTTGCCCAGGACCATCGACGGCACGTACGCGAACACCTCCTCACCGTCAACCCTGTCGAAGGCATGCAGCTTGCCGTCGTTGGCGCCCACCAGCACCATATCGTTGATGAACACGGGCCGGGAATGGATGATGTCGCCAAGGACGCTGTAGCGCAGGCGCAGCGTACCGCCCGGCTGGTCACGCTCGTTGCTGCGATCGCCGCGCACGAAATTCAGGATCGGGCTGGCATAGCTGCCGGTCGGCCCTGAGCCGTTGTCATAGGTGTCCGAATCCACCGCGGCCCGCTGATCGTCGCTGAGCTGATCCCAGAGGAAGGGGACCGTCGTGCCCTCGCGGGTGGTGATGATGTTGCGGTTCTGCGGCCAGCTGCCCTGCTGCCAGTAAGTGGCGTTGATACCCTCGCGCAAGGCGAAGGTCGCCCGGGCACTCCAGTTGTTGTGGCCGTTGGTCGGCGGATTCGCGCCCACGTCCACATCCGTGCTGCGGACGCCCTGCTCGGTGATGGTGTACTGGATGATGTCGCCCTGCCAGGCGCCGTTCTCGAACCAGGGCCGGTAGGCATAGGTGGGCCCGCGCGTGAGATCCTCGTTCTCGAGCACGTAGGGCGCCAGCGTCTTTGCGGGATGGGTCGAGGGATCCACGACGGCCTCCGCCATGGCGGTGCCGCCCAACAGCATTCCCGCCAGGAGCGCGGCACACCGCGACAGACAGGGCAGACTTGATTCCTTCATGACCATTCTCCTCCAGGGCCGCCGCGCTTCACGGCGCCTCGAGCGTGACGTACACAGACTGGACGGTGCGCAATGCACCGCGGTCACCGTCGCCGCGCGCGGTGACCCTGAACACATGTACATGGCTGCCGGCGGCACCGCCCGGCAGTACCGCGGTCTCACCCGGCACCTCGTACTGGCCCAGGTACTCGATCACGAACTGGCCGGAGATCTCGTCCTTGCCCGCCTCGTCGACAAGGATCGTCAGGAGCTCGGCACCGGAGGGCCAGGTAAGGTCTTCCACGGGAAAGGGATCATCCCCCCCGTCCAGAGTCAGATCGTAGTAGTTGACCACCTTCTGTCCCAGCACCAGGGCCTCCACATCCAGCTCCCCTTCCCGCAGCACGACCTCGGCGCCCGACAGCGTCGTGGCCTGGGTCTGGTAACTGGTGGACATGAGCCCCTGCATGACGGACGAGTTCATGGCGGTGATGCCTATGAGCGTCATCACGAGCAGTAGCACCAGGCTGACCACCAGCGCCGTGCCTCGCTGTGCGCATGGCCTGCCGTGGTACGAATCCATGGGCATGGGCGTCGGCCTCATCAGTTGGTCCAGTTCCGCAGCATCACGGTTGCGACATAGAGCTGGCGCCGGAAGTCATCCGGCGCAGCCGGATAGTCGATGTCGCCCATGACATAGGTGGTGGTGTTGTTCAGACCCGGTTCGGGACATTCCGAGCGCATCAGCAGCCAGACACGCACGGCGGACACATCCGCCCAGTCGTCGTTGAGCGTGACGGTGTTTGCGTCCACATACTGGGCGCCGCCGGCCACCAGATAACGGACCTGCAGGTGCTCCACGCCGGGCACCAGTTCCTCATTCATCGGTACGCCGGTAGGCCCGACCCGAACACGGCGCAGCACCGGCACGGCACCCCCGGTGCGGGGACAGGTCACGCCCGTTGTGGTGTTGCCCACATAGTAGGCATTCGCCAGCAGCTCTCGGACCACGGGTTCATCGGCAGCGAACTGCACGATCTCGTTGTCGCCGATATTCGCATTGTTTCCACGCATGATGCGGCCGCTGAACAGGCTCGAACGCAAATAGATACGGTTCGCGTCGAGGGCAGTCTCGTCGGCCGGGTCGAACGCCGAGTGACGCATGGCCAGGATATCGCCACGCAGATAGCTGCCGGCACAGCCGTAACCTGTGGCGGCATTGTTCACCCCGAACACCCGCCGCTCCACCATACGCACCCACTCATCATTGTTGGTACAGGTACCGTCAGGGGCCACGCGCCCGGGGAAACCGGTGATCTGGGTGGCATCCGCGTTGCCGCCCCAGTAACCGGCCCGGCGCAGATCCTGTGTGATCAGGTCCATGGCGTACCGGCCATTCTCCTGCATGCGGGCGAGGTCCTCCTGGGCATGCGCGCTCTGCCGGCCACTCAGGTAGATCTGGAACACGCCGGCGAGCAGGACAAGCCCGATGAGCAGGGCCACCATCAGCTCCACCAGAGACAGACCCTGCTGGCGGCGGGCACGGTCCATGGGCACGGGCATGCTCACAGGCGCACCCTCAGCTGATAGATCCATTCGGTCTCTCCCTGTTCCTCCGCCTGGGAGTCGGTCCATTCCACCGTCACCACGTAGTCACCGCCGGCCTCCTGGATCACCCGACCCAGCCCGGAGGGCAGATAGCAGGCGACGGCATTCAGCCAGTTATCCCGATCCGAGGTCCCCAGGGAGACGTCCTGGTCAAGGCTGTCACAGCCGAAGCCGGCCATGCTGCCGTCGTAGAGATAATTGCCCAGGCCGGCATCCAGCCGGTCCGCCGCGCGGATGCGGTCCGCCATGTCGTAGGCCATCAGGGTCGCCTGGGAACTCAGGTACGCATTGTGGCTGCTCTTCAGGCCCGCCACCTGCAGGGCGGCAAGGCCCAACAGCCCGATGGACAGCACCAGCAGGGCGATGAGGACTTCGAGGAGGGTGAATCCCCGTTGCCCCCGGCAAGCGCCGCAAACCGAATGAACGGGAGGGGACATCATCATGGGCAGTTCATCCGGTTGACATTGACCCGCCCGGTGACGCCGACGGTCAGTGCCCTGGCGCGGTTGATCGTGATCGGACCGCAACCCAGCGGGTAGATCTCCATGGCGACCTGGGCCCCGGCCAGTGCGCCCCGGGCGTTGAACGCCACCTGGGTGGCGCCGGTATCCACGACCATGCGATTCATCGCCGGGTAGACCCGAATGCGGTCATCGCCGGCACAGGCCGCCCCCTGGTGGACACACCACCCGTCGGCGAAATCCCCGCCCTCGGCCCGGACCGTCACCGTGACGCCGCGCTTGACCGCCTCGCTGCGCGCCAGGTTCAGAGCCGCGACGAGTTCGTTGGTCTGGCTGGTCGTGCGGCTGTTCTGCACCAGCGTCACCATGCCGGGCACGGCAATGGTCACGAGGATGGCCGCCACGGCCAGCGTGACCATCAACTCAATGAGGGTGAATCCGGCGGATCGGTTCATGGCAGCAAGTGTAGACAGCGGTTTACGGGCATGTCTCCCCGGATTCGATAAACGGGCGGGTTTCGGACGATGACCGGGGGGCGGATGTCCAAACACCCGATATCCGGACGGGAATCAGCAGCCTGCGGTTTCCACCCGGGGCCGCCCCGTGCTGCTGATGATCACCCTGCGGGCCCGTTCCCCGCCACAGATTTCCACCGTGCCCATCTGCAGTGCCCCGCTCAGCCGGCGGGTTTCGCCCGTGCCCAGATAGGAGATGTAGCCGGGCACACCCTGGTTACCGATGACCGTCAGCGAAGGATGGCCGGAGAAGACGCGGATGACCTCTCCCGCGCCATCCACCAGTGAGCCCCCCGGGGCGGGCCCCTCCCGGACCAGCCAGCCGCCGGAGAAGTCGTCCGGCGAACTGCAGGTCTGTCCGTCGGTACTGGCGCAGAGCGTCACCCGGGTACCGCGCCTGACAGCCTCGGAGCGGGTCAGGTGCAGCGCGGTGACGAAGCGGTTGGTGGTGGTGATCACCCGCTGCTCCGCGACGAGCCCGGTCAGCCCCGGCACGGCGACGGTGACCAGAATGGCGGCCACGGCCAGCGTGACCATGAGATCAATCAGGGTAAAGCCATGCTCCCTTGGCATGATGCGCTCCTCGTCCGTGAGGGGGGATTAGAATAAAGGATGAAGGATGAAGGATGAAGGATGAAGGATAAAGGGTGAGCCGGGGGCTCCGCAGGTCGGGAGGCCCACCTTCTCATGGAGGCGGTGTCACGCGGGGGCCTCCCGATCGCCGACTGCCGGCCGGGGAATCAGCGGTATACCTGCCGACGGTGGGCGATACCCACCACCAGGACGACAAGCGTTTCGTCCCGCAGTTCGCAAATGACCCGATAGTCGCCAACGCGGTAGCGCCAGAACTCGGAGAGGTGGCCCTTCAGAGGGCGACCGAAGCGACGCGGGTCCGGGGACCCCGCCACCCGGTCACGAAGAAAAGCCATGATCCGGCGGACCTCCGCATGCCCCAGTTTCCTGAGCGCCTTCTCCACATGCGGCGCAAACTCAATCGTCCAAGCCAAGGCGTCGACTCATCTCATCCATGGTGATGGTCTTCTCTCGACCGGCGCGAATGTCCGCCAGCACCTGCTCCGCAAGATATATGTCCTCCAAATCATCCAACTGCGCCTCAATGGCCTCGCGAATGTAGTACGTGGCGGTGCGGCCGGTGCGCGCGGCCAGCACTTGGAGACGCTCGTAGGTCTCGTCGGGGAGTCTGATGTTGGCCTGCTTGCTCATAATGGGCACCTCGCAGCAATCCTGCTTTACACGTAAAGCAGGATTATGGGCCTAGCGGGCAGAAGGTGCAACAAGCGAAAGAATCAAGGGGTCAGAGTTGTTGAAGCGAACTTCAACAACTCTGACCCCTTGATTCGGCGGGCCAGGCGTGGTTGTGGAGATGGTGCCGTTGAGAGGAGTCGAACCTCCGACCTACTGATTACGAATCAGTTGCTCTACCAGCTGAGCTACAACGGCATTGCGGCGGGACGGCAAAGCATACGCCAAGCCCGGCACGGGCTCAATCGTGCCGGGCTTGGCGAGGAGAAAGGCGTCAGGCGCAACCCTTGAGACTTGCTACTGCGAAGCCCCGCTGCGCCTGACCCGGATGATCACGTCCACACCCTCCACGGCCACATCGGCAGGCAGATCCGGGAGACGGCCCACTTTGACCTGGTTCACAGGGACGTCCTCGAGGGTGCCGGTGTCCATGTGAAAGAGGTGGTGATGAGGATCCAGGTTGCTGTCGTAGAAGACCCTGGCCGGGTCCACGATGACCTCGCGCACAAGGCCCTTTTCGGCAAACAGGCCCAGGGTGTTGTACACCGTGGCCTTGGACACGGTGGCATCCTTCCCGTTGACCCGCGCCAGGATCTGGTCGGCGGAGACGTGCTGATGGCGCTCGAAGAGCACGCGGGCAATCTCCACACGCTGCTGGGTGGGGGTGATGCCGTGGGCGCGCAGACGCTCGATGAGCGCATTGCGTGACTGTGACATGTTGTGAATGTCCGATGACATGAATCACACTTTACCGGGCAGTTTAGACAAAGTCCAGATTCCGGCCCGGGTCGGATCACCCGGGGGCATCGATGGGGCGATCCAACCGATAAGGGGCTGAGTCTATCACCACCGACCCGGACCCGCACACCAGGTCCGCGGCCAGACGGCATGAGGCCAGGCTCATCACCACCCCGTTGCGGAAATGCCCGGCATTGACGAACAGGCCCGGACAATCCGGGTGTTCGCCGATGTACGGCACCCCGGCAGGGGATCCCGGCCGCAGCCCCGCCCAGTGGTGTTCCACGGGGGCGTCTGCCAGCGCCGGCACCAGCGCCGCGGCTGCGGCCTGCAGGTCCTCCCGGGCCATGTCGGTGATTTCCTTGTCGAAACCCACGTATTCCAGGGTGCTGCCCATGAGAATGCGCCCGTCCCGGCGCGGGATCAGGTAGCGGCCGCCGCTCAGCAGGATGCGCTGCATCAGCCCGACCCTGGCGCGAAACAGGATGATCTGGCCACGCACCGGCATCACCGGCAGGTCCGGCCCGCCCGGCGGCATGAGGCCCGCGCTCCAGGCCCCGCCGGCAATCACCACCCGCCCGGCAGCCAGCGCACCGCTGGGAATGCGCACACCGGTGACACCCTGCCGGTTACGGCGCACTCCCAGCACCGGAGTCTGTTCGCGAACCGCGATTCCCCGCAGGGCCAGGCTTTCCCGCAGGGCCCGGACCAGGCGGGGATTGCGCACCTGGGCGATGCCGGGCATCCACAGGCCCAGGGTCGGCGCGTGGCCCAGGGCCGATTCGCAGGCCAGGGCCGCCGGTCCGGCAAGCTCCTCCAGCACCATGCCGTGGTGATCGGCCCAGGCGCGGGCCGCTGCGGACTCCCCGGCATCCAGCACCAGCATGCCGGAACGGGTCCATTCCGGGTCGATGCCGGTCTCGTCCAGCAGGGCGTCGGCGAAGGCCTGATAGCGGTCCTGGGTATGACGCGCAAGCGCCGTGACCGCATCCGGATAGCGCCAGGGATAGAGAGGGGAGAGAATGCCGCCGCCCGCCCAGGAGGCCTCCCGACCCGCCTGGCCCCGCTCCAGCACCGTCACCGACAGGCCGGCGTCGTGCAGGAAACGGGCGGTCAGCATGCCGATCAGGCCGCCGCCCACCACGATACAGTCGGTCATGCGCAGGTCCGGATGAAGACGGATACGCCCCTGGAGGGCGAAAGTGGAGCGGGTGATGGGAATCGAACCCACGTCATCAGCTTGGGAAGCTGAGGTTCTACCATTGAACTACACCCGCATTAGCACGTCATTTTATCCAGCCCATGGCGGCAAAGGAAGCCGGAAGCGCCGGGCCGCGCGATCCGGAACGCCGTGTCGCCGGTTGTATCCTGTACATGGCTTCTGTCTTAAAATGGCTGTTCAACCTTTCTGACTCGCAGCAACCAACCATGGAAATCACCCTCAACGGCGAAACCCGCACCGTCCCCGACGGGCTCACGGCCGCGGGATTGATCGACCACCTGGAGATGACCGGCCAGCGGCTGGCCATGGAGGTCAATGGCGAGATCGTCCCCCGCAGCCAGCATGATGCGCATACCCTCAACCCCAGCGACCGGGTGGAGATCGTGCGCGCCATCGGCGGCGGCTGAACCACCCGAAACCGGAATCCCGATGCCCCAGACAGAACGCTCCCAAACCGCTGACGACAGCCTCACCATCGCCGGCCGCACCTGCCACTCCCGGCTCCTGGTGGGCACCGGCAAATACAAGGATCTGGACGAGACCCGCCGCGCCGTGGAGGCGAGCGGCGCCGATATCGTCACCGTGGCCATCCGCCGCACCAACATCGGCCAGAACCCCGGCGAACCCAACCTGCTGGACGTGCTGCCGCCGGACCGCTACACCTACCTGCCCAACACCGCCGGGTGCTACAGCGCCGAAGACGCGGTGCGCACCTGCCGGCTGGCCCGGGAGCTGCTGGACGGGCACAGGCTGGTCAAGCTGGAGGTGCTGGGCGACGAAAAGACCCTCTACCCGGACGTGGTGCAGACACTCGAAGCGGCCGAAACCCTGGTGGCGGACGGCTTCGACGTGATGGTCTACACCAGCGACGACCCGATCCTCGCGAAGCGGCTGGAGGCCATCGGCTGCGTGGCGGTGATGCCCCTGGCGGCCCCCATCGGCTCGGGCCTCGGCATCCAGAACCGCTACAACATCCTGGAGATCGTGGAGAACGCCACCGTACCCATCCTGGTGGATGCGGGCGTGGGCACGGCCTCGGACGCCGCCATCGCCATGGAACTGGGTTGCGACGGCGTACTCATGAACACCGCCATCGCCGCGGCGAGGGACCCGATACTCATGGCCGGTGCCATGAAAAAGGCCATCGAGGCCGGGCGCGAGGCCTTCCTCGCCGGGCGCATGCCCCGCAAGCGCTACGCTTCGGCCTCGTCACCGGTGGAAGGGACGTTCTTCTAGCGTCCTTTCATCACGCAGGGTGCAAAGGGCGCTTCAGAAATGTGCGCAGATCGGGGCAAGGAGCGAATCCCAACAGGTGCGTAGGTTGGGGTGAGCAAAGCGAATCCCAACACGGGGCGTGAATCCCGGCCAATCCTGTTGGGGTTCGCGTTGCTCACCCCAACCTACCGGATTCGGTATTTTCCCGGCGCGTCCTGCGTCTCCTGGCGAGAGAATGCATTGCCTTGCATCTATGCTCATGGTTGACAGGTCTTCTCCATGACCGGATCCCCCCCGAAACACCACCGACCGATCCGCAGCTTCGTGCGCCGGGAGGGGCGGCTGACGGCGGGTCAGCAGCGGGCCCTGGACACGCTGTGGCCGCGCTTCGGGATCGAATACTCGGAGAAGATGCCGAATCTGGCATCGATATTCGGGCGATCGGCGCCGATCACCCTGGAAATCGGCTTTGGCAACGGGGAAAGCCTGGCGGCCATGGCCCAGGCGGCCCCGGAGCGGGACTTCCTCGGTATCGAAGTGCATCGCCCGGGGGTGGGACACCTGTTGCAGCGTATCGAGGCCCTGGGGCTCACCAATCTGCGGGTCATGTGCCATGACGCCGTGGAGGTGCTGAAACACCGGATCCCGCCCGGCAGCCTCGACACGGTGCAGATCTTCTTCCCCGACCCCTGGCACAAGAAGCGCCATCACAAGCGGCGCATCATCCAGCCAGCATTCGTGGCGTTGCTGGCCACCCGCATACGGCCGGGCGGCACCCTGCACCTGGCCACGGACTGGGAGGACTACGCACAGCACATGCTGGAGGTCATGCGGGGATCAGGGGCGTTCCGCAACACCGCCGAGGGCTTTGCCCCCCGCCCGGCCCACCGGCCGCCCACCAGATTCGAGCAGCGGGGGCAAAGGCTGGGGCACGGGGTATGGGACATCGTTGTTGAGAAGTGCGAACTGTGAATTGGGAAGTGCGAAGCAAGGTTCTTCCTGCCTCCTGCCTTCTACTTCCTACTTCCTACTTCCTACTTCACCACAAGTACGGCACACTCGGCCTGCCCGATCACCCGCTCCGAGACACTGCCCATCAGCAGCCGCTGCAGACCCGTGCGGCCGTGGCTGCCGATGACGATGAGATCGGCACCCTGGCGCTTGGCCACGTCGACGATCACGTCGTCGGGGCGGCCTTCCTCCTGGACACCGGTGACCTCGATCTTCTCGTCCTTCAGCGCATCGCGAACACGTTCGATGGCGGCGCGCGCCTCCTTGCGCCGCTCCTCGCTATGACTGGGCACATCCACCGACACCACCGTCAGCGGAAGTTCGCAGGATCGCGCCAGGCTGGAGGCTGCCACGGCAGCTGTGTCGCCCAGACGTGACCCGTCGGTGGCCACCAGGATGCGCGCCTCCGGCATGCGCGCGGCGCGCGGTACCACGAACACGCTGCAGGGTGCATGGCCGATCACCTTGGCGGTGGAGTCACCCATCATCAGACGGGCCAGGTCGCTGCGGGTACGCCGGCCGATGACGATCACGTCCACCTTGGTGTCCTCAGCCGCCTCGACAATCTCCAGATACGGGTCCGGCCCATGGCGCAACAGGCCCTCGTATTCCAGGCCGGCATCGTCGGCACGCTGTTCCAGTTGCGCGAGGAACTCACGGGCCGCCTCGGCCTCCGCCTCCACCCGCTCCGGTGCCATGGCCTCGTACTCGGGATTGGTGAGCACCACCCGCAGCACGAACAGCTTGGCGCCGCAGCGCTGTGCCATGCTGAAGGCCGCCTGTTCGGCACCGGCGCTGTATTCCGTGCCGTCGGCGGCCAGCAGGATGCGTTCGAATCGGCCGACGGGAGAGAGACTGGATTCCATTGGATGCTCCTGGACCATCAGTGACCCACCACCAGCAGGCCGGACGCGGCGAGAATCAGTACCAGCGCCGTGGCCGCCGTGATGCCCGCGTACACCTTGTCCCCGGTCTTCAGGAACAGGGGAATGACACGAATGTAGCAGGCAATGGTGACCAGGGACAGAAAAGCGATGCCGAAAAAGTTCATGAAATCGCCCTTGTGGGCGAGCGCCAGCCAGGACCAGCCGGTGCCGACGCCGGCCGTGTCCAGATACTCCCGGGCGGACAGGCTCCAGACCTGCGGCAGATCGTTCACCGGCACATGGGGTTCGAAGACCCCCAGCAGGTAGGCGGCGAAGCTGGCCACCAGCATCAGGAAACCGATCCGCATGCCCCAGTCCAGCCAGTAGGCATAGATCTGCTGTTCCTCGGTGGCGTAGCGGTGTGGATCACGATCGGACACGGTTGTCTCTCCTATTCCCAGATACCCAGGCCCTTGAGCAGGGCCCGGGAACCCGCCAACAGCAGCATGACGATGACGATGCGCCGCACCATGGCCGCCCGGGTGCGCTTGAGCAGCCGGACACCCACCAGCGATCCCAGCATGATGCCGATGATTGAGGGCACGGCGATCATGGCCAGCACCGCACCCTGGTTGATGTAGACCCAGGCGGCGGAGGTGTCGACGATGGAAAGCAGGAACTTGGACGACGCCACCGACACCTTGAGCGGCGCGCCCATCATCAGATTCAGCACCGGCACGTTGGCCCAGCCGGCGCCCAGACCGAACATCCCCGCCAGCAGCCCGATGAAGAAGAACATCACGAGCCCGAGCGGCGTACGGTGAACCTTCCAGTCGATGTCCTTCTGGGAGAAGGGTTCGTGGTAGATGCCGGTGATGCGCAGCGCCGTGGACAGCCGGTCGGCCTCCGGCACGTCCGGGTACTCGGACTTCCTGGCGATCCACATGAGCGCGACAATGGCCAGGATGGTCAGCCCCAGCAGGGTCTGCACCAGGTCAGTGGGCAGGGCGAGACCCACCATGGCGCCGATGATGGCCGAGGCCGCCGCGATCATGGCCAGCGGCAGCACCAGCCGAAGACTGGCCATGCCCGAGCGCAGCAGGCCCGGACCGGCCGCCAGGGCGCCGGCCAGGGCCACCAGCAGGCCCGCGCCACGGACGAAATCCAGATGAAAGGGGAAGAAACCGCCCACGATGGGGACGAAAAGGACCCCGCCACCCACCCCGCCGAGCACGGCAACGATACCCAGCAGGAAACTCACGATGAACAGGGCCAGGGGCCAGATCCACCAGGGCGTGTCGCCCCCCGCCTCGACGGGCATGGCCGCCCAGAGGGGGCCCACGGCCGCAAGACACAACAGTCCGATGACGACGTAGACGAACAGGCGCAAACGCGAAGGCATGTGGAGATCCCTGAACAAGCCAATCCATTGACCGCGGAGATACGGGCGCCCGCGGCCAGCCGCCCGCCGACCACGGCATGACCCCGGCCGAACCGGGATCGCGTGGGTCAGTGCGTCGATTTGTCGTTGTTGGAATTGGCGCACCGCCGGCGAGAGGCGCGCATTCTATACGCAATGGCCATCGGAGACAAAGCGACGGCCCGTCACGCATCACCCCGGTGCCTGCACCGCCGGCTGCATCCGCAGCCGCCGGGATTCGGCGCGGGGCAGGATCTCCGGCTGCCTGACGGGCGGCCAGCTTGGCTTTGGCAGGCCGCAATGGGATAATCTCGGCCTTTTTGCGACTTTACACCCCCTTGAAAGGCACCCTTTTCCGACATGCAAGAAACCGTCACGCTCACCCCCGAAATGATGGTGGTCCTCGGACTGCTGGGCTTCACGATCTTCCTGTTCGTCTCCGAGATTGTCCGGGTGGACGTGGCCGCGGTGTCGGTCATGGTCCTGCTGGGACTGCTCAGCATGGTTCCGGGGCTGGGCGGGGTGGCCGACACCCATCAGTTGTTCGACGGGTTCGCCAGTAATGCGGTGATCTCCATCATCGCCGTGATGATCATCGGCGCGGGGCTCGACAAGACCGGCGTCATGAGCCGGGTGGCGTCCTTCATCATGCGCGTGGGCGGCTTAACCGAGCGGCGCATCATCCCGCTCATCTCCGGCACCGTGGGGGTGATCTCCAGCTTCATGCAGAACGTGGGGGCGGCCGCCCTGTTCCTGCCGGTGGTCTCACGCATCTCGGCGCGTACCGGCCTGCCCATGTCCCGGCTGCTCATGCCCATGGGCTTCTGCGCGATCCTGGGCGGCACCATGACCATGGTGGGTTCCAGTCCGCTCATCCTGCTCAACGACCTGCTGCCCCAGGGCATGGAGCACTTCAACCTGTTCGACGTGACGCCCATCGGCCTGGCCCTGGTGGCCACCGGCATCGCCTACTTCGTGCTCATGGGCCGCTACGTACTGCCCAAGACCAGCGGCGACGGGACGATGGGCGAGAGCGCCGTAGAGTACTTCCGACGCGTATACGGACTCGACTACACCATCCGGGAGTTCCGTGTGCCCGCCGACCACCCCCTGTCCGGCAGGACGGTGGGCGAGCTGGAGCGCGAGCATGGCGTCGTGGTGGCCGGCTCCATGCTGGGAGACGACCTGCGCGTGGGGCCCTGGAGCGGCTACAAGCTCGATGGCAGCGCGCAACTGGCGCTGCTCGGCCGGGCCGAGCAGCTCGACGCATTCGCCGAGAACACGGGTATCGAGCCCAAGGGACATCTGGACGTCTTCTCCGATGTGCTGGCGCACACCAAATCCGGCATTGGCGAGATCGTCATGCCGCCCAGTTCCGGGCTGCTGGGCAAGACCGTCACGGACCTGGCCATGCGCAAGACCTACGGCCTGTCCGTGCTGGCCATCCACCGGGGCGAGGAGACGTTCCGCGAAGGATTGCGGGACATTCCCCTGCAGGCCGGCGACACGCTGGTCAGCCATTGCAACTGGGATTCGCTGGCCCGCCTGGAGAAGGACCGGGACTTCGTGGTGGTCACCAGCGAATACCCCCACGAGGAGCTGCGTCCCCAGAAGGTGAGTTACGCACTGGTGTTCTTCGCCATCACCCTGAGCCTGATCCTGTTCACGGACCTGCGCCTGTCGGTGGCGCTGCTGGTGGGCGCGGTGGGCATGATCCTGACCGGTGTGCTCAACATGGATGAGGCCTACAAGGCCGTGAGTTGGAAGACGGTGTTCCTGCTGGCGAGCCTGATTCCCCTGGGGATGGCCGTGGAAGATACCGGCACCGCCGCCTGGATCGCCCAGCAGACCCTCGCGTTGCTGGGCGAAGTCCCGCCCTGGGTCCTGCAGGCGGCGATCGCTGTGCTCGCCACGTTCTTCACACTGGTCATGTCCAACGTGGGCGCCACGGTGCTGCTGGTGCCGCTTGCGGTGAACATCGCCATCGCGGCCCAGGGCCTGGGAATGGACGCGGATCCGCGCATCTTCGCCCTGACGGTGGCCATTGCCACGTCCAATTCCTTCCTGATCCCCACCCACCAGGTGAATGCCCTGATCATGGGACCGGGCGGTTACCGGGTGAAGGACTATATGAAGGCGGGCGGCATCATGACGGTGCTTTTCCTGATCGTTTCCCTGATCATGCTGAATCTGATTTTCTAATGAGAGCAGAAATCCTGAAGGAGTAGAAACCATGTCCAGAAAGCACCCGATCGTCGCGGTGACCGGCTCATCCGGGGCCGGCACCTCCACCGTCAAGCGCGCCTTTGAGCACATCTTCCTGCGCGAGAGCATCAGTCCGGTCATCATCGAGGGCGACAGCTTCCACCGATACAACCGCGCCGAGATGAAGGAGGCCATGAAGAAGGCCGCCGACGCAGGCAACAACCACTTCAGTCACTTCGGTCCGGAAGCCAACCTGTTCGACAAGATCGAGTCCCTGTTCAAGACCTATGGCGAGACGGGCGGCGGGAAGAAGCGCTATTACATCCACAGCGAGGACGAGGCGGCCCATCACAACAGCCGGCTGAGCACCAGCCTCAAGCCCGGTGAATTCACTCCCTGGGAGGACATCCCCGAGGGCACCGACCTCATGTTCTACGAAGGCCTGCACGGCCTGGCGGTCAACGGCAACGTCAATGTGGCCCAGCACGTTGACCTGGGAGTGGGCGTGGTGCCCATCGTCAACCTGGAGTGGATCCAGAAGATCTTCCGGGACAACGAGGAACGCGGCTATACCGCCGAGGCCATCGTGGACACCATCCTGCGCCGCATGCCGGACTACGTGAAGTACATTACGCCTCAGTTCTCGCTGACCGACATCAACTTCCAGCGGGTGCCCACGGTGGATACGTCCAACCCCTTCATTGCCCGCGACATCCCCACCCCGGACGAGAGCATGGTGGTGATCCGCTTCAAGGACCCGAAAAAGTTCGGCGTGGACTTCCCCTACCTGCTCAACATGCTGCACGACTCGTTCATGTCCCGGCGCAACAGCATCGTGGTGCCGGGGGGCAAGATGGGCCTCGCCATGGAGGTCATCCTCGCCCCGATCATCGGCGAGATGATCGACAACAGCCGGCGCTGAGCATGACGTCCCCCATGCCGGCCCCGGCGGGGCCGGCATACCCGGCGCCCCGGATGCCATCGGCGACGACCGGGGGCGGGCCGCCCCGCGGGTTGCTATTCTCATGGGGGACATGAATTCACAGGGTCCTCGCCCGCATTTCTTCCCCGGACATCTTCGGGATCCGACGCGGTTCCGCCGGCAATGTCTGAACGATATGGAGACGTGCCATCCCATGAAGCTGCCCACCATCCGTGATCGCCACCGTTTCCGTGGAGCGGGAACGGTCTTGCATGCCCATGACGCGTGGCCGGCGGAGAGGCACCCGCGGCCATGAACCCTTCGGCCCCCTTCTCCGTTGCGACCGCCGAGGGCTTCGATGCGGACACCCTGGTCGCCACGCTGGCGGCCAGGCTCATCCCCCCTGCACACGGGGAGGCCCTGGGGTTCCTGTATGTCACCGATGCCCTCGCCCGGCAACTGCCGGACCTGCTCGCGCAACTGCGGGAGGCCACCGGCGTGCAGCGCTGGACGGGCAGTGTGGGCGTGGCGCTCTGCGCGACGGGCCGCGAGATCTACGACGGGCCCGCCGCGGTGGCCATGGTGGGCGGCTTTCCGGAAGGCAGCACACAGCTGCTGCCCCTGCTGAGTGACGGTACGGCGCCCCTGCAGGAGCTGCTGGAGCGGTGGCCGGCCCCGGATCCGGCGCGTTTCGGGGTGCTGCATGCCGATCCGGGCAATCCCCGCACCCCCGAACTGATCGAACAGGCGGGCGGATCCACCGGGATCTTCTGTGTGGGCGGGCTGACCTCCTCCCAGGCGGAAGATCTGCAGATCGCGGGCGAGGTGACCCGGGGCGGGGTATCCGGCGTGCTGTTCAGCGAAGCGGTGGAGGTGGTGACCGCCCACACCCAGGGATGCACGCCCATCGGTCCCGCCCACCGGATCACCCGGGCCACCCAGAACGTGCTGGTACAACTGGACGGCCGCCCGGCGCTGGACGTTTTCGAGGAGGACATCGGCGAGGTCCTCGCACGGGACCTGCAGCGTGCCGGCGGCTTCATCGTCGCCGCCTTCCCGGTGCCCGGCTCCGACACCCGGGACTACCTGGTGCGCAACCTGGTGGCCGTGGACACCGGCCAGCGGCTGGTGGCGGTGGGCGACCGGGTCACCGAGGGCGACCGGATCATGTTCTGCCGCCGGGACCCGAACGCTGCCATGGACGATCTGCGCCGCATGCTGGCGGATCTGCGCCACCGGGCCCCGGGCGGGGCCCGGGGTGCCCTGTACTTCTCATGCCTCGGCCGGGGGCGCCACCAGTTCGGGGAGGACTCCCGCGAGCTGCGCACCATCAGCGAGGAACTGGGTGACATCCCCCTGGTCGGATTCTTCGCCAACGGCGAGATCTTCCACAACCGGCTGTATGGCTACACGGGCGTGCTGACGCTGTTCCTGTAGAGGCGATCAGCCACAGAGATCACAGAGGTCACAGAGGTCACAGAGGTCACAGAGCAGAAAGACCTGCGGATGGGGTGCGGTCTCGCCGCGCCCATGCTGCTAAAGACCGATGATTCAGTACTCTTCAGGTTTTCTCTGTGTCCTCTGTGACCTCTGTGGCCTGAACCAGTCTTTTGCCTTTCATGCAGGGGGCGGCATAGGAATATAACACTATGGAAAAACGCAAGCTCGGCAACACCGGCATCGATGTGAGCGTCATCTGTCTCGGCACCATGACCTGGGGCGAGCAGAACACCGAGGCCGAGGCCCACAGCCAGCTCGACCATGCGCTGGAGCGGGGCGTGAACTTCATCGACACCGCGGAGCTCTATCCCGTACCGCCCATGGAGGAGACCCGGGGGCGCACCGAGTCCATCATCGGCACCTGGCTCAAGCGCACCGGCCGGCGCGACCGGGTGGTGCTCGCCTCGAAGGTCTCCGGCCCCGGTGAATGGGTCAATTACATCCGCGGCGGCCCGCGTCTGGACCGGACCCAAATGACCGATGCACTCGACGACAGTCTGCGCCGCCTCAACACCGATTACCTGGACCTCTACCAGGTGCACTGGCCCGCACGCCCCACCAACTTCTTCGGCAACCTGGGCTACACCCACGAGGAAGACCCGGACGCCACGCCCATCGAAGAGACGCTGGAGGCACTTGATGAATTCGTACGTCAGGGAAAGGTGCGTCACGTGGGTGTCTCCAACGAGACGCCCTGGGGCGTGATGGAGTATCTGCGCCTTGCGCGCGAGCGCGACTGGCCGCGCATGGTCTCCATACAGAACCCCTACAACCTGCTCAACCGCAGCTTCGAGGTAGGTCTGGCCGAGATGGCCATTCGTGAACACGTGGGCCTGATGGCCTATTCGCCCATGGGCTTCGGCGTGCTGAGCGGCAAGTACCTGGACAGCACGCCGGCGAACGCGCGCATCACCCTGTTCCCGCGCTTCGCCCGCTACAGCAACGCGCACGGCGTGGAAGCCACCCGCGCCTACGTGGAGCTGGCGCGTGCCCACGGACTGTCACCCGCACAGATGGCACTGGCCTTCGTCAACTCCCGTCCCTTCCTGACCAGCACCATCATCGGCGCCACCAGCATGGCGCAGCTCGAGGAGGACATCGAAAGCGCCGAACTGGTACTCGGCGACGAGGTGCTGGAAGCAATCGAGACCATCCACACCCGCCACCCCAATCCATGCCCTTAAGAACAGTGGCAAGTCTCAAGTCTCAAGTGGCAAGGGAAAGCCCTCACCCCGACCCGGCCCCCGAAGAACCTGGAGTATGTTTTGATTTCCCTTGCCACTTGAGACTTGAGACTTGCCACTGTTGTTAACAGATACACACTGCCATTTCGATGACCCGGCCTTCGACGGGGATCGCGACGACTGTCTCGGACGGGCGCGCTCGGCGGGCGTCGGGGCGCTGGTGTTGCCCGCGGTGAGCCGGTCCGGCTGGCCGAGGCTCAAGGCCGTGGCGGCAAGTCATGAGGGGCTCCATCCCGCCTACGGGCTTCACCCCGTGCTGCTTGCCGAACACGCGCCCGCGGATCTGGACGAACTGGCGCGCTGGATCGAACGTGAACGACCGGTGGCCGTGGGCGAGTGCGGCCTGGACTATTTCGTGGCAGGCCTGGATCCGGACACCCAGTGGGGCTACTTCACGGCACAACTGGCCCTGGCACGGGAACACGACATCCCGGCGATCATCCATGCCCGCCGCTCCGTGGACCAGGTGACCCGGGGGCTGCGCCAGTGTCCGGGGGTCCGTGCCGTGGTGCACAGCTTCAGCGGCAGCGAGCAGCAGGCCCGCAAACTGATCGACCTGGGTTGCCTGCTGGGCTTCGGCGGGCCGGTGACCTATCCTCGCGCCCGGCGGCTGCGCACGCTCGCGGCTACGCTCCCGCTGGAAGCCATCCTGCTGGAGACGGACGCGCCGGACCAGCCGGGCGCCATGCATCGGGGCCGGCGCAATGAACCCGCCTTTCTGCCGGAGATCGCCGCGGAGATCGCGGCGCTGCGCGGTATGGCGCCGGACGAACTTGCCGAGGCCACGACGGAGAACGCGCGTCAACTCTTCGGTTTGAGCTAGGTCAACATGCGGCCGGATAGGGCGGATGTCTGCCGGCCCCGTTGCGCTAGAATGCCCCGGCCATGAATCCCATCCATGAACGCACGGAACTGCTCATCGGCCCCGAGAGGCTGGAGCGGCTGTCCCGCCGACATGTACTCATCGCCGGCCTGGGCGGCGTGGGCAGCTATGCGGCCGAGGCCATTGCCCGCGCCGGCGTGGGCCGCATGACGCTGCTGGATCACGACGTGGTGGGACTGTCCAACATGAACCGGCAACTGGTGGCGCTGCATTCCACCGTCGGGAGGAAGAAATCCGAGGTGATGGCCGAGCGCATCCGGGACATCAACCCCGACATCCGGGTGGACGCGATCGGTGATTTCCTCTCGCCGGCCAATGTGGCGGACAGGGTGCCCGGCGACCTCGACTACGCCCTGGACTGCATCGATTCCATAGCCTGCAAGGCGGCACTGGTGCTGCACTGCCAGGAACGGCGCATCCCGGTGGCCTCCAGCATGGGCGCCGGCGGCCGCCTGGACCCCACGGCCCTGCGGGTGGGGCCCCTCGGGCGCACCATCCTCTGCCCGCTCGCCCGTGAACTGCGCAAGCGGCTTCGGCGCATGGGCGGACACCTGGATTACCCCGTGGTCTACTCCACCGAACAGCCGGTCAAGGGCACGGCACACCGCCCCCTGGATGGACCGAGGCCTGGTCGCGCACGGGCAGTCAACGGCACCATCTCCTATCTCCCCCCGCTGTTCGGCTATACCCTGGCGGGGCTGGTGATCCGCGCCCTGTTGAACGATTAGCCCGGATATTTCATCAGGGCGGCCGCCCGCGCCCCGCGCTTGTTGCCGCTTGCCAACCCCTACTCCCTCCTCAGCACCCGATCCACCAGCGCGTCCACCCAGGGCACCGAGCGAAACTCGGCCTTGAGCGCCTCCGGATCGTACACCGTATCCGCCCATTCCAGGAGCCCCATGGGCCGGGTCGCGCTGTCGTGCAGATAGCGTTCGAGAAAGAAATCGAGAAGGCCCGTCCTGGCATAACGGTAGTGGAAGTACGGCCACAGCCGAAGCTGGCGCGTCTCCCCGACAGGCACGCCCTCGACCCAGTGAAGATAGAGGGCGGCCATCAGGCCGGCCCGATCAGCGCCGGACTTGCAGTGAAACAGCACGGGGTACTCGATGCGATGCAGGAGGTCATGGGCGCGGTGAAGCAGTTCGCGGGTGGGCAGGGCCCGGGAATACATGCGCAGGTGTTCCAGGCGCACATCCAGGCGTTCGCACACCTGCGCTTCCAGGGCGAGCATCGGATTCTCCGGCTCGCGGCCGCGCAGGTTGACCACGGTGCGGATGCCGTGGCGCGGGATGCGTTTTGCCAGATGCCGGGGCGAAGGCTGGCCGGAGCGGTATGCCCGGGGGGAGACGCGGTGGAAGTTGTTGAGCGCGAACTCCCGAACCCAGCCGTCGTCCTGCCACAGGGCCCGCGCGTAGACGCGCCGGCGCGCGGCGGCCGAACTCAGATCGAAATCCGTCACGGCCGCTCCACCGCATCGAGCTCCCGCTGCCGGGACTCGATCCAGTCCTGCGCATCCTTGAGGATGGCCTCGGGCTCACGGCCGCGGGTCTCGATGGGCGGGCCGATCTCCACGCGCACGGTGCCCGGGTACTTGATGTAACTGTGGCGGGGCCAGTAGATACCCGCGTTGTGGGCCACGGGCACGACGGGCCGGCCGGTGCGTGCCGCCAGCACTGCGCCGCCCTGCTTGTAGCGGCCCTTCTGACCCGGCGCCACTCTTGTACCCTCGGGGAACGTCACCACCCACAGGCCGCGCTCCAGGCGATCCCTGCCCTGCTCGATCAGTTGCTCGAGTGCCCTGCGGCCGGCACTTCGGTCAATGGCAATGGGCTCCATGACAGCCATTCCCCAGCCGAAGAACGGGATGCGCATGAGTTCCCGCTTGAGCACATACACCTCGGGCGGGATGAAACGCTGCAGGGCAAGCGTCTCCCACGTGGATTGGTGCTTGCAGAGCAGGATGCCGGCCTCGCCGGTGAGGTGCTCTCGCCCCTTGACGGCGTACTTCAGCCCACAGGTGACACCCAGCCACCAGACATTGAAGCGCGTCCACTGGGACATGATCCGGTAGCGCCCGTGCCAGGACAGCGGCAGGGTGAGCGGCCCGAACACCGCGAACAGGATCGTCGACGGCGCGAACCCCAGCCAGAACAGCGTGGCACGCAGGTAGAGGAGCGGCTTGAAGTGTTTGCGCTGGGTCATCAGTGAAGTGCCTTGCCGCAGATGCCGGATTCGCCTTCAGCCCTCGCCGCCTGACTGCAGCTTTGACATGTCCGCCACCTCCAGAAACAGCCCGCTAAGGCTGTTGAGCAGGGCCAGGCGATTGTCGCGCACCGCGGCGTCATCGGCCATGACCATCACGGTATCGAAGAAATGGTCCACCGGGTCACGCAGGGCCGCCAGGGCCGCCAGCCCCTCCGTGTAACGGCCCTCGCCGAACAGCGGCAGCGCGGTGGCCCGCAGGTCCTCCAGCCGCTCGTAGACGGCACGCTCGGCGTCCTCGCTGAAACGCGTCGCGTCGATGCGCTCGGGCAGGGCGCCTTCCACTTTCCGGAGAATGTTGTGGATACGCTTGTGGGCGGCGGCGAGGCTCTCGGCCTCGGGGAGGCTGCGGAAATGCTCGACGCCGCGCACCCGCCGGTCGAAGTCCAGGGGGCGCGTCGGCCGGCAGGCGAGCACCGCCTCGAACACATCCCCGCCGATGCCCCGGTCGGCATAATAGGCGCGCAGGCGCTCCATCATGTAATCAAACACCGGCTCCGCGGCCCCGGAGGCATCCACGTCAACCTCCCCGTATCCGTCGGTGGCCGCCTCGATGAGTCCCCCGAGGTCCAGATCCAGCGAGCGCTCGACGAGGATGCGCAGCACGCCCAGGGCGGCGCGGCGCAGGCCGTAGGGATCCTTGGCACCCGTGGGTTTCTCGCCGATGGCGAAGATGCCCACCAGGGTGTCCAGCCGATCCGCCAGCGCCAGGACCTGGCCGACACCCGTCTCCGGAAGCGCGTCTCCCGCATGCCTGGGCCAGTACTGTTCCTCCAGGGCCCTGGCCACCTGCTCCGGCTCGCCGCCGTGCTGAGCGTAGTAACGACCCATGGTGCCCTGCAGTTCGGTGAACTCGAACACCATCTGGGTCTGCAGGTCGCACTTGGAGAGCATGGCGGCCCGGGCGGCCTCGCCGTGGTCCACGCCGAGCAGGTCCGCCAGCCGCGTGGCCAGGCGGGCCACGCGTTCGGTCTTGTCATGGAGACTGCCCAGACGGCGCTGAAAGACCACGTGGCGCAGCGCGTCCAGATGCGACTCCAGCGGCTGCCTGCGGTCCTGGTTCCAGAAGAACTCCGCATCGGCGAAGCGCGGGCGGATGACCCGCTCGTTGCCCTCCCGGACCCGGTCCGGCTCGCGGGATTCGATGTTGCTGACGGTGATGAAGTGGGGCATGAGCCGCCCCGCTCCGTCCACGACGGGGAAGTACTTCTGGTTGTCCTGCATGGTGGAGATGAGCGCCTCCTGGGGCACATCCAGGAAGCGCGTCTCGAAGTGGCCGGCGATGGCGCACGGCCACTCCACCAGCGCGGTGACCTCGTCCAGCAGGTCCGGCTCGATCAGCGCGCGGCCGCCGAGCCTGATCGCGGCCTCCTCCACCTGCCCCAGGATCGCCTCGCGCCGCGCCTCGAAGTCGGGCATCACCCGACCCTCGGTTTCCAACAGCGGGGCGTAGGCGGCGGGTTCGGCGAGGTACAGGGATCCGGGATGATGGAACCGGTGGCCACGGGTTTCGCGCCCGGCCCGCACCCCCATGAGATCGGCCTCCACCACGGCATCCCCCAGCAGCAGAACCACCCAGTGCACCGGGCGCACGAACTCCGCATCCGACGCGCCCCAGCGCATGCGCTTGGGGATGGGCAGGGCCGCCAGCGCCGCATCCACCACGGCCGGGATCAGCGCGGCGGCATCCTTGCCCGGCTCCACGTGACGATGCACCAGCCAGGCGCCCTTGTCGGTTTCGAGACGCTGCAGATCCTCCACCGCAACGCCGCAGGAGCCCGCAAAACCCAGTGCCGCCCTGGTGGGATTGCCGTCGTCATCGAACGCCGCGGCCAACGCCGGCCCGCGCCGCTCCAGGGCCTGGTCGGCCTGTCGCCCCGGCACACCCCGGCACAGCAGCGCCAGGCGACGGGGCGCGGCAAAGGCCTGCAGCTTCTCGGCCCCGATCCCTGCTTCCGCAAGCCCCGCCGCCACCGCCTCGGCAAAGGCATCGCGCAGGCCCTTGAGCACCTTGGGCGGCAGCTCTTCGGTGCCGATTTCGATCAGGAGGTCTGTTTTGGTACTCATCAACGAAAACCCTTTTCAGCCACAGAGGGCACAGAGGTCACAGAGGTCACAGAGGTCACAGAGGTCACAGAGAAAGGCGTTTGATCCCCTTCGTGAGACGCGACTCGCCGAAGTTAAGCAACAGGGCTCGCCGCATTCCGGTGGCCCGCAGGTAGGAGAGCGTCTGGGCGGTAGCGACCTCCGGGAGTTTTCTGACCGCCTTCAACTCCACAACCACTTCATTTTCGACCAACAGGTCCAAAACCTGTCCGGCAATCGTCCAGCCCTTGTAGGTCACATGCACTGGAACCTGACGTTCAAAGGCTATGCCACGCAGTTCAAGCTCATGGCAGAGGGCCTCTTCATAAATTGTCTCGAGCAATCCCGGCCCCAGCAGTGAATGCACTTCCAGTGCTGCAGAAACAATGCGTCGTGTCAGCGGGTCGTCTTCCATGTCGAGCCCCATCGGGTTTTAACTCTGTGACCTCTGTGACCTCTGTGCCCTCTGTGGCAAAACGCTCTTGATTACTTCTCCCCCAGCATCGGGAAGCCCAATGCCTCGCGGGCGTTGTAATAGGCCTCGGCCACGGCGCGGGCCAGGTCGCGCACGCGCAGGATGTAGCGCTGGCGCTCGGTGACCGAGATGGCGCGGCGGGCATCGAGCAGGTTGAAGGTGTGCGAGGCCTTGAGCATCTGCTCGTACGCGGGCAGGGGCAGGCCCGCCTCGATGAGCTTCCTGCTCTCGCTCTCGCAGGTCTCGAACCACGCGAACAGCGCCTCCACGTTGGCGTGCTCGAAATTGTACGCGGACTGTTCCACCTCGTTCTGGTGGTAGACGTCGCGGTAGGTCACACGGCCCTGGGGGCCCTCGGTCCAGGTGAGGTCGAACAGGCTCTCCACGCCCTGCAGATACATGGCCAGACGCTCCAGACCGTAAGTGATCTCGCCGGATACCGGCCGGCAGTCCAGGCCGCCCACCTGCTGGAAATAGGTGAACTGGGTGACCTCCATGCCGTTGAGCCACACCTCCCAGCCCAGCCCCCAGGCGCCCAGCGTGGGGGACTCCCAGTTGTCCTCCACGAAACGGATATCGTGCACCAGCGGGTCGATGCCCATGGCCTCCAGCGAACCCAGGTAGAGATCCTGGATCTCCGCGGGCGAGGGCTTGAGAATCACCTGGAACTGGTAATAGTGCTGCAGGCGGTTGGGATTCTCCCCGTAACGCCCGTCGGTGGGCCGGCGCGAGGGCTGCACGTAGGCGGCCCGCCAGGGCTCCGGGCCGATGGCGCGCAGGAATGTGGCCGAGTGGAAGGTGCCCGCCCCCATCTCCATGTCGTACGGCTGCAATACCACGCAGCCCTGTTCCGCCCAGTAGCTCTGCAGGGTCAGAATCAGTTCCTGAAAGCTCAGGCCACGGGATCCGGTGGTTCTGTGTCGGGGCATGGGAACGTATCGCTGGGCGCGGCAATGCAAAGGGCGTGAGTATACCGCCCGCGCCGCACCACAGACCAGCCATCGGCCCTCCGGCTACACTTTGGCGCGGTTGGTGCTATCTAATCCGGGACACTTCGTAACACGGCCACGGAGGAACCATGCCCGAGCTGATTATGGAGCCGACCCCCGCCGCGCAGTGGCAGCGACTGGTGCAGGAAGCCGCGCGCAGTCAGAAGCTGGACCTGGACGAGACGCTGGAAAGCTATCTGGTGCTGCTCATGATCCGTTTCATGGAGAACCCCGAAACCGGCCACAGGGTCATGGCCCTGGACTACCTTCGGGGCCTGCGCGCCATGCCCCGGGCCCAGGCGGTGGCCCTGCGGGACGTGGGCGACCACTGCCTGCTCTTCTCCGGGCTGTTCAGCCAGCGCGCCCGCCGGCGGCGGGTCAGCGTGGGCTATTTCGTGGACCTGGGCCGTTCCGCGTACCAGCAGGTGGCGGAGCGCCAGACTGGCTCTACCCTGGGCGAACTGTTCGATTCCCTGGCCCACGGCTTCGTACGCCTGTCCGACGTGCTGCGCGCCATGCGCGAACTGGATGGAACCCCGAACCTTACTGCCCTGGAGGCCATGGAACTCCTGCAGTCCCACCACAGCGCCCAGGCACGCCGGTCGCTGGAAGCGCTTACCAACGCCACTCCCATCAGCGGACCCGACACCCGCCAGTAGGATATCTCACCACCCTTCTGCGCGGCCCCGAGACGATCATGCAGAAGGCCCGGGTTCCGGCCTTCGCAAGGAGCCATACTTTCCTTGCCACTCGAGACTTGCCACTTGCCACTGGCCTCCAGCCCAGCCCTCCCCCACACTTCAGCCATGAACGACGCATCCGAGCTGATCCCCGGCAAGGCCCGCAAGCGCAGCATGCGGCGGGTCACCCTGACGGCGGCGGCCACCAACCTGTTCCTGTCCGCGGCCCAGATCGTCGGCGGCGTGTTCACGCAGTCCCAGGCGCTGATCGCTGACGGGGTGCATACCCTCTCGGACCTGGTGAGCGACGGGGTGGTGCTGCTGGCCGGCAGGCACGCCAATGTGGCGCCGGACAGCGAGCACCCGTACGGCCACGCGCGCATCGAGACCCTGGCCACCGTGGCGGTGGGCCTGCTGCTGACGGGCGCGGCCGTCACCATCGGGATGGATGCCGGCCGGCGCCTGTTTGAACCGGAACGACTGCTCAGCCCTGAACCGCTGGCACTCGTCTTTGCCGTGCTGGCGATTGTGCTGAAGGAGGGCCTGTACCGCTACACCATGCGGGTGGCCCGGCGGATCCGGTCGAACCTGCTCAAGGCCAATGCATGGCATCACCGCTCCGACGTGATCTCTTCCCTGGTGGTGCTGGCCGGCGTGGGCGGCACACTGGCCGGACTGCCCTATCTGGACGCGGTCGCCGCCGTCGTGGTGGCAGCGCTCATCGCGCACATGGGCGGGCGGCTGATCTGGGACAGCGCCCGTGAACTGATTGATACCGGACTCGGGCAGGAAAGGGTGGCGCGCATCCGGGACACCATTCTCGCCGTGGAGGGCGTCAAGGGGGTGCACATGCTGCGCACCCGTCGCATGGCGGGCACGGCGCTGGCCGATGTGCACATTCTGGTGTCCCCGCGCATCAGCATCTCCGAGGGCCATCAGGTAAGTGAGCGGGTGCGCCTGGCGGTCACCGATGCCTTTGAGGAGCTGATCGACGTAACCGTGCACATCGATCCCGAGGATGACGAGCGTCTGCCGCCGGCCCTGGATCTGCCGGGGCGCACCACGGTACTCGCGGCCCTGCACCGGGAATGGGCGGAGATTCCCGAGTCCCGACACATGGAGAACGTGGTGCTACATTATCTGGGGGGGCGTATTCATGTGGAGCTTTACCTGCCCCGGGCCGTGGCGGAGGCCCCCGAGGCGGCCGCCCGGCTGGCAGGCCGCCTCCGCGAGGCCAGCAAACGCGTCCCGGAGGTGGGCGAAGTGGTGGTCTACTTCAGGGAGGATGCCCAACAACACCCCATGTGAGGCACCGAAATAGTGCGATCTCGGCGACATGCGCACCAAAACGGTGCGGCGCTGGGCTTGCAAGGCCCCGTTATGCGCACCATGTGTGCCCCACGGGCATGGCACGAATCGTGCTGTAACTGAAGGCACACGATTCGAACACGAGGCCGAATGAACGGACCTCATCGAGGATCGGCATCAGCGTTTCGATTCACATCAAATACTCCCCGGAGGAGCAGGCATGTCCCCAGCAGAAGTCATCAAGACCATCAAGGAGAACGGCGTCAAGTTCGTCGACTTCCGTTTCACCGACAGCCGCGGCAAGGAGCAGCATGTCTCCGTACCGGCCCACAGCATTGAGGAGGACACCTTCGAAAGCGGCAAGATGTTCGACGGCTCCTCCATCGCCGGCTGGAAGGGCATCAACGAGTCCGACATGATCCTCATGCCCGATCCCGCCAGCGCCGTGATGGACCCGTTCTTCGACGAGCCCACCCTGAACCTGCGGTGCGACGTCGTGGAGCCCGCCACCATGCAGGGCTACGACCGCTGTCCCCGTTCCCTGGCCCGACGCGCCGAGGCCTACCTTGCCAGCACGGGCATCGCCGACACCGCGCTGTTCGGCCCCGAGAACGAGTTCTTCGTGTTCGACGATGTGAAGTGGGGCAACGAGATCTCCGGTTGCTTCTTCCGCGTCGATTCCGACGAGGCCTCCTGGAATTCGGAGAAGGTGTTCGAGGGCGGCAACATCGGCCACCGTCCCACCGTGAAGGGCGGCTATTTCCCCGTGCCGCCGGTGGACAGCCTGCAGGATCTGCGCTCGGCCATGTGCCTGGGCCTCGAGGAGATGGGGCTGACCACCGAGGTGCACCACCACGAGGTGGCAACCGCCGGCCAGTGCGAGATCGGCGTGGGCGCCGCCACCCTGACCCGCAAGGCCGATGAGGTGCAGATCCTCAAGTACGTGGTGCAGAACGTGGCCCACAACTACGGCAAGACCGCCACCTTCATGCCCAAGCCCCTGGTGGGTGACAACGGCAGCGGCATGCACGTGCACATGTCCCTGTCCAGGGACGGCGTGAACCTGTTCAGCGGCGACCAGTACGGCGGTCTCTCCGAGATGGCGCTCTACTACATCGGGGGCGTCATCAAGCACGCCCGGGCGCTCAACGCCTTCACCAATGCCTCCACCAACAGCTACAAGCGTCTGGTGCCCGGTTTCGAGGCCCCGGTGATGCTGGCCTACTCCGCGCGCAACCGCTCCGCCTCCATCCGCATCCCGTTCGTCATGAACCCCAAGGGCCGTCGTATCGAGGTGCGCTTCCCCGACTCCACCGCCAACCCCTACCTCGCCTTTGCCGCCATGATGATGGCGGGCCTGGACGGCATCCAGAACAAGATCCACCCGGGCGAGGCCATGGACAAGAACCTGTACGACCTGCCCCCGGAAGAGGAGAAGCAGATCCCGCAGGTCTGTCATGCCCTGGACCAGGCGCTCGACGCCCTGGACAAGGACCGGACATTCCTCAAGGCAGGTGGCGTGTTCACCGACGACATGATCGATGCCTATATCAGCCTGAAGATGGAAGACGTCACGCGGATGCGCATGACCACCCATCCGGTGGAGTACGACCTGTACTACAGCCTCTGAACCGGCAAGGCCCCGCTTCCGCGGGGCCTTGTTCTTCAGGACCGATACAGGAGGCAAGCGGCAAGAGAACCCCTGCTTTCTCTTGCCGCTTGCCTCTTGTATCTTGTATCGGGTGAACCACGGACCGGGTTTCCCCTTATGCGCCTCATCCTCGTCCTGCTGCTCTTCCTCACCCTCGCGGCTGCCGCGATCGTCTCCGCCGACATCTACCGGTGGACGGACGCCGACGGCAACACGGTGTTCGGCGACAACCCGCCCGAGGGGGTGGAGGCCGAGCGCATCCACGTGCGGGAACCCATGACGACCCCTGCATTGCGCGATGCGCGGGAGATCCTGCGCAGGCATCTCACCGACAACGACGAGCCGCAAGCCCCCTATGAGGACCTTCGCATCGCGAGCCCCGGGGACGACGAGCCGGTGCGGGCCAATGACGGCAATTTCTCCGTGCACGTGGAAATGAGCCCCGAACTGAACGCCGAGCGGGGCCACCGCTTGCGTCTGGTCATGGACGGGGAGGCCGTGCAGACACGCGACATGCCCCGGTTCGACCTGGTGAACGTGGACCGTGGCACGCACCGGATCCACGTACAGGTGCTGGACCGCAACGACCAGGTGATCCAGGAATCCGACAGCGTGGAGTTCCACCTGTTGCGCCACCACATCAACTGACGGGCCCGCGCGAGTTTCCGCACGACCGAGCCATAGGGCGCCGCTGCGCATCACCCGTCCCCACCGTCCATACACCCCCTGTCCTCCGTGGCTGACCGTGCTTCCAGCAATTGCACCAGTTTGGTGCAATAATCCCCCAAGGCCCTTCTCAGGCACCATCCTGACGCCGGGCGATGCGCGCAATCCCCGCGAAACAGGGCCATGGACGCCCGAAACCCGGCGCCATGCCCCAGTGCTGTGCACCCATGGAGACCGCCCGCACCAGACTGGTTTGCTTCTTGCATGGTGGAAATCACATGTCACAGCCACTGATCCCGTATCCCTATCTGCTGGAGAACCTGACCACCGCCGTGCTGGTCCTGGATGAGCAGCTGCGTCTGAGCTACATGAATCCCGCCGCCGAGATGCTCTTCGAGATCAGCCTTGGACGGGTCACCGGGCAGCCTGTGGACGCCCTGGTACGAAACGACTCCCGGCTGCACGCCAGCCTGGCGCATTCGCTGCGCACGGGGCACCCGTTCACGGAGCGCGAACATAATCTGCACCCGGTCCACGGGCACGAGGCCACCGTGGACATGACGGTCACCCCGGTGATCGAGACGCACCAGCCCCGGCGTCTGCTCGTGGAACTGATCCAGGTGGACCGGCAGTTGCGCATCTCCCGGGAGGAGAGCCTGCTCAGCCAGCACGCGGCCACCCGGGCCCTGGTGCGGGGACTGGCCCACGAGATCAAGAACCCCCTGGGGGGCCTGCGCGGTGCTGCGCAACTGCTGGAGCGGGAGCTACCCGACCCGGCCCTGCATGAATACACGCGCATCATCATCGGCGAGGCCGATCGCCTGCAGGCATTGGTGGATCGCATGCTCGGGCCCAGCAGCCTGCCCCGGAAACGGCCCATCAACCTCCACGAGGTACTGGAGCATGTGCGCGGCCTGGTGAGCGCGGAAGCACCCGGAGGCGTGCGCCTGGAGAGCGACTACGACCCCAGCATTCCCGACCTCATGGCGGACCGGGACCTGATCATCCAGGCAATACTCAACATCGTGCGCAACGCCCTCCAGGCGGTGGGCCAATCCGGGACCATCACGCTGCGCACCCGGGTGCTTCGCCAGTACACCGTGGGGCAGGTGCGCCACAAGCTGGTGGCCCGGATCCAGGTCATCGACGACGGCCCGGGCATCCCCGCGGAGATGCAGGAACAGATCTTCTACCCCATGGTGTCCCGGCGCGACGGGGGCTCGGGGCTGGGCCTCTCCATCGCCCAGTCCCTGATCAACCAGCACGGGGGCCTGATCGAATGCACCTCGCGCCCGGGCAGAACCGTCTTTTCACTGCTGATCCCGCTGGAGACCACGGATGAGTAATCACGAACACGTCTGGGTCATCGATGACGACCGTTCCATACGCTGGGTCCTGGAACGCGCCCTGGCGAAGGCAGACATCGAGGTCACCTCCTTCGAAACCGCCGGCGCCGCCATCAAGGCCCTCGAACACGACACCCCGGACACCGTCATCACCGACATCCGCATGCCCGGCATGGGCGGACTGGAGCTGCTGGAGCGCCTGCACCGGGATCATCCCGAACTGCCGGTCATCATCATGACCGCACATTCGGACCTGGAGAGCGCCGTGTCCGCCTACCAGGGGGGCGCCTTCGAGTACCTGCCAAAGCCCTTCGACGTGGACGACGCCGTTGCCCTGGTGCGCAGGGCGTTCCAGTTGCGCCGGGAGCGGGTCCAGCCCGAGGCCGGACCGAACGGCGGCACGCCCGAGATCATCGGCGAGGCCCCGGCCATGCAGGAGGTGTTCCGGGCCATCGGGCGCCTGTCGCACTCCAACATCACGGTGCTGATCAACGGCGAATCGGGCACCGGCAAGGAGCTGGTGGCCCACGCCCTGCACCGGCACAGCCCCCGGGCCGGCCAGCTCTTCATCGCATTGAACACCGCCGCCATTCCGGGCGACCTCCTGGAATCCGAGCTCTTCGGCCACGAGAAGGGCGCCTTTACCGGCGCCCAGGCCTCGCGGCGGGGGCGCTTCGAGCAGGCCGACGGCGGCACCCTCTTCCTGGACGAGATCGGCGACATGCCCGCGGAACTGCAGACCCGGCTGTTGCGGGTGCTGTCCGACGGAGAGTTCTACCGGGTGGGCGGGCACACCCCCATCCGGGTGGACGTGCGCATCATCGCCGCCACCCACCAGAACCTGGAACAGCGCGTGCGCGAGGGCCTGTTCCGGGAAGACCTGTTTCATCGCCTCAACGTGATCCGCATTCATGTCCCGGCGCTGCGCGAGCGCCGTGAGGACATCCCGCTGCTGCTCGATCACTTCCTCGGCCAGGCGGCCCGGGAACTCAATGTGGAACGCAAGGTGCTGCTGCCCCGGGTGCGCGATTATCTCTCGAGTCTCGACTGGCCCGGCAACGTGCGCCAGCTGGAGAACACCTGCCGATGGCTCACGGTCATGGCCTCGGGGCGCGAAGTGCACCTGGACGACCTGCCGCCCGAACTCCGGGAACAGCCGGAAACCGCCGCCCCCGACTGGGAACAGGCGCTTGCCCGATGGGCCGGCCAGGCGCTCGCCCGGGGCGAGCGCGGCCTGCTGGACCGGGCCACCCCGGCGTTCGAGCGGGTCATGATCCGCGCCGCCCTCAAGCGCACCGGCGGACGCCGCCAGGATGCCGCCCAACTGCTGGGCTGGGGGCGCAACACCCTGACTCGGAAGATCAACGAACTGGGGATGGAGGACGGCAAGGGCGAAGTGTGAATTTGGAATCGGGAAGTGGGAAGCGTTCCATTCGCACTTCCCGATTCACACTTCTTACTTCTTAGGGCAACTCTCTGATGTAGATATGCCGCTCGTTGCCGCCGAACACGCCAAAGGTGGCGCGCGCCTCCGGACCCCGCGGATTGCCGTCGCCGTCCCAGTCAAAGGTGAGCCAGGGCAGGTCGGCGCCGGTGGTCACTGACAGGTCCGGGGTGACGTCCACGTAGCCGGTGTTCCCCGCGCCGGGCGCGCTGAGCGAGACGTTCAGATGCCCGGCCGAGGCCGGGGTGTTGAGCACGTCGGCGCTGGTGGTGCCGCCGGAGAGCTGGATGTCCAGATCAATCTCGCCGGCACTGATCGCCGTGCAATTGTCGTCGGTGTTGAGCCGGAAGGCGCCGTCCAGGAAATACGTACTGTACATGGGCACCACCAGCGGCAGCAGTTCCGGTCCGTGGGCATTCTGCATTTCCAGACGCCCCCAGCGCTGTTCGTCGTTGCCGGCCTCGAAGTCCACCGTGAACCCGAAGGGATTGCCCGCATAGGCAATGCCGTCGTCGTCTTGCACGGCGAAGCTGACGCGCACCGCGCCATTGACCGGGTTCACGGGATCACCGTCTCGGTCGTAAGTGAACTGTCCGCCGAATCCTACGGTCACCTCGCCTTCGCAACCACCGGCACTGCAATCGATGGCATCGTGAGTTCCGTCCGCGGTGAAGACAACATCATCGGGCAGAGGATCCGGGTCACCGGCATGTTCGTACACGGGAACGAGGTCGGGCAGCCGCCACCAGTCGCCGTCATAGTTGCGAGTGATCTGGCCGTCGGTATTGCGCGCCGCAATATGCACCTCGGGTGCCGTATGGTACTCGAACCACTGGGACATGTAGGTGAACGCGCCATCACAGGCAGGCGCAAAGGCAGGCGTGTTATCCAGCGTCACGTCAAAGTGGTCGGGCGTGAATCGCCCGACATTCGATGAGCAGACGTCCACGCCTGCACCGAGAAAACCGTTACTGGTTTCAAAACGGATGATGCCGACCTCCCCGAAGGAAGCTGTCGTTGTCGCTTGCGACGCCCCCGCCGCGAATTCAACGGCGGCCTCATAGTCGAGGCCGGGATTGACACCGCCGGAAGGTTGCACCAATGCGGGAGCGGGCTCGTTGATCTCCCAGGCAGGCACGCGTGCATACACGCCCGGATCAGCAAGGCCCGGGGCGGGACTCACACACGCATCCCATCGCCCGTCCCCGCTTCCATCCAGTGCCGGCTGCCAGCGCAGACTCCTGAAGGCAAGCCCGAACGGCTCTCCGGCCCGCTTAAAGACGGGGCCATCATGATCCTCGGCTCCGGGGTTGCCGTCTGCTTCCACATATACCGCAAGGGGCCGCACCACGAAGGCGTTGCTCGTGTCGTGGCTCTGAATGACATCGCCGGTTGGCTCGTCCGATTCATCGAACACCGGTATATCCATATCGACGCGCAAGGCATAGCGACCCGCATCCATGGATTGAAAGCTGAAGGGCGCGGAGCCGTCACTTCCGAATTCCAGGTCCACTGACTCGGCTGCGCCCGCGGATGTCACAGTAGCCGTACTTGCCGCCAGGATGTTCAGGGTGTTGTCCGACAGCCCTTCCGCTGTGTCCGGCACGACGTAACTGAATTGCGCCGCAAGAACCGTATCCTGCAAGGCGGCAACACAGGCGCCTGTCTCGTCGTCCGTGCGCACCACACGCACCCGCTGGGTCGCCGCATTGTACCCAACGCTGGAGGGTTTACCCGCGATCTGCTCGGGCACGTCGCTCTTGGGAATGCCATCGTTACCGTCGCCGTCAAGGAGGACGCCCACATGGGCAAACACCATCTCGCAGGGGGTTCCGCCACCGATGTTCTCACACTGCGTGGGATTCGTCGCGGCAGGCGCGGTGGCTTCCGCGAGCAGCGTGACGGCACCCCCGTCCGTGAAGCGCAGAAGCACGGTGGTTTCGCCGCTGAAGGTGACAGGGTTTGGCGTCCAGATTCCTCCCGGTGGAGCGGTCCCCAGACTCACCTCCACCGGCCCGGCGAACAATGCCGAACAAGCCGCATCGGCGCAGGCCTTTACGTGCACGGCTTCCGAGGCGCAGGTGAGCCCGGCACCGTCGTGCACCAGACGGATATGGTCTAGGCCGGGAGGCGGGTCGTCGTCATTGGTTTCCCCTTCCGTACTGCCGTATGAGTTGCCGGGCGCGAACGACCAGGCTCCGGTCCCGTCCGGGCTGCGATGAACATTGAAGGTATTGCCCACATTGCCCGCAGTCGTGGGATAGGGGAACGTCGAGCAGTTCAGCCCGGACAACTGGGTCGAATAATTACCGATGGACACGTAGTCGATCGCAGCACCAGAGGCATCGCGCAACACCATATCCATGCCCCCAAAGTCGTAGTAGGTCGAGTTCAGTGTCTTCGCAAAGACCAGGTAGAATCCATTGGCGCTCAGGGTTGCTGCGGAAAGACTGACGGTCGCGCAGTTCGGTCCACCACCAACACAGACACGCACACTCCACTGGTTCCAGACGGAGGCCGGAACGCTCTGCAGGAGGCGCACCTCCATGAAACGCTCCTGAGTGGCTCCGAATCCTCGGAAGATCTCGTTGAGCGTTGCCTGGCCCTGCTGCGCCGAGCAGGCGGCCTGTGCGTGGGCACTCCATAGCTGCACGCTGAAGGCAACAATCAAGACCAACAACGCGGCACGGCAACGGGCGGCGGGCAAGGTAAACCTCATGGCTGATCCGCCACGCTGATGCGGATGGTGCGGCTCACCAGCGTGCCCGCCTCGATGCTGCCCCGCGCCGCCGTGGCGGCCACGCGGTAAACGGAATAATCCGTTCCCGCCTCGTCCACCGTCCAGGCCTCGCAGGTGAGTGCCACGGTGAAGCCCTCAACGCTCATGTTTCCGCCCACGGCAGCGCAGCCGCCGCCGATGGCCAGAGGCGCTGCCGCGTCCACCGCGCTGCGGGCCGCGTAGTGCGCGCGAAGCGCCTCCAGCCCCTGCGCGGTGGCGACGCTGCGCCCGGAGAGCAACAGGGCGGAGGTCACGGCCACGGTGAGTATCGCGGTGATCAGCAGCACCGCGGTGATGAGGGCGAAGCCGCATTGTGAATGTCGACGCTGCATCAGGGCGTATTCAGGACATGGACCTGCTGGAGGAGTGAAACGGTCTCGCCCGCATCGCTCAGGGTGAGGCGGGCGGAGACGAGACCGTTGCGGGTGCCGGCGCCGGGGTCGTAATCGAACTGGCAGCCGGCGACGTAGCGGGCGGCCAACGCGCCGGATGCGGTGAAGGGGTTGCCCAGAAAACCGTAACCCTCCACCCGTTGCAACTCGCCGCCCGCCGGATCACATACGTAAGCCACCGGTGCGGTCACGACCTGGAATCGCTGGTCCGGGGAGGCAAACGGGAAGTGATGCGGCGCGACCAGACTTACGTAAGTCGCGTTGCTGGCCGCCGCATCCAGCGACGCGCGGTTATCACCCAGATAGGCGTTGCCGTCGGACCCGGAGGCGGTGAGGTTGTAGACCACCACCTCCGGTCCACCCGCAGCGGGCAGATCGAACTCGCCCATGACATCGAAACCGTCATCGGATTGCGAGAAGTCAAGTATGTCGCCGTTTCCGCTCCCATCCACGTAGGCCCGGTACCGCCCCCCGGCCACCGTGGGGATGAACTCCAGCGCCACGCGCCCGCCATCAACGCGCACGCGCACGCTGTTGGGCAGCGCGGCGCGTACCTCACGGGTCATGAGCATGAGCGCCGAGTCCGCCGCCTCCACCAGTTCGGCGCGCCGCTTCATGTCATCGAAAGCCCTGAACGGCTGCACGATGAACACCGACGCCACCGCCACCATCGCACCGATCAGTACGATGACGATGATCATCTCGATGAGCGTAAAACCCTTCTGAAGTGAGAAGGGGGAATTGGGAAGTGGGAAAGGCGAACCGGCCGCCCTCTTGCCTCTTGGATCCTGACTCTTGTATCTGCCCATACATAGGGCGGCCCATGGCCGCCGTCCCGGAGTTCGGGTGTCAGCATGGCTGGCATGGCCCGCCCCTTGGATCGGTATAGGGTGGCCCATGGCCGCCGTGCCGATATCCGGGCTTCCGAGATGGCGGGCGCGGCCCGCCCTATGGTCGCGGACGCCCATCAATAGGCCGCCCTGTATCCCGCCAGCCGCAGATCGACGGGCTGCGCGGTGTGGGTTACCTGCACCTCCACCCTCCGTGCGGCCGCGCCGCCGAGGGCGGAGTCCGACACACTGACCGTCACGCGGTAGGCGGACAGCCCGGGAAGTCCGTTGCCCTGCTGGTCAGTGGGCGACTCCGCATTGATGCAGTCATAGGCCAGCACGCCCTGCCACTGGTCCCGGGAACCGCCGCAATCCGCAGGACCGTCGTAGGGTCGAAGCAGCGCTTCTTCCAGATAGGACTGCGCGACGTAGACCGCCTGGGTCTGGATCATGGGATCCACGCTGCGGGCCGCCACATTGGCCACCAGCAGCATCACCCCGCCCACCGCCGCGCCGATCACCACGATGGAGATGATCAGCTCGATGAGCGTAAACCCCCTTTGAAGGGGGAAGTGTGAATTGGGAAGTGGGAAGGAAAAGCGTCCTTGAAGCGGCCCTTCCCTGCCACTTGCCACTAGACACGTGCCACTGCCTTTAACCGACATAACCGGCACTCGACATCGTGATGGTCCGACTGCCCACGTTCACGCTGCCGCCACTGGAGCGGCCCAGCGCGTCGAAGGTCACGGTCAGGCTGCCCACGGCCACACCGCCGGGCACCAGGCCCTCGTAGGCGCCCCCCTGCACCGGCCGGGCGACGGGCTGGGTAAATCCGCTGCTGCCACAGGAAGTGCCCGCGGCATCTCCGTGCACGTACACGCCATAGGTGCCGCTGCCCACCCGCACCTGCACGTCGCAGCCCGAGGCCGAGGCCACCGAGCGTGCATGACGCAGCGCCGCCCTGAGCTCCTGCTCGAAGGCGGCCGCGTCCACGCCGGTGCGGTCCATCATGCGCGGCAGGGCAAACACGCTCAGCGCCCCGAGCAGCAGGATGACGGTGACCAGTTCCACCAGGGTGAAGCCCCCTTGAAGTGGGAAGGGGCAATTGGGAAGTGGGAATGAACGACGTCCGCCCGCAGGTCGGGCCTCAGCCCGACCTGCGGCATGCGCGCCATGCCGACTCTTGCGGCTCATGACCGATACACCCGCCATCCTGCCCCGGCCCCTGTATCGCCACCGACGTGGCGACGATACAAAGGTTGGCCTGTCACCAGTCCTTACTGAGCTCGGCGGGGGCTGTTGCGGTCTCGCCCGTAGCCACGGTGATGGTATAGGTGTTGTTGGTGATCGTAGCGGCGGCAGCACTCCAGCCATCGGGCGCCGGGCTCATGGCACCCAGCAGCGTCGCACCGTCAGTAATCGCCGTGCCGCCCACACCCAACAGATTCCCGGCAAAGTTGATGGCCGTAGCCGCCTGTGCCGCACCGTACACACCATCCGCCGAGGCCACTTCGGCCTGGGTCTGCAGATCGATGTAGCGCGGCAGCGCAATCACCGCCAGGGCGCCCAGAATGACGATCACCATAATGAGTTCGATCAGGGTAAAACCGCTTTGTCTTGCCTGCATGCTCTTTCTCCTTTTGCATGTTGTATCGATGCTGATAAAACCTTCGAGGCACGTTGCGGGCCCTGCCCGACCAACGTGCGTCTCTCCGGGTACTGCCCCGGCGGCTCTTGCCACCGGAATGCTCAAAACCTTTTGCTCATGGGGCGGGGCGCGCCCGCCGCACCGGCACCATAACCGGCATGGTCGTGGCGGCCATGGGCCGCCTTATGCGCTCTTGTCCGCTGTTCGGCGGGCACGGCCCGCCCTATTCCTCGTGCTATTTCCACTCAAATGCATCCACCGCCACCATGCGGACCCCCTGCGGAGTCCCGTCGCGTTCGCTGGCAACGACTTCGACCCGGAAGCGCGCCCGGGGCGGGCCCTCCAGCGGAGACTCGAAACGATCACCGTGGGAGACCCGGTATACCAGCAGTCCGTCGGCCGCGTCGTAGTACCAGTGCCCCACCCGGATCTCCGCCGGTATCGGGTCGGCCAGTGGACCCAGGTAGTTGTGCGGCACCTGCGCGAGCCGGTCCATGGGGTTGCCACTCGCCAGTTCCGGCGCCGTATCCAGCCGACCGGTGACCACCCGCTCCGCAAACTCCATGGCCAGCGCACTGTTGAGCGCCGCCACGGTACGCTGCACGTTCACCCGTTCCACATCCCCCTCCAGGCGCAGGATCTTCGTCATGGCCAGCCACATGAGCAGGCCGATGAACAACACCACCAGGGTGAACTCCAGCAGCGTCAGCCCCTGTTCCCGGCGGATCATCGTCCCGCGATCTGGGTCAGATCCCACATGGGCAGGAACACGCCCAATGCCAGGATAAATACGATCACGCCCACTGCCACGACCAGTACCGGCTGTATGGTCTCGCCGAGACGGCGAACGTCGTAGTCCACCTCGCTCTCGTAGAACTCCGCGACTTCGTCGAGCATGTCATCCACCTGGCCGGTCTCCTCGCCCACGGTGATCATCTGCACCACCAGCGGCGTGAATACCCGGGAGGCCGCTGCGGTGCGCGCGATGGTCTCGCCGCGCTCGATGCCCTCGCGCATGCCGAGGATCCTGCCGGCGATAAAGGCGTTATCGGCAGTGCGCGAGACGACGTTCAAGGCCTGCAGCAGGGGCACGCCGGAGCGCGACGCCATGGCGAAGGCACGGGCGAACCGGCTCAGGGAGGCGCGCAGCACGATGTCGCCGATGACCGGGAAACGCAGCCGCTGGCGGTCCCACCACAGGCGGCCGTCGTCGCGGCCGGTCCAGTGCCGGAAGCCGAACCAGGCCCCGGCAACAAGCCCCAGCAGCAACCACCACCAGGCGGCCACGACATTCGACACCCCGATAATGATCCGGGTGGCCAATGGCAGATCCAGATCGAAGCGTTCGAACACCTGGGCGAACACCGGGATCACGTAGGCCATCAGGATGAAGATGGCGACGGCGATGGCCACCACCACGAACGCGGGATAGCGCAGCGCGGTGCGGATCAGGTTGACGGTCTGGCGTTCGCGCTCCAGGTAGCGGAACACCCGAAGCAGCGCCTCCTCGAGGCGGCCCGAGGTCTCGCCCACCTGCACCATGCTGACGAACAGGGGGCTGAAGATGTCCGGGTGGCGCGCCATGGCCCCGGCCAGGTCGCGCCCGGACTCCAGGTCGTCCACCACCTCCCTCAGGGTCGACGCAAGCCGCGCGTTGCGGGTGGAATCCGCCAGCTGGTTCAGGCCGCGAATGATGGGCACACCGGCCCTGGTGAGCGCGTAGAGCTGGCGCGCCAACAGGGTGATCTCGGCAGAAGACGGCCGGCGGGCGGGCAGCCGCAGGGGGGCGTTCAGGGACAACACCCCGCCGCCAGCCGGACGAATCTCCACGGGGATCAATCCGTCGCCGGCCAGCTGTTCGGCCACGGCGGCATCATTGGGGCCTTCCACCACCCCTTCCATGGACTGGCCCCGGGCGTTGCGCGCTCGATAGGCGTAGCGGGGCACGTCAGTGTCCTCCCCGCCCGCCGGCATCCCGCCCGTCAGGCTGCCTGTGCGGGCGTGGAACCGGGGACGACTGAGACAGGGGCGACATCACTGGCGATCCTCCACTTCACTGGCGAGCCGCTGAGCCTCGTCCAGCGTGGTGAGACCTTCCAGGGCATAGTCGAGCGCCACACTCATGAGCGGCCGGTACAGGCGGTTGGCGCGGGCGGCACGGACGAACTCGTCCATCTGCGAACGGCGCAGGGCAGTCAGCATGGTTTCGTCGGGTTCCAGATACTCGTAGGCACCGATGCGGCCCCGGTAGCCGGTGTTGTTGCAATGCGTGCAGCCCCGCCCGCGCCGCAGGCCGCCGATGTCCGCCGCGTCGCCGCACATGGACGCCAGCCAGTTTTGCTGCTGCGCATCCGGTACATGGGGTTCGGCGCAGGATTCACAGACCCGGCGCACCAGCCGTTGGGCGATGACGGCGCGCAGCGAGGAAGCCAGCAGAAAGCCCTGGGCGCCCATGTCCAGGAGCCGCTCGGCGGCACTCGGTGCGTTATTGGTATGCAGCGTGGCGAACACAAGGTGGCCGGTCATGGCGGCACGCAACGCGATCTCGGCGGTTTCCCGGTCGCGTATCTCGCCCACCAGCATGACGTCCGGATCCTGGCGCAGGGCGGCACGCAGCACCGTGGCGAAGTCCAACCCGATGCGCGTGTTGACCTGCACCTGGTTGATGCGCGGGAGGCGGTATTCCACCGGATCCTCCACGGTAATGATGTTGCGTTCCGCGATGTTGAGTTCCTGGAGTGCCGCGTACAGGGTCGTGGTCTTGCCGCTGCCGGTGGGACCCGTGACCAGCACCATCCCGCTGGGGTGGCCCAGCACCCGGCGCAGGCGAGCCACGTGCTGCTCCGACATGCCCAGGTGGCCGAGTTCCAGCATGCCGCTGGACTGATCCAGCAGGCGCATGACCACCGACTCGCCGTGCTGGATGGGCATGGTGGACAGGCGCACGTCGATGTTGCGGCCCTTGACCTTGATGTTGAAGCGCCCGTCCTGGGGCAGGCGCTTCTCGGAGATGTTCAAACCGGCCATGAGTTTCAGACGCAGCACCACCGCGTTGGCGATGCGTTTCTCGTTCATCACCTGCTCCTGCAGCACCCCGTCGATACGCTGGCGGATGCGCAGGGCGTTCTCGTCCGGCTCGATGTGAATGTCCGATGCGTTGATCTGCACCGCGTCCTCGAACAGACTCTGCAACAGCTTGACCACCGGCGCATCGGTCACCTGATCGCCGGCGGTCAATTGCGCCACGTCGAATTCGCTCTCCGCCAGTTCCTGGCCCAGTTCCTCCGCCAGGCCGCTGATTTCCCCGGTGCGCCGATAGACCGAGTCGAAGATGCGCAGAAGATCGCCTTCGCGCACGATGGCGGCCTGCACCGGCCGGCCCAGCAGGCGCGCCACCTCGTCGAAGGCAAAGATGTCCGTGGGATCGGCCATGCCCACAAGGTATCCGTCGCCCTGCGGGCTGAGCGGGATACAGCGGAAGCGACGCGCCGCAGTTTCCGGCAGGCGCTGAACCAGTTCCGGGTCGAGGCGGTAGTGGCGCAGATCCACCAGGGGAATGGACAGCTGCCGGGACAGCAGTTCCAGCAGGGATTCCTCGTCGATAAACCCCATCTCGATAAGTGTGCGGCCCAGCTTGTTGCCGGTCTGCTTCTGGGTCCTCAGGGCCTCTTCCAACTGCCCGGCGGAGATGATGGCGTTCTCCACCAGCAGGTCGCCCAGGCGAACCTTGCGCCGGGTTTCGGGGAGGGCAGGGGTATTCACGGATGGGCCTCCAGGGCCGCGAGACGCTCACGGGCATAGCGGTCCAGACGCGGATCCAGGCCACCGAAGCGAAGCGCCCGCCGGTAGGCCTCGGGCACGCCCGCCGGCTGTCCCGAACTCTCCAGGGCAATGGCCAGGCCCGCCCACCAGGCGCCCACGGATGGATTCGTTTCGAGCGCCCGGCGGTAGGCGGCGGCCGATTCGGCGGCGCGCCCCTGACCCTGATACAGGGCCCCCAGCGTTGCCAGAAGCTGCGGATCCCCGGTGCCCGCCTCGAGCAGGCGGATGGCGCCCGCGCGGTCTCCCTGCTGAGCCATGATCCGGGCCAGCAGGGCGGTCAGTTCCGGGTGTCCGGGCGCCTGTTCGAGCCCGTCAATCAGGAGGGCCGCCGCTTCCTCGTGACGCCCGTCGCCGGCCAGCAGGGTCGCCAGCGCGTGACGCGCCTCGTGCAGGTCTTCCCGGGCGGCGAGCGCCCGGCGCATGCCCTGTTCCCCGGCCGCGACATCACCGGCACGAATGGCGGCCAGGGCCTGACTGTAGTGATCCCCGGGGCTTCTGCGCGCCACCACCCGGGGCTTCGCGGCATCGGATCGCGGTGCCGCCGCGGAGGTCCCGGCGGCGACAGGCGCCCCCGGCGTCCCTGGCTCGGCCGGCTCCGGTGCCGCCGCCCGGGCCGGGGCTTCAGGGTTGTGAAACTGCAACGTCACTCGGCGTCCATCGTCCCCCTGCTCCAGGGTGGTGCGCACACCCGGCGCCACACGGAATCGCAGCTGCGCCTGCCGGTCCACGGACAGGCCCAGCGCCAGCAGGGGGCCGGCGTCCGGAGCCGACGGCAGCGGGGGCACATCCACCGGATCGACACCCGCCAGGGTGAGCCGCCCCTGACCCTCTTCCAGCACCAGGACAGGTTGCGGATCCGGCGCGGCGGAGAAACGCAGGGTTATGCGCATGACGTCCTGATGCCGTTCGGTATCCACACCCACCCAGCGCACCGCAGACACCGCCCCGGGTGATGAGCCGGCCACCGGCAGCGGCTCGGCCACGACCACGGCCACGGGCAGCGGTTTGGCGGGATCGGGTTCGGGCGGGGGCGAGGCGACGGGCCCGGCGGCCAGCGGCGCTGGCGCAGGCTGCGCTTCGCCGGACCCGGCCCCGGCCCCGGCCAGCGCCCCGGATACCACTCCGTAGCCAACACCCGCAGCCAGCAGCAGCAGGGCCAGCGCGCCCCATGGCAGACGGCGGTCCGCGCGGACCGCCGGCGCCCCGTGGACCCCGGTCAGCACTTCACCGCCGCCCGCCCGGTGGCGGCGTTCCAGATCCCGGAGTACATCGTTGATCAGGCTCATTGCAGTAATACCCCCAGGGCCATGAGGGCCCCGGCACCCAGACCCAGCGTCCCCATGGCCCCGTATGCCCAGGCGGAGGTCCAGGCGGGCGCCCGGGCACCCTCGGTGTCACGGGTGGCGCGGCGCACATGACCCGCCCCGGCCCGCGAGGCGCCCTCGCCATAGGCTGCCAGCAGGGACTTGTGGGCGAGTATGTTCACCAGCCGCGGAATCCCGCCCGAGGCGCGGTGCAGGGCCCGCAGGGCCCGCGGGGAGAGGAGATCCGCCCGCGGGGCACCGGCCACCTCCAGCCGATGATGCACATATCGGGCCACGCCGGGGCCGTCCAGGGGCTCCAGCCGGTGGCTGAAGGTGATGCGCTGGCACAACTGACGCAGGCGGGGCCGCGCGAGCCGCTGATCGAGTTCCGGTTGTCCGAACAAAACCACCTGGAGCAGCTTGCGACACTCGGTCTCCAGGTTGGTCAGCAGGCGGATCGCTTCCAGCACCTCGTCGCTCAGGGCCTGGGCCTCGTCCACGCAGACCACCACGAAACGGCCGTCGGCGGCCAGCGCAAGCAGGCGGTCCTGGATGCGCCGGAGCAGATGGTGCTGACCCAGATTGCGGGGGCAGTCGAGGCCCAGTTCCGCGGCCAGCGCCGAGCGCAGGCCGTTGCCGTTGAGGCAGGGATTGGGGAGGTAGGCGGTCTCGCGCTCGCCTTCCAGGGCGTTGAGCAGCATGCGGCAAAGCAGCGTCTTGCCAGTGCCCACCTCGCCGGTGACCTTGACGAAACCCTCGCCGGAACGCAGCGCCACCAGGAGCATGTTGAGCGCTTCCCGGTGGCCCCGGTAGTCGTAATAGAACGACGTATCCGGCGTCAGCCGGAAGGGCGGTGTGTGCAAGCCGAAGTGGGTCGCGTACATAATGCCTTTCACCATTCGAGCCATAGGGCGGCCCGTGGCCGTCGTGTCCCGGCCCCGCCGACGGGCACGGGCCGCCCTATGGTCATCGTCATCATCTAGTGAAACCCCTGACCGCGAATCAGCTCACGCATGCGCTCGGAGCCCACGTCCCGGGCGCCATCCCATACGCCGTCGTGATCCACCACCACGGGACGCAGCAGGATCACCAGTTCGGTCTTGCGGGTCATGCGCCGCTGCTGGCGAAAGAGGCGCCCCAGTACGGGAACGTCACCCAGCCACGGCACCTGGCCGCGCATGTTCTCTCTGGACTCCTGCATCATGCCGCCGATCACCACGATCTGGCCGCTGCGGGCACGCACGATGCTGTCGGATTCACGCACCGTGGACAGCGCCAGCGGTACCGACTGCGTCTCCCCGCCCAGAGTCAGGTCCTTGCGCTGGTCCACGACTTCGCTGACCGCGGGATGGATATGCAGGATCACATCGCCTTCGGGGCTGATCTGCGGGGTGACGTCCAGGGCGATACCCGAGAAGAACGGTGTGAGGGTCACGTTGGGGGAAGTGGTGGCGGCTGTTCCCACCACCGTGGTGGCCGAGATGTCGGTGACGAAGAATTCGTCGGTGCCCACCTTGATCACCGCCTTCTGGTTGTTCACCGTGGAGACCCTGGGGCTGGACAGTACATGCACGTCGCCCTGGGATTCCAGCAGTTCGATGAAGGCGGAGAAATCGCGGTAGTAAAGCGCCGCCGAGAAGATGCCCCCGAACGGATTGGCCGCGATGCCCGTATCGCGGTCGAACGGTCTGAACGCCCCGGATTCCGGATCGATCAGGTCAATGATGCGGGTGCTGTTCGGGTTCTCCGGAAAGTCTCCCCCACCGCCCTGGCCGGCCAACAGCCCGCTTCGGCTGCCGGTGGTCAGGCCCGCCCAGTTGATGCCTGCCTGGAAACCGTCGGAGAGCTCCACCTCGATCACCTTGGCCTCCAGGATCACCTGCCGGTTCATGCTGTTCTGCACGTCGGACAGGTAGGCCTCGGCCTCTCGCAGTTCCGAGGGCAGGCCGCGCACCAGCACCAGGCTGGACTGAGGGGTCACCACCACGCTGCGACCCTCTCCGTCACCGACGATGGCGACCAGCGCATCACTCAGCTCACGCCAGAAATCCGACTGCGTGGACGTACGCACCCGGCTGCCATAAGCCTCGGCCGTGGTGCGCGGACCGCTGATCACGCCCGGATCACTCCGATGGCCGTCCGGTTCGCGCAGGGCCTCGCCGGAACTGACCCGGGTCTGGGATTCGCCGTCCCTTCGCAGGTTCAGGTAGTTCACGTGAAAAATACGCGACTGCAGCCGCGCCGGCATGACCAGGAAGCCGTTGCGGGTGAGTTCGTACTCGTAGCCGTAGACCTGACGCACCACCTCCATCACCTCGGGGATGGTCACGTCGGACAGCGTCAGACTGATGGTGCCGGTCACCGACGGGTGGACCACCATGTTGTAGTCGCTGTCCCGCACCAGGCCCATGAAGAACGCGCGCGCCTCCACCTCGGCGACGTCGATGTCGAACAACGGCTCGTCGTGCCGGGGCGCCGGCAGGCGCATGGGCGGCAGCAGGGCGTCGGTCACCCCCGGGGGCGGCTGCGGCGGCGTACTCGCGGGCCCGGGGGCCGGCTCGGGCGGCGCAGGTGCCGTGGCGGGCGTGGTGGCACAGGCGGCCAGCACGAGCAGCACCAGACCCAGCAATGGAATACGGACCAATAATGGAACTCTCACGGATTTGCCTCCCTGGGGGCTCTCGTGTTTCGGGCGGGGCGGGCGACCTCCGGCAGGGAAAGCCGGAGGGTGAACTCGCCAAGCCCATCCCGCAAACGGGCTTCGGCAATGTCCAGCCTCAGGACCAGCGCCCCGTCGACGCGCTCGCCCCGGGTGACCACCTGGCCGTTGATCACGGCACTGCGCAGGTCGCCGGACACGCGCGTGGATTGCAGTACGTAGTCGCCGCGCACCTGTGCGGGCGTCTGCGCCGCGGGCGGTGTCAGCCGGGGCGGCACGGTGGGATCGCGCACCATATCGGCCCCGACACCCGCCGACACAACCAGCAGCCACAGGGCAGGAGCCACCAGGGGGGTCGCCTGAATCACCCCCTTGCCACTTGCCACTCGCCACTTGCCACTGCCTTTAAACACCGAGCGAGTCCTCCTCCAGACCGAGGGTGAATACACGGATGACGAAACGTCTCGGGCCGCTGTCCTCCACATGCACCTCCAGGGCCTCCCAGAACAGGCCCCAGGGCATGGCCTCCACGATGTGCAGGTAATCCACCAGGGCCAGATAATCGCCGCGAAGCTCCACGGCCAGTCCGTGGCGGTAGATCACCGGGAGCCCTTCTTGCCGCGGCGGCACGGACACCGGGCGGGCCGGTTCACTGCGCATGGACACCAGGGTCAGGGCTTCGCCGCCGAGAATGAGATCCTCGAGCACGCCGGCCATCTGCGTCGGCTGCACGAAACGCAGGGTGCTGTCGTGCAGCCGCTCGTCCAGTTGGCCCAATTCCTCCCGAAGCGTCCGAAGACGCGCCTGCATCGCGGCTTCCGGATCCTCGGCCGCCCGGCGCGTCAGGTCCTCCAGATGGCCCTGAACGGTGGTGCGCTGATCCTGCAACTGCTGGAGGCGCGCCTGCTCGGCCCTCAGGGTCTGCTGGGCCGGCCCCAGCCAGAGTGCGTCGAAGGCCAGCAGCAGCACCACCACGGCAACGGTCAGCAGCAGGATGCGTTCGCGCAGGGCCATGGCGTTCACCCGGGTCGCCAGTTGCCGCCAGAGCCGCATCATGGTTGACCCTCGACCCGGATTCCGGCCGGGCAGTCAGCGCCTTCGAGACGCCGGCCTGTTTCGTCGTAGCAGGGCGTGGTGAGCGTGAAGCGCAGATATCCGTCCGGTGTCTCGGACCGATGCAGGCTGAAGCTGTCGAAGTGGGTACCGGCAAAGGCCGGCTCGCGGGAAAGTGCGTGCAGATAGCGTGGCAGCAGTTCCGCCTCGGTGACCCCGCCCTCCAGGCCCAGGCGGCGCCCGCCGGCACTCAGGTGCACCTGCCGCAGCCACAGACCGTCCGGGTGCTGGCGGCCGAGGCCTTCCAGATGCGCGGAAAAACCCCGGGTGTTGCCCATGGCTTCCCCTTCCAGTCGGTCGAGCAGGGCATGCCTGGCTGCACGTTCCCGCTCCAGCCGCTCCACCTGCAGCAACAGGGCCTCTCCCGGCTCGCGGGCCGCCAGCGCCGCTGCGCGGCGCTCCAGTTCGGCATTGAGCGCGGTCAGCTCGGTCTGCATCGTTCCGGCGGCCGCGCGGGCCTCGGTGATACGCCATTGCTGCCATGTCGCGGCTGCCACGAGCAGGGCTGCGGCAACCACCAGCACCAGACCCATCCGATTGGCGGAGAAACGGGCCGTGGGCCCCAGCAGAGACGGCCCGTATAGATTGACCTGCTGCTTCATGCGTGCCCTCCCGGAGGATTCAGGGCACCGCCCAGGGCGAGCAGGGCATCGCTGGTCAACTCAGGTGAGCGGGCGCCCTCCGGCATGTGCGGGCCGGCCTCCCAGACCCGGGCCGCAAGCCCCAGGCTGCCACCCACGGACTCGGCCAGCCCCAAGGCGACCCCGCCCCCGGGCATCACCAGCAGGTGTTTGACCGGTGCAGCGCCGAAGTGGCTGTCGTAGTAGTCCATGGTGCGCTGCAGCTCCAGCGCGACCCGTTCATGGAGGTCGGCGCGGGCCAGTGCCTCAAGTCCGTACTCAAGATTTCGCGACAGGTACAGGACGTCGCCCCGGGTGATCTGGATGATCCCCCGGTCGGGCATAAGGTAGACGGCGGCCACCGTCTCGGCACCGGCTTCATCCAGTTCCACCAGGTTGCGCAGGGCCAGTTCGGCCACGTCGATCTTCCAGGGGCGCAGCCCTGCCGCTCGGGCAACCGCCACCATCTCGCGCAGGGGCGCCGCCCGGGCCGCCACCACGTACACCAGCGGCGGGCGGGCAGCGCCCCCCTGGGCAGGCACCTCGAAAACGTCGGTGACGGCCTCCTCCAGGGGATAATCCAGCGCCTCGCGCACACGCCAGCGGACCGCGGCGGCCAACTCATCGGGAGGCACCGCCGGGCGCTCCATCTTGGTGAGATGGTAGGTGCCCGGCGCCAGGGTGAGTACTGCCGGACAGCGCCGCAGGCGCTCCCTGGAAACCCAGCGCGAGAGCGCTCGCGTGCGGATATCGGGGTCGTCCGCCAGGGCTTCGCTGTGGCTTGCGCGCAAGCGCCACCGGCCCTCGCGGATATCCACCACACTGAACCCCAGTTGCGCCCCCCAGCACAGGCCCACGGCCGGCCTCGCGCGGCCGATTCGCACCTCTCCCCCGGACTCCTGCATGTCAGCGTCACGCCCCCCGAACACCCAATTAACGTGAACCGCATCGCACTTCACATGAGACGCGGTTCACATATTACGACGAGGGCAGACATTGACACAATCGTTGTGTGCCTTTGGACGCGCGACACAACATGTTGTTTATAAAAAATAATTTTTATGGGTCGCGCCTGAGCGGTAGCGACACGCCGACGCGCGGTCATCCGGCCGCCCCTCCACCACCCGAAGCGCGCGCGCCGGATACCGGCACTGGAGGCTCGGTGCCCCTGGGACACCCTATGACCGGAGAGAATCCGCACAGGGCGGGCCCCGGCGGACCCGGACCCCGAACCGAACGCCCGGCCCGGGATCAGAACGTGTTCAATTCAGGCTTCTGCCTTCGTCCTTCATCCCCCGGTGCCCGCGTCCCTGCATACCTTCGCCGAACCGTTCAGGGCCAGCGTCCCCACCAATTGATCCACGTGCTCCAGCCCGTGGCGCTGGAGATAGCCGCGAATGCCGTTGTTGATGGACTTGCAGACCAGCGGGTCGTAGAACAGCGCCGTGCCCACGCCCACGGCCGAGGCGCCGGCGATAAGGAATTCCAGCGCATCCGTCGCCGAGACCACGCCGCCCTGGCCGATGATGGGCACGCCGTGGGGGCGCGCCACCTGGAAGACCTGGTGCACCTTGAGCAGCGCGATGGGCTTGATGGCCGGGCCCGACAGGCCGCCCTGGTTGTTGCCGATCACCGCCTCCCGGGATTCCGCGTCGATGGCCATGCCCATGAGGGTGTTGATCACCGCGAACGCGTCGGTGCCGGCCTCGATGCAGCGCCTTGCGTTCTCGGCGATGTCGGTCTGATTGGGGGAGAGCTTGGTGATCAGCGGCTTGTCCGTCACCTGGCGGCAGGCGGCCACCACCCGGGCGGACATGTCCGGGTCGTTGCCGAAGGCCACGCCGCCCTCCTTCACGTTAGGGCAGGAGATGTTGATCTCGATGGCATCGACGGGCGAGGCGTCGAAGCGGCGCGTGACCTGGATGTACTCCTCGATGGTGGAGCCGGACACGTTGGCGATGAAACGGGTTTCGTCAAAATCCAGCGTGGGGAGAATCTCCTCCACCACCCGGTCCACCCCGGGATTCTGCAGGCCGATGGCGTTGAGCATCCCCTGTGGCGTCTCGAACACCCGGTGCGGCTGGTTGCCCAGGCGCGGCTGCCCGGTGGTGCCCTTCAGGCACACGGCGCCCGCGTCACGGTTGGAGAACCCGGCCACCCGCGTATACTCCTCGCCGAAGCCTACACACCCGGAGAGCAGCACCAGCGGAGTGGCGAACTGCAGACCGCAGAAGTCGATGGCCAGCGGGTCGCGTTTGGGAGCCTTTGCCGACATGTTTGACGTGGTCCTCTTTCAACCGGAGATCGCGCCCAATACGGGCAACATCATGCGCCTGTGTGCCAACACGGGCTGCCGCCTGCACCTGATCCGGCCGCTGGGCTTCTCGCTGGACGAGTCCAGGCTCAGGCGCGCCGGGCTGGATTACCGCGACAGCGCTCAGGTGTCAGAGTATGACAGCCTGGAGGCCTTCGCGGCAGCCATCCAACCGGTGCGACTCTTCGCGCTGACGACCCGTGCCGAACGCCCCCACTCGGCACCGGCATTCCACCGGGGCGACGCGTTCCTCTTCGGCCCGGAGACCCGCGGCCTGCCGCAGGACGTGCTGGACACGCTCCCCGCGGAGCAGCGGCTGCGCATCCCCATGGTGCCCGGAAGCCGCAGCCTGAACCTGTCCAATGCGGTGGCGGTGGTGGTGTACGAGGCGTGGCGACAAGCCGGCTTCGCCGGCTTGTCGAAGTAAGAAGTAAGAAGTAAGAAGTGTGAATTTGGAAGTAGGAAGTAAAGGCCTTTCAACTTCGCACTTCCCAATTCCCACTTCGTACTTATCTTCTCCCTTCCCAATTCCCACTTCTCACTTCAACTAAAACTCCGGCTTCTGATCCCGCCCCAGCAGCTCCCCCACCGCCTCGATGGTGGACACGCCGGTGTAGAGCACCCGGTGTACCTGGTGGCAGATGGGCATGTCCACGCCGAACTCGGCGGCCTTGGAGACCGCCATGCGCGCCGTGCGGGCGCCTTCGACCGCCTGCCCGATCTGCGTCAGCGCCGTGTCCAGATCCTCGCCCCGGCCCAGGGCAAGGCCCAGACGGCGGTTGCGCGACTGGTCGTCCGTGCAGGTGAGCACCAGATCGCCCAGACCCGAAAGGCCCATCACCGTCTCCGGCCGCGCGCCCGCCGCTTCGCCGAGGCGCATGAGTTCGGCCAGCCCGCGGGTGATCAGCGCTGCGCGGGCATTGGCACCGAACCCGAGTCCGTCGGAGATGCCCGCGGCAATGGCCAGCACATTCTTGAAGGCCCCGCCGAGCTGCACCCCCAGCACATCGTCGCTCAGGTAGACCCGCATGCACTCGCCGTGAAACCACTCCGCCACCCGCTCCGCCACCCCGGGGGTAACCGAAGCCACCGTGAGCGCCGTGGGCAGGCCGCGGGCCACTTCCTTCGCGAAGCTCGGCCCGGAGAGCACGGCGCACGGGTAGTTCACCCCCAGTTCGTCGGCCACCACCTGGTGCAGCCACTGTCCGCTGTGTTCTTCCAGGCCCTTTGTGGCCCAGATCAGGGGTCGGCCGTCCGAGCGATAGGGGGCCAGCGCCACGAGCACCTCCCGGAAGGCGTGGCTCGGCACGGCCACCAGGCAGGCATCCGCCCGGCGCAGCGCCGCGTCCAGATCAGCCGTGGTCTCGAGGCCCGGGGGGAAAAGCGCATCCGGTAGATAGCGGTGGTTGCAGCCGGCCTCGGCCATGGCGGCCATGGCGGCGGCATCCCGCCCCCAGAGGCACACGGCCCGGCCCTGTCGGGCAAGGTGAATGGCCAGCGCGGTGCCCCAGGAGCCGGCGCCCAGCACCGCCACCGAAGCCTGACCGGGCACGGCGCTCACGGGACTCAGTGCGCGGCATCCGGCGCGGCTTCGGCCGCGTCGTTTTCCTGATTGCGCTGCTGCAGCTGCTGGGCGTAGAGCAGATCGAAGTTCACCGGAGCAAGCAGCATCTGCGGAAAGCCTGCCTTGATCACCAGATCCGAGATCACCTCCCGGGCAAAAGGAAACAGGGTATTGGGACAATACGCCGCCAGCAGGTGATTGAGCTGATCGTCCGGGAAACCGCGGATCAGGAACACGCCGGCCTGCTTCACCTCCACCAGGTAGGCGGTCTCCTCCTGAGACTGGCTGGTGACCGTCAGGGTGAGCTCCACCTCGTAGAGGCCCTGCTCGTCCAGCTTGCGCGCCTGGCTGTTGAGTTGCACGTTGGTGTCGGGTTTCCACTCCCGGGTGAACACCTGGGGCGAACGGGGCGCCTCCAGAGAGACGTCCTTGAGATAGAACTTCTGCAGGACGAACTCCTGCTGGGGCTGGGCGTCGCCTGCGGCGGCCCCCGGTGTGGCGGGCTGCTGACTGTCGGTCATGATGGCTCCGGAATCGAGGGAAAATCGGGTATCAGGCCGCACATGATAGGCGCAGGCGGGCGGGGCGGCAAACGCTCCGGGCGGCGCCCCGGCGGGTCAGCCCCGGAGTGCCTCCTGCACCCAGGCGACGATGGCCGGGGCATCCATGGCACCGCTGGTGCGCGCCTGCTCCAGGCCGTCCCGGAACAGGATCATGGTGGGGATGCCGCGGATGCCGTAGCGCGCGGCGGGTTCCGGATGCGCCTGCGTGTCCAGCTTGGCGACTCGCACCCGCGGTTCCAGTTCCCGGCAGGCCTGGGCATAGGCGGGCGCCATGACCTGGCATGGCTGACACCAGGGGGCCCAGAAATCCACCAGCACCGGCAGGTGACCGCGGGTGATCTGGCGCTCCAGGCCGGCTTCATCGAGGTTGGCGGGAGATCCCGCAAACAGGGGTTCATGACAGTGGCCGCAACGGGCCTCGCCGGCCGGGCGTCCCGGCGGCAGCCGGTTGACGCCGCCGCACCGGGTGCAGACCACGTGGGGTGTGGCGTTCACGCCCCGGTCAGTCCGAGCAGCGGATCCAGCCGGCCCTCCCGGTCCATGGCCGCCAGGTCGTCGTAGCCGCCCACGTGGAAGTCGCCGATGAAGATCTGCGGCACCGAGGTCCGGCCGCTGCGGGTTTCCATGATCCCGCGCTCGCCGGGACTTTTGTCCACGCGGATCTCATGGAATTCCACGCCCTTGGCGGAGAGCATCTGGCGGGCCCAGGCACAATAGGGGCAGAAGGCGGACGTGTAGATCACCACCGGTGAAGACATGTTCGGAGCAGTCCTTATTTCTTGCTGAGGGGGAGATTGGCGTTCTGCCAGGCGACCACGCCGCCGTGCAGGTTAATGACGTTGGCGAAGCCGTTGCTGCACAGGATCTCGCTGGCCTGGGCGGAACGGTTGCCGGTCCGGCAGTAGACCACCACGGACTTGTCGCGGTACTTCTGCAGCTCGCCCATGCGGTTCTTGAGTTCCTTGAGCGGAATGTGGCGTGCGCCCTTGATGCGGCCCTGGCGCACTTCCGCCTCATCGCGCACGTCCAGGACGAGCCCGTCCTCCTGGTTCAGAACACGCACCACTTCGTTGGGCCCAAGGGCCGCGTACTTGCGGGTAAGGCGCTTGAACTCGACGAAGGTGATGGTCGCCAGCAGCACGGCCAGGGCGACGAAGAGAACGGGATTATTGGCAACGAACTCCTGATACTGTTCCATGACGTACGAATACTCCGGGGGCGATGGTGATGTTCAGACCGAGCGGCAGAATACCTCCTGCATCATGCCGATCAGGCGCAGTGTACGCGCATCACCCACCCGGTAGTAAACTCGGTTGGCATCCTTTCGGGAAGCGAGGATACCCTTGTCCCGCAGAATCGCCAGATGCTGCGAGATGTTGCTCTGGGAGGTACCCACGTTGTCAACAATCTCCTGAACGCTGACCTCGCGATCGCCCAGAATGCACAGGATCTTCAATCGCAGGGGATGGGACATGGCCTTGAGCGAACGGGACGCCCGCTCGATATCCTCTTGCTGGGTCATCAACTCAGGGTGCATGGAGGCGATATTCATATGCGACATAGACCTCGTTTCGGGCCCGTAGGCGGTGCGCCGGGCGGACAACCCTGTGTAATATAATTATTAACTGATTAAGTTATATGCCTGCCCCGAAAAATTCAACTTTTCCCTTGCGGCTATTGGTTTCGGCCCGGACGCTGGGCGTGACCCTGCTGATGGCGGCCCTGTTCACGATCGGCGACGCACCCGGCGCCGAGGACAGGGCCCGCGTCGCGGAACGGCTGGAGGAGGTCCGCAGGGAAATCGCCGCGATGCGGGACCGGCTGGAGGCCGCCGAGGGTGAAAGGGGCCGGATCGAGGCCGCCCTGCGGGAGACCGAGACCCGCATCGGGCAAACGGACCGGCAGCTGGCCGAGGTCACCCGCGCCACGGAGGAGGCCGATGCCCGGCTGAAAGCGCTCGAGACGGAGCAGCAGCAGGAGCGCGAGCGGCTCACCGGTCAGCGGGAAAAGCTGTCGCGCCAGTTGCGCGCCGCCTACCTGGCGGGCCGCCAGGACCGATTGGCCCTGCTGCTCAACCAGGAGGATCCGGCCGCGGTGGGTCGCCTGCTGGTGTATTACCGGCGCTACAGCGACGCCCATGGGGCGCAGATCCACGAAGCCCGGGAAGCCCTGGAACGGCTGGCATCCATCCGCCGAGAGGTGGGCGAGGCGCGGGAAAGGCTGGCGGCGGAACGCCGGCGCCAGCAGGCCCTGCGGGACCGGATGACGGAGGGACGGGAAGAGCGCCGGCGCCTGCTGGCACGCCTGGAGCAGGAGATCCAGGCCACGGGCTCCGGTCTGAAGCGGCTGGAAGAGGACGAGCAGGGGATGGCCGAACTGCTGCGCTCCCTGGACCGGGCGCTGGAGGACATCCCGGCCCACAGCCAGCTGGACGATCCCTTCGGAGAGCGGCGCGGCAAGCTGCCCTGGCCGGCCGAAGGGCCGCTCAGGGCGCGCTTCGGCGCCCCCCGCGGCAGCCAGTCCGGACTCGAATGGCGCGGCGTGGTGATCGGTGCGGATGCGGGTGACCCCGTGCACGCGATCCATCACGGCCGCGTGGTCTTTTCCGACTGGATGCGCGGCTTCGGTCTGCTCACCATCATTGATCACGGCCAGGGCTACATGACCCTCTACGGCCATAACCAGAGCCTTTATCGCGGCCCCGGGGACTGGGTCCAGGCGGGCGATCTGGTCGCCAGGGTGGGCGAGGGCCCCGACCCGGACAACCAGGGTCTGTACTTCGAGATCCGCCAGCAGGGCAAACCGGTGAACCCCGGGCGGTGGTGCGACTCTAATGTGAAGATCGCCGCTCCCGCATCCGACCGCTAGCCCGCATGTGCATCCCCGTCCGTCACGGGGTGACATAGGCGGGTCAGGCCGTCGATGTTATGATCGGCTTATATGAGGTCCGCGCGCCCCGGCCGCCGACCGCGACACTGGAGATCCGTAAGTATGAAACCGACCATTCGGATGAGCGTGGGAATCCTCACCGGCATCGTGCTTGGCCTCGCGCTCAGCATATCCTTCGGCGTGTTTGCCAATAAGCAGGATGGCCACGAGGCGATCCCTCTGGAGGATCTGCGCACCTTCACCGATGTCTACATGCGCATCAAGCGCAACTACGTCGAAGAGGTGGATGATGCCACGCTCCTGGAGAATGCCATTCGCGGCATGCTCTCCGGTCTCGATCCCCATTCCAGTTACCTCAGCAAGCGTGACTTCCACGACCTGCAGATCGGCACCAGCGGAGAGTTCGGCGGCCTTGGTATCGAGGTGGGCATGGAGGACGGCTTCGTCAAGGTGATCGCCCCCATCGACGACACCCCCGCCAGCCGGGCCGGAGTGCGCGCCGGCGACCTGATCATCCGCCTGGACGACCAACCCGTGAAGGGCATGAGCCTCAACGAGGCCGTCAACGTGATGCGCGGCCCCAAGGGCACCGACATCACCCTGACCATCATTCGTGAAGGCGCTGACAAGCCCCTGCGGATCACCCTGACCCGTGACACGATCCAGGTGCGCAGCGTGCGCAGCGAGATGCTGGAGCCCGGATTCGCCTACGTGCGCATCAGCAACTTCCAGTCCAAGACCGCGCAGAACCTGGTTGATGAGGTACAGAAACTGCAGAGGGAAGGCAACGGCCTGCGCGGCCTGATCCTGGACCTGCGCAACAACCCCGGTGGCGTTCTCAATGGCGCCGTGGGCGTTTCGGACGCCTTCCTGGAGGAGGGCCTGATCGTCTACACGGAAGGCCGCACCGCCGATGCCCAGTTCAAGTACCAGGCATCCCCCGGTGATGTCTTGCAGGGTGCCCCCATGGTGGTGCTGGTGAACGAAGGATCGGCCTCCGCCTCGGAGATCGTGGCCGGCGCGCTGCAGGATCACCAGCGCGCGGTGGTCATGGGCACGCGTACCTTCGGCAAGGGCTCCGTGCAGACCATCCTGCCGCTTCGACAGGACACCGCGCTCAAGCTGACCACGGCGCGCTACTACACGCCGGAGGGCCGGTCCATCCAGGCTGAGGGCATCGATCCCGATATCCTGCTGGAGCGCCTCAAGGTCAGCCAGGCGGACGGCGAGGAAGGCGCCTTGCGCCCAGTCACCGAGGCAGACCTCTCGCGCCACCTGCAGCGCCAGCGCGCGGCCGAGGAGGCACGCGAGGACAACGACAACGGCGAGCGCGCCTCCCTGGCCCAACGTGACTACCAGCTCTACGAGGCCCTCAACCTGCTCAAGGGCCTCACGATCCTCCAGGCCCGCAGCTGATGCGGGCCGCCGGCCGGCGGCTCGCTGTGCTGTGGCTGGCGGCCCTGGCCTTCTGGGCCGTACAGGGCCACGGCGGGGAGCCCCGTCCTTTCGTGGCCATTATCATCGACGACCTGGGCAATCAGCACGAGGCGGGGCTTCGCACGCTCGCGCTGCCCGGGGCCCTGACCCTTTCCTTCCTGCCGCACACACCCCATGCCGAGGTCCTGGCGATCCGGGGACACGAGGCGGGCAAGGAGATCATGCTGCATCTGCCCATGCAGGCTGGTGACGACCGGCCCCTCGGGCCCGGCGGCATCACCGCCGACATGGACCGCGAGACCCTGGGTGACACCCTGCGGACCGCGCTGGCCTCGGTGCCCCATGCGCGCGGCGTGAACAACCACATGGGCAGTCTGCTCACCCGACAGCAGGAACACATGGACTGGTTCATGGCCGAACTGGCCAGCCACGACGGCCTGTATTTCGTCGACAGCCGCACCACGGCGCTGACCGTGGCCCAGCGCACCGCGCTGAGCCACCGGCTGCCCGCCACCCGGCGGCATGTGTTCCTCGACTGGATCCCGGACGACGAATCCATCGTGGAGGCGGAGATGGACCGCCTTCTGGCACTGGCCCGGCAGCAGGGCCATGCCCTGGCCATCGGCCACCCCCATGGGTCCACCCTGGCGGTACTGGAACGACGGCTGGCGCAGATGCACGAAACCGGCGTCGAACTGGTCACCGTCAGCGACTACCTGCAGAGAAAGAAGATGGAGGCAAACCGGTTATGGCACGCATCCTCATCCCTCTCGCCAACGGCTCCGAAGAACTCGAAGCCGTCACGCTGATCGACCTGCTGCGCAGGGCCGGGTTCGACGTGGTCACCGCCGGTCTCGTGCCGGGCCCGGTGCGATGCTCCCGGGGCACCATGCTGCTGCCGGATCAGACCCTGGACGAGGCCGAAGGCGGCGACTACGACCTCATGGTCCTGCCCGGCGGCCTGCCCGGCGCCGACCACCTGAACGCCGACCCGCGCATTCACCGGCTGCTGAAGAAACTGAGCGAACAGGGCCGCTTCGTGGGTGCCATCTGCGCGGCGCCCAAGGTGCTGGCCGATGCCGGTCTGCTCAAGGGCCGCAAGGCCACTTCGTTCCCGGGTGTGCTGGAGGGCATGGAACTGGGCGACGACACCACCCTGACCGCGGAGACCGTCCAGCGCGACGGCAACGTCATCACCTCCCGCGGCCCCGGCACCGCCATGGACTTCGCCCTGGCCCTGATCGAACTCCTCGCCGGCCCCGAGAAGCGCCGGGAGGTGGAAGTGCCGCTGCAGCGCCCTGGCGGGCGTCAGGCATAAGGCGTTGTGCCTCCCCGCATGGGTCCGCTGCGCTTGACCCATCCTACTGACGCCATCCCGCCGTCACTGGTCCCGGACCGTAGGATGGGCAAAGCGAAGCGTGCCCATCCTACTGACTGATCGACCTGCTGGCCGGTCCCGAGAAGCGCCGGGAGGTGGAAGTGCCGCTGCAGCGCCCTGGCGGGCGTCAGGCGTAAGGCGTTGTGCCTCCCCGCATGGGTCCGCTGCGCTTGACCCATCCTACTGACGCCATCCCGCCGTCACTGGTCCCGGACCGTAGGATGGGCAAAGCGAAGCGTGCCCATGCGGACAGCGGAGCCAGGGAGCCAGCAGCCAGGCCCCGGGGTCGGGTGGCCGCCATCGCACCGTCACCTGTCGTTGGCGTCGTAGCCTTTCCGCATGGGTCCGCTGCGCTTGACCCATCCTACTGACTGATCGAACTGCTGGCCGGTCCCGAGAAACGCCAGGAGGTGGAAGTGCCGCTGCAGCGCCCTGGCGGGTGTTAGGCGTTAGGCGTTAGGCGTTAGGCGTGGAGCGTAATGACCGTGCCCAGGGATGCACGTGCCTACCGGTTATTCCCTCCCCCTCATGGGGAAGGACCGGGGTAGGGGCGGGTGGCTTCACGCCTACCTCCTCACGCCTCACCCCTCACGCCTCACCCCCGAACCACCCGCACCCGTCCCGCCGCCTCGCGGGCGCGGGCGCGGCAGTCGTCGATGTCGTCGCCGTGGGCGACCGCGACACCCATGCGGCGGCGCTCGAAGGCCTCGGGCTTGGCGAACAGGCGCAGGTCGGTGCCGGGCACAGCCAGCGCCGCATCCACGCCCTCGTAGGCGACACCCTTCGCCTCCAGGCCGCCATAGATCACCGCGCTCGCGCCGGGGTTGCGCAGGCGCGTATCAACGGGCAGACCGAGGATGGCCCGGGCGTGCAGCTCGAATTCGCTCTGCCACTGGGTGGCGAGCGTCACCAGCCCCGTGTCGTGGGGCCTCGGGCTCACCTCGCTGAACCAGACGTCGTCGCCGCGCACGAAGAACTCCACGCCGAAGAGCCCCTGGCCACCCAGGGCCCCGGTGACGACGTCGGCCATCTCCCGGGCGCGCGCAAGCGCCGCTGCGCTCATGGGCTGGGGCTGCCAGCTTTCCACGTAATCGCCCTTCACCTGCCGGTGGCCGACCGGCGCGCAGAAATCGGTTCGGACGACACCATCCTCACCCCGGGAGCGGACCGTCAGCAGGGTGATCTCGTAGTCGAACGCCACCACCGCCTCGACGATCACACGCCCCCGGGATACCCGCCCGCCGCTGCCCGCATACTCCCACGCCGCACTCAGTTCCCCGGCATCTGCCACCAGCGACTGCCCCTTTCCCGACGAGGACATCACCGGTTTCACAATGCAGGGATAGCCGATGCCGTCGCCGACGGCGGCCGCCAGCGCCTCCAGGGAATCGGCGAAGGCATAGCGGGAGGTGGCGAGCCCCAGCTCCTCCGCGGCCAGACGCCGGATTCCTTCCCGGTTCATGGTGAGTTGCGTCGCGCGCGCCGTCGGGATCACCCGTGCCAGCCCGTCGGCCTCAATGCGCCCCAGTTCATCCGTGGCAATGGCCTCGATCTCCGGCACGATCAGGTCGGGGTGCTCGCGCTCCACCAGTGCGCGAAGCGCGGCGGCATCGGTCATGTCGATCACGTAGGCCCGGTGGGCAACCTGGTGCCCGGGGGCGTTTTCGTAGCGGTCCACCGCAACCACCTCCACCCCCAGGCGCTGCAGGGCGATGATCACCTCCTTGCCCAGTTCACCCGCGCCCAGCAGCATCACGCGGGTGGCCGAGGGGGAGAGGGGTGTGCCGATACGGGTCATGACATGCCTCTGGTGGATGGGTCGCAATGGCTTGGCAGTATAGGCGAAGTGGGCCGGGCCCGGCGCGATGCCGACGCTATGGAGCGCCCACACGCCATGCACACCCGGAACCACCCTGAGCCGGGAGGCGCAAGGCAGCGCCGTGTGCAAGACCTGAAGGCGTTTGGCCACAGAGGTCACAGAGGTCACAGAGCAAGGAAGCAAGTCCGAACGCCATTGTTCAGGCCTGATCTGAAATCCGCTCCAGTTCGGTTTTACCTCTGTGCCCTCTGTGCCCTCTGTGGCTGAAACGCCGTCGGCTTTCAGTGCATCCGCCATCCCGCCGGCGGCGGCCCGAACGTCATGAACGGTAGCTTGTCGGCGATGGACGAGGGCCTCATCGGGCTCTAATCCATGGAAAATGTGTGGGAAAATTCTGTTGGGGAGGACCGGTCCAGCCACGTTGGAAGCGGTTTCCAGTCTCAGGAAGGACCAACGCCATGATCAGATGCATCATCCTCACCGCGCTCATACTGGGCGCATTCTCAGTGCAAGCCGAGCACGGCCCTCACGCATTGCCCGGGGAACTCCTCAGTGCCTACGAGGCCCTGCGGGCGGAGGTGGAAAATGACCCCGATGCGCTCGAGCGGGTCATTGCGGAAGGGCGCGGGCGCGCGGTCTTTTGCAATGCCTGTCACGGCCCGGACGGCAATGCCCGCCGGCCGAACTATCCCTCCCTGGCCGGCCAGAACCCCGTCTACCTGCTCGACCAGATCGAGCAGTTCGCCTCCCACACCCGCGAGAAGCGGATCATGAACGATCTGGCGGAGACCTTCAGCACGGAGGAAAAGGTCGTCCTCGCGCTGTACTACGCGAACATGGAACTGGAGCCGATCGCGGACCTCGACACCGAGCTGGCGCGCGCGGGGGCGGGGGTCTATGAGGCGCGTTGCGCCCAGTGTCACGGTGACCAGGGGCTGGGGGAGCAGGGTTACGCGCGCATCGCCGGCCAGAGCCCGTCGTATGTTGCCAATGTGCTCAAGGCGTATCGCAGCGGTGAAAGCCCGCGCCGGCCCAGCGCCATGTTCGGTGTCGCAAGAGGCCTTTCGGAAACCGATGTCGATGCCGTCGCGCATTACGTGGCCGCTTTGCGTTGAGGCAGGACCAACAGGAAAAGGAACGGGACATCCATGATTTCGTCCCTTCGGCCCATGGCAGATCCCCCTGCACTGCGGCCAGGCGCCGGCAGTCGAGGATTCTGACCCCCGACTCCCCCCCTACAACCGCACCCAGCCCATCAGCAGGGCGCATCCCAGCAGCACAAGGAAGCCCCCCGCCAGGCGCTCCAGGAGCACCCGCTGGCCGGCCAGGTGCAGGCGCAGGCGCCAGGCCACCGAAGACACGCCCAGTCCGAACAACAGGGCCGGGATGACAGTCGCTCCCGCGCCGAAGGCCATGCCGAGCATGGCGCCGCCCGCCATGCTGCCCAGGGCGGCGGCGGCAAGCACCACCGTGCCCAGTGGCGCACAGGGACTGAACGCCATGCCCAACCCCATGGCAAAGCTGCCCGAGGCCACGGCGCGCCGCTGGCGTGCGGTATCCGCCATCGGGCGCATGATGCGAACCGTCGAGCTGCCCTTGTCGCCGCAGCCGGCGCTGCGGCGACCGGCACGCACCAGGATGACCAGGCCGACCAGCATGCAGCCCAGCCCCGTGAACAAGCGCATCAGCCAGGGGCTCTCTACCGCCATGGCCTGTCCGGCCAGACCGGCCGCGGCGGCGATGCCGGTGTAGCCGAGCAGACGCCCCAGGGAAAACGCGCCGACCGTCAGCCAGGCTGCGGCGCGCCCCCCGCCCCGACCCACCAGGGCCGGCCCCAGCAGGGGCAGGCAGACGATGGAACAGGTCCCCGCTCCGAACGCCAGTCCGAGCATCAGGGCCGCCCCGGTCGACAGCACCAGGCCGTCCATCACGACCTGCCTCCATCGCTCCGGGAGCGCGATGCCCCACGCGTGGCCTCACCGGGCTCACCCGCCCTGCCCGGCGCCCCGAACGAGGCGAACCGCATCTTCTCCCACCGGACCTGCGCCTTCTTGCGTTCCTTGAAATAGGCCGGCGAGGAGGAAAACAGCGGCATGCCCGCATAGCGGATCTGCAGCACGTCCTTGTCCGGACAGAACTCGACACACCGGGCGCACAGGGTGCAATCCGGGAAGGTCACGTCCCGCTTGTGCATCTCGGTGTGGATCTCGCGGATGTCCATGGGGCAGGCCTTCGCGCACAGGCCGCACTTTTCGCAGCGGGGAGTGCCCTTCTTCACCAGCCTCACCAGGCCGAGTCTGCGGAAGGCCGCATGCAACGCCAGCATGGGGCAGATCCGGCAGAACGGCTGGCGCAGGGTCATCCCCAGCGTGACGATCAGGCCGAAGAGAAAGACACCCACACCCGTCCAGAACATGGTCCCGGGGCTGGAAAGATTGATTCTGAACTGGCTCAGATCTCCGGTGGCCAGGGTGGTCAGGAAGCGGCTCGGGCAGACGCTGCAGAAGGTGGCGCTGTTGGCAAAGCCGGCCGTGGCGAGGCCCATCCCGCCGACGATGGGCAGCCCGAACACCAGAATGGCCAGCATGAACCACTTGGCCGGCCGGATCCGCCTGACGGCCTTGTCCGGCAGGCCGTCGGGCTGCCGGATGCCCAGCTTCTGCCCCAGACTGGCGAGCAATTCCTGGAAAAACCCCAGGGGGCAGGCCCACCCGCAGAAGGCCTTGTTGAACAACACGAACAGGATCAGAAAGGTCGTCAGGGTCAGGCCGACGGTCAGCAGGCCCGTCCAGAGCGACGCCTCGCCGAGAATGGCGCTGCCGATGTAGCGCCCGGATTGTCGCTGCACCGGCACCAGCACGCAGTAGTCGGCGCTCTGCCCGTCGTAGGCACAGGTCAGCGCGGGGAACGCAGTGGTGATCTTGTCGGCGGTGTACACGCCGACCACCGAGGCCCCGAACACCAGGAACACTACGATCACCGTCTGCGCCAGCTTGCGGATCACCGAGACATTGCGCCAGAACCTCATGCCTCGCCCCCCCGGCTCGGTCTCTTCCTGCCGTGAGTGCGGGGCGGCGGCGCCAGGGCGCTCACCCTGCGACCGATCAGTCCGCCCCCCACCATGCCGGCCGCCAGCAGACCCACCGCCCAGCCCGCCGACTCCCAGTTCGACGGATGGGGGCTGTAGGGCATGGTCAGGGTGGTGGCAAGGCGCTCACCGTCCGCACGATGCATGCTCCGCAGCACCAGTTCGGCGGGCGGGGTGGCGCGGCGGCCGGGCAGTACCTGCTCGAAGTCCGTCGGTATGCGGAATGCGACCCGCCCGGTCTGATCGGCGCGCTCCATCAGCCGCGTGCCATTGGATGTGCGCAGCTCAACCGTCGCCCCCTCCAGGGGCTCCCCCTCCAGGCGAACCACGAAGGCGGCGCGCATCCCCTCGTGCAAACGCCGGTGTTCCCTCGGCAGCGGGGCCGGGACGATCTCGAGGCGCGTCTTGCGGGCCCCGGTCAGATCCGCGGGGCTGATGCGGCTCGCGGCACGCAGCGCGAACCGGCCGCGCAGGTCCGGCTCCTCCGGGCTGCGCAACTGAAGATAATGGATCGCGCTCTCCTCTCCGCCTTCGTGGCGGCGCACGGCGACCAGTGCCTGATAATAGCCGTGCGCGGTGCGCGGCAGACGGGGGCGGGTGCCGTCAAGGGCGATCTCCCGCCGGTCAGGCGACCACAACGTGACCTCCACATCGCCGGTGTCACTGAGCCATGGCACCGAGCCATGGCGCATCGCGCCCGCCGGCGGGCGGCGGGACCCCGCGCCCTGCCCGGAGTGATCTCCATGCCCATGGGCATGTTCGCCGCCATGCGCCGCCGCTTCCTCCGGACCGGCCACCAGTCGCCACTGCATCGCATGGGCGGGCTGGGCCAGCCACAACAGCATGGCCGCAAAGAGCAGCGCGGCGCCGGTGAGGCGCATCAGAAGCTCACCGAAAGGCCCGCCGTCCAGACGCGGCCGGGATCGACTACGATGGACAGATCCTCGCCGTCATAGACGCCGTCGCGATTGGTGTCGTAGAAGCCCCTGGCGATCAGGAAGTACTGGTCATCCAGGACGTTGTCCACCTTGAGGTAGGCCCTGACCGTGGAGGCCTTCCCGCCGAACAGCCTGACGCGGCTGTTGTAGGCCAGCATCATGTTGAGCAACGTGCGCGAAGGCAGCTTCTCCTGGTTGATCTCGTCGGCATAGCTTTCACCGCGATAGTCGATCTCGGTGGTGAACCGCCACGCGGGGGCGGGATGCCAGTGGGTGCGGAAATTGATCGTGTGGGAGGGCGTGCGCGGCACCTTATTGCCCTTGTTGTCGTAGGGTTGGAAATAGACCTGGGTATTGGGGTCCGTCAGCTCCTCAAGGGAATCGACCGGTGTTCCCCCGATCATGTTGCCCAGCGCCATGTAGTACTCGTCGTAGCGCTTGAAGTAGCTGTCCAGGTAGGTGTAGGCGAGATCGAAGGCAAGCTGGTGCCGGACGTCCGTTCGCAGCGCGAGCTCGAGGCCCTGGCTGGCCACATCGCCGATATTGTCGAAGTACACCTCGTCGGCAGCCTTGGCATTCACGTACTGGCCGATGTTGCTGACGATGTAGTCCTTGCGGCGGATATGGAAGATCGAGCTGTTGAGCTGCGTCGGCCAGCCGAGCAGATCCACATCGGTGCGCAGGCCGATCTCGTAGTTGCGGGTGTGCTCGGGATCGAGATCGGGATTGGTGGACAACTCCTCCAGTGTCGGGGCCCGGAATCCGGTGGAGATGCCGCCATAAAGCGATGTCACCGGACTGAGCTGGTGGTCGCCGCCGATGCGCCATGAATGCACGGTCAGTGTCTTGTCACGCTCGATGCCTGCGAGGCGGTCCTCGTCCTCCAGCCTGATCCGGTCCAGCCGGTAATTGGCGGTCGCCGTAGTAGCCTCGCCCAGCCCGACCCGGGTTTCCGCATACAGGGCGTGGGTAGTCTCCTCGCGGTAGCCGTCACTCATCACAGTGCCCGCCTCGATGACGGGTCCGACCGGCGAGTTCCGGTAGTCCTCGCGGACTACCGAGATTTCGTCAAAGGTGTTGCGCTTCAGTTCCGCGCCGCCCATCAGGCCCCATCGGCCGAAGGATTCGCGTGCCTCGAGCTTCATGCCCCGCTGTTGCTGCTCGTAATCGGTGCTTCGCTGATAGGCATCGACCTGGCTGTCATCGACAAAGTTGCCGTCCGCGTCAAAGCGGATCGGCGCCACCCAGAAATCGGTCTGATCGTCATACTGATAGGCAATGGCCAGCAGGTTGCCGGTGGGGGAGAAGTGGTTGGCGTAGGTGAGATTGAGGCGCTGCAGGTCGATCTCGAAGTGGCGCGTGCGCCCGCGCCCTTGCTCCTCCCCCTTGGGGTCCAGCCGGGCGTTGGTCACGCCGGTGACCGATCCTTCCCGGTCGCGGTAGCGATCGGAGCGCTCGAAACCAAATGTCAGGTCGCTGCGATCATCGATGAACCACTGGAAGTTGCCGGCCAGAGTCTTGGCGTAGCGTTCGGAAAGGGCGTAATAACCGTCGGTCTGCCGATCCGAGTACTGAAGGTGACCGCCAAAGTTGTCGCTGAGCCACCCGCCCTTGACATGCCAGCGCTGGTAACCGAACGAGCCCCGGTCGTGCTCGGCGGTCACGCCTTCATGGCGGGCGCCGCGCTTGGTGGTGATCACCACCGCCCCGGACAGGGCATCCTCGCCATACAGATAGGAGGCGCCGCCCTTGATGACGCGGATGGATTCGATGTTATCGAGATCGATATTCACCCGTCCCGTACGCTCGAACACCGGCACGCCGTCGATGATGATGGCCACGCCGGGCTTTTCGCTCATGAAGCGCTGATTGTCGATTCCGCGAAGTCGGATCTTGGTGCCGTCCTCGCCTCCTCGCAGGTCCGCGGTCAGGCCGGGGACGGCACGAAGCACATCGATGATGTTGGTGGCTCGCTGTTCGTCGATCTGCTCGCCGCTGATGACGGTCGAGCTGGACGGGTCATGAAGGCCCGCCTCGAAGCGGTCCTCGATGGCCGAGCCGGAGACGACGATGGTCTGCAGCGCGTTTGTTTCACTCCAGGCACAGCCCGCATAGGCCAGCAGCAGAACGCCTGCTGCCGAGGCGCAAAGCCGGGATGCCGGATACGGAGAGATATCCTTCAGAGTCGCATGCATCGTTGGTGTGAGTCGCAGTGGGCGGATGCCTTGCGGTCAGCAACGTGCATGCCAACCCGTAACCGACTGATCTCACGACAAAACAGACGATGATGCGCGGCGTCATACCACACACCTCCGGGTCACATGGCCCAGTCCGCCGACATCCTGCCCGGGACCGATGGAGGAGGAGAGGAGAAGCCCCCGCCCCGGGACGCACACCGGTTCGCGCGACGGGGACGCTCAGGGTCCCCGATCGGCGCAGTGACACCGGACGGGTTCCGGGGGACGCATGGGTTCAACCGGGGGACGCGGTTCGCGGTGCGCCTCCGGGCCGGATCAGAAGCAGATCATTGAGGGTCGGACGTGCCCGGCGGCATCACGCGGGGTGCCGAAGCGGGTCATGGCGTGGGCCTGAGCGGGGGTGCCCCCCGACCGCGGACAAAGGGCAGGGCACCACCGGGTGGAGGAATCCCGGCGACGCCCCGCGACGTGCGCAAGGCACCGTTTCGTTTAGCCACAGAGGGCACAGAAGAGAATCGAGAGCTGGCTTCGGTCAGGTTACCGGGAAGGAGGCGCAAGGCGCCGTGACCCGGTTCGATTCGCTCGTTTTGCTCTGCGCCCTCTGTACCCCCTGTGGCTAAACGCCTCCCGCCTCACCCCCGGCATCCCGGACACATCCGCTGTGCGCGGGGGCCGGGTACGGTGCTACCTGCGATCGTAGATGCGCGTCCGCCCGTCGGTGCCGATGGCGACCACGTCGTAGCGTTCCGTGTACGGGCCGCCTTCCATGCCGGGGGACCCCATCGGCATCCCCGGAACGGCGATGCCCCGGATATCCGGCTGCTCATCGAGCATGCGCCGAACCAGATCGGCCGGCACATGCCCCTCCACCACGTAGCCGCCGATGGTGGCGGTATGGCAGGACTGGAGATTGCCCGCGACACCCAGCTCGGCCTTGATGGGGCTCAGGTTCTGCCGGTTCTTCGGCTCGATCTTGAAACCCGCCTCCTTCATGTGGTCGATCCAGTCATTGCAGCACCCGCAGGTCGGGCTCTTGTAGACCACCATGTCGGCCGCCTGTGTGGACTTGATCGCCATGACGCCGAGGGCGCCGGCCACGATGGCCGTGATGCCGATCGCCTGGATAACGCGGAGGGACTGCTTCGGCCTGTTCACCCTGGCCGCGGCCTTGCGTTTTCTGCTCATCTTCAGGTACCTCTTGCCCCGTCATGCGGCGCATCGCTCAATGTCCGGTTTGCGCGCTGCCCCTGCCGGTGGCGGAGGGGGCCGTCCCGCGTGCCGATGAGGTCATTCTGTCCGCTCCGGCGCCTCCACCGATTGATCTTGATCAACATCGTGGCCTGATGTCCCACCCGCGTTCACACGGGCGGGACGCAATTCCGTTGAAACCGGGGATCATGCCGTCCTGGCCCTGGCAGAGGGTAGCGCCGGCAAGGAGCATCGGTTGGGGACGGAGGAGCTTGAGAACAGCGCACGATGCCCCGCAGTCAGAACCACTCACGCGGCCCGGGACGGTCCATCGACGGTGTTCCGGGGCCATTCACCCGACCGCAGAAAGACGAAAGGCACGCCAATGGCGTGCCTTTCGCACCGGAAGAAAACCGGTCGGGACTTACTGGAAGATGCTTTCGTGCCGGGTACCCACCATCTCCGGAACCTCCGGCGGGCAGACATTCTCCGGATCGATGCGGTAATCGGGCCCGAGACCCAGTTCCTCCGCAGTGGGCATGTTCTCGCGCGCGATATTCAGTGCATCGAGCAACCTGCCCATGCCGCCCAGGGCCCGGGCGTTCGCGATCTCCAGGTCGTAACTCGCGTTCACGAAGGCGCGGCTGGCCTCGAAGTACTCGTTCTCGGTATCGAGCAGATCGAGCAGGCTCCGCTGGCCGATACCGAATTGCTGACGGTACGCGGTGCGCACGCGATCCGAGGAGTTGCGGTGCTGGCGCAGAAAACGCAGCTGCGTGGTCAGGGAGCGGATGTCGTTATAGGCCACGGAAACCGTCTGGCGGACGTTGCGGCAGACCTCTTCCTGGCGGTAACGGGCCGCGTCGAACTCTTCGGTGTACTGCTGCACGCGGGCCTTGTCGGTGCCGCCCCGGAACAGGTTCCAGGTGAGCACCACCTGCGCCAATGTATCGATGGTTCGCACGTCCTCGCGCGGCAGCATGTCATTCGACCATCCATGACGCACCTGGAAGTCCACGCGCGGGTGGTATGCGGCGCGGGCCACATTATGCTGCTGCTGCGCCGCCTCCATGTTGGACAGCGACGCGAACATCCCCGGGTTCATAGTGATGCCTGCGGTCAGGGCCTCGGCAGGCGTGGCGGGCATCAGTTCCTCCGGGAAGACACCCTGGAGATCGACGCGCCCGGGCGGAGGTGCCATGCCCACCACCCGGTAGTAGCGCGCGTTCACGTCATGCAGATTCTGGCGCTCGGTCAGCAGGTTCGATTCGGCCAGCGCCAGACGGCCGGCCGCCTGCTCCAGATCCACGGCACGGGCGACACCGCTCTCGGTCTGTTCGACGACCTGATCATAGACGCCCTTGTGCGCGTCGTAGTTCTCCTGCGCCAGGTCCACCAGTTGCCGCTGGCGCTGCACATCGGCAAACGCCCGCACCGCCTCCAGCGCGGCCTGATGTGAAGCTTCCTGCAGCTCGAAGTAGCGCACCCGCTGGATCTCGCTCAGGCGGACCACCTCGCTGCGCACGCCGAAGCCGTCATAGAGCATCTGGGTCAGGGTGACATCGACCGCGCGGGGGTTGCGGGAGAAATCCTCGAAATCATCCCGCGGATAGCGCTGGCGATGATACCCGCCGCGTGCGTTGAGATCGACTTTCGGGAGAAAGAGACCCCGCGCGCCATCCCGTTCATTGCCTGCCGCCAAAAACGCGTGCCAACGCTGCTGCACATCGGGATGCGAGGCCACCGCCTCGATCGCCGCCTGGCGGAGCGGTTCCGGGGCTTCGGCCTGCGCCGTGCCTCCCACACACAGTGCAACGGCCGCCGCCAACGCGCACAGGCGTCCCCTGCCGGACATGGACCCACTTCTGGTCATCGTCATTCTCCCCTAACGAAAAAGGTCACTGTCCCCGGCGGCCCGGATTGCCCAAGCCACCCTTCCATGCAGGACAGTATTCGCTCCCTGCAAGAATAGGACGTTCCGCGTGACCTTGCAATAATTGTGAAGAGATTCTCAACACTTGCACGGCATACATGATCCACAAACCGATTACACCTGGATGACGTCCCGGGCAGGCGCCCTGTTCTGGCATTCCACCCGCCCTTCGCCCATCATCAACCGGTAACCCCTCATCCCACGGCGCCCCGGCCCTTGTTACCGAGACGACTGCCCAGCCCCGCCTTTCGGTGTCCGCGCCATCTGCTGTTGCTGGCACTGCTGATCCTTGGCCTGGCGGCCAGCACTCAGTTGGCGGGGCTGGACGACTTTGAGCGCCTGGAACGCATCGCGGCGCAACGCCACGGGCCGGAGACCGCCGAGCGCGTGCGCCACTGGCGTGACCTGTTGGAACGGGTGGCCGACGACGATGAGCGGACCCAGATCCGCGAGGTGAACGAGTTCTTCAACCGCATGCTCCTCTACCAGGACGACCGGGTGACCTGGGGCCAGGAGGACTTCTGGGCCACGCCGCTGGAGGCGCTGGACAAAGGCGCGGGGGATTGCGAGGACTTCACCATCGCCAAGTACGTGAGCCTGCGCAAGCTCGGGGTGCCGGATGAGCGCCTTCGGCTGTTCTATGTGGTCGCGCGCATGGGCGGACCCGGCAGCAACATCACGCAGGCGCACATGGTGCTTGGCTACTTCACGGATCCCGGTGCCGAGCCGTTGGTGCTGGACAATCTGGTCACCTTTATCGAGCCCGCCTCCCGCCGCGACGACCTGACGCCGATCTTCAGTTTCAACAGCGAGGGGCTCTGGCCCGACGGAGCCGAACGCTCCGCCGCCGATCCCACCGCCCGCCTGTCGCGCTGGCGCCGGGTGCTCGAACAGATGGACGCGGACGGCATCGACCTGAACCGTCCGATCACGGATACTCAAGGCACCGAGTGAGGGCTACACCATGTCGTTGAGAAAACAGCTCTGGATCGCCGTCGCCATCCTCCTGCTGCTGGCACTCATGGTCAGCATCGTGGTGAGCACCCTGTCGGCCCGCAATTATCTGATTCAGCAACTGCACACCAAGAACATCGACAACGCCGCATCGCTGGCCCTGTCGCTGTCGCAGCTCCCCAAGGACGAAACCACCGTGGAGCTGCAGGTCGCGGCGCAGTTCGACACCGGCCACTACCGCCGCATCCGGCTGGTTGCGCCCGACGGCGAGGTGATTCAGGAGCGCCACAACCCGGCGGCGCCGCAGGGGGTGCCCGACTGGTTCGTGTCCATGGTGGCATTCGACATCCGTCCCGGCGTCGCGCATATCTCCGACGGCTGGCGATCCTTCGGCACCCTCTATGTGGAGAGCCAGACCACCTACGCCTACGAGTCGCTGTGGAGCGGCACGCTTCGCCTGATCGGCATCTTCGCTGCCGGGCTGCTGCTGATCGGCCTGCTGGGCAGCTTCCTGCTTGGGCGTCTGGTGCGCCCGCTCAACGACGTAGTCGAACAGGCCCGCGCCATCGGCGCCCGTCGCTTCGTCACCATCCGGGAGCCGCGTACCCTGGAGTTCCGCACCCTGGTGCGGGCGATGAACCGGTTGTCCGAGCATGTCCGCCTGATGCTGATGGAGGAATCCGCACGGCTGGAGATCCTGGAGAACCGCCTGCTTCACGATCCGGTCACCGGCCTTCTGCGACGCGAGCCGTTCCTGGCCCGCCTTCAGGCCGCCCTTGACAGCCGGCACGCCCGAACCGCGGGCATTCTGGTCGTGCTGCGGGTGCAGGACCTGGCGGCGCTCAACCGGCAGGTGGGACACGCCGGGGCGGACACCCTGCTGCAGCGGATCGCGGAGGTCCTGGACCACGAGGCCGCAACCACGGATTACGGCGCGGCGGGACGCCTGAACGGTTCGGACCTCACCCTGTTCGCGGAGAACGTCACCGACCCGCAGCTCTACGCGGATTCGGTGCTCGCGGCCGTGCGCGGCGCCCTGGGCGGGCAGGCGCCCGAGGGCCTTCGCCTGACCGTCGGCGCCACCCCGTTCGAGGCCGGGGATGACACCGGTCAGATCCTGGCCCGCGTGGACAATGCCCTGGCGCGCGCCGAGATGGACGGCGGTGACCGGGCCGAACATGAACCCCACGCCGCCCACCCGTATACCGGTCAGGAGGCCTGGCGCGAGGCGATCACCCGCGCCCTGGATGAGCGCGGCATCATCCTGGGCAGCTTTCCGGTGGTGGATCCCGGCGGCAAGCTGCTGCACACCGAGGCCCCGATGCGCCTCACCCTGGAGGGCGAACAATGTGCGGCCGGGTACTTCATGCCGTGGGCCGAGCGCCTGGATCTGATTCAGAGTCTGGATCAGGCGGTACTTGAGGCGGCCATGGCACGCATCCGGCGCGAGCAGCAGCCCCTGGCCATCAATCTGTCGGTGCGCACCCTGTGCGACACCGGGTTCCGCCATCGTCTGGAGACCGCACTGGGCAGTTCCCCCGAGGTGGCCGGCCACCTGTGGCTGGAGTTTCCGGCCCGCAGCGCCCTGCAGCACCCGGGCGAACTGCGCGACATCTGCCGCATCGCCCAGGGTACCGGCTGCCGGATCGGTCTGGAGCACGCCGGCCCCGAGACCTTCCGCCAGCACGATCTGAGCAGCCTTGGCGTGAATTACGTGAAACTCAACGGGGCGCTGATTGCCGCCACCCGCGGATCGGCGGAGGCGCGGGCCCTGGTGCGAGGCCTGTGCACCCTGGCCCATTCCATCGGCATCCTGGCGATCGCCGAAGGCTGTGACACGCCCGAGGACCTGGAGAAACTGCCGGAACTGGGCCTGGACGCCATGACCGGGCGCGCCGTGTAGCGGTTACGGCGCCTGCCGCGCCAGGGATCTCAGCCGCCCGCCGCCCGGGTGAGGCTTTCAGGCTGCACCTCGATCAGTTCGGCACTCGCATCCCCGGCACCCAGGATGGTTTTCAGGACCGCCGCCCAGAACGGCACATTGACCCTTTCCATGACTTCCTTGCCGCGTACCTGACGGTGAATGAAGTTGGGCATCGTGTTGATCTCCAGCAGCTTCACAGACCCGTCATCCAGGCGCAGGAAATCCATGCCCAGCACGGTGTAGGCATCGACTCCGGACGCACTTCTCGTGCGCTCCAGTATCGGCCCCAGGTCCCTGACGCAGGCCTGGACCCGCGCAAGAACGGCATCGCGGTGCTCGAAATCCGCAAGCGGCATCAGCTCCACGGGGCTGTGATCGCGATCGTAGCCCCGATGGTCGATCTGTACCGCGTAGTCGGTGCTGCCTTTTTCGTAGGGGAATCCGTGTGTCAGGAGAAAGCCGCCGTCATACAGATACACCGCGCCGTTCCACACCACGCAGTACATCCGGATCGTGAACTTGCGCCCGTCAATGAGATCGAGGTTCTCGACCCCCGCCTGCAGGATCTGGTTCTCCTTCAGCGAGAGGGAATCCAGGCCATCACCGCGCAGGCAGTACATGTCCCTTCCTGCCGTCCCGAACACGGACTTGACGAACCAGACCATCTCCCGATGGTCGGAATACGCTTGCGCCTCCTGTACCGTTTCAAACGTCGGCGGCGCCAGATGCGCAAGCCGATTGGTTTTCAGCAGCCGTGCCAGGTTGCGCTTGTCGCCGAGGCTGTTGGTGATGCGGCGGTCGATCAGTCGGACGATGCGCCGTCCGGGTGTGGGGGGGATATCGAGCGACTTCCCGCCATAGGTATCCCAGTACACAAAAGTGACCGGCGGTGCCGCGTCCGGATACCCTGACCGGGCGGTTGCCAGCGCCGACTCGAAGATCGGTTTCGCCCGGTTGACGTGCAGCCGGATACTCCCCGCAGCGCCACCGCGCGCCGCTCCTGACCGCGTGGCGGCCGCCCGGGCGGACCGGCGCCGGGCCGCCGGTGCCCAGATGTCCCACGTGTCGAAGTTCTGCACCTCGCTCATGGGACGCGCGTGGAACCACAGGTTGGCGGCCCACTTCTCGCCCCTGAGCACCGGCAGGCCCGCATGCAGGCTGCCGGGGTGCGCCTTCAGCTCGCCGGGACGGGTGTTGTTGAAGATCACCAGCCGCCCCCGCCGGGGGCTCACCTCCACGTCCAGCTTCGGGAACGCGGTGCCGCCGCCCTCCTCGACATCGTTGAGGTACAGCAGCGCGGTCACCATGCGCTGGCCGCCACGCCGGCAGCACCGCTGCCCCCTCGGCGAGGTCAGGTCGTAGGCATCGTAGTGGGGCCGGTACTCCTCGGCCGTCGCGTAGCGGAGCACCTGCAGGGATTCGGCATGCGCAAGGGGGATGCCGACAACGGCGGCCACCCGTTCGCCAATGTCGCGCACCTGCGGGTCATCGGCATACCGCAGCCAGCAGTTCTCGCCCGAACGCCCGGGAACGATGGTGCTCCGGTCATCCAGGGACACCTTCGCCCGCTTCATCCCGGCCGCCGCCCTGCGCACGATGGCCGCGCATTCCTCAGGCGAGAGGAAGTCATCGATGATCGCGACGGGTGGGTCGTCCGACAGCGCGATGCTCCCCTCGTAGGCCTGCCGGGGCGCGACCGGGGCTGTGTCGGCAGCCCGCTTCTTCAACCTCGTGACCTTCACATCAGTTTCTCCACGCGTGTCGGCCGCAGCACCATGCACCGCCCGGCCTACAGGTCCGTGTCATCATCCACCATCAGGTCAAGGCCCTGTCCGGAAGCACGAAGCCGCTTTCGTCCCCGGAGCTTCTCCTGGGCGGATAGCGGCAGATCCGTGAAGCGGATGACCCCCTTGTCCGTCAGCACCTCCACCAGGTCCTCCAGCACCCGGACCAGCTCCCGGTCCGACTCCTCCAGCGCCCGAGCCAACGCATCGGGTTCGAGCGCGAAGTAGGCCTTGAGTTCCGGCGAATCCGGTTCGACCCATTCCGTGCAGTCCGGGCCGGGTTCCCGGCAGGTCATGGAGATGGCACCGGTGTGATCGCGCTTTACATACATGCGTGCCTCCTCACCAGGGGAGATCCGGTGCCTGCTGAAAAAAGGGCCCCGCCAACATCCTGTCAACGAGGCCCCTGATGGTACTGCGTTTGGCTCTCCGGCGTTACTGGTCGATGTTCAGCTGACCATTATCGAGCAGGGACTGGACGAAGTCGAAGGAATCCATCTCGCCCATGCTCACGCCTTCCAGGGTGATCAGCTGATCGGCCTGATCCAGGCCGTCACCCAGGTTGCCCGTGGAGGAGATATACAGGACCGTGTTGCCGTCCTCCTCGACCGCCATGATGTACTGGTCGAGGTTTTCCTCATTCTCGTCCTGCAGCAGGTCGGCCAGATCCAGCATGTCGGCGTTGGAGCCCTCCCCGAACTCGCCCAGGGTAAAGCCCTGGATGATGAACAGGGACGGTTCACCTGTGGTGCCCGCATCGTCCGGACTCCAGCTGAAGACGTTCGGACCTTCGTCGCTGACCAGCGGGTTCTCCAAGGGTTCCTGTTCGTCATCAGGGTCCCCTTCCTCACCCTCCATGCCCATGGTGGACATCATCCCCAACGTACCGGCACCGTAGTCGGACACCAAGTCGTCGTAATCGACCGATTCATCCCCCTTGATTGATTGCCCACCGGGAGTCAACTCCACCCAGTCCGGAAGGTCGTCCGACTCCAATTCTTCTCCGCTCGAGGAATAGAAGTTCGGCCCGGCCTTGATGACGTAATCCGACACCTCGTAACCGTCGTACCCGTTGTCGCTGGCCCATGCCTCCAGGGCATCGTAGAGCGTGGTCGGATGGCTCGGGTCGTTTGTATTCGGCTCGTACCCTTCGACCTTCACCACGAGCTCTTCGCCCGCCTCGTTCACCATCAGGAATCCGACGTGTGAGATCGCGTGGGGAAGGTCTTCGGGTTCCGGCTCGGGTTCCGGCTCGGGCTCAGGCTCAGGCTCGGGCTCAGGCTCGGGCTCAGGCTCGGGCTCGGGCTCAGGCTCGGGCTCGGGCTCAGGCTCGGGTTCCGGCTCGGGTTCCGGCTCGGGTTCCGGCTCGGGTTCCGGCTCAGGCTCAGGCTCAGGCTCAGGCTCGGGCTCAGGCTCAGGCTCGGGTTCCGGCTCGGGTTCCGGCTCGGGTTCCGGCTCGGGCTCAGGCTCAGGCTCAGGCTCGGGCTCAGGCTCAGGCTCGGGTTCCGGCTCGGGTTCCGGCTCGGGTTCCGGCTCGGGTTCCGGCTCGGGTTCCGGCTCGGGTTCCGGCTCGGGTTCCGGCTCGGGTTCCGGCTCGGGCTCAGGCTCGGGCTCGGGCTCCGGCTCGGGCTCCGGCTCGGGTTCCGGCTCCGGCTCAGGCTCGGGTTCCGGCTCGGGTTCCGGCTCGGGCTCAGGCTCAGGCTCAGGCTCGGGCTCAGGCTCGGGCTCAGGCTCGGCTTCTTCCAGGATGTTCAAGCCACCGGCAATGCCCGGCCCCGGAAATTCGTTGCCCGGGAAGTTGTACACCACCGGGGGAACGGGCTCGTCAATGCGCTCGATACGCACGAAACTCCCGCCCTCATTGCCATTCCCCCCGCCGCCGGCACCGGCGCCGGGGGCCGGCAACAGGTCCGTGATGTCCTCGCCGCGCTCCAGGGCCGCGATGATCTCCTCCACCGTGGCCTGGCCGATCGCGGCACCCTGCGGGTCGGGCTCAAAACCTGCCACCATTTCCTCGGTGATCGTGACCTGTTCGCCGCCGGCCAGCATCAGGCCGGAACCGTCCTCGAAGGACAGCGCGATGAAGGCGCCGTCGGCGGTGATGATCTCCTCGCCCAGATAGATTTCGTCGCCTACGGCGAGCACGCGGACATTGCCGTCCGCATCACGGGCCAGCACCTCGCCAAACACATTAGCAACGGTCGCGATCACTTCGGTAGCCATAGGGATTTCCTCTTGGAGTCACCAACTGCAATGTTTTCCTAATAATATGCTAGGAGGTCATCCACCAGTCCGGCAGCTGTACCGAAGTACAGGTTTGCGGGGCTTCAGACAGGGCTGGAAGGCTGCGCACCGGTGACACGCAGCTTCAGGGAGGATCCGGCGCCCGCTCAAAGAAGGGGCCCCGCCAACATCCTGTCAACGAGGCCCCTGATGTTACTGCGCCCGGCTCTCCGGCGTTACTGATCGATCTCCAGCTGACCGTCATCGAGCAGGGACTGGATGAAATCGAAGGAATCCATCTCGCCCATGCTCACGCCTTCCAGGGTGATCAGCTGATCGGCCTGATCCAGGCCGTCACCCAGATTGCCCATGGAGGAGATATGCAGGACCGTGCTGCCGTCCTCCTCGACCGCCATGATGTACTGATCGAGGCTTTCCTCGCTCTCGGCCTGGAGCAGGTCGGTCAGATCCAGCTTGTCGGCACCGGGGTCCTCCCCGAACGTGCCCAGGGTGAAGCCCTGGATGACGAACTGGGAAGGTTCGCCCGGGCTGCCCGCATGGTCCGCGGTCCAGCTGAACACGGTCGGGCCTTCGTTGCTGACCAGCGGGCTCTCCAGGGATTCACGGCCCTCCTCGTCGTCATCTTCATCCACATCAACAACATCCGCCGTGTCTGACAGGGTGCTGATCGCCGCGGACTCGACACCTTCGCCGACCACGATCTCCACGGGCTTCACCGCGAAGTCGCTGCTCTCGCCGCCCAAACCCTGGCCGGTAGTGCCACCCTGGAACGCGATGTAGGCAAACGGCTCACCGATGTCCACGGTGAGGAAGTCCCCCTCCATATCCGCACCCAGATCCCGGGCGTCGCCGATGCGTGCGCCATCCTCACCGTAGACATGGTAGGTGGCGCCATGGATCGGGCCCATGATCTCGAACGTCGCGGAAGTGGCCGTACCTTGGCTGAGTGACAGCAACAGCGCTTCGCCGCCTTCGATACCTTCGGGGTTGTCGCTGGCCCCCGCATGATCGACCGCAAGGAAACCCGCGGCTGTCTCAAAGACGGATGCGCTCTGATGGCCCGTCACCTTCAGCGTAAGGGCGTTCGCCATGGTCCCCTGCACATCACTGGCGCCCACGGAGTGGGCTGAGGGTGACCACTCGGGATCCTCGGGTTCCGGTTCCGGTTCCGGTTCCGGCTCCGGCTCCGGCTCCGGCTCCGGCTCAGGCTCAGGCTCGGGCTCGGGCTCGGGCTCGGGCTCGGGCTCCGGCTCGGGCTCCGGCTCCGGCTCCGGCTCAGGCTCAGGCTCGGGCTCGGGCTCGGGCTCGGGCTCAGGCTCAGGCTCAGGCTCAGGCTCAGGTTCAGGCTCAGGCTCAGGCTCAGGCTCAGGCTCAGGCTCGGGCTCGGGCTCGGGCTCGGGCTCGGGCTCAGGCTCGGGCTCGGGCTCGGGCTCGGGCTCGGGCTCAGGCTCGGGCTCAGGCTCGGGCTCGGGCTCCGGCTCCGGCTCCGGCTCCGGCTCGGGCTCCTGCAGCACGCCCACGCCGCCCGCACCCTCGATGTCGGGCCCCGGAAACACGTTGCTCGGGAATTCATACCCCACAGGAGGAACAGGCTCGACAATGCGCGCGATACGCACAAACCTGCCGCCACCGTCTTCGCCGCCTTCTGCACCGACGCCCGGGGGCGGCAACAGGTCAGTGATGTCCTCACCGCGTTCCAGGGCCGCGATGATCTCTTCCACCGTGGCCTGTCCGACACCGGTGGCTGTCGGATCGGGTTCGAGGCTTGCGGGCAGGTCCTCCGTGATCGTGACCTGTTCCCCGCCGGCCAGCATCAGGCCGGGACCGTCCTCGAAGGACAGCGCGATGAACGCGCCGTCGGCGGTGATGATCTGCTCGCCCAGGCGGATCTCATCGCCCACGGCAAGCACGCGGACATTGCCGTCCGCATCGCGGGCCAGCACCTCGCCAAACACATTCGTAACCGTTGCGGCCACTTCGGTAGCCATGGGGAAATCCTCCTGGAGGGCAGCAATTCAATACTTCATTAGCTTAATAATAGCGCGTGATTCACCCGTCCGGCAGATGTACCGAAGTGTAGATTCGCGGCGGGGTTCCGGTGCGGGGCCTCAGGCCGGACTGAGACGCTCCGCACCGGTGAGGTGCAGCACCAACTGCACCCGGTCATGCACCTGCAGTTTCCTGAACACGGAGCCCAGATGCATCTTGACCGTGCGCTCCGTCATGCCAAGCTGCCGCGCGATCTCCTTGTTGGAGGCCCCGGTGGTGACCGCCAGTGCCACTTCCCGCTCACGCGCGGTCAGCCGCTCGAAGCCCGCCGGGGGCCGCTCCGGGTCCGGCTGCGCCCGGCGCACCGTGCGGATCATGCGCGCCATCAGCCCCGGGCCCACCCACAACCCGCCCCCGGCCACCGTCGAGGCCACGGCACGCAGTTGCGCCGCATTCGCCAGGCTGTGGCAATACCCGTGGGCGCCGGCATCGAACGCGGCGATTCCCTCGTCATCATGGGGACGGCGCGAATGGACCACCACGCGATGCGTCCGTGCACGCTCGCGCACCCGGGCCGGCCAGTCCGGCAGGTCCGCACCAATCCAGCACATCTCGGTGCCCGCCGGCACGTCGGACGGGTGTGAATCCCGAATGATCCGCGCGTCCGGAAATGCTTCCGTCCAGCGCGGCGACGGCTGTGTGTCACTGTGGATCAGGAAAACCTGCATCGTTCAACGCTCCCCGAAGCCGAACTCCTGGATACGCAGGATCGGTTTCATGAGGTACTGAAGGATCGTGCGTCGCCCGGTCAGTATATCCACTTGCGCGACCATGCCCGTCATGATCTGGTGCTGCTCGTCGAAACCGGTCTCGCCGGTGCGCACGCGCACCTTGTAGAAGCTGTTCCCGTCCTCGTCGATGATGGTATCGGGGCTGATGTGCTCGACGACCGCGTCCAGCCCCCCGTAGATCGAGAAGTCATAGGCGGTGAACTTAACTCGCGCCTCCAGCCCGGGCCGCAGATAGGCGATGTCCCGCGGCGAGATGCGCGCCTCGATCAGCAACTCGTCCTCCAGGGGCACCACCTCCGCCACCTCGCGCCCCGGTGCGATCACGCCCCCGCGCGTGGTCACGAACAGCCGTTGCACGATTCCCCTCATGGGCGAACGCACCTCGGACAGGCGCACCCGGTCCTCCAGCGCGGCACTGCCCTCGGCCAGTTGCTCCAGTTGGCCGAGGGTGTCGGACAGCTCCCGGCGCCACTGGTTGCGAAAGTTGAGCCGCACTTCCTGGATCTTCTCCTGCGCCTCCTCGATCGCGGCCTCCAGGCGGCTGATCTGCGCGGTGGCCTGATCCCGGTCTCCTTCCGCCCGGGCGACCTCGCGCTGCAGGCGCAGCACCTCCACTTCGGATACCGCCCCGCTCGCCACCAGCGGCTCGGTCACCTCCAACTCGCGCGAGGCCAGCGCCAGGGAACGCACCGCCTGGGTCCGCCGTGCCCGGACCTCGTTCAGTTCCTCGCGCCGCTGCCGCAACTGTTCCTCGGCAATGCGGATACGCGAACGGAGTTCCTCGGTGATCTCCCGGTAAAGCGCCTGCTCCTGCTGCACGATCGCCGCCGGACCGGCCTGAAGCTCTGGCGTAATCACGAACGGTGCATCGGTGAGCAGCGCCACCAGGCGCGCGCTGCGCACCTGCAACGAAAACTCGTTGGCCCGCGTCTCGCCCAGTTCGGACAGGAAACGGACCGGGTCCACGCGCACCAGGACGTCGCCCTGCTCCACCACATCGCCCTCACGCACCAGCACCTCCATCACCACCCCGCCGTCCATGGACTGGATCACCTGCAGCTGCTGCGAGGGAATCACTCGCCCGTCACCCCGGGCAACCTCGTCGATCTCCGCCACCGAGGCCCAGTAGGCCAGCAGCCCCAGCACGATCACGATGCCGTACAGGAGCGCCCGCGCCCGCAACGGGCGTTCCTGGATCAGCGCCCAGTCGGCATCCGAGGCCCAGCTGCGATGACCGCGGCCGCCGGAATTGTCGCGTGCACGGAAGAGGTGCTCGGCGGGCGCGTCATCGGCGCCCTCCAGCCCCCGGATTTCCTTCGGATGGTTCATGAGGCCGCCTTGCCGATACGGCCGTCACGCAGGGCCTTCACCACCTGGTCCTTCGGACCGTCCGCCACAACGCAGCCCTGGTCGATCACGACGATACGGTCCACGAGATCGAGCAGGGAGGTGCGGTGGGTCACCAGTATCGCGGTCCGGCCCTGAAGGAACTCCTTCAGCCGGCGCTTCACGGCCTGCTCGGTGGAGTTGTCCATGGAGCTGGTGGGCTCATCCAGCAGCAGCATGGTGGGCTCATGCAGTACGGCGCGGGCGATGCCCACACCCTGCTTCTGGCCGCCGGAGAGGCGCGCGCCGCGCTCTCCCACCTGCATGTCGATGCCCTGGGGATGGGTGTTGATCAGATCCTCGATACCCGACACCGCGATTGCGCGGCGAATCGCCGCGTCGCTGGCCAGCGGATCACTGGCCACGAGGTTCTCGCGCAGGCTGCCGTAGAAGAGCGTCACCTCCTGCCCCACGTAGCCCATGGACCGGCGCAGCTCCGCCGGATCCAGCTGGCGGACGTCGATGCCGTCCACGAGCACCGCGCCGGACGTGGGTTCGTACAGGCCCAGCACCAGCTTCGCCAGCGTACTCTTGCCGGAACCCACCCGACCCAGAATGGCCACGTGCTCCCCGGGTTCGATCTTCAGGGAGACGCCGCGCAGCGCCGGATACGGCTGCTCCGGGTAGGAAAAGGTGACGTTGCGGAACTCGATCGCCCCCTCGAAGCTCTCGCGGCTCAGGAATGCCGACTCCGGAGGTCGCTCCACCGGCAGCGCCATGGTCTTGTTCAGCGACTGCAGCGCGGTGGAGGCATGGTGATACTGCATCAGCAGTGCCGCCGTCTGGCTGATCGGGCCCATGGCCCGCGAGGAGATCAGGTAGGCGGCGATCAGCCCGCCCAGACTCAGGTTGCCGTCCATCAGCAGGAACACGCCAAGAACGATAATCGACACGCCCACCATGTGCTGCACCCATTTCGCCGTATTCGACACGGTGGCGGTCTTGAAACGGTTCAGCGCGTTGGTACGCGCCAGGTTTGCGGTGGAGCGTTCCCAGGCTGCCTGCACGCGGCTCTCGGCACCCAGGGCCTTGATGGTTTCCATGCCGGTCAGGCTTTCCACCAGCGTGGAATTGCGCTGCGCCGCCATGCGGTAACCGGTCTCGGCAAGGGAGTGCAATGTACGGCGAATGACGACGGCGTAGACGAGCAGGATCAGGGCGCCGATCAGCACGGGTATCGCGAGCGGCCAGGCGATCAGGGCGATGATCGCGATGAACATGAGCGCGAACGGCAGGTCCACGAACGAGACGATCGTCGCCGATGAGATGAAGCTGCGCACTGCCTCGAAGGCACTCAGGTTGGAGGCGAACGACCCCACCGATGCCGGGCGGTGCTCCATGCGCAGCCCCAGCACGTGCTCCATCAGCAGCGCGGACAGCTTCACGTCCGCGCGCATGGCCGCCTTGTCGACAAAGTGGGTGCGCATGGTGCGCAGGATGAGATCGGCGATGAACACGATCGACACGCCGGCGGCAAACATGTACATGGTCTCGACCGCGTGATTGGGGACCACGCGGTCGTAGACGTTCAGCACGAAAAGCGGCATCGCCAGAGCGAAAAGGTTGACCATCACGGCCGCGACCAGCACATCCCGGTACAGTGGCCGGTTCTCACGGATCACCTGCCAGAACCAGTGGCCCTTGCGCTCCTTCGAGACCTGCGGCGCGCGGGCATCCAGGCGAAACTCGGGGCGCACGTAGATGGCCCGTCCGCTGTAGCGTTCCTTCAGGCGCTTGAGCGGCACTTCGATGACGGCGTCACCCAGCTCCGGATCGATGACCTCGGCCACGCTCCTGTCCTTGTTCCACCCGACCAGGATCCAGGCCTCATCCTCCTCCAGCAGCAGGATGGCCGGCAGCAGATCATCCTTCAGCGCGTGCGGCGCGCGGGTCACGATGCGCGAGGTCATGCCGGCCCGGGCCGCGGCGCGGCCGACCATGGACGGCGTCAGCCGCCCGTCCTCCAGGGGCAGACCCGACAGCGCCGAGTCGTGTGTCAGCCGCTGCCCGTGCATGCGGGCAATCAGGATCAGGGATTCGAGCAGGGTGTCCGTATCCCGCACGGCGCCGTCCGGCGCGCCGGAGTCCGGGTCGGGCTCGCGTGTCGCCGTAACGGGCGGCAGTTCGTCAATGTCGGTATTTGCATTCACCCGAGCGGAGGCCCCGGAACTGGACGTGGAGGGTGCGGGCGTGGACTGCCCGGCGCCGTAAGAGCGTGATTCTCATCACATTAACTTAGATGATTGTGCGCGATAGCGTGATCGTACGCAAACTTTTTAGTGACGAAGCCGGGGCGAAAATTGACAACCGGGGTTTTCGTGTTCCACGGGCCTGATCCGGGGCCATGAATGCGGGTCAGCATCATCCCGAAAGCCTTCGGTACCGGGTTCCCAAACGGGTCCCGCGACGCGTTCATGCCTGTCTGCCCCTGCGTGGATTCGGCCCGCACACACGGGCACACGCCCACCGGCCCGGCCGGTGGACTTCCAGAAGCCGTGGCGATTATCCTCCTGAATAGGGCATAAGCCCTGTCGATCCCGCTGCAGGTATCCGCCGGCGGCGGAGTTCCGGCCCTATCCCGTGGACACGGTCACCGCGGTGGCGGCTATGATGTCCTCGACCGTCGCGCCGCGACTCAGATCGCACACGGGACGGCGGAACCCCTGGAGGAACGGGCCCACGGCCTGCGCGCCCGCCAGTTCCTGACACAGCTTGTAGGCAATGTTGCCCGCATCCAGAGACGGAAAGACCAGAACATTGGCATCCCCGGCCCCGACCCCCTTTTTCGCAGCGATCCGCGGGTTCAGGGCCGCGTCGGCCTGCACGGGGCCGTCGAAGCCGGTGGCCGCGGCCGCCGCGCGTACCGTGTCCACACTGTCACCCGCGCCGGACGTGCCGGTGGAGAACGACAGCAGCGCCACCCGCGCCGCGCCCAGGAGCGCCCGTGCCGAGGCTTCGGAGGCGCGCGCGATGTCGGCCAGTTGCCCGGCGTCCGGCGCCACGTTGACCGCGCAATCGGCAAAGATGAACTCGCGTCCGTCGGGAAACACCATGAGGAAATACGACGACGGCGTCTCCACACCGTCGGCCAGACCGATGCCGATGCCGGCCGCCTCGATGACACGCCGTGTGGGGCTGTCGGCACCCGCCACCATGGCATCCGCCTCACCCGCCGCCACCATCGCCGCGCCCAGGTACAGGGGCTTGGTCAGCAGGCGGCGCGCCACCCCCGCCTTCATGCCCCGGGCGTCCACCAGCGCGGCCACGTGGGCGTCCGACGGTTCCGCCAGCGCAACCGGTTCACACAGGCCCTCCGCGCGCATCCGCAGGGCGGCCTCGGCCACGCGCGGCTCGTCGGGTTCGGGAAAGACCACACGTGCGCGCCCCTCGCGCATGCGCTCGCGGGTCACCGAAAAAGCATTCTCCAGTACCGGCATGAAACCCTCCACCTTCCCAAAAGGAGTCAGCCATGAGCGATGACGTCAAGATCAACCGCGGCCTCAAGGGCATCTACTTCGAGCGCTCCGGCGTCTCCCACATCGACGGCACCAGGGGCGAACTCCTCTACCGCGGCTATTCCATTCACGACCTCGCCACGCAGTCCACCTTCGAGGAGGTCGCCTACCTGCTGATCCACGGCGAACTGCCGACCGACAAGGCGCTGTCCGACTTCGACGCGCGCCTCAAGGCCGCGCGGGAACTTCCGCCGCAGGTCCACGACATCATTGCAGCCACGAAAGACGGCCACCCCATGGACGTGCTGCGCACTGCGGTCTCGGCGCTCGCGGCACTGGAGCCCGCCAGCCGCGAGGTGAGCGAGGAGGCGTTTATCGCCAACGGCATCCGGCTCACCAGTCAGGTGCCCATGATCGTCGCCGCCCACGAGGCCATCCGCAACGGCCGCGAGCCGGTGGCCCCCGACCCTGAGATGGGTCATGCCGCCAACTGGCTGTGGATGCTCAAGGGCAAGAAACCCTCCGAGGATGCCGCCCGCCTCGCGGACGTGGACTTCATCCTGCACGCCGAGCACGGCTCCAACGCCTCCAGCTTCGCGGCACGCGTCACCATCGGCACCCAGGCCAACCTGCACGGCGCCATCGTCACCGCGCTATCCACGCTCGCGGGCCCCGCCCACGGCGGCGCGGCCGAGGACGTGATGAAGATGGTACAGGAGATCGGAAGCCCCGAAAAAGCGGCCGACTACGTCAAGGCCAAGCGCGCTGCGCGCGAGCCGGTCATGGGCTTCGGGCACCGCGTCTACCGCGCCGAGGACCCGCGCGCCCGCCACCTGCGCGAAGGCGTGCGAAGGCTCAGCGAGGAGATGGGCTCACCCGAGTGGTACGAGATCCTGCAGGCCGTGGTGGAGGCCATGCAGCCCTATTCGCGCCACGGTCTGAACGTGAACGTGGATTTCTACTCCGGCGTTATCTACAAACTGCACGGCATCCCCATGGACCTCTACGTGCCCATCTTCGGCATCGGCCGCGTTCCCGGCTGGGTGGTCCAGTGCATCGAACAGCTCCAGAGCAACATCCTCATCCGTCCGCTGACGCTCTACAACGGGCCGGAGAAGCGCGACTACGTGCCCATCTCGAAACGCTGAGACCGTTTGCACAACCCGCGGTTCGCCCGTTCGCCCGGAGGACCGGGCTCCTACACCAAACCCGGAGCATCGCCCCGCCCTGTAGGAGCCCGGTCCTCCGGGCGAATGGGGTTTGGTTTGGGCCGGATCGCCCGGGGGACCGGGCTCCTACAGGGGGGATGAAGGCGCACGTAGGGAGCCGACAATCATAGGCATGGCTGGACCGGCCATTACTCCGGGATGAAGGCGCACGTAGGGAGCCGACCCCCATGGCACATCGGATGCCGGGCCTGTCTCCGGTCGATCTACATATAAGCCTTCGCCTCTTCACCCGGATCCGGCAGCCCCGCGATGCGCCACACGCGCAGGCAACTGCCGAAAAGGCCGTAGATCGCCTCGCGGGAAAAACCCGTTGCCCGGCACACGCGGCGCATGCTCGGCATGCCGCCCAGGGCGTGGAAGCGTGCGCGAACATGGAGGATCACCCGCCAGTGGGCCTCGGTGAGCACTCCGATACCCTCCCGCCAGGCGAGCCTCTCTGCCATTTCCTCGGTCCAGAGCGCCGGGTCGATGAGGAAGCCGCCCTCGTCCAGGAGTGTCTGCTGTTCGGGATGCGGGTCGACGGCGGGCCTGTCGATCGTCTTGAGTACGGTTGCTGCCATGGTGATACCTCGGTCGTGCGCGGTGCTTGCGCAAAGGATGATCTGGAAAGCTCCTGAACCGAGTATTTCCCCTTTGTCATATCAAGTGAAATAATTGTTTATGACATTCCATCACGAGACATGATATGGAACTCCGGCAGCTTCGCTCGCTGATCGCCCTGGTGGACGGGGGCTTCAGCGTGACCCGCGCGGCGCAGGCAGTGCACCTGGTGCAACCCGCCGTATCCCAACACCTGCGCCAACTGGAGGACGAACTGGGCACGCCGCTGTTCCTGCGTCACGGCAAGCGGCTGCTGGGCCTGACCGAGGCAGGCCTGCAGGTGGTACAGCACGCGCGCAACGCCCTGGCCGATACGGCCAACATCCAGGCCATCGGACGGGATCACGCGGAGGAGTCGCGCGGCGTGCTGCGCATCGGGACCACGCACACCCAGGCCCGCTACGTGCTGCCGCCCGTGCTGAGGGCCTTCAACACGGCCTACCCGGACGTGGAGGTGCAGATCCACCAGGCGACGCCCGCGCAACTGGTCGAGGCGGCGCTCGCAGACCGGATCGACCTGGCCATCTGCACCGAGGCCATCGCGGATCATCCGGATCTGGCCGCCTTTCCGGCCTATCGCTGGAACCGCTGCCTGATCGCGCCCCACGGGCACCCGGTGCTGAAGCGCAAACCGATCTCGCTGGAAGTCCTGTGCGAGTACCCCATCGTCACCTACGTGTTCGGCTTCACGGGCCGGCGCAACCTCAGCACCAGCTTCGCCAAGCTCGGCCTCCGGCCCCAGGTGGTGCTGAGCGCCGCGGACACGGACGTGATCAAGACCTACGTGCGCGAAGGCATGGGCATCGGCATCATCGCCGCGCTCGCCTACCAGCCTGATCAGGACGCGGATCTCGGCCGGCGCGATCTCAGCCACCTGTTCCCCTGGGAAGTCACCCGGATCGCCTACCCCAAGCGCAAGTACGTGCGCCGATTCCAGCAGCGCTTCATGGACCTCTTCCAGCAGGAGGTGGACCGGGTCGGCAAGGCGCACGGCCTGTGGCGGGTGTCGCGAACGCCGGGGGCCGAGAAGTGAGGACGACACCGGATCCACCGGCCCGCACCAAACGGTGCTCGCTCGCCGCCCGGTAGGCGCCCGGCCCTCCGGGCGAAACTCCGCGCCGCGAACACCAACCGGTCGCGGTTCCTGTCGGCTTCGTGAGGCGGATAAGCGAAGCGCATCCGCCAACCGCTGTCGATCAAGGGTGATCACCCGCGAGACATTCACGGGTGGCCCGTTGCTTCCTCCGCTCAGCCCCTGGCAACCACCGCACCACCGGCCGCCTTCCACCCTTCGATGCCGCCCTCGATGAAGCGGGCCTTGAGGCCTCGTGCCTGCTAAACAGGAACGGGACATCCATAACGTCAACGGCGTGGATGTCCCATTGCATCGTACCCACCCCGAAAACGGAGCCGCTGGCCCGAGTTTCAATACATTGCGGTAATCCGACCCCGTTCTCTCAGCCAGGCGTATCGCTTGAGGCGACTCGTACAGCAACTATATTCAGGGAGAAGGCACACGGCCCCACGGCCGAAGGAGCCCCCGATGAGCAACCACATGGCGGATGTCACCATCCACATCGACGAGGAGACCGATCACGCAACCCGCGAGCACATCCAGGATGCCCTGCGCGACCTGCCCGGCGTAATGGCCGCCTCCAACCAGCATGAAAGGCCGCACCTGATGGTGGTGCAATACGACCCCGAGCAGGTCAACAGCCGCACGCTGCTGGACTCGGTGACCGCCTCCGGCGTGCACGCCGAACTGATCGGCCTGTAGCCGCTCGCCATCGCCCCGGCCAGGAACGGCAAATCATTTCTTTCCATGGCCGGCCGGATCAGCATCCGTTTCTACGAGGAGCTCAACGACTTCCTGCCCGCCGGGCAGCGCAAGGCGGACATTGCACACAGCTTCAGGAACACCGGCTCGGTCAAGGACCTGATCGAATCGATGGGGGTCCCGCATACGGAAATCGACCTGATCCTGGTCAACGGGGTCTCGGTCGCCTTTGACTACCAGGTGCAGGACGGCGACCGCGTCAGCGTCTACCCGGTGTTCGAGGCCCTGGATATCCAACCGCTCACGCACCTGCGCCCGCGGCCCCTGCGGGTGACCCGCTTCGTGCTGGATGTCCACCTGGGAAGGCTTGCCGCCTACCTGCGCATGCTGGGTTTCGACTGCCTGTATCGCAACGATTACGAGGACGCCGCCCTGGCGCGGTTGTCCGTCGCAGAACACCGCATCCTGCTCACCCGCGACCGCCGCCTGCTCATGCTCAAGCAGGTCACCCATGGCTACTACGTGCGCGCCCGGCTGCCCCGGGAGCAACTGGTGGAGGTCATGACCCGCTTCGACCTGCTCAGGGCACGACGACCCTTCACCCGCTGCCTGCATTGCAACGGCCTGATCGAGCCTGTGGACAAGGAGGCCGTCCTCGAGCGCCTGCTGCCGCGCACCCGGGAGTACTACGAGAAGTTCTGGCAGTGCGCCCGGTGCGGGAAGATCTATTGGAAGGGCAGCCACTACCGGCGCATGCAGCGGCTGCTGGCAACCGTGGAAGCGGGCATGGCGGAACCGCCGGGGCCTACCTAGTGTCTTGTCCCGTCGCGGACAAGCGAGAAACCCTTAAAACAATTCATATTGCCCGGACGATCACGCCTCCAAGGGTGGATTACGGTCGCTCTCAGACAACTTCTCGTTCCGGCTCCAGCAGTTGCAGAGGTCCGACCCCGCCCACTGCGTCAGAGCGCCATTCCTGGCCCGAGAAATGGGCTTCCAAGCGGAAATCCCAGCCTGGAAACAAGGCGTTCGCTTGAGATATCAATATGTTGCCGTGGTCCGACCCCTTATTGCCTTGCGTCCGACCTCCCCCGGTATGGCCGGTTGTACTGACGGTCGCCGGCTGTAATATGCTGTGACCTTGGATTCGGAAATGGACTTCCGTCATGAAGACCACGTGGTACTTCCGGGCAGTGCGAACCCGACCGGATCGGGCAGCGATCAGGGACGAGTGGATCCGGCGTGTCATGGATCATCCCGAGAGGCAAGCCATCCAGGCCGACGGCCGGATTCGGCGATGGGCCAGGATCATGGAACGCGAGGGACGGTATCTGCGGGTCGTGCTGCTGTCGGACGGAGAGACGGTCCACAATGCGTTCTTCGACAGAGGGTTCAAGCCATGAAGGTCAAGTACTTCGAGGACACGGACACCCTGTACATCGAGTTCCGTAGCGGCGATATCGCAGAGTCAAGGGATCTTGATGAGAACACCGTACTCGATGTGGACGCAGACGGTAACATCTGCGCGATCACGTTCGAACATGCGAGTCAGCGAACCGACGTGCGGCATCTTACGGTGGAGGGGATTGCCGCGTAGGCACCTGGCCGACCCGGCGGACATTCTGGCAGCCGATGAGGCGCCAGCACGGAGCGAACTCTGTATGAGCAAGCGTCGCAAGGCCACACCTGACTTCCAGTCGGAAGCAGAGGAAAGGGCCTTCTGGGAAAGCCATGATTCCAGCGACTACGTCGATTGGAGCAAGGCGCAGCGTGTGTCTCTTCCCAACCTTAAGCCTTCAACAAAGACCATCTCACTCCGGCTCCCGGTGGCGCTGCTGGAGCGCATCAAGATCGAAGCCAACAAACGGGATATGCCCTACCAGTCTCTGATCAAGGCCTGGCTCGCCGAGGACGTTGCAAGGAATCACAGCGGCTGAGGTCGGCGTCCGCCTCGTGGATCCTGACCATGCTTCCCGGCTGGATGGCGTTGTGGCGGCCCTATCGGTCCTGGGTCGCGACCTCATCATTGAGGATCAGAAGCAGGTGGCGGCTTGAGTGCAAGTGGGCGCGCGGCGGATCGGCGGATACTGAGCCTCATGGTCGTTAGAGCCCCATTTTCATCCCCGGAAATGGGCCTCTAAGCGGGAATCACACCCCGCAAAACAAGGCGTTCTCCAGGGATATCAATGTGTTGCCGTGGTCCGACCCCGCGCCTTGACCCCCATTGATTCACAACCCCCTCAGCCATCGGGCTGCGCGACGCTGACCTGGTTCCGCCCGGCACGCTTGGCTTCATACATGGCGTGGTCGGCCCGCATCATCAGAGCGTCAAGGGAATCTCCCTCCAGGCGCGTCGCCACACCGATGCTGGCGGTGACCGTGAGCACGGTACCGTCGTCAAGCCCGGGCCGGCTGGCCTCCAGTTTATCGAGGACCCTGCGGGCAACCATGGCGGCTCCGCCCATCTCGGTATCCGGCAGGGCGAGCATGAATTCCTCGCCACCGATTCGGGAGACGATATCGATGCCCCGTGTCTCGGCCCGGCACAGGGCACCCACAAACGCGAGGATCCGGTCACCCGCGGCGTGGCCATGGGTGTCGTTGATTCGCTTGAAGTGATCCACGTCGAGTTCGAGCAGGGAGAGTGGCGCATCATGCCGCGCGGCACGCTCCATCTCCCGGGCCATGGCCTCGAGGAATCCATGCCGGTTCAGGGTGCCGGTCACCGAGTCGGTGAGCGCCCGCTCGCGAAGCTCTGCCTCCAGCAGCTTGCGCGAGTGCACCTCGGAGCGCAGCGCGCGATTGAGCGTGTAGAATTTGAAAAGCACGGCAGCGCTCAGCGCGACGATCAGCCCGGTGATCAGCGCCGTGTACAGAAGCCAGCGCCACTGCGTCGGTTCCGCGGGCTGGAACATGAAGGCATCGATATCCACCGGACCATGCATCAGCCCCGCCGCCTCGAACTCGCGGGCGATGGATGCCCAGCGCGCCGGGTTCATGTAGCCGATCTCGATGAGATCAGGGATCAGCAGGCGCCGGATATTGTCCGCTTCGAATCGCAGGAAATCCCGTCCGAACTCCGGTTCATGTTCACGCTCGATGAGCGCGATGACCTCCTCCTGGTGATTGAAGGCGTAAGTCCAGCCCCGCACGAGCGCCTCGCGAAACGCGACCACGATCTCGTTGTTACGTTCGGCGTAGTCGGCCGTGGTGAACAGCGTGTCGCCATAGAAGTCGATACCCGCCACCTTGGGATCGAAGACCCGGTAACGCTCCCCGGCCCGGGCGAGATAGAAGGGCTCAGTGGTCAGGTAAGCGGTCATGCCCACCACGTCCCCGTCCACCACCTCCAGTGGGTTCCCGGTGTGCTCGACCATATTGACCCGGCCGGAGTCCACTCCCTCCCTGTGCAGGTAAGCGAGCAACTCCTCGGAGTAGGGCTCCACCATAATGGTCCTGCCTTCCAGATCCCGCGGCGAAACGATCTCCGGGTCGTCATGGGCGATCAGGATGTAGGGGGAATGCTGGAAGATAGCCGCCACCCCCACCACCGGCAGGCCGCGGCTGCGGGTGATCAGCAGGCCGGACGTCCCGACCCCGAAATCCGCCCGACCGCCCAGGACCTCCTGCGTCGGATTGACGTGAGGCCCGCCCTCCACGAGCGTCACGTCCAGTCCAGCTTCACGGAAATAGCCCTGCGCCTCGGCCGCGTAGAAGCCGGCGAACTGAAACTGATGGAACCACTTGAGTTGCACACGAACGGGGGCAAGGTCCGCCTCAGCCTTCGCCGGAATTTGTGTGGCTGTCGCCAGCAAAAAGCCAGCCAGAATGGTTGCCAGGAATCGCCGCAAGATTATGGTCATCCGCCCGAATCGGATCCGCCGCCCGAAGGCGTTATTTGCCACAGGTTACCAACACTACGCGTCCGGGTCAGGATCAATCCCAACTGCTCCGGATGTGCAGGGGGTGATCACCGACGGCGCGACCCGACAGGAAGTCGTGAAGGAAGCGAGGCGCCGGGTGCCGCCCTTGCAGGTTACGCGCTCAAGGGAGTTGAGCTGCCCCTCGAAGGCGAAGCGGGGCCAGTGCCTGGCGCCCGTAGCGCCGCTTGTGGCCGCCAAACCGGCCTTGCGTGCCGCCATGCGTGAAGAAGGGGTCTCCAATGTGGCCCTGGCCCGCCGTCTGGGGGTGTCCGAAGCCGCGGTCCGCCGCCTCGTGGATCCGGACCACGCCTCCCGGCCGGATGGCGTTGTAGCTGCCCTATCGGTCCTGGGTCGCGGCCTCATCATCGAGGATCAGAGGCAGGTGGCGGCTTGAGTGCACGTGGGCACGCGGCGGATCGCCGGATACGAGCCCCTTGGGCGTTTGAGCGCCATTTTCATCCCCGGATATGGCCTTCCAAGCGGGAATTGCAGCCCGAAAACCAGGCGTTCGCCCGAGGTATCAAGGTGTTGCCGGTGATCCGACCCCGTTCTCCCCCGCTCTCCGGTGACCGCGCTCGGAAAGGGGACAGAACCAGCCCGATCTTGGCCAACTCCGTATATGAAGGTAATATACGTTTCATGCTGAACTGGGCGCAGGTCAAGGGATTTGACTGGGACATCGGCAATGCTCGTAAGAGTGCCGACAAGCACGGCGTCAGTCAGGCCGAGGCCGAGCAGGTGTTTTTCAATGTACCCCTGCTCCTGGCGACTGATTCAAAGCATAGCGTGCAGGAACAACGCTACCACGCCCTGGGCAGGACGGATGATGGCCGACTGCTTCACATCACATTCACGTTGCGTGTTTCCGGAACCCTGATCCGTGTGATCTCTGCGTGGAATATGCACCGGAAGGAGCGGATTTTCTATGAGCAAGCGTCGCAAGACCGCACCTGACTTCCAGTCGGAAGCAGAGGAAAGGGCCTTCTGGGAAAGCCATGATTCCAGCGACTACGTCGATTGGAGCAAGGCGCAGCGTGTGTCTCTTCCAAACCTGAAGCCTTCAACAAAGACCATCTCACTCCGACTCCCGGTGGCGCTGCTGGAGCGCATCAAGATCGAAGCCAACAAACGGGATATGCCCTACCAGTCTCTGATCAAGGCCTGGCTCGCCGAGGACGTTGCAAGGAAACACGACGGCTGAGGCGATCATCCGCCGCCTCGTGGATCCGGACCATGCCTCCCGGCTCGATGGCGTTGTGGCTGCCCTATCGGTCCTGGGTCGCGGCCTCATCATCGAGGATCAGAGGCAGGTGGCGGCTTGAGTGCACAAGTGGGCGCACGGCGGAGCGCCGGACACAGGGCCCCGTGGGCGTTAGAGCGCCACTTTCATCCCCAGAAATGGCCTTCTAAGCGGGAATCCCAGGCCGAAAAACGGGCCTGTAACCCGGGATATCGATGCGTTAACTTAATCCGACCCCGTTGGTGGCAGCAACGATTCAACCTCTACCGCCTTGGTACGGCTCCGGTAGTCAAATACCGTTCAAGCCGGCCACAATGCTTCGCTGATTCTGTTTCTGACGTATATGACTTGAACTCTTCGTGTGCCCTTTGCCATTCCTCGCAGGCGCGCGCAAGTGCCGCACCTGTCTTATCAGCTAGTCGCTGCTGCCGCCGCCTTGATTCCAGCGCTTCGCTCTCCGCGCGTGCCTTTGCCCTCAACACGGAGGTTTCGCGCTGCACCTTGTTCATTTGTGTTGTTACTTCGTTGGAGATTCCGACAAGAGCCTGCTCCATTTGGTGTTCGACGACCTTCATCGTGATCCAGGTAGATAGTAGATTGCCTGCCGTCACGCCGATGGCGATGACGACCAAGAGGGCCAAGTACTTGGTAAGACCGCGTTCACCGTTCATCTTCTCAAGGAGCCCCTTTCTTCTCCCGTTTCCCAGATTTTAAGGCATATCCCCTTCCCTCTCCTACTCCTTCATCTGCTGCTCCAAGCAACCCGAGAAAAGGCGATCGAACAGCGAAGATGTGGAGGCATGGGGACACCCTTCTCGTTTTACTAGCTTCTCGAGGGCGCCGAGCAGTGCTCATAGTTCCTGTCAGACAGCTCTTGACACCGAATCGAGCAACAGCGTCACACATTAAGGCTGTTCTCCTTCTTCATTTTACCTGCGCAGGCAACCAGGACTTGCCCCCGGCTTCTCGACAAGATCGAACAACCGGTTATCCACTGAGGATAGCCCGCCAATCAGGCGATAGGCTGGCCAATTCGCTGCCTTGTTTCCAGAGAAGACCGTTCTGCAAATCAGCCTGAGCATATGCCCATCTGGCAATCTGATAACTGGCATCGCGGTCATGCAATAGGCCTCGCCTGTCAAATGCCTCTGTGAGTTTACTATCTTGTTCCTCGTTCCGTTGGCGCCAGCGCTGCAAATGCTCTAAGGCCGCAAGGTGATCGGACTTGGCACGGTTACAGCTTGGGTGCGCAAGCACGAAATTGTGTCCCAAATCGATGGGATAACGGGAACGCGGGATGAAGTGGTCCACGTCGGACGCAGCGCGAAGCTGTCGTTCGCAGTAGAAGCACCTTGGACCGTCGATTTCCAGCAACACCTTTCTGTAGTCGGCGAGGCTCTGCCGTTCGCTGCCGAACATGAACTCAACAAGATCAACGCGCTGTCCCAGAATCGGCTGGTTTCGGTCCAGGCGCCTCACCGCGGCGATCCAGGCGCCCTGAATCATGTTGGTAATCATGGGGTGAAACGCGCGAAAATTATACGCAACGCCTGGGAGCAGCCGAATGGCATTGTTTTCCAGCGAATGCGGATAGAGGAATATGCTGGGGCTGTCGCCGATCACCTGCAGTCGCCACAGAGGCATTCGCTCGACCACGGTGGCAACATGCCGAAGCAGCCGCGCCCAAATATTTCGCTGAGTTCTTATCCTGGCCAGGCTACCACCGTTGGCATTCTGAACATTGACAATTGCGTTGATGATGGCGGCTTGTTGGCCGGCATTCTGGTGCAACACTTGAGCGGGTGACGTACGTGGAAACGGTCGCGACTGCGGCCAGTAGTACTGAATGAACTTCTCGGCGACGACGTCGAGCGGTACCTCCAACTCGTCTCCCGAGTCGTCGCCCTGTTCCACGGCAATATCGGCCAGGGCCAGTAACAATGCATACTTATAAGTAGCGACGAAGCTTCCTTCTGCAAGAAGGCGCTGCAGATTTTGCAGAAAGCAGATCTGGGCATGTTCAGTCGGTCTCGCCATGGTTTAGTCGCGCCAGTACTTCGCCTTGTTCGGGAATATCCAGCGGAGCCCTCCGCGGGGATCATCACAGTCTCCCTCAAAACGCGGAATCAGGTGAATATGAAGGTGCGGAACAGTCTGGCCCGCGGCCACCCCGTCATTAATGCCGATATTGTACGCGGTGGGTTTGAACTCCTTATCAAGCACACTCTTTGCTTCATCAAGCCCTCGCAAGAGCGCTTCGCGTTCTGAAATTGTAGCTTCGAAGATCGATTTCACATGGCGTTTTGGGATGATGAGGGTGTGGCCGGGCGAGACTGGGTAACCATCCCGTATTACGACCACGAGATCATGGTCTGACACGATCCGCTCAGGACTCAAGGTACAGAACGGGCAATCGGAGACCACATTCATCGATCACACCTCACTCATATAGTGGAAGAAGCTCCGTACGTGTCCCCTGCTCAGAGACAACCAGGACATAGATGGTACCGGATAACTCATTTCCAGAATTAATCCTATCGGCTTTCCAGTTGTCCAATAAGAAGGTCTCGGCGCGAAGAAGGTTCAGTCCCGAATCCGGGAACCCAGACGAAGAGTTTGTGCCTGGCCGCATTTACAGCGAATCAAGGAACACATGGCTTCGATGGTATGCGAGAAAGTGCTCATCAGGAGGGAACTTTTCGGGCAACGCGATCTGTTGGCCTTCATAACGTAGAAGGGCATCTGCGTAGAAGCGATCACTGGCACCTGCCCCCTCGCGCGAGACCCTGACACTCAAATTCTCATCTACGGTTATGAATCCAAGGTCGAACGCGCGGTCATGGAGCGCGGAAAGCGCCAGTCCATTTCTCGGATTTAGCCGGTTCGACTGGTCATCTCGCCAAGGGACGATATGGCTTGCAATCAGTAAGGCCGGTACAGCAAGCCCCGTAATGCAGCACCGGTAGTTGTACGCACTCAATACCGCCCTTCGAAAGAAGCGCTGACCGAGTCTGGCCGTGGTTTGGACTGGAATGTCACGTCCACCGTATTCGCGTTCTTCCGGTGCAAGATCATCTGCGGAAGCGATTGGCGCGGCATTGTTGGCAATGGACTCGATGGCCTCCTCTGACTCGGCCGCAAACCGACGCCAGTCGTTCTGCATCTCCACCCACATGCGGCGATCCGCCGCGGATGCCCCTGTGAGGCCTTTGCGCCCTGTCGTTGTGACTGCCGGATCAAGGCTTGCGATGTTGGTGAGTTTCATCGCCAACGCAGACGGCGTCCTTCCAAGCAACGCGGCGAAGTGCTTGACCTTTGGGTTCGCCGCGTGGAGCTTGCCGAACGGCATCTGACAGTAGAGCCCGAACGCGACGAGGAGCTCATGACGAGTCCAAAGTCTTCGGTCGGAGGTCGTCATGGGTGCACCAATCTTCGCCACTCCACCGTCACCGACTTCGCCAGGTTCCTCGGCTGGTCCACGTCCGTCCCCTTGAGCACGGCGGCGTGGTAGGCCAGCAACTGCAGCGGGACCGTATAGACGATCGGGGCGGTGCTGGGGCAGATGTCGGCCAGGGTGAGGCTGTGGTAGTGGTCCGGGTCGATGCGGATGCGCTGGTCGCTGAACAGGAACAGTTCGCCGCCGCTGGCGCGGACAAGCCGACTACCTGACTCAGCCAGTACGCTACACATCTCGCCGGTGTCCAACTTTCACGACCGTCACGACCAGTTCATCATCCACGATCTCGTAGACGATGCGGTACACGCCCTGGCGCACTCGGTAGCGTTCCTGACCCGACAGCTTCTGGCTGTCGGGCGGTCGCGGGTCGTCGGCGAGTGCCTCGACGCGTTTGAGTATCCGGGCGACATCTCTGTTGGGAATCGGCCGCAGGTCTTTGGCATCGGATTTCCGAAGGCAAGTCTACAACTGGCCATGGGCCTTCAGTTGGTTGAGCAACTCTTCGTAGGTCAATACCGGGTCCACCGCGCGCTCCTCAAAGGCTGCCAGATCCTCTTGATCCTCGGCCAGCGCCGCCCGCACCGCGTCGTTGACGAGGTCGGAAACCGAGCGGTGGGTGTGAGCGGCCTTCAGGCGCAGGGCCTCGTGGAGCCCTTGGTCGAAATGGATTGTGGTGCGTCTGGTCGTGGCTGCCATGGCCTGGTTCCTCTTGCGCAGGGCAGAACGGGCCGGCTCGGTTTGGTCCTCGGCTGCAATCACTGACTCCTTCGCTTTCATCTGAAACCGGGGTAGAACCCCCACCTCTTCCGAGAAGCCGTCGCAGAATAGCCTAATCCCGGCTCGACAGAATAACCTAACCACGGCGCAGGCGCGGTTTGTTGCCCGGATGCAGGAGACCCGATGCGGGCCGAAGGCGGAGGTCAATCGGGCCGGGCGGTTCGCGGCGGAGTCGCCGCTCCTACGCTCGTCACGGCACGCAGATGGGCGGCCGAAGTGGAAGTGTGGTTCGGTCTGTGGGCTAAAGAATCAACATCGACAGACATGTTCGATCGATTGCGCTGGTTCGGGTGCTGGGAAAGAGATGACGGGCGGGGCGGCGGTACGAAGCAGCCTCTTACCCGACCATTTTTCAGGAGCTATCTGTCCCGTTAAGCCAGCTTATACGGTAGCGATAGGTTGCGTTGAGATTGATTGATCGGGAGTTATATGTCACGATATATTTACATTCTCGTGAGCGACGACTCCCAATGACTGCGAACCTTCGAACCCTGCGCCGGCGCCAACTCGATGCCGCCCTGGCTCGCTGGCGTGAAGCCGCGCTGCCCACCCGCCCGTCCAGTGGCTGGGTGCGGGCCATACGAGATGCCTTGGGGATGAGCTCGGCCGCGCTGGCCCGTCGCCTCGGCATCACGGACTCGGCCGTGCGCAAGCTCGAGGACGCCGAGTCGAACGACGCCATCACCCTGGCCACCCTGCGACGGCTTGCCGCCAGCCTGGATTGCGAGTTGCAATATGCTTTGGTGCCGAAACAATCCCTCGACACCATGCGGACCCAACGCGCCATGCAGATCGCGCGCGAACAGGTTCAGTCCGTCGCGCGCAGCATGGCCCTGGAGGATCAGGCTGTCGATCCAGACTTGACCGAGGCGCAAATCAAGGAGATCGCCCAGACCCTTCTGTCGAAATCAGGCAAGGGGCTCTGGTGATGGAGTTTCACTATGCACCGGGCGCCACGCCGCTGGATCCGGACGAGGCGGCCGACTTGATCCCGAACCACATCACCACCCAGAGTGAACTCAACGAGTGGGAGCAAACCAACATCCTGGAAGGTGTGCAATGGGCGCGTCGGCAGAAGAAGCGAGAGATTCTGAGCGAAGAGTTCTTGCGCGAGCTGCATCGGCGCATGTTTGGTCAGACATGGCGATGGGCGGGGGTTTTTCGTCAGAGCGACAAGAACATCGGCGTGGACTGGCGGCAGATCTCCACTGACCTGCGCAACCTGCTCGACGACGTGAAAGCGCAGATTGAGCATGCCTCGTACCCGCCCGATGAAATCGCGTTGCGCTTTCATCACCGGCTGGTCTGGATTCATCCTTTTGTCAACGGCAATGGCCGTCATGCTCGCCTGGCCGCAGATCTTCTGATCCAAAGGCTCGGATGCCCTGCCTTCACTTGGGGCGGCCAGTCCCTGGTCGAGGCCAACGAAAAGCGAAATCTCTACCTCGCGGCTCTGCGAGCGGCCGATGGCCGAGATTACCGGGCCTTGATGGCATTTGCGCGGAGTCAGTGAACGGCTGATCGGGCCTGATATTGAGCGCGACGGCGGGCGCCTGTTCGCGCAACATTGGGAATGACCTGATAACAGCGCTACTCCACGGTCACCGACTTCGCCAGGTTCCTCGGCTGGTCCACGTCCGTCCCCTTGAGCACGGCGGTATGGTAGGCCAGCAGTTGCAGCGGGACGGTGTAGACGATCGGCGCGGTGCTGGGGCAGATGTCGGCCAGGGTGAGGCTGTGGTAGTGGTCCAGGTCGATGCGGATGCGCTGGTCGCTGAAGAGGAACAGTTCGCCGCCGCGGGCGCGGACTTCCTGGAGGTTGGACAGCACCTTCTCCAGCAGCGGGTCGTCGGGCAGGGCGCAGATGACGGGCATGTCGGCGTCCACCAGCGCCAGCGGGCCGTGCTTGAGTTCGCCGGCCGGGTAGGCCTCGGCGTGGATGTAGGAGATTTCCTTGAGTTTGAGCGCGCCCTCCATGGCCACGGGGTAGAAGCTGCCGCGGCCGAGGAACAGGGCGTGGGTCTTCTCGGCGAAGGCGTTGGCCATCTGCTCGATAGGCTCGCTCAGGGACAGCGCCACTTCCACCTGGCGGGGCAGGGATTCCAGTTCCTCCACCAGCGCCTGCTCCCGCGCCCGGTCCATGCCGGTGCGCCGGGCGAGCGCGAGCGTGATCAGGCGCAGGGCGACGAGCTGGGTGGTGAAGGCCTTGGTGGAGGCGACACCGATCTCGGGGCCGGCGCGGGTCATCACGGCCACCTCGGACTCGCGCACCAGCGAGCTCTCCGGGACGTTGCACACGCACAGGCTGCCCAGATAACCCATCTTCTTCGAGGCGCGAAGCGCGGCCAGGGTGTCCGCCGTCTCGCCGGACTGGGAGATGGTGAGAAAGAGCGTTTCGGGCGGGACCACGACCTTGCGGTAGCGGAACTCGCTCGCCACCTCGACGCTGCAGGGCACGCCGATCTCCTCGAGCCAGTAGCGGGCGACGAGGCCCGCATGGAAGCTCGTGCCGCACGCGATGATGTGCACGCCCTTCGCGGCATCGAGCAGGCGCTTCGCCTCATGGCCGAAGCTCTCCTCCAGCAGCCGGCCCTTGTAGATGCGCCCCTCCAGGGTCTCGGCGATCACGGCCGGCTGCTCGAAGATCTCCTTGAGCATGTAGTGGCGGTAGGGGCCCTTCTCGGCGGTGGCTGCGGATAAGGTGGATTCCTTGAGGGGACGTTCGGTGGCGTTGCCGTCGGTGTCGAAGACGCGCACCGAGTCACGGCGTATCTCGGCGATGTCGCCCTCCTCCAGGAACGCGAAGCGCTGGGTGACGGGCAGCAGGGCGAAGACGTCCGAGGCGATGAAGTTCTCGCCCACCCCCACACCGATGACCAGCGGGCTGCCCAAGCGCGCGACGATGATGCGGTCCGGTTTGTCAGGGCTCGCCACGGCCAGCGCGTAGGCACCCACCATCTTTTTCACGGCCAACTGAACGGCGGCCAGCAGCTCGCCGGTCTCGTCGAGGCACTGCGCCAGCAGGTGGGCAATGACCTCGGTGTCGGTTTCAGACGAGAAGGGATAGCCAGCAGCGCTGAGTTCCGCGCGCAGCTCGGCGTGATTCTCGATGATGCCGTTGTGCACGATGGCCACGCGCTCGCCGCTCATGTGGGGGTGCGCGTTGCGTTCGGCGGGGATGCCGTGGGTGGCCCAGCGGGTGTGGGCGATGCCGAGGTGGCCGGTGAGGGGCTCGGCGTCGAGGCGCGCCTGCAACTCGCTGACCTTGCCGACGGAACGGATGCGCTGGATGTGGCCGCCGCCCTCACGCACGGCGATGCCGGCGGAGTCGTAGCCGCGATATTCCAGCCGCCGCAGGCCCTCCATCAGGACGGGGACGACGTTGCGTTCAGCGATGGCTCCGACAATTCCGCACATGGGGGTTAGGGTCCGAACTCAAGATTCAAAGTTCAAAGTTCAAAGTTCAAAGTTCAAAGTTCAACGGTTCTGCCACAGAGGGCACAGAGGGCACAGAGGGCACAGAGGGCACAGAGAAAAGGCCTTGTACCTGCAGGTCGGGCTCCAGCCCGACCTGCAAGATCAAGAAGTTCTTTCAACTCTGTGCCCTCTGTGGCAAATCCGTCTATGTCTTCGGTTTCCTCACCGGGCGCTTCCAACCGCGGATGGTGCGCGCGTCGGCACGGGCCACGGTCAGCTCGCCGGGCGGGGCATCCCTGTTCAGCGTGGTGCCGGCGCCGATGGTGGCGTCCTCGCCCACGGTGAGGGGGGCCACCAGTGAGGAGTTGGAACCGATGAAGGCGCGGTCGCCGATCACGGTACGGTGCTTGTTGGCGCCGTCGTAGTTGCAGGTGATGGTACCGGCGCCGATGTTCACGTCCCGGCCGACGTCGGCGTCGCCCACGTAACTCAGGTGGTTGATCTTCGCGCCCTCGCCCACGCTTGCGTTCTTGATCTCCACGAAATTGCCGATGCGTGCGTGCGCCGCGGTCTCGGTGCCGGGGCGGACGCGGGCGAAGGGGCCGACGCGGGCGTTGGCGCCGATCACCGCGCCCTCGATCACGGAGTGGGGCAGGATGTGCGCGCCGGGGCCGATGCTGCTGTCGATGATCACGCAGCCCGCGCCGACCACGGCACCTTCTCCGAGATCCACCTGGCCCTCGAGAATCACGTTCACGTCCAGGGTCACGTCCCGGGATACGGACACCCGGCCGCGCACGTCCAGACGCGCGGGATCCAATACCGTGACGCCGGCCAGCATCAGGTCGTCGACGCGGCGGCGCTGCCAGGCGCGCTCCTGCTCCGCCAACTGGCGCTTGTCATTGATGCCCATGACCTCCACCGGATCATGGGCCACGGAGGCCTCCACGCGGGCGCCTTCGGCGTTGGCGAGCGCCACGCAGTCGGTGAGGTAGTACTCGCCCTGGCTGTTGTCGTCGGTGACCTGTGAAAGCCAGCCGGCGAACGCGCCGGCGCGGGCCGCCATGATGCCGGTGTTCACTTCCCGGACATGGCGTTCAGCCTCGGTGGCGTCCTTCTGCTCCACGATGCGCAGCACCCTGCCCTGGTCATCGCGCAGGATGCGGCCGTAGCCGGAGGGGTCGGCCAGCACCGTGGTCATCAGCGCCAGGTCGGCGCCGGCATTCAGGGACCGCACGAGCCGGGCCAGGGTTTCGGGGCGCACCAGGGGCACGTCGCCGTAGAGGACCAGGACGCTGTCGTTCTCCGCAGTGGCGGGCAGCGCCAGGCGCACGGCATGGCCCGTGCCGCGCTGCTCGGGCTGGTGAATCCAGGTGATTTCGGGATCCGGGAAACGGGCCTGCACGTGCTCGCCGCCGTGGCCGTGGACGATCAGGATACGCCGGGGCTCGAGGGCGCGGGCGGAATCGAGGACGTGGGCCAGCAGGGGGCGGCTGGCCAGGGGGTGAAGCACCTTGGGCAGGGCGGACCGCATCCGCGTGCCCTGGCCCGCGGCGAGGATCACGATGGTGAGATCCGGACTCATCTGAGTGTCAGCCTTTTTCAGTCACACGGCGGGCCGGGGATGGCAGGATACGCGTGGGTTTTGGTTGAGCGCAAACATATCACGCCGGGGCGTTGTAATCACCGGGGCGCGGGAGAACTCTGCTCTGTTGGGGTTCGCTGTGCTCACCCCAACCTACGGTTCCGTTGGTTCTTTCTGTGACCTCTGTGCCCCCTGTGGCAAGAAAGCAGTTGTAGATTGGGGTGAGGGACGAACCCCAACACGCCGGGCCTCGGGAGACCACCGCCCTGTTGGGGTTCGCTGTGCTCACCCCAACCTACGGTTCTGATGGTTTTTCTCTGTGACCTCTGTGCCCCCTGTGGCAAGAAAGCAGTTGTAGGTTGGGGTGAGGGACGAACCCCAACACGCCGGGCCTCGGGAGACCACCGCCCTGTTGGGGTTCGCTGTGCTCACCCCAACCTACGGTTCTGATGGTTTTTCTCTGTGACCTCTGTGCCCTCTGTGGCAAGAAAGCAGTCGTAGGTTGGGGTGAGGAACGAACCCCAACAGGGCGGTGGTGCGGGTGTGAAGGCGGGTGTACGCGGCCCGCCCCATGCCTTGGCAGGTCCGTTCGTGGTGGAAACGCCCTGTTCAACCCTTGTGCTTGCGCATCTTCTCGATCATGCGCAGGCGGGCGGCGGCCTCGATGAGCTCGGCCTGGGCCTTGGCGTAGTCGAAATCGGCCTTGTGGTCTGCGAGCGCGGCCTCGGCGCGGCGTTTGGCCTCCAGGGCCTCGGCCTCGTCCAGGTCCTTGGCCCGGATGGCGGTGTCCGCCAGGATGGTGACCACGTGGGGCTGCACCTCCAGCAGGCCGCCGGATATGAAGATGTGGTGCTCCTCGCCCGATTCGCTCACCCGCACGCGCACCTCACCCGGCTTGAGCTGGGCGATGTACTGGGCGTGGCGCGGCAGGATACCCACCTCGCCGCCCTCGGCAGGCGCCACCACCATCTGCGCCGTGCCCGAGTAGATGGACTCTTCTGCGCTGACGATGTCGACGTGAAAGGTCATGGCCATGGGTTACCCCGTCGTTACTTGAGCTTCTCGGCCTTCTCGACGGCTTCGTCGATGGTGCCGACCATGTAGAAGGCCTGCTCGGGCAGGTGGTCGTACTCGCCGGCCACGATGGCCTGGAACGCCTGGATGGTTTCCTTGAGCGAGACGTACTTGCCGGGGGAACCGGTGAACACCTCGGCCACGAAGAACGGCTGGGACAGGAAGCGCTGGATCTTGCGCGCCCGGGCCACGATCAGCTTGTCGTCCTCGGAGAGTTCGTCCATGCCGAGGATGGCGATGATGTCCTTCAGCTCCTTATAGCGCTGCAGGGTGTTCTGCACCGCGCGGGCCGTGTCGTAGTGCTCCTGGCCGATGACGTTGGGGTCCAACTGGCGGGAGGTGGAGTCCAGCGGGTCCACGGCCGGGTAGATGCCCAGCTCGGCGATCTGGCGCGAGAGCACCACGGTGGCATCCAGATGCGCGAAGGTGGTGGCGGGCGACGGGTCGGTGAGGTCGTCCGCCGGCACGTACACGGCCTGGATGGAAGTGATGGAGCCCTTCTTGGTGGAGGTGATGCGCTCCTGGAGCACACCCATCTCCTCGGCCAGCGTCGGCTGGTAACCCACGGCGGAAGGCATGCGCCCGAGCAGCGCCGAGACCTCGGTGCCGGCCAGGGTGTAACGGTAGATGTTGTCGATGAACATCAGCACGTCACGGCCTTCCTCCCGGAAGTACTCGGCCATGGTCAGACCGGTGAGCGCCACGCGCAGACGGTTGCCCGGGGGCTCGTTCATCTGCCCGTAGACGAGCGCCACCTTGTCGAGCACGTTGGAGTCCTTCATCTCGTGGTAGAAGTCGTTGCCCTCGCGGGTGCGCTCCCCCACGCCGGCGAACACGGAGTAGCCGCTGTGCTCAATGGCGATGTTGCGGATCAGTTCCATCATGTTCACGGTCTTGCCCACGCCGGCGCCGCCGAACAGGCCCACCTTGCCGCCCTTGGCGAACGGGCAGAGCAGGTCGATCACCTTGATGCCGGTCTCGAGCAGCTCGGTGGAACCGGCCTGCTCGTCGAAAGCGGGGGCCGGACGGTGGATCGACCAGCGGTCATCGGTCTGCACGTCACCGGCATTGTCCACCGGGTTGCCCAGCACGTCCATGATGCGGCCCAGGGTTCCCGTGCCCACGGGCACGGAGATCGGGGCGCCGGTGTTGCTGACCTTGATGCCGCGGCGCACGCCGTCGGTTGTGCCCATGGCGATGGTGCGCACCACCCCGTCGCCCAGCTGCTGCTGCACCTCCAGGGTCAGGCCGCTCTCCTCGACGCTGAGGGCATCGTAGATATTGGGCACGGCATCGCGCGGGAACTCCACGTCCACCACGGCGCCGATGATTTCAACGATGTTTCCAGCACTCATGTTGTCGATCCTCTAAGTCTGCAAATCTTGTGTCGGCGGGCGCGCGTCAGACCGCTGCGGCTCCGCTCACGATCTCGGAGATTTCCTGGGTGATGGCCGCCTGTCGGGCCTTGTTGTAGACGAGCTGCAGTTCGTTGATCAGGTCGCCGGCGTTGTCGGAGGCGGACTTCATGGCCACCATGCGCGCGGCCATCTCGCAGGCCACGTTCTCCACCACGCCCTGGTAGATCACGGATTCGATGTAGCGGGTCAGCAGGGTGTCGAGCACCGGCTTGGTGTCCGGCTCGTAGATGTAGTCCCAGTGGTGCTTGAGCTCTTTCTCCCCGCTCGGCACCAGGGGCAGCAGGGTGGTGACACGCGGCTGCTGGGTCATGGTGTTGACGAACTCGTTCTCCACCAGTACCAGGCGGTCGATGCGGCCCTCGTCGTAGGCGTCGAGCATCACCTTGATGGTGCCGATCATGTCGTTGAGCCGCGGCTGGTCGCCCAGGCCATTGACCTTGGAGACCACGTTGCCGCCCATGCGCTTGAAGAAACCCAGCGCCTTGGTGCCCACGAGGCAGAGATCCACTTCGACGTCCTGCTCGCGCCACTCGCGCATGGCGGCCACGGCCTTCTTGAACAGGTTGATGTTCAGGCCGCCGCACAGGCCGCGGTCGGTGGAGACGATGATCATCCCCACCCGCCTGACCTCGCGTTCCTCCATGTACGGATGTCGGTACTCGGCCTGGGCCATGGCCACGTGGCCGATCACCTGGCGGATCTTCTCCGCATAGGGACGCGTGGCCAGCATGCGGTCCTGGGCCTTGCGCATCTTGCTGGCGGCCACCATCTCCATGGCCTTGGTGATCTTCTGAGTATTCTTGATACTCTTGATCTGGGTCCGGATCTCTTTTGCGCCTGCCATGGTGACCCCGCTTACCAGCTGTGGTTGGCTTTGAACTCGTCCATGGCCGCCTTCATGGCGGACTCGATCTCGTCGTTGTAGTCACCGCTCTCGTCGATCTTCGCCAGCAGGTCCTGCTTGCCGGCGCGCAGGAAATCGAGCAGGGCGCGCTCGAAGTCCACGATCTTCCGGGCCTCCACGTCGTCCAGGTAACCCTCGTTGGCGGCAAACAGCGAGAACGCCATCTCGGCCACGGACATGGGCGAGTACTGGTTCTGTTTCATCAGCTCGGTGACGCGCTGGCCGCGCTCGAGCTGTTTGCGGGTCAGCTCGTCCAGATCCGAGGCAAACTGGGAGAACGCCGCCAGCTCGCGGTACTGGGCCAGCGCGAGACGCACGCCGCCGCCGAGCTTCTTGATGATCCTGGTCTGGGCGGCACCGCCCACACGCGACACCGACAGGCCGGCGTTGATGGCCGGGCGGATACCCGCGTTGAACAGGTCGGTCTCCAGGAAGATCTGGCCGTCGGTGATGGAGATCACGTTGGTGGGCACGAAGGCGGACACGTCGCCGGCCTGGGTCTCGATGATGGGCAGGGCGGTCAGCGAACCGGTCTTGCCCGTCACCTCGCCGTTGGTGATCTTCTCCACGTACTCCGCGTTCACCCGGGAGGCGCGCTCCAGCAGGCGGGAGTGGAGATAGAAGACGTCACCGGGGTACGCCTCGCGGCCCGGCGGGCGGCGCAGCAGCAGGGACACCTGGCGATAGGCCCAGGCCTGCTTGGTGAGGTCGTCATAGATGATCAGCGCGTCCTCGCCGCGGTCGCGGAAGTACTCGCCCATGGAGCAGCCGGCGTAGGGGGCGATGAACTGCATGGCGGCGGATTCCGACGCCGTGGCGGCCACGATGATGGTGTGCTCCAGCGCGCCGTGTTCCTCCAGCTTGGCCACCACGTTGGCGATGGACGAGGCCTTCTGCCCCACCGCCACGTAGATGCACTTCACGCCGGTGCCCTTCTGATTGATGATGGCGTCCACAGCCACGGCGGTCTTGCCCGTCTGGCGGTCGCCGATGATCAGCTCGCGCTGGCCGCGGCCGATGGGCACCATGGCGTCAATGGACTTGAGGCCGGTCTGCACCGGCTGGCTCACCGACTGGCGCTCGATCACGCCCGGGGCGATCTTCTCGATGGGTGCGCTCAGGCTGGTCTCCACCGCGCCCTTGCCGTCCACCGGCATGCCCAGGCTGTTGACCACGCGTCCCAGCAGGGCCTCGCCCACCGGCACCTCGAGGATGCGGCCGGTGCAGCGCACCGTGTCGCCCTCCTTGATGTGCTTGTAGTCGCCGAGCACCACCGCGCCCACGGAGTCGCGCTCCAGGTTGAGCGCCAGGCCGAAGGTGTTGCCGGGGAATTCGATCATCTCGCCCTGCATCACGTCGGCCAGACCGTGCAGGCGCACGATGCCGTCGGAGAGGCTGACCACGGTCCCTTCGGTGCGGGCTTCCGCGGCGGCCTCGTAGTCGGCGATGCGCTTCTTGATCAGTTCACTGATTTCAGTCGGATTGAGTTGCATTTGAAAAATCCTCTTAGCGGCTCAGGCGGGCAGCCAGGCGTTCCAGGCGCCCGCGCATTGAACCATCGATGACCAGGTCGCCCGCGCGAATCACGGCACCGCCGATCAGGCCCTCGTCGATTTCGCAGACCAGCTCGACCTCGCGGCCAAGGCGCTTCTTCAGCGCCGCGGCGATGTGGGCCTGCTGTTCCTCGCTGACGGGCCGGGCGGAAACCACCTGGGCCTCCACCTTGCCTTCGGCACCGGCACGCATCACCTCGTAGAGCGCGGCGATCTCCGGCAACAGCATCAGGCGGCCGTTTTCGGCAAGCATGCGCACGAGGTTGGCGCCCGGATCGTCGATGCGGCCTTCGCACACGGACAGAAAGCCCTGTGCGGCGGCGTCACGGGTAAGCCTTGGGTTGTCCAGGTAGGCGCGCATGGCGGGGTCATGGGCGACGGCGGCCATGAAGCCCAGGCGGTCGGACCAGCCGGCCATGTCACCGGCAGCCTGGGCCACTTCAAAGACCGCCTTGGCGTAGGGCCGTGCGAGCGTGGTGAGTTCAGACATGAATGTTCACCTAGATCTGCGCGGCCAGGTCCTGAATCGCCTGGTCATGTGCCCCGGCGTCCACTTCCCGCTTCAGGATGCGTTCGGCACCGGCGACCGCGATCAGGCCGACCTGCTTGCGCAGATCCTCCCGGGCACGATTGACCTCCTGCTCGATTTCAGACTGGGCGGACGCCTTGATGCGCTCTCCCTCCTGACGCGCCGTGTCCTTGGAGGACTCGACGATCTCGTTGGCGCGCTTTTGCGCCTGGGAGATGATCTCGTTGGCCTGTTGCTTGGCTTCCTGGAGGACCTTCTTGGCCCGCTCCTCGGCAAGCTCCTGCTCGTGCTTGCCACGCTCGGCCGCGGCAAGGCCGTCAGCGATCTTCTTCTGACGTTCCTGCATCGCCTCGATGATGGGCGGCCACACGAACTTCATGGTGACCCACACCAACAGGGCGAAGGTGATCATCTGGCCGAGCAGCGTGAGATTGATGTTCACGTTGCTACCCCCTGGGATAACGGTTCAAAACGGATGAATGACGCGAATGCGATCAACGTCCGTCAGCCGGTGATGACGCCCAGGAACGGGTTGGCGAAGGTGAAGAACAGGGCCAGACCCACGCCGATCATGGTCACGGCGTCGAGCAGACCGGCGACGATGAACATCTTCACCTGCAGCATGGGCACCATCTCCGGCTGGCGCGCGGCGCCTTCCAGAAAGCGCCCGCCCAGCAGGCCGAAGCCGATGGCGGTACCCAGCGCACCCATGCCGAGGATCAGGCCCACGGCGATGGCGGTCATACCCTGAACATTAGCGAGAGCGAGTTCCATAACTTCCTCCAAGATATCAATACAAGGTTGTGAAAACGGGTTGCAGAGCGCCGCGCGCGGTCTTTCCCGGCGCGGCTCGAAATCAGTGGTCCTCGTGCGCCATGCTCAGGTAGACGATGGTCAGCACCATGAAGATGAACGCCTGCAGCGTGATGATCAGCAGCTTGAACAGCGACCAGGACAGGCCAAGCGTCCACTGGATCCACCAGGGCAGCAGCGCGATCAGGGTGAAGATCAGGCCGCCCGCGTACATGTTTCCGAACAGTCGCAGGGCGAGTGAAACGGGCTTGGCGATCTCCTCCACCACCTTCAGGACGAAGTTGAAGGGCAGGAACCACACGCCGAAGGGCTTGAGGAACATCTCCTTGGCGAAACCGCCCGCGCCCTTGATGTAGATGCTGTAGAAGATGATCAGGAAGAACACCGCGATGGACATGCCGAGCGTGGCGTTCACGTCGGAGGTCGGGTTGATGCGCAGGTATTCGATGCCGGCCATGTGCGCCAGGTAAGGCAGCAGGTCGTAGGGCAGGAGCTTGACGATGTTCATGAGGAAGATCCAGATGAACAGGGTGAGTGCCAACGGCGCAATGAGCCTGCTGCGGCCGTGGAAGCTGTCCTTGACCTGTTGGTCGACGAACTCGACCATGATCTCGACGAAATTCTGCATGCCGGTCGGCACGCCGGTGGTGACCCGCCGGGCGGCGCGGATGAAGATGAACAGGAAGACGGCACCCAGCAGGATGGAGAAGAACATGGTATCCAGGTGGATCGCCCAGAACGTCTCCTTGTCACCGAGGGTCAGGTGCCCCAGGTGGTGCTTGATATACTCGGACGCAGTCATGACTACCGGTTTCCTCTCTTGCTCAAGCTGCTATTCTTGCGTGCCGGACAACGCCGGCAACAGGACGATCCAGAAGGCCGCCAGGCTGGCCATGTAGGTGAGTAACATGGGCAGGAAGCTGACCTGGAGCCAGACGATCGCCACCACGAACAGGGCCACGGTCAGCAGGAGCTTCTGGGACTCGCCGACGTAAAAGGCCCGGACGATTTCCTTGGGCGGACGGTGGGCGCCCCCGATAAAGACCCGCAAGGCGAAGAAGGTCGTCGTCAGGAGTCCGATCGCCCCTCCAGCCATGGCCGACCAGGCGGCGTGTGCACCGGCCAGCCAGGAAAACAGCAGAAATCCCCCGGCCGCCACGCAGGCCTGAATGGTCAGAACCCGCCGGGCGGTGAAGCCGCTCAGCCCCGCGTACGCACGATTGTGGTCAGGCATCTTGTTGGTCTGCGGGGCTCGTGACCGCGTGTCGACAGCGCTCCGGCCCACCGGCGCCGCTCCGTCGGCACACCATGATCACACTCTTTCAAAGGCGCGGCGATTATAAGAGCCTGTCTATATTAGGGTCAAATAGGCATTGGTGCTCAGCGCCATTAGGGAAGCTTATTTAATGTGTGCCAGGATCCCGTCCAGCTCGTCCAGGCTGTTGTAGCGGACCACCAGCCGACCCTTGCCCCGGTTGTTGTACTCGATGCTCACCGGCGCCCCCAGGCGGCCGGACAGGTCGTCCTCCAGACGGCGCACGTCCGGGTTCCGGGTCGCGCTGCTTGCCGGCGGCCTGTCGCCTTTCTGCTTCAGGAGCTGCTGGACCAGCCTCTCGGTTTCGCGCACGGACAGCCCCCGGGCCGCCACCCGGCGGGCGGCCTCGTCCTGCGCGGCGCCGGCGAGCGCCAGCAGGGTGCGGGCGTGGCCCATCTCGATCTTTCCCTCGTCGAGCAGGGTGCGGGCCGCCTCGCCCAGCTCCAGCAGGCGCAGCAGGTTGGTAACCCCGGTGCGCGAACGTCCCACGGCCTCCGCCGCCTGCTGGTGGGTCATCTCGAACTCCTGGATCAGCCGGTGCAGCGCACCGGCCTCCTCGATGGGGTTGAGGTTCTCCCGCTGGATGTTCTCGATCAGCGACATGGCCGCGGCGGCCTGGTCCGGGATGTCCCGGACCACCGCCGGCACTTCATGCAGCCCCGCCAGTTGCGCCGCGCGCCAGCGGCGCTCCCCGGCGATCAGCTCGTATCCCTGGCCCATGGGGCGCACCACCACCGGCTGCACCACGCCCTGGGCCCGGATGGAGGCGGCCAGTTCCTCGAGGGCCTCGGGGCGGATGTGGAGACGGGGCTGGTACTTGCCGCGGCGGATCTGCTCCACCGGAATCTGGCGCAGGTTGGACTCCTCCTGCTCTCGCTGAGCGGTGCCGGCACTGCTCAGCAGTGCATCCAGGCCCCGCCCCAGTCCGCTTTTCCTCTTGGCCATGCTCATCGAATCCCGGGGTGGCGCGGCGCGCATGACGCGCGCCGCCGGTTGTCAGTGTCAGTTGCTGCCCGTGGCGGCCGTCGCCGGGGGGTCGCCCCTGTGGCGGCGAAGGATCTCGCCGGCCAGCGCCACATAGGCCTGGGCGCCCCGGGACGACGTATCATACAGGAGAATCGGCAGACCATAGCTGGGCGCCTCGGCCAGGCGCACGTTGCGGGGGATGATGGTCTGGTACAGGCGGTCGCCGAAGTGCTGCTCCAGTTGCGCGGAGACGTCCGTGGCCAGATTGTTGCGCGGGTCGTACATGGTGCGCAGCACCCCCTCGATCTCCAGACCCGGATTGACCGAGCGCCGGATGCTCTCGATGGTGCCGGTGAGCGCTGTGAGCCCCTCCAGGGCGTAGTACTCGCACTGCATGGGGATCACCACCCCGTGGGCGGCCACCAGGGCGTTCACCGTGAGCATGTTGAGGGCCGGCGGGCAGTCGATGATGATGTAGTCGAACTCGCCGGCCACCGGCGCCAGGGCGTCCTTCAGGCGGAACTCCCGGCGTTCCGCCTGCATGAGCGCCACCTCTGCCTCGGTGAGGTCGCCGTTGGCGGGCAGGAGGCTGAAACCCACCGCCTCCACGTACTGGATGGCCTCGCGGATGGAGGCCCGGCCCAGCAGCACATCATCGCTGGTGAACTCCAGGTCGTGCTTGTCCACGGCGCTGCCCATGGTGGCGTTGCCCTGGGGGTCCATGTCGATCAGGAGCACACGGCGCTTCATGGCGGCCAGCGAGGCCGCCAGATTGACGCTGGTGGTGGTCTTGCCGACCCCGCCCTTCTGGTTGGCAATGGTCAGGATCTTGCCCATGGGTCTCCCCCGGAATAGCCGTTACCGCACGCAATGTGGTAGGTCGGGCTTCAGCCCGACGCCGCTGCCCAACGCAACCACCGCTGTCGGCCTGAAGGCCGACCTACGACGAATGACGCCTGTCGATCGGGCGGCCCGCTGACGCCGCGCACCGCCGAATCGGCGGAGTTCACAACTGGCATAAATCAAAAGCCTTGTCGCAAAGGCGCAAAGACGCAGAGGTTCGCAAAGAGTCTTCTTGAGAATGCCTTCTTTGCGTCTTTGCGCCTTTGCGTCAAGGCTTTTGACCTTGCGGATGTCCGGTCCGGCGAAGCTGCACGAGGTGGCGCGCGGCGCTCAGGCCGGGCACGCTGATCGCGCGGACCGCTTCCACCGTCCACGGTGCCGGCAGGTCGGCCAGCTCCGCCTTCGGATCCCGGCCCTTCATGGCCAGCAGGCGTCCGTCGGGCCCGGCCAGGTGCCCGGCCAGGGCGACAAAGTCCCGTGTGGCGGCAAAGGCGCGGCTGATGACTGTATCAAAGGGCTTCTCCGGGCGGTAGTTTTCCACGCGGGTGTGCACTGCCGTGACCCGGTCCAGGCCAAGCTCCAGGATGGCCTGCTTCTGAAAGCGCACCTTCTTGCCCGAGGTCTCCACGAGAACCACCGTGAGGTCCGGGTCGGCAATGGCCAGCGGAATCCCCGGCAGCCCCGCCCCGCTGCCAATATCCGCAATACGCGAACCATGAATCCAGGGCCGTACGGCGAGACTGTCCAGCAGATGGCGGGTGACCATCTGCTGCGGATCCGTGAGGGCCGTCAGGTTGTAGGCGCGGCTCCAGCGCGACAGCAGAAGCAGGTAGGCTGACAGGGGCGCCTCCAGGGCGGCGGGCAGTTTCAGGGTCTGCAGGCCCTGCACCAGTTCGGCGCGGGCCCCGGCGGGCAGGGCCTTCACGCCCGGGCGCGCCCGGGCGCGGCCCGGCGCCTGACATGCACCAGCAACAGGGACACCGCGGCCGGCGTCACGCCGGGGATGCGCGCCGCCTGCCCGAGGCTATGGGGGCGGTGGGCCGCAAGCTTCTGGCGCACCTCCATGGACAGGCCGCGGATGGCGGCGTAATCAAGATCCTCGGGCAGGGCCAGGTCTTCATGTCGGCGCTGGCGCGCCACCTCATCCTGCTGGCGCCGGATGTAGCCCGCGTACTTCGCCTGGATCTCCACCTGCTCCGCCACCCGGGGATCGCTCACGCAGGGGCCGGCGGACGCGAGGGTCATGAGCGCCGCGTAGTTCACGTCGGGCCGGCGCAGCAGTTCCAGCAGGCTCTGCTCGCGGGTGAACGCACCGCCGATTAGCTGTTCGACCCCGGCCCGGTCGACCTGCTCCGGGTCGAGGCGCGTCGCGGCCAGGCGCGCGGACTCCCGCTCGATGGCCTCGCGCTTCGCGCTGAACGCCGCCCAGCGAGCGTCGTCCACCAGGCCCATGTCCCGGCCGACCGGTGTCAGGCGCAGGTCGGCGTTGTCCTCGCGCAGCATCAGGCGGTACTCGGCCCGGCTGGTGAACATGCGATAAGGCTCCGCGGTGCCCCGGGTGATGAGATCATCGATGAGCACGCCGATGTAGGCCTCGTCGCGGCGCGGGCACCAGGGTTCCAGGTCGCGTACGGCTCGCGCGGCGTTGAGCCCGGCCACCAGCCCCTGGGCGGCGGCCTCCTCGTAGCCGGTGGTGCCGTTGATCTGCCCGGCGAAATACAGCCCCGGCACGCAGCGGGTCTCCAGGCCGGGGTTCAGATCCCGGGGGTCGAAGTAGTCGTACTCGATGGCGTAGCCCGGGCGGGTGATGTGGGCGTTGCCGAAGCCCGGGATGCTGCGTACCAGCGCCACCTGCACATCGAAGGGCAGACTGGTGGAGATGCCGTTGGGGTAGACCTCGCGGGTGTCCAGGCCCTCCGGCTCGATGAACACCTGGTGGCTGTCCTTGTCGGCGAAACGCACCACCTTGTCTTCGATGGAGGGGCAGTAGCGGGGGCCGACGCCCTCGATGGTGCCGCTGTACATGGGCGACCGATGCAGGGCACCGCGAATGATCTCGTGGGTCTGCGCCGTGGTGCGGGCGATCCAGCAGCTCACCTGGGGCGGATGCTCTTCGGCGCCACCGATGAAGGAGAACACCGGGCGGGGATCGTCACCCGGCTGCTCGGTCAGCCGCGTGTGGTCGATGCTGCGCCCGTCGATGCGCGGCGGCGTGCCGGTCTTGAGCCTGCCTACCCGCGGCGCCAGTTCGCGCAGGCGCGCGGCCAGAGCGATGGACGGCGGGTCGCCCGCCCGGCCGCCCGAGTGCCGGGTCTCACCCACGTGGATCAGGCCGCCCAGGAACGTCCCCACCGTGAGCACCACGGCGCGCGCCCGGAAACGCAGGCCGTCGCGGGTCACCACCCCGGCGGCCCGCCCGCCTTCCACGATCAGGTCATCCACCGCCTGCTGGAAGAGTTGCAGGTTGGGCGTGTTCTCCACCGCCGCGCGCACTGCGGACCGGTAGCGCGTCCGGTCCGCCTGGGCCCGCGTGGCGCGCACCGCCGGTCCCTTGCGGCTGTTCAGCGTCCGGAAATGAATCCCGCCCAGATCCGCCGCCCGGGCCATGAGCCCGCCCAGGGCGTCGATCTCTTTCACCAGATGACCCTTGCCGATGCCGCCGATGGCCGGGTTGCAGCTCATCTGGCCGATGGTCTCGATATTGTGGGTCAGCAGCAGTGTGCGCGCACCGGCGCGCGCCGAGGCGAGCGCCGCCTCGGTCCCGGCGTGGCCGCCGCCGACCACGATCACGTCATAGCTGCTTTCGAAACCCATGTGGTCCGAACCGGATTCGCAGGAAAATGGCTGGGAATTTTACGCCGGGAGCCCGCCGGACACCAAGGCGGGAGTCACTTGCCGATACAGAACGTGGCGAAGATCCGGCCCAGCAGGTCCTCGGAACTGACCTTGCCCGTGATCTCGCCCAGGCATTCCTGGGCGAGGCGAAGGTCCTCGGCCACCAGTTCCACGCCGAGTCCCGCATCCAGGGCCTGGCGCGCCGCGCGGACGTGTTCCCGGGTGCGGGCCAGGGCGTCCAGGTGACGGCGGCGGGCGAGGAAGAGCCCCTCGCCGCCGGCATAGCCCATGCGCGCCTTGAGATGAGCGCGAAGGGTCAGCACACCGGCATCCGTGGCAGCGCTCAGGTAGATCCGACCCTCCCGCTCCCCGGGCGGGGCGCCGCTCAGATCGATCTTGTTATGCACGGCGATGACCGGGAGAGTCTCCGGCAGGCGTTGGCGGATGGCGGCCTCCTCCGCGCCCTCGCCCAGGCTGTCGTCGATCACCAGCAGCACCGCGTCGGCGGATCCGATCTCCGCCCAGGCCCGGCGGATACCTTCCCGCTCCACCGGGTCGTCGGATTCGCGCAGGCCCGCCGTGTCCACCACGTGCAGGGGCAGACCGTCCAGGCTGACGGTTTCCCGCAGGACATCCCGCGTGGTGCCGGGGATGTGGGTGACGATGGCGGCCTCGCGGCGGGCGAGCCGGTTCAGCAGACTGGATTTGCCGGCATTGGGACGCCCGGCGATGACCAGGCGCATGCCCTCACGCAACAGCACGCCCTGGGCCGCGCCGGTTCGGAGGGCCTCAAGCTGGCCATCCAGATCGTCCAGATGTTCCGCCACCCGGGCCTCGCGCAGGATATCGACGTCCTCGTCGGGAAAATCCAGGGCCGCCTCCACGGAGACACGCAGGGCGGTGAGTGTATCCAGAAACCGCTCCACCCGGTGGGACAGCGCCCCGTCCAGTGCGCGGCGGGCGCTTCTGGCCGCCTGGGCGGAGCCCGCCTCGATCAGATCGGCCACCGCCTCTGCCTGGGCCAGATCCAGGCGGCCGTTGAGAAAGGCGCGCTCGGTGAACTCCCCCGGACGGGCCGGGCGGCAGCCCAGTTCCAGGCAACGGGCCAGCAGCAGGTCCATGACCACGGGACCGCCATGGCCCTGGAGTTCCACCACGTCCTCGCCGGTGTAGGAGCGCGGTCCCGGAAAGTACAGGGCGATGCCGTCGTCCAGGGGTTCGCCGCCGTCACCGAGGAACGCTGCGTGGGTGGCGTGGCGTGGCGCGGGCAGGTGGCCAAGGACCGCACGCGCCACGTCGGGCGCCAGACCGCCGGACACCCGTACCACCCCCACCCCGCCGAATCCGGGGGGAGTGGCGATGGCGGCGATGGTGTCATCGGGGGAGTCGGCCACGGCAGGTCTCCGGCGGGGCTGCGGAAGCCCCGCGCTTACGGCGGCGCGTCATGTCCTGATCGGGCCCGCGGGCCCGGTCGGGGTGCCTCAGTTCTTTTTCTTCTGCGCGTTCTCGAGATTGCGCGTGATGTAGTACTGCTGGGCAATGGACAGCAGGTTATTCACGAACCAGTACAACACGAGGCCCGCCGGGAAGAAGGCGAAGAACACCGTGAACACGATGGGCAGGCCCATCATCAGCTTCTGCTGGATCGGGTCCATGGGCGCCGGGTTGAGCTTGTACTGGGCGATCATGGTGGCGCCCATGAGCAGCGGCAGCACGAAGAAGGGATCCCGGGTGGAGAGGTCCTGGATCCAGAGGATCCAGGGTGCCTGGCGCATCTCGACGCTTTCCAGCAGTACCCAGTACAGGGCGATGAACACCGGGATCTGCACCAGGATCGGCAGGCACCCGCCCAGCGGATTGATCTTCTCCTTCTTGTAGAGCTCCATGAGCGCCTGGTTCATGCGCTGCTTGTCGTCGCCGTAGCGCTCCTTGAGTTGCTGCATCTTGGGCTGCACGTTGCGCATCTTGGCCATTGAGCGGTAGCTGGTCTCGGACAGCTTGTAGAAGGCCAGCTTGATCAGCAGCGTGAGGATGATGATCGCCCAGCCCCAGTTGCCCACGAGGTCGTGGATCCGGTCCAGAACCCAGAACAGCGGCTTGGCCAGGAAGGAGAGAATGCCGTAGTCGACAGTGAGCTCCAGGCCGGGTGTGACCGCCTTGAGTTCCTCCTGGATCTTGGGGCCCACCCAGAAGCGCGAGGAGAAGGTGGTTGCCTCGCCGGGCTGCGCGGTCTGCGCCTCGGAGCGCATGCCGATGATGTGTTCGACGCGCGGCTCGGCGCCCACCACCCGGGTGTAGAGCTGGTTGACCTCGTCGTCGAAGGGTACCCACGCGCTCAGGAAGTAGTGCTGGATGATGGAGATCCAGCCGCCCTGCACGTCCTTGTCCAGGGGATCATCGACCATGTTCTCGAAGGAGAGCTTCTCGTAGCGGCCGTCGTGGTAGGCCGCGCCGGTGAAGGTGTAGAGAAACCACGATTCGCGGCTCGGTGTGCTGCCGTGGCGAAGCTGGCGGTATTGGCGTCCGACCCAGGGCTGGTCACTTTGATTCTCCACGTGATGATCCACATGGAACAGGAATTCGCCGCGCCGGAAGGTGTATGTCTTGGTGACACGGATGCCGGTGTCGCTGGTCCAGGTCAGCGGCACACGCAGCTCCTCCTGGCCTTCCCGAAGGCGGAATTCGTGGCCCGGTGCCTGGAAGACGGCGTGATGGCTGGGCGCACGGCCTTCGCCGTCGACGCCGGTGACGCGATCGTGGATCAGCCCGGACTGTGCGACATACTGGCGGACGCGTTCATCCAGGATGCGCACCGGCTCGTCGGGCGTGCGCAGGCTGACCGGATAGGTGGGGAGGTCGGCACGTACCAGATCGCCGCCGCGGGTGTCGATCTCCAGATCCAGTACGTCGGTGACCACGCGGATGCGGCCGCGCTCGGGTTCCGGGACCGCCTCCACCGGGATGTCCTCGGCCTCCGAGACCGGGGCCTCGGGCATGTCCATGGGGCGCGCCGGTTCCACGGGCTCGCGGACTTCCTCTTCGCTCAGCTCCGCCGCGGGCCGAGGCTCCGGCTGCGGTCCGTAGTCCCGTTGCCAGGCTGTCCAGATCAGGAACAGGACCAGCAGCAGGGAGATGTAGAGAATCGGGCGCAGGTTATCCATGGCGAGGCTTCGCTATCGGCAGGCGTGTTTATGTTTGTGGTTGTCGGGGACCGGATCATACCCGCCTTCGCACCAGGGATGACAGCGCCCAAGGCGGCGGACGGTCAGCCAGGATCCGCGCAGGGCGCCATGGCGCTCGATCGCCTCGATGGCATAACAGGAACAGGAGGGCGTGAAGCGGCAGTGCTGGCCCACGAAGGGGCTCAACAGCGCTCGGTAGACCTGAATCAGCAGGATCAGCGGCTTTCGCATGAAGCGTTCAACCTTGCCCAGAAGCGGTCCAGGGAGGCCCGGATGCGTTCGTTGTCCCAGCCGGTAACCGCGGGCCGGCACATGACGACGATATCCACCGGGACGAGCGTCTGGCGATGGCGCCTGAACGACTCCCGGACCAGGCGCTTGATGCGCTGGCGGTCCACGGCGCGCCGGGCGCATTTTCGCGAGATGGCCAGTCCCAGCCGGGCGCTCGGCCCGCCATTGTCCAGCACAAGCAGGGTGAAGCCCGCGTCGCCCAGCCGCCGTGCACCCGAGAAGACCTGCCGGTACTGGGCAGGTCGGGTCAACCGTACCGAGCGGGGAAACGCCTGCGCCCGGGACTCGGTCAAGGGGCGGTCAGGGGCAGAGACGCACCCGGCCCTTGGCGCGGCGGGCAGCCAGGACCTTGCGGCCACCCTTGGTGGCCATGCGGGCACGGAAACCATGGGTGCGCTTGCGGTGCAGATTGCTGGGCTGGAATGTACGTTTCATGACTCGAGGACCGGTTGCGTTTTCGTTCCGACGGACCGAGGGAAATCCCGCCCGGCCAAAGCGGCTTAAAGTAACCAGTTGGGGTGCCCCTGTCAATGTTCACGACACCTGAAGGACCTGTCCGGGAGGTGTGGATAAGTGCCGGTGCTGCGGTTAGACTCTTCGACTCAACCCCCTTGCACCATCCGCCGTCACGGAGAGGCCAATCTTGTCCGTCAGTCCCCTTTGGCAACAGTGTGTGGCGCGGCTGGAACGAGAGCTTTCGGAACAGCAGCTCAACACGTGGATCCGTCCCCTGCATGCCATCGAGGACGAGAATGCACTGCGCCTGCTGGCGCCCAACCGCTTTGTGCTGGACTGGGTGAGAGATCACTTCTTCCAGCGTATCGACCAGGTGGTGGGTGCCCTGAGCGGCAGCCGGCGGGTGTTGCTGGAGGTGGGTACCGGGGGACAGATCGCGGTACCCGCCATGGCGGTGGACGAACCGGTGCCGCAGATGTCGCAGGAGGTACCGGCCGCGCCGGCCACCCACAGGCCGGCCGCGAGTTCGCCGCAGTTCACCAACAATCTCAATCCCAATTTCACCTTCGAGAACTTCGTCGAAGGCAAGTCCAACCAGTTGGCCCGGGCCGCAAGCCTGCAGGTGGCCAGCAACGTGGGGCAGGCCTATAACCCGCTGTTCCTGTATGGCGGCGTGGGTCTCGGCAAGACCCACCTGATGCACGCCATCGGCAACGCCATCCTGGCCCATCGCCCGGATACCAAGGTGGTGTACCTGCACTCCGAGCGTTTCGTGGCCGACATGATCAAGGCGCTGCAGCACAACGCCATTGACGAGTTCAAGCGCTACTACCGTTCCGTGGACGCGCTGCTCATCGACGATATCCAGTTCTTCGCGGGCAAGGAACGCTCACAGGAGGAATTCTTCCATACTTTCAATGCGTTGCTGGAAAGTCAGCAGCAGGTGATTCTCACCTGCGACCGCTATCCCAAGGAAGTGGACGGGCTGGAGGAGCGGCTCAAGTCCCGCTTCGGCTGGGGCCTCACGGTGTCCATCGAGCCGCCGGAACTGGAGACCCGCGTGGCGATCCTGCAGCGCAAGGCGGAACAGACCAACGCTGACCTGCCCAGCGAAGTGGCGTTTTTCGTGGCCAAGCGCATCCGCTCCAATATCCGGGAACTGGAAGGGGCGCTGCGGCGGGTGATCGCCAACGCCCACTTCACCGGGCGGCCCATCACCCTGGATTTCGCCAAGGAGGCGCTGCGCGACCTGCTGGCCCTTCAGGACAAGCTGATCACCATCGATAATATCCAGAAGACCGTGGCGGAGTACTACAAGATCCGCGTCTCGGACCTGCATTCGACCCGGCGCAGCCGCTCCATTACCCGGCCCCGCCAGCTCGCCATGGCGCTCGCCAAGGAACTGACCAATCACAGTCTCCCGGAGATCGGCGAGGCCTTCGGGGGCCGGGACCACACCACCGTGCTGCACGCCTGCCGCAAGATGGCGGAGCTGCGGGAATCGGATGCACGCATCAACGAGGACTACGTGAACCTGCTGCGGACCCTGAGTAACTGAAGCCGCCGGAAGAGGGAGGGGACGGGCTGCGGAAGATGTTGACAGGTTGTGGACAAACCGGGCACAAACCGGAGTCTGAGAGTTATCCACAATTCATGCACAGGCTATGGAGCGGTTCAGTGACAGGCGATCCACAGCCAGAATTATTTCAACGTATTGTTATAAAAGGAAATATTATACTTATCCCTTGTAATCAAGCACGCTTATTACTACTAAGAACAAATAAACTCTTAATAACTTTTTCGGGGCCGCACATGAGATTCAGCATCCAGCGAGAAGGCCTGCTCAAGCCCTTGCAGCACGTGATCGGGGCCGTCGAGCGGCGACAGACCATGCCCATCCTGGCCAATGTGCTGATCCGGGCCGACCAGGGGCGGCTCTCGGTCACCACCACGGATCTGGAGGTGGAGCTGGTGGCCCAGGTGAACGAGGCGGGCGCCACCGACGGAGAGGTCACCCTGCCTGCCCGCAAACTGCTGGATATCTGCCGGGCCCTGCCGGATGAGGCGCAGCTGGACTTGAAGGCGGACGGGGATCGGGCGGTGATCACCTCCGGGCGGGCGCGCTTCACTTTGAGTACACTGCCGGCCGCGGACTTCCCGGCCCTGGATGACATTTCCACCAGCCAGGAACTGGAGCTCTCGGAACGCGAGTTGCGCCACCTGATCCTGAAGACCGCATTCGCCATGGCCAATCAGGACGTGCGTTATTACCTGAACGGCCTGATGCTGGAGGTGGAGGAAAACGGCGTGCGGACAGTGGCCACTGACGGGCATCGGCTGGCCATGTGCGAACTGAAGACCTCGGTGGCCGCGCCTTCGACCCAGCAGGTCATTGTGCCCCGCAAGGGGGTCCAGGAACTGCTGCGGTTGTTGGAGGACAGCGACGATCGGGTGCGCGTGCAGATCGGCGGCAGTCATATCCGGGTCACCCTGCCCTCGCTGCGTTTCACCTCCAAGCTCATCGACGGCCGCTTCCCCGACTACGAACGGGTCATACCGCGGGACGGTGACCAGGTCATGGAGGTGGAGCGCGAATCCCTGCGAAAGGCCCTGTCCCGGGCGTCGATCCTGTCCAACGAGAAGTATCGGGGCATCCGGCTGGTGCTCGCGGAGGGGCAGCTTCGGATTCAGGCCCACAATCCCGAGCAGGAGGAGGCCGAGGACGAGATCGAGGCCCGCTATACCGGCAAGGCCATGGAAATCGGTTTCAACGTGACCTATCTGCTGGATGTCCTCAATACCGTCGAGGGCGAGACGGTGGAGGCCACCTTCAAGGATGCCAGTTCCAGCGTGCTGATGCGTGATCCCGGGGCCCAGGATGCCCTGTACGTGGTCATGCCCATGCGGCTGTAATCCGTCATCCCGTCTTCGCCCCCGTAGTGCCGGGAGACCGGCTCGTCATGCATCTGTGCCGGCTGCAAGTGATCGGGGTGCGGAACCTGCGTGACGTGCGCATCGAGCCCGGCCCGGGCCTCAATGTGATCGCGGGCGACAACGGGGCCGGCAAGACGAGCCTTCTGGAGTCCATTCATCTCCTGGCCACGGGCCACTCCTTCCGCACCCGCCAACTGGCGCCGCTCCTGGCCCGGGGAGCGGATGCCGTGCAGATCACGGCGAGGGTGCAGGGTCCGGCGGGTACGCCGTCCTATCCCGTGGGTATACGCAAGACTCAGGGGGAAACCCTGGTGCGCATCCGCGGGCGCTGCGCAACGGGGTTGGCCGAACTGGCGCGCGAACTCCCCGTTCTGGCCATTCATCCGGAAAGCCACGTCCTGGTGGCCGGACCACCCGGGCAGCGCCGAGCCTTCCTGGACTGGGGGGCCTTCCACCGGGAACCGGATTTTCAGGGGGTGTGGCAGCGTTATCGGCGGCTCCTGCAACAGCGCAACGCAGCCCTGCGGGCCGGCGGTGACCTGCGCCAACTGAGTGCCTGGGACGAGTCGTTGGCCATGGAAGGGGAGCATCTGGACGACCTGCGGCGGGCCTACCTGGATGTCCTCAAGGAGGGGCTGGCGGAACTGGGGCAGGACTGGCGGGCGGCGGGCACGCTGGAGAGCGAGTACCGGCGGGGCTGGCCGGAGGGGCAAAGGCTGGGAGAAGCCCTGTCCCGGAACCTCGCCCGGGATCGCGGTGCCGGGTTCACTCATGCGGGCCCGCATCGGGCGGAGGTGATCTGGCGGCTCGATGAACGGGTGGCCGCGGAAGTGGCGTCCCGGGGACAGCAGAAGACCCTGGTGATCATGCTCAGGCTGGCCCAGGCCCGGGTGCTGAAGGCGGAAAAGGGCAGGGCGCCGGTGATGCTGGTGGATGACCTGCCCTCGGAACTTGATGCGACGCACCGGGAGCAGGTGATGGGCCTGCTGCGGGCCCTGGAGACACAGGTGTTTGTGACCGCCATCGATGCCCGGGACGTGGATGTGACGGGCTGGGCGGAGACCCGCATGTTCCACGTGGAACATGGACGCGTGTCGACGCCCGACTGACCGGCGACAAACGCCCCGGACCGGCCTGTCGGGCACCGGTCAGACCCCGTAAAGTGATATACTGACCGCTTGCTCTATGTCAGGGACACTCCATGACCGAACCGCAGGTGAAAACGTACGATTCTTCCAACATCAAGGTCCTAAAGGGCCTCGATGCGGTGCGCAAACGCCCGGGCATGTATATCGGCGACACCGACGACGGCACGGGCCTGCACCACATGGTCTTCGAGGTGGTGGACAACGCCATCGATGAGGCCCTGGCCGGCTACTGCACCGGAATCCAGGTGACTATCCACACCGATAACTCCATCAGCGTCGCGGACGATGGTCGTGGCGTGCCGGTGGATATTCACCCGGAGGAAGGCCGGTCCGCCGCCGAAGTGATCATGACGGTCCTGCACGCGGGCGGCAAGTTCGACGACAATTCCTACAAGGTCTCCGGTGGTCTGCACGGGGTGGGCGTCTCCGTGGTGAACGCGCTGTCGGAATGGCTTGAGCTCACCATCTACCGCAACGGCAAGGTCCACAAGCAGATCTACCGCATGGGCGTTCCCGATGCGCCGCTGGCGGTGGTCGGGGACAGCGACCAGACGGGGACCCGGGTTCACTTCCGTCCCAGTCCCGCGATCTTCACGGACACGGAGTACCACTACGACATCCTCTCCAAGCGCCTGCGCGAACTGTCCTTCCTGAACTCGGGCGTCCGCATCCAGCTAAGCGACGAGCGTACCGGCAATCAGGACGTGTTCGAGTACCAGGGGGGTATCCGCGCATTCGTGGAGCACCTGAACCGGAACAAGACACCGCTGCACCCCACGGTGATCTACACCCAGGCGGAACGCGACGACATCGTGGTGGAGGTGGCCCTGCAGTGGAACGACTCCTACCAGGAGAACATCTTCTGCTTCACCAACAACATTCCCCAGCGGGACGGCGGGGCGCACATGGCGGGCTTCCGCGCGGCCCTGACCCGGTCGCTGAACCAGTACATGGAGAATGAAGGGATCCTCAAGAAGCAGAAGGTGAGCACCACGGGTGATGACGCCCGCGAGGGTCTCACCGCCGTGCTCTCGGTCAAGGTGCCGGACCCGAAGTTCTCCTCCCAGACCAAGGACAAACTGGTCTCCTCGGAGGTGAAACCGGTGGTGGAGGGCGTCCTGTTCGACAGCCTTCAGTCCTTCCTGCTGGAGAACCCGGTGGAGACCCGGGTGATCACCGGGAAGATCATCGATGCCGCACGGGCCCGGGATGCGGCACGCCGCGCCCGGGAGATGACCCGCCGCAAGGGGGCCCTGGACGTCGCCGGCCTGCCCGGCAAGCTGGCGGATTGCCAGGAGAAGGACCCGGCACTGTCCGAGTTGTTCCTGGTGGAGGGTGATTCCGCCGGCGGCTCCGCGAAGCAGGGGCGGGACCGCCGCACCCAGGCGATTCTCCCGCTCAAGGGCAAGATTCTCAACGTGGAGAAGGCCCGCTTCGACAAGATGCTGTCCTCCGCCGAGGTGGGTACCCTGATCACCGCGCTCGGTTGCGGCATCGGCAAGGACGAATTCAACCCGGACAGGTTGCGCTATCACCGCATCATCATCATGACCGACGCGGACGTGGACGGCTCCCACATCCGCACCCTGCTGCTGACGTTCTTTTACCGCCAGATGCTGGAGCTGATCGAGCGTGGGCATGTTTATATCGCTCAGCCACCTCTGTACAAAGTGAAAAAAGGCAAGCAGGAACAATATGTTAAGGACGAACTTGAACTGAACAACCTGCTTCTCCAGATGGCCCTGGAGGACGCCAGGCTGATGATCCATCCCGACGCCCCGCCGGTCAGCGGCGAAGCGCTGGAGGACTTGGCGCGGCGCTATATCGGCGTCATGGGCGCGGTGGACCGCCTGGCACGGCGCCACGACCGGACGGTGCTGGAGCGGATGGTCTTCGCCGAGCCGCTGGAAGCCGCCCGGATCCAGGAACCCGCGGCGGTACGGGCCTGGTTCGATGCCCTGGTGGACAGCCTGCGCAGCGACGCGGCCGGCGCCACACGCTATACCGTGCGCGCCATTCCCGACGGCGAGGGCGGTTCCGAGGTTCACATCATCCGCATGGTCCACGGCGCGGAGCAGGTGGAGCGCTTCGGCCGGGAATTCTTTGCTTCACCGGAGTTCCGCGCCATCCGCGATCTGGCTGAGCGCCTGGACGGCCTGCTGGACGACGGCGCTTATGTGCAGCGGGGCGAGCGTCGTCAGCCCGTGAGCGGTTTCCGGGAGGTGATGGACTGGCTGCTGGGAGAGGCCCGCCGCGGGCTCAATGTACAGCGCTACAAGGGCCTGGGCGAGATGAATCCCGAGCAGCTCTGGGAGACCACGATGAACCCGGATACCCGCCGTCTGCTCCTGGTCAAGATAGAGGATGCGGTGCGTGCCGACGAGGTGTTCACCACGCTCATGGGCGATCAGGTGGAGCCGCGCCGGGAGTTTATCGAGTCCAACGCTCTGACGGCGGCGAATATCGATATCTGACACGAGTCACCCGGGACACGAAGAAAAGGCCCGGCGGGTGAACCGCCGGGCCTTTTGCTTGCATGACCGTAGAGCCGGGACCGATCAGTTGTACAGCCCCATGTCCCGGGCACGGCGTTCCTGGTCCAGCTGCTTCATGATCAGGGCCAGGGCGTCCGTATAGGGCACGCACCCGTTGCTGCGGATCACGTCCCGGCCTTCGCGGCTGCCGACGAAACGCACGAACTGCTCCACGTACTCGTTATTCTCGCCGTCCGGGTTGGACACGATGTACAGGGGCCGGTAGAGGGTGTACTCGCCGCTTCGGATGTTTTCATAGCTGGGGTCCATGCCGTCCAGCTTGAGGATTTTCACGTCCCGGCGCTGGGCGCTGCTGATGCCGGTGACACCGATGGACCAGGGGGTCTCCTCGATGGCACGCTCCAGCGGCCCGCTGGAGGGGAAGAAGCGGGTGGCCGTGAATTCCCGGTCGAAATCAGCGTACACCAGTTGACGCATCATCCGCCCCACACCGGAGATCTTGCCCTGGCGGGCGAAGACTTCCATGGGCTGATCCGGCCCGCCCAGCTGGTTCCAGTTGGTGATGCGTCCCAGGAACAGGTCCCGTACCTGCTCCAGGCTGATGTTGTCCACCGGGGTGTCCTTGTGCACCATCACCACCAGGGCATCCCAGGCCACCGGCTCCAGGTGGGCATGGATCTCGGCGGGCTCGCCGTCGATGGGCAGGCGACAGGTACCGCCCATGTCTGTCTCTTGGGCCTGGGTGTTGCGGATGCCGCGGGTGGCGCCGCCGCCCTGCAGGTCAATGGTGATGCCTGTCTGTGCCTTGAAGGCTTCGGCCAGCTCATCCATGAAGGCGTTCCGGGAGATGCCGCAACCGGCCCAGGAAATGGTGACTTCGGCGTGGGCCAGATTGGCCATCAGCCCCAGCGCCAATGCTGTCAGCAATTTGCGAATCATGTCCGTCTACCCCTTGGGTGAACCTTGTTGTTGAGGGTCCGCGAACCCCTCGTTCTGTGTCCCGCGTCCGTCTCTATAAACACCGAATACGGCCAAACTGCAACGCAGTTCCCACCGTCCGGTAGGAAAATCCTGCTGATCGCGCCCAAAAATCTGCCGAACGGCCCCTGTCCACGATTCCCGACGGGGCCTTGCCACGCGCCACGCCCCGTCCGGTGTGGATATTCACCCACTCCGAATCCCTCATGCTAAAGTGGCCGCCCACAACCCCCGACGCCGACCCGTAATGCCATGACCAACCCCCTGCTCGACACCACCGACCTGCCCCGCTTCTCCCGGATCCGCCCAGAGCACGTCGAGCCGGCCATCGACCGGCTGCTGGCGGAGAACCGGGCGGAGATCAAGGTGCTGCTGGCACAGCCCGGCCCGTTCACCTGGGAAAACCTGGTGCATCCGCTCGGCCTCATGGAAGATCGCCTGAGCCGGGTCTGGTCGCCGGTGCGGCACATGAATTCCGTAGTCAACAGCGATGAATTGCGAGCAGTGTACAACGCGTGCCTGCCCAAGCTGTCCGATTACGGCACCGAGATCGGCCAGAACGTGGACCTGTTCAAGGCCTACCAGTCCCTGAGCGAAGGCCCTGGCAGTGAACGGCTGGACCCGGCGCAGCGCAAGGTGATCCGGGACACGCTGCGGGATTTCCACCTCAGCGGCGTGGATCTGCCCACTGAGAAGAAGGCCCGCTACAAGGCCATCGCCCAGGAGCTGTCCAACCTCCAGTCCCGTTTCGAGGAGAACATCCTCGACAGCACGCATGCGTGGAACCGGCAGGTCACCGACCGGCAGACCCTGGCGGGGCTGCCCGATTCGGCCATGGATATGCTGGCCCAGGCGGCCCGCCACGCGGGTCTGGAGGGATGGCTGATCACCCTGGAGTTCCCCTCCTACCACGCGGTGATGACCCATGCGCAGGACCGCGCCCTGCGCGAGGCGGTGTACACCGCCTATGTCACCCGCGCCTCGGACCAGGGGCCTCATGACCGCAAGTACGACAACAGCGCGCTCATGGAGCAGATTCTCGCCCTGCGCCACGAGCAGGCGCAGCTGCTGGGTTATGCCAGCTTCGCGGACCTGTCCCTGGCCACCAAGATGGCGGACTCACCCGCCGCGGTGACCGAATTTCTGGACGATCTCGCCGCGCGCGCCAGGCCGCGCGCGGAACAGGAGCTGGAAGAGCTCCGCGCCTTTGCCGCCGAACATCTCGGCCTCGACGACCTGCAGGCCTGGGACATCGCATACGCCAGCGAACAGCTGCGCCGACACGCCTACGCGCTGTCCCAGGAGGACCTCAAGCCCTACTTCCCGGTGGACCGGGTGGTGCCGGGTCTGTTCAGGCTCGTGGAGCGCCTCTACGAGGTGCGCATCGTCGAGGTGGACGGCGTGGATGTCTGGCACCCGGACGTGCGCTTCTACGAGATCCGTGATCCGGACGGCACGCCCAGGGCGCGCTTCTACCTGGATCTGTACGCGCGGCCGAAGAAGCGCGGCGGGGCCTGGATGGACGAGTGCATGAACCGGCTGCGCGACGGCAGCCGGGTACAGCTGCCCGTCGCCTACATGACCTGCAACTCCACCCCGCCCGTGGGTGACAAGCCGGCGCTGTTCACCCATGACGAGGTCATCACGCTGTTCCACGAGTTCGGCCACGGGCTGCACCATATGCTCACGCGGGTCGACTATCCCGACATCGCCGGCATCAACGGGGTGGAATGGGACGCCGTGGAACTGCCCAGCCAGTTCATGGAGAACTGGTGCTGGGAGCGCGAGGCCATGGACCTGTTCGCGGGTCATTTCGAGACCGGCGAGCCCCTGCCCGGCGAACTGTTCGACAAGCTGATCAGCACCCGCCATTTCCAGGCCGCCATGCAGATGGTCCGCCAGCTGGAGTTCTCCCTGTTCGATATGCGTCTGCACAGCGAGTACGACCCGGACCGGGGCGGCCGTATCCAGGAAATCCTGGACGAAGTCCGCGCCCGGGTGGCCGTGGTCAGGCCGCCGCCCTTCAACCGCTTCCAGCACGGGTTCTCGCACATCTTCGCCGGCGGCTACGCGGCGGGCTACTACAGCTACAAGTGGGCCGAGGTGCTCTCCGCGGACGCGTTCGGGCGCTTCGAGGAGGAGGGCCTGTTCAACCCTGATGTGGGCCGGGCGTTCCTGGAGCATGTGCTGGAGAAAGGCGGGTCGCAGCCGGCGCTGGAACTCTTCAGGACCTTCAGGGGACGAGGGCCGGAGATCGATGCGCTGCTCAGGCATTCGGGCCTGTTGGCAGAGACAAGAGACCAGATGCAAGAGACAACAGGGTCCACGGTCTGACGGCCGGATCTTCTTGTCTCGTGCCTCTGTCCACCAGTCTCTGGGGCTTCACATGAAAATCGCCACCTGGAACGTCAACTCCCTCAAGGTCCGCCTGCCCCACGTGCTGGACTGGCTCTCGGGCCATGCGCCCGACGTGCTGGCGCTTCAGGAGACCAAGCTCACCGATGACGCCTTCCCGGTGGATGCCATCGCCGAGGCCGGATACCGCTGCGTGTATGCCGGACAGAAGACGTACAACGGCGTGGCCATTCTGGCGAAGCACGAACCCGCGGACAGCGTCACCGATATTCCGGGGCTCGATGATCCCCAGCGGCGCATCCTTGCCGCCACCGTGAACGGGGTGCGGATCATCAACCTCTATGTGGTGAACGGTTCGGAGGTGGGTTCCGAGAAATACGCCTACAAGCTGGCCTGGCTCGACAGGGTCACCGGGTTCATCGCCGATGAACTCGGTCGCCACGAGCGGCTGGTGGTGCTGGGGGACTTCAACATCGCCCCGGACGACCGGGACGTCCATGATCCCGAGGCGTGGCACGAGCGCATCCTGTGTTCCACGCCGGAGCGCGAGGCGCTGAAGCGGATCCTGGGTCTCGGGTTCAGTGACTGCTTCCGCCGTTTCGCACAGCCGGCGGAGAGCTACTCCTGGTGGGACTACCGGCAGGCGGCCTTTCGCCGCAACCTGGGGCTTCGCATCGATCTGATCCTCTCCAGCCCTGCTCTCACCGAGGTCTGTACCGCCTGCACCATCGACGTGGAACCCCGTCGCCTGGAACGGCCGTCCGACCACGCGCCGGTGGTGGCGGAGTTTGCGTTGTAGCACCAACAGCGAACCCCACACCCTGGCGGTCCGCTTTTCCCCATCAACCGCCCATTCGCGGTAACATCGCTGCATCATGAAATACCGTGACTTAAGGGACTTCATCGCCCAACTGGAAACGCTGGGCGAGCTCAAGCGCATCCAGGCGGAGGTGGACCCGAATCTCGAGATGACGGAGATCTGCGACCGTACGCTTCGCGCCGGCGGCCCCGCCCTGCTCTTTGAGAACCCCAGGGGTCACTCCATACCCGTGCTCGGCAACCTGTTCGGCACACCGCGCCGGGTGGCGCTGGGGATGGGCGAGGATTCGGTGGAGGCGCTGCGCGAGGTGGGGAAGTTGCTGGCCTTTCTCAAGGAGCCGGATCCGCCCCGGGGCCTCAAGGAGGCCTGGAGGACCCTGCCCGTGTTCAAGAAGGTGCTGGACATGGCGCCGAAGAAGGTGGGCAAGGCCCCGTGCCAGGCGGTGGTGCGGGAGGGCAACGAGGTGGATCTCTCTCGGCTCCCCGTGCAGACCTGCTGGCCGGGGGACGCCGGACCGCTCATCACCTGGGGACTGGTGATCACCCGGGGGCCGCGCAAGGAACGCCAGAACATGGGCATCTACCGCCAGCAGGTGATCGGCCCCGACAGGGTGATCATGCGCTGGCTGTCCCATCGGGGCGGGGCGCTGGATTTCCGGGATTGGTGCGAGGCGCACCCCGGTGAGCCGTTCCCGGTGGCGGTGGCCCTGGGCGCGGATCCGGCGACCATTCTCGGGGCCGTCACCCCGGTGCCGGACAGCCTCTCGGAACACGCCTTTGCCGGGCTGCTTCGCGGTTCGCGAACAGAGCTCATCAAGTGCCTGGGTTCTGATCTGCTGGTGCCCGCTTCCGCCGAGATCGTGCTGGAAGGGGTGATTCATCCGGAGGACACGGCAGCGGAAGGCCCCTTCGGCGACCATACCGGCTATTACAACGAGGTTGACCGCTTCCCCGTATTCACCGTCGAGCGTATCACCTCCCGCGAGGACCCCATCTACCACAGCACCTACACCGGCCGGCCGCCGGACGAGCCCGCGATCCTGGGTCTGGCGCTCAACGAGGTCTTCATCCCCATCCTGCAGAAGCAGTTTCCCGAGATCGTGGATTTCTATCTGCCGCCGGAAGGCTGTTCCTACCGGTTGGCCGTGGTCACCATGCGCAAGCAATACCCCGGTCATGCCAAGCGGGTGATGATGGGGGTGTGGTCTTTCCTGCGCCAGTTCATGTACACCAAGTTCGTGATCGTCACCGATGATGACGTGGATGCCCGGGAATGGCGGGACGTGATCTGGGCCATGACCACCCGCATGGATCCGGCCCGTGACACGGTCATGATCGAGAACACGCCCATCGATTATCTCGATTTCGCCTCACCGGTCTCGGGCCTCGGCTCCAAGATCGGTTTCGACGCCACCCACAAGTGGCCCGGCGAGACCACGCGCGAATGGGGCCGCCCCATCGTCATGGACGAGGCCGTGAAGCGCAGGGTCGATGAACTCTGGGACAGTTTGAAGATCAGTGGCTAGTTGAAGATCAGTGGCAAGTGGCAAGGGAAACCATCCTCACCTCGGCCCCCTCCCCGAGGGAGAGGAAACCTTGCCACTTGAGACTAGCCACTTGCCACTCCATAGTCCACACTTAATCGGGTTGCCAAACACCAAGAAGAATCAGGGGGGAATCCACATGCGCCGCATCATGGTCCTCAATGCCAAGGGTGGTTCCGGCAAGACTACGCTGGCCACCAATATCGCCGCGTATTACGCGCAATCGGGCAAGGATGTGATCCTCGCCGATTTCGATCCCCAGGGCTCCAGCCTGTCCTGGCTCGAAGCCCGCAGCATGGGCCGGCCAAAGATCCACGGCATGGCCGCCGCCCAGGAGGGCCTCAAGGGCATGCGCAAGGCCGACATCATGGTCATGGATCCACCGGCTGCGGTGCACGGCAAGGAACTCACGGCGCTGCTGCGCCGCGCCGAAACCGTACTGATCCCGGTCCTGCCTTCCCCCATCGACATGCGCGCGGTAACCAGGTTCATCGAGGAGGTGAAGGCCTCCGCCCCCGTGACCGGCAAGAAGGTGAAGCTGGCACTGGTGGCCAACCGGGCCCGCGAGGTCACCAATATCTACTGGGAGCTCGAGGAGTTCCTGGGCACGCTCAAGGTTCCATTCCTCACCCACCTGCGCGACTCCATGAATTACATCCGGGCCGCGGAACGGGGCATCGGTATCCACGAGATGGCGCCCTACGCCACGGCGGTCGACCGCGAACAGTGGGCCCCCATCATCAGCTGGCTGAACAGCAAACGCAGCCAGCCCTGATCATTCGTCCCCATGGCAACCCGACACGCCGCACCGGGAGAAGTGGTGGATCTGGCCACCTGGGGCGCCGAGCTGCCCGAGGCGCATTCCAAGACCATCGCCAGGGATGAGCGGCTGGAACTGGCCCGCATCGTCCTTGGCGAAGGGGAGTCCTGGGGCGAACACCGGGTGGACGGTCCGGTGGTGATTCAATGCCTGTCAGGGCGCCTGCGCTGCCGCGTCAGGGGCCGGGACCGCTTGCTCGACCCGGGCAGACTGCTCTATCTGCATGGCGGTGAGCCCCACGCCCTGCATGCCGAGGCGGATTCCACCGCCCTGCTCACCATCGTGTTCGTCGGTTAGCGGCCGTGCTCGTCACGTTTCGTACGCCGGCCCACGGCGACATCTCCTACTTCGGGGAGGTGGCGCACGTGCTCCTTCGGCTCATGGGCCACAGCGCCACGGTGCCCGGCGCGCTGGCGGCCGAAGACGTGCCCGCCGCCCTGGAGAACCTGCGCCAGGGCCTGCGAGCCGGCGCACAGGCACCGCCGCCTTCGGAGTACCGGACCGGCGAGGAAGACGAGGAGGAGGCACCCGTGCCCCTGAGTCATCGCGCCCTGCCCCTCGTGGAATTGCTCGAGGCGGCCGAACGCTCTGGCGAGTACGTGATGTGGGACAAGCGCTGAACCCGCGTGGAGCCCTATACGCCAACCAGCAACAGGAGACCCTTTCATGCCCTACGTGAACATCAAGATCACCCGCGAGGGAGCCACCGCGGAGCAGAAACAGGCCTTGATCCAGGGGGCCACCCAGCTGCTGGTGGATGTGCTCAACAAGAACCCCAAGACAACCGTGGTGGTGATCGAGGAAGTGGATACCGACAACTGGGGAATTGCGGGGGAAACGATCACGGCCCGGCGCGCCCGGGGCGAATAAGGGGTCGCAGCGCCACGCGGCCCGCTCGATGAGGGTCGGGTGCGGGGGGTGCGGCCTGCACCCCCCGCACCCGAAAATCAGGGCCGGACGTGCCCGGCCCTCCTCGCCTAGCGTGCCTTCTTCTTCGCGCGGCGCTTGGGCCGTGCCATGGCGCGCAGCTTCTTGGCCAACGCCGTTTCCAGTTTTCCGAGCTCCCGCGCGGCGGCGACTTCAAGGCGTGTGGCACGATTCTCCAGCTGTGTCAGCCAGGATGCCGCCTGCTTCCGGTCGGCGGTTGCGCCCTTGACCGCCTGCTTGGCGTTCTGCACTTCGGCCCGCGCCTTGGCGACCGAGGCCCTGGCGTTCTCTTTGGCCTTGCCCTTGGATGCACTGACCCGGGCCCGCGCCTTCTCAAGGCGTTCAGTCATGCGTTCCAGCCGGTTGCTGGCGGAAGCGATCTTTGCCTCGGCGCGATCGAGACTCTTGCGCGCGCGATCAATGGCGCGGTTGAATGTGGTGCCCGGCGCGATCTTCCTTTGCTGTTTCTTGCGAGCTTTCTTCTTAGCAGCCATAGATTGACTCCAGGGTTTGGATTTGAGCCTGCATGGAACGTCGTTTTCCAACGCGACCAACGGAAGTCTATATCAGGTTGGCGAGAACCGCGAAGTCACCGTCCGCAACGGCTCACCCGGGCCAAGGCAACGACCATCGCTTTATCCGGCCGAACGCCGTCCGGGATGCGAATGTCAGGCGCAGCAGGCGAGTGCAGGCGTACCCGTTGCAGCATGAACGGCATGCGCCGTTCAGTACGCCCCGTCAATACCCGCGGGGAGCCGCCTGCTCATCAGCCGTAGGTGCAGAGGTAGGCCGTGTCGCGTGCGATCTCGACCTGAAAGCGCTCGTTGGCCGGGACCTGGAACGTATCGCCTTCACCGAAGCCGGACCATGACGGGCTTCCCGGCAGCTTCACCTTCAACCCGCCGCTGACCACGGTGACGGTCTCCCGTTGCGTGGTGCCGAATTCGTAACTCCCCGGCGCCATGACGCCGATGGTGGCGGGCAGGGACTCACCCTGGAAGGCGATGGACATGACCTTGCCGTCGAAGTACTCGTTGGTCTTGAACATGGGGGGGCTCCGTGAAGAATCCGGGGGTGTGGCGAGTATGCCATGAGCACAGGCCGGGTGGATCAGCCCGAAGCCCGACAGGGGCCGTGAAACCTCGCGCGGGTTTCGGGGTCTGTCATTGCGTACGGTCCATGCGATAAGGAGCCTCTTCATGCCGTTTGTCACCGAGATCGAACCCGGAATGAGCGCCACGGTTGCGCCCGAGACCCGCGGCTTCCGGCTCAATCACAGCATGCTGCGCGTCAAGGATCCCGAGCGTTCCCTGGAGTTCTACAGCCGCGTGTTCGGCATGCGCCTGCTGCGCAAGCTGAATTTCCCCGAGCTGAATTTCTCACTGTACTTCCTCGCCGCGCTGGACGAGGGAGAGGCGGTGCCCGAGGATGAGGACGAGCGCACGTGCTGGACCTTCTCCCAGCGGGGTATCCTTGAGCTGACCCACAACCGGGGCACCGAACGCGATCCGGATTTTCGTTACCATGACGGCAACAGCGAACCCCAGGGGTTCGGCCACATCTGTTTCGCCGTTCCGGACCTGGACGCGGCGGTGCGCTGGCTGGACGCGAACGAGGTGCCCTTTGTGAAGCGCCCGGAAGACGGGGCGCTCAAGGACGTGGCCTTCGTCACCGATCCGGACGGTTACTGGATCGAGATCCTGGAACCGGCCCGGCTGGGGGGTTTGGGGCGCACTTGAAGTGGGAAGTATGAACCGGGAAGTGGGAACCGGACCTGCGGTCCAGCGTGGCGGTCCATGAGCGGTGCAGCGCACTTTTGTTCCCGTTGCCGTCCTTTTGTCAGCCGGACCTGCTCCTGTATGGCCCCGACCGGGAGATGGTGGCCACGGAGATCCTGGCTTGGGCGAACGGTGAACGGCGAGCGGCACGAAGGCGCCGTGCACCGTGAATGCGCCGATTTACCCGCGTACCCCACTGCGTGGACATCGGCGACCGCACAACGGGCTGAAACATGGAACGACAGGCCTGACGTACAATGCACCTCATGAACCGGTTCCTGGCTGCCCTGATGGTCCTTGCGGCCTTGCTGCTGGCGGCCTGCACCCGCGAGCTGCCGCCGCCCGAAGAGCAGATCCGCACGCTGGTGAGCGAGGCGCGCGAGGCGGCCGAGGCGCGGGACCTTTCCGCGCTGCGTGGCCTGATCGCCGACGACTACCGGGATGCCCGGGGCCGGGACAAGGGCGATCTGGTCAACATCCTGCGGCTCGTCTTCCTGCGCCACCAGTCCGTGCACCTGCTCACCCGGGTGCACGATGTGCGCTTTCCCGAACCGGGCCGGGCGTCTCTGACCGTCTACGTGGCCATGGCCGGACGTCCGTTCCCGGAGCGGGACATCGGCCTGATACGCGCCGACCTGCACCGGTTCGACGTGACGCTGCGTGAATCGGGTGGCGGACGGTGGCAGGCGGAGGACATCCACTGGCGCCGTCCCGATCGCAGCGACTGGCCATTCTGAGAGAGACCCCATGACATACCGAGTGCAGACGGTGGCCGTGCTGGGTGCGAGTCCAAGGCCACGGCGCTTCTCCCACCAGGCCGTGCTGGCACTGAGCCGCCAGGGGCACCGGGTCATTCCGGTGCACCCCCGCCCCGGCGAGATCGGCGGTTGGCCCGTGGCCACGCGCCTCGAAGCGATCCGCGAACCGGTGGATACCCTGACCCTGTATCTCGGCCCGCAGCGCAGTCAGGCGGTGACACAGGCGATCGTGGCCCTTGCGCCGGGACGGGTGATTCTCAACCCGGGGACCGAATCCCCGGAGCTGGAGGCCGAACTGGACGGGGCCGGTATTCCCTGGGTCCACGACTGCACCCTGCGCATGCTGGACGGCGGGCGCTTTTGAGACGGGGCGGCTGATGGGCGGCTGGTGGCGTGAGGACAACGCCCTGTGGGCGTTGTTTGTCAGCGCGTTCGTGTCCAGCACCCTGCTGCCCGGCTCCTCTGAAGCGGTGCTGGCGGCGGCGGCCCTGAGCGGCCTCTCTCCCTGGCGCCTGTTGTGGGTGGCGACGCTGGGCAACACCCTGGGCGGTCTCACCAACTGGTGGATCGGCCGGTGGATCGCCACGCGCTATCCGGCCCGACGCCTGGTCAGGCCGGCGCATGAAAAGGCTCTGGTGCGGGTACGGCGCTTCGGCTGGCCGGCGTTGCTGCTGTCCTGGCTGCCGGTGATTGGCGACCCCCTGTGCGTGGCGGCCGGCTGGCTGCGCATCAACATCTGGCTGAGCCTGCTGGCCATCGCGGTCGGCAAGGCGGCCCGCTATGCGCTGCTGCTGTGGCTGATCCCGGTGAGCGGTCAGAGCATGGGTTCGTGAAAGAACGCGAACGAAATCGAAAACCTTAAAGCGGACCGCAAAGGTCGCGAAGGTGTGCGCGACGGAAATCGCGATCATCAGAACACCGTGTGCCATTCGCGGTTCGGCTTCAGATCGGATCCGTTTGGATCTGTGTGCATCTCCGGGCCCCGCGGGGCCATGTGCTAAAATGGCACACTCATGCCTTCCAGGGGACCGCATGTCATGGGTCTTCCCCTTCTCTCTGCCTACAGCCTGCGAACCGCCCTTCTCGGTTTTGTGATCCTGCCCCTGCTGGGGGTGACGCTGGTGGTGGGCGCGTCCGGGCTGCGCGCCGTGGAAGCCCGCATGGAGGCGCGCCTGCAGGAGGACATCGAGCTGGTGGCCCGGGCGATCCGGCTGCCGTTGAGCCGCTCCCTGGAACGGGGCGAACGGGGCGGTGTGCAACAGGCCCTGGACTCCGCCTTTCGCATTGATCAGGTGTACGGCGCCTACGTCTACGATGCCCGGGGCGACCTGGTGGCCGCCAGCGGGCCCCGCGGACCGTCCATGGTGATCCGCCGCGAGGCCCGGGATATCACCGCCGGCGGGACCCAGGGCCTGTACGAGGAGCGCGCCGGCAATCCCGTCTATTCCTTCTTCATGCCGCTGTCCGACGCGGGCGGGCGGATCAACGGCCTCCTGCAGGTGACCCGTCATCGCGCGGACTTCCAGGATGACCTGGCGGACCTGCGCACCGAGGCGCTGGTGGTGCTGGGTGCGCTAATGCTCCTGTTCCTGGGCGTGGTGACCCTGGGGCATCACCGGGCCGTGGGCCGGCACGTGAGCCAGATGGTCGACGCCATGGCCCGGGTGGGCCGGGGTGACCGCGATTTCCGGGTCACGCCCGCGGGCCCCCACGAGCTGCGCACACTCGCCAAGGCCATGAACGCCATGCTGGACAGTACCGGTCGTTCCGAGGCGGCCCTTGCCCGGCAGCGCGCCGAACAGCAGGCGCTGGAGACGCGCTTGCGCGAGTCCGAGAAGATGGCGGCCATCGGGCAGCTGGCCGCGGGTGTTGCCCATGAGCTGGGGTCGCCGCTGGGGGTCATCGACGGCAAGGCCCAGCGGGCCCGGCGGCGGTTGCCCGAATCCGACGAACTGCACGGGGTGCTGGGCGAGATACGCAGCGAGGTGTCACGCATGAGCCGCATCGTGCGCCAGCTCATGGATTTCGGCCGGCGCAACCCCCTGCACCCACGGCCGGAGTCGGTACCGGAACTGGCGCGCGCCGTGGCCGGGCGGGAGGCCGACACGAAGGGGCACATCACCCTCGAACTCGAGGGTGCCGATGACCTGGAGGCGGTCGCCCTGGACCGCCCGCGCCTGGAACAGGCCCTGGGCAATCTCCTCCAGAATGCCCTGCAGGCGGCCCGCTCCCGCGTACGCATTAGCTGGGCGCTGGCGCATGATCGGCTGCGCCTGGTGGTGGAGGACGACGGCCCGGGCATTGATCCCGCCATCCGGGACCGGTTGTTCGAGCCGTTCTTCACCACCAAGTCGGTGGGTGACGGCACCGGGTTGGGCCTGTCGGTGGCCCATGCGGCGGTCAAGGATCATGGCGGCGAACTGCGGGTGGACGACAGTCCCCTGGGCGGCGCCCGCTTCACCCTGGATCTGCCGCGGGCGGCCCGCCATGAATGAAGTGGTGACCCGCGCCGATATTCTGGTGGTCGAGGACGATACCGGCCATCGGGCCCTGCTGCACGACGAACTCAGCGACGCGGGCCATGCCGTGAGCGCCGTGGCCGATGCCGAGGCGGCCATCGCGCAGCTTGATGCGCGACGCTTTGACCTGGTGCTGAGCGATCTGCGTCTGCCGGGCGCCGGCGGCATGGACCTGCTGGCCCATTGCCGGCGCATGGCCGCCGCGCCCGGGTTCATCATCATCACGGCCTTCGGCACCATCCCCCAGGCAGTGCAGGCCCTGCGCCAGGGGGCCGACGATTTTCTCACCAAACCGGTGGATCTGGACCACCTGGTCCTGGCGGTGGAGCGGGTGCTGCGCAACCGCAGCCTGCAGGCGGAGGTGGCCCGCTACCGGGCATTGCTCAAGCGCACGGATTTTCACGGGCTGATCGGCTCAAGCCCGCCCATGCTGGCCCTGTTCGAGGCCATACGCCGCATCGCCCGCGCCCCCGGGCCGGTGCTCATTACCGGGGAGTCCGGTACCGGCAAGGAACTGGTGGCCCGGGCGCTGCACGCGGAGAGCGAGCGGGCCGGGCGCCCGTTCGTGGCCATCAACTGTGCCGGCATTCCCACCGAACTGCTGGAATCGGAACTGTTCGGTCATGCGGCGGGCGCCTTCAGCGGTGCCACGGGTGCGCGAAAGGGCCTGTTCGCCGAGGCGCATGGCGGCAGCCTGCTGCTGGACGAGATCGGCGAAATGCCGCCCGCCATGCAGGCCAAGCTGCTGCGTCTGCTTCAGGACGGGCGCGTGCGCCCGGTGGGCAGCAACCGGGAGGAGAACGCGGACGTGCGGATTCTGGCGGCCACCAACCGGGATCTGGCGCCCATGATCCGGGATGGCAGCTTTCGCGAGGACCTCTTCTACCGTCTGGAAACGTTCCACATCACCGTGCCGCCCCTGCGGGAGCGCGGCGAGGATGTGGAACGCCTGGCGCTCGCGTTTCTCAAGCGGGCTGCCGCCGCCATGGACCGGGACATCCGCGGGGTCACCCCGGAGGCCCTGCGCCGCCTGCGCCGCTACGACTATCCCGGCAATGTGCGCGAGCTGTCCAGCGTGCTGGAGCGGGCGGTGACCTTCAGCCGCGACCATGAAATCGGGGAGGCCGATCTCCCGGAACGCGTGCTCGCGGGTCCCGTGTCCGCCGCCGGTGCGGCGAGCCTCTGGCGCGATCAGGAGGCACTGCCGACGCTGGCACAGGTGGAGGATCGTTATATCCGCCACGTGCTGGAGCGCGTGGAGGGAAACAAGCGCCAGGCCGCAAAGCTCCTGGGGATCGGCCGGCGCACCCTGTATCGTCGCCTTGGGGAGGACTGACACGGGTCACGCCGGCCCATGTGCCATTCTGGCACGGCCCTTTTCGTTCCGTCACCCGCGGGCGACTCCTGAAATTTCCCAATGAATTGAATGGATTGGCTGCCTCCAGGGTTCACCTGTACGGTTGGCACGGTGTTTGTATGTCCCAAGGGTGAACTTTCACTGTAGAGACCGGAGGATTCATTATATGACCCGCAATTTCCGTAAACTGCCCCTTGCCATCGTCCTGGCCGCCCTGTTCGGGTTGTCCGGGGCGGCCATTGCCCAGGGCCAGCCCCCTGCCGGCCAGGAAGGCGCGCCCCCGCAGGGCCAGCCTCCGGGTGGCGGCATGGATCAGCAGCAGCCCGGTGCTCAGATCGATCCTCAGACCCTGGACGCGTTTGTGGACGCGTTCGTGGCCGTGCAGCACATCCGCGAGGACTTTGCCGAGCGCCTGCAGGGCGTGAGCGACGAGACCGAGGCCCAGGCCATGCAGCAGGAGGCCCAGGAAGAGATGATCAGCGCCGTGGAAGAGAACGGTCTGAACGTCGAGGAATACAATCAGGTGGCTATGGCGCTGCAGTCCGACCCAGCCATGATGCAGCAGGTTCAGCGGATGGCCGAAGAGCGCATGTAGGCCCCACAAAAAAGCCCCGCCCTCGTTGAGGGGCGGGGCTTTTTTGTGGGCAGTGGCTAGTGGCAAGTCTCAGGTGGCAAGGAGCGTCAAGAGCCCGAGGCCGCGGATTTCTTGCGTCCTCTGCGTTGCGCGCTCTTTACTCCCGCGACGCAGCCTCCAAGGCGTCCCGGATGCCGGATTCGATATCCGGGTGGCGCAGTTGCACCCCCAGTGCCTCCAGGCCTTTTTCCGCCTTGATAATTCTGGATTCGCGGATGAAGGACATCATGGCGGGCGAGATGTGTTTGTCCGCCTCGGCGAGGGGGACGCAGGGCGGGCGGGGCAGGTCCGCCAGGTCCGCGACGGCATAGATGAACTCGGTCATGGAGGCGTGCTCCCCGTCGCCCACGTTGAAGATATCGCCCGCCTTGCCCCGGTCCAGGGCGGCCACGCACAGCGCCGCAAGGTCGTCGGCATGGATCCGGTTGCCCGGGGGCGCCTCGTCGGGGCAGATGACGGGGGTCCCTGCGCGGATCCGTTCCAGGGGCAGGCGGCCGGGGCCGTAGATGCCGGGCACGCGCAGGATCACCACCTCCGTGCCGTGGGCGGCCATGAAGTCCCGCAGTTGATTCTCCGCGTCCATCCGGCGGCGTGCCCGGTCGGTCTGGGGGCCGGTGGGGGTCGATTCGGTCACCTCGGCGCCCCGCTGGTCGCCGTATACGCCCGTGGTGCTTGCGTAGACGATACGTCGGGGCGGATGCGCGGCGCAGGCGGCCAGAAAATGTCCCATGCGCGGGTCGTCGACACCCGGCTGGGGTGGTTGCGCCAGGTAAATGACCGGCACATCCTCCAGTGGCAGGGTGGCGACCTGGTCGGGCGCGTCCAGGTCGGCACGGTGAACCCGGATTCCGGCCCGTTCCAGTTGCCGGGCCCGCTCTGAACGGCGCACCACGGCCAGGACCGGCCGATGCCGCGCGAGCAGGAGGTCTGCCGCCCGGCGCCCCACATCACCGCAACCGATGATCACTACAGGTTTCACAGCATTGGCTCCATCGCGTGAGGCGTTAGGCGGTAGGCGTGAGGCGGTAGGAGAAAGGTGTAAGGAGGAAGGCGCCAGGCGTGAAACCGGGGTAACGGTCCCCCGCCTCACTCCCGACGCTTATGTCCGCATGGGCACGCTGCGCTTTGCCCATCCTACAGTCAGATACCGGTGACGGGCGACAACTCCCGTAGGATGGGCAAAGCGCAGCGTGCCCATGCGGAGAGGCTGTCCATGGCCCGCGCCCAGGCCCGGCACGTGTCCGAGACCGCCGTCGCGCAGAAGGTAGGCCGCGCAGCTGGCGGTAAGCCAGGATGCTATCGTCCTTCGCCTCACGCCTACCGCCTCACACCCGAACCCTCACTCAACCGCCAGCCGCAGGCCGTCCCGGTAGCAGGCCTGGGCCCGTTCGTTCTCGCCCATCTGCTCCAGCAGTTCCGCCAGTTCCCGGTAGGTCTCCGGGTCGGGTCGGACCCCGGTGCTGGCTTCGAGATAGGCCCGGGCCTTGCCCCAGAGCTTCGCCCGTCGCGACAGCCGCCCCAGGGTGAGCAGCACGGTGGCATCGCGACCGTGATGTTTCACCCAGCCTTCCGCCGTGTTGAGGGCCTTGGCCGGATCCTCCAGGGGAAGGGTGCCGTACAGGCGCACCAGGCGCTCGTCCCAGGTGGCCTTGAGGGCGTTGCGCAGCAGGGTCTCCGCCTCCTCGGTGTCCTCCATCTGCACCAGTGTCCGGGCGTAGGCCTGTATCAGCAGAGGCCGGTGCCGGGCCTCCCGGTGCAGGTTCTCCCAGACGCGGCGGGCCCCTTCAAGGTCTCTGTCGCGGACGGCCCGTTCCAGCAGGTCCAGGGCCGCGCGATTCTCCATTTCGGTGATGTCCGCCTCGGGCAGCAGTTGCTGGCGGCGCAACTCCGGCAGGAGTTCGAACAGTGCCGCGCCGTCCCTGAGCTGGTCATACAACCGGGCACGCAGCTTGAGCAGATAGCGGTGTTTGGGCACGAGCTCGGTGAGGTGGTTGAGTGTGGCCAGGGCCTGCTCGTGCTGGCCGTGGGCGATCTGCAGTTCCGCCTGGGTCAGCTCCACCGCCACGTCGGAACCGATCTCGCAGTGGCTGGCGCGGTTGAGGTAGTTGTCGCGCCGCGTGTAGGCACCCTGCATCTGCGCGGCCCGGGCGGCGGTCAGCCAGTGGATCAGCGGGTTGGCGGAACGCCTGGCCGAGCGCACCAGCAGCTTCTCAGCACGCTCCCAGCGGCCTTCCGCCATCTCGATCAGGCCCTGGTTCAGGCCGCGCCGCGCCGCTTCCGCCTGGCGCCGCCGGCGCAGCCCCTTGAGGCCGCGCGGCACACGCCACAGGCGGGTCAGCATGCGCAACAGGACGTAAACCAGGAAGAACAGCACCACCGCGGCGGTGATGAACAGGGCCAGGGAGGTCTCCACGCTCAGCGTACCGTAAGCCAGCAGCACGTAGCCGGGCTCCTCCAGGAACAGGCTCGTGACCAGGGCGGCGGCAAGCAGCGCCGCGAGCAGGATGAACACGAGGCGCATCATGACGGGGCCTGCACGCGTGTGTGCCGGGGCGCGGCGCGGGATGTCCTGCGCGGGCGGCCGGATCCCCGGTCATCGCCGACCCGGGCGACGGTCCGGTGCGGCCGTATCAGGTCGCGGGAAGTGTTCACTGGGTGTCAGTCCTCCAGTTCGTCCAGACGTGTGAACGAGCCGCTGATGTCAGGGGCTTGCGGACGAAGGGTCACGGCCCTGAGCCCCTCGAGCCGTTCCCGCACTGAAGCCACCGCCTCGGTGTCAAAGTGATCGTCCAGCAGCGCAATCGCGCCTTCGAGCCCCCGCTGGTACTGCGCGTCATCCAGGCGCAGGGCAGCCACCCGGGCGGCTTCCACCCGCAGCGTCAGGAGCTGTCTCAGGAACAACTCGGTTTCCGCGTCAGGAAGGGCGCGAAGCGGCTCCGCGTGCCGGCGGATGGAGACGTGTTCCGCAAGGGCCTCGCGGATCTCGCCGTAGGCGCGGGCCCACCAGGGCGCGTCGCTGTCCACGGGCTCTCCGGCCAGCAATTCACGCGTCCCGGTGGTGTCAACGACTGCCTGACCCTTGAGGGGCAGCGGGCGCAGGTCGCCGGCCAGGCGCTCCAGGCGCAGGGCGATGCCGGAGACATCCGGGCGCTGCATGTCCTCCAGCGCCTGGATCTCGGTGGCCAGTGCCTCGCGCACCGGCATCAGCCGCGGATCACCCAGCTCGGCGAGCAGCTCGTCGGCCGCCTGCAGGGCGCGCCGCGCACCCTCCGGGTCGTCCATGAGGCGAAGCCGGTGGCCCGCCATGCGCTGCAGGTGTTTCACCTCCGCCACCTGCCAGCCCCGCTCCTGGCGCGTGGCGCGGTCCTGAAGCCGTGTGATGCCCTGCTCCACGGTGGCGAGCCGCGACTCGGCGCGTGCCGCCAGCTCCTCGCGGGCGGCGGTCTCGCGCGCCAGCGCGCCGTCCAGGCGTGACAGCCGTTCGTCCCGGGCGTCCAGGGCCGCGTCCAGGCGTTCAAGCTGCCGCGCCTGAGCGGCCTGCTCGTCGGCACCCTCCTGCCACAGATAGAACCCGGCACCGCCGACACCGAGCGACAGCAGGAAGGCCAGTGTCGCGATGAGCAGGGCAGCGGTCTGTCCCCGTGCCGGATCGGCGGGACGCGCGGCGACCGGCTTTGCCGCCACCCCGGCGGCCTCGCCCTCCTTCCCGGGGGATGCCGGCTTGCCCGGCGTGTGCTTCGCCGATGACGGCGCCGCCTTCTTCCCCTGGGCATGGGCCTTCGGGTCCGGCCTGGCGCCCTCCCCGGCCTTGCCCTCCTTGCCGCCGGGCGACTTGCCCTTCGTGCCGGTGGGGGCGTTGCTCGCGGCGGTCCCGGTCTCGCCGGGTTTCGCCTCCTTGTCCTTCTCATTGCTCATGCTGCTGCTCCCGGGATCTGGCCCATTGCAACACCTGGTCCATCATGGATTCGTCACTGGGGTCTTCCGCCACCCAGGGGTCGCCTTTGAAGCCCAGTTCCCGCGCAGTGTCCACCATACGTGCGCTGCCCACCAGCAGGGGCGTCTTGCGAAGCCACATGCGGCCCAGCTTGCCCACCATGTCGAACAGGTTGCGCAGCCCCTGGCTGCTGGTGCTGGTGACCAGATCCAGTTCGCCCCGGGACCAGTGGCGCATCAGCTCACCGGTGTCGGTGTCCGGTTGTCCCCGGCGATAGGCCTCGGCGTACTCCACCAGGGCTCCCCGTTGTTGTAGCGTATCACCCAGCAGTTCGCGTCCGCCGTCGCCGCGAAAGATCACGATACGCATGCCGGACACGTCCTGAAGTTCCGGTTCCGCCAGGAGGGCCTCGCTGTCGAACCGGCGCGGCGGACAGATATCTGCCGGGTGTCCCGCGCGTGCCAGCTCCAGGGCGGATTTCTGCCCCACGGCGCCGATGCGGAGGTGTGCCGGCCATTCCCGGCGCGCGTGGATGCGGTTCAATGCCATGGACACGGCATTGGGGCTGACGAACACGGCGATGTCGAATTCATCGAGCCGGTCGATCAGCGCATCCAGGCGCGCGCTCTCCCGCGGCGCCAGGATCTCCAGCACGGGAAAACGCAGGGCCACCCCGCCCGCGGCTTCGATCATGCGGCAGAAGCCCTCCGCCTGACGGGCCGGGCGGGTCACCAGCACCCCGGCGCCCTTCAGCGGGCCGGGAACGGTCTTCAGACCCTCTTGCGTCATGCATGCTCCGGGGGCGCGTCCGGACCCAGGCCCAGATCGGCAAGGATCCCGCCGGCGCCCTCGTTCAACAGCAGGTCCGCCACCGCCCGGCCCAGGGCCTCAGCCTGTGTACGGGGGCCGGAGAGCTCCGCGCGCAGAACGAGGCTGCCGTCCGGCTCACCCACCAGCCCGCGCAGGCGCAGGGTGTCGGGGTCGCTCAGTTCCGCGTATCCGGCGATGGGCACCTGGCAGCCGCCGTTCAGGCGGGCGTTCATGGACCGTTCCGCCGCCACGCGCACATGGGTGTCCGGGTGGTCCAGTTCCCCGATCAGCGCCATCACGGCGGGGTCATTTTCGCGGCATTCGATGCCGATGGCACCCTGCCCGATGGCGGGCAGGCTCTGACCGGGAGAGAGTTTCGCGGTGATGCGCCCGGAGAACCCCAGGCGCTTGAGGCCGGCCGCTGCCAGGATGATGGCGTCGAACCCCCCCGCATCCAGCTTGGCCAGCCGTGAATTGACGTTGCCGCGCAGGTCGAGAATCCGGAAATGGGGATGGTCATGGCGCAGCTGACACTGGCGGCGCAGACTGGAGGTGCCTACCCGGGCGTCCGGGGGCAGGGCGTCCAGGGCGGCGTATGTGTTGGACACAAAGGCGTCACGCGGGTCCTCGCGTTCCAGGATCACCGGCAGGCAAAGCCCGTCCGGGAGCACCATGGGCACGTCCTTCATGGAGTGCACGGCAATGTCGGCGCGCCCGTCGAGGATGCCGTTCTCCAGCTCCTTGACGAACAGACCCTTGCCGCCGACCTTGGCCAGCGGGGTATCCAGGATGCGGTCGCCCTGGGTGGTCATGCGCACCAGCTCCACGTCCAGGCCCGGATGGCGCGCCTGGATCAGGCGCGCGACGGTTTCGGCCTGCCAGACGGCCAGCGGGCTCTTGCGGGTGGCGATGCGAAGGCGTTGTGGGGACATGTTCGATCCGTGTGCCTGGGGGCCCGGCTGCCCGGCTCGTACATCCGGTGCGGCGGGGTGCGCAGGGAACTCAAGGGTGTTGGTTGGCGTCTCACGGGACAGTTACGTCATTATATCCTCTTATGCCCAGCTGCGGGATCGACTGATGAAAGCGCTCTTCCATGGACTCGTTGCGGTGATCGCCCTGCTCGCTGTGGCCGGCTGGGCCCACTCCGGCGGCGCGGGGGCGCATGGGGACGTGCTGCGCGACGTCACCGATCTGCGCGTCGAGGCAGAGCGCGGCCTGCCGATCCTGGTGGAGTTCGCCCTCACCGGCTGTCCCTCCTGCCGGGTGGCCGAGGAGCAGTTTCTGAAGCCCATGATCCGCAGTGGTGACTATGAAGGCAAGGTGCTGATCCGAAAGTTGCGCATGGATCGGGGTAACACGGTGGTGGATTTCGACGGCCGGGAGATCTCCGCGCGGCAACTCGCCGGACGCTACGGCGTATATCTCGCGCCCACGGTGGTGATGCTCGGCCCGAGCGGCGAGGTCCTTGCCGATCCGGTGGTGGGGCTCAAGACCGTGGACTTCTACGGCGGATACCTGTATCGCGCCATCGACCGGGCCATGGACGCCATGGCGGCACGGGATGCGGCGGAAGCAGGCATCCTGCGCTGAACCCCGCGTACCACAACCCCCCCCTGCAGGCGCGGCGACCCCGCCGCGCACACGCATGCCGGTCTCGTCGTCGGCATTCGGCCCGCGGTCGGGTCTCCTAAAGGGATTTCAAAAACCGCCGCACCTCGGCGACGTGGCGCCGGCTGACCTCGAGGCGTTCCCCGGTGTCCTTGAGCACCACCTCGAAACATCCCTGCGGGTTCTTCTCCATCCCGGCGAAGCTGTTGCGCGCCACAAGGGCGTTACGGTGAATGCGCAGGAAGGCTTCGCCGAACTCGTCCTCCAGAGACTTGAGCGGCTCCTCGATCAGCACCTCTCCACCGGCGTGGCGCACCGTGACGTACTTCTGGTCCGCCTGGAAATAGTGGATCTGGCTGACGGGGATCAACTCCAGGTTGCCGCGCACGCGGGCACAGATATGGCTCCGGCTGGACTCCCCGGCGGGACCCTCAATGGCGCCCAGCTGGGCCCGGTTGGGCCGCCTGGCGGCCTCCAGGGCACCCTTGAGCCGTTCGCTGCGTACCGGCTTGAGCAGGTAATCCACCGCGTGTGACTCGAAGGCGTCGATGGCATGTTCCTCGTAGGCGGTCACGAAGATGATCGCCGGCGGCGTATCCATACCGGACATGTGTTTGGCCGCCTCAAGGCCGTCCATGCCGGGCATGCGAATGTCCAGCAGCACGATGTCGGGTTGCGTCTCCTCCGCCATGCGCACGGCCTGGACGCCGTTGGAGGCGCTGCCGCAGACCTCGTACCCGGAATGGGATTGCATCAGGGCCGCCAGCCGCTCCCTGGCCGGAGCCTCGTCGTCCACCACCAGCACTTTCATCAGAGTTTCCTCCCAGGAAGGACCAGGATGACCCGATACCGGTCCGTCTCTTCGATGGTTTCCATGCGCGCCTCGCCATGATAGGCCAGGTCCAGACGCTGCCGGATATTGTCCTGGGCCACCCGGTTGCCGTAGCGCGTCCGGTCCCGGGATGGCGCCAGCGGGTTGCTCACCTCGATGCGCACATCCTCCCCGTCCGGCGACAGGACGATGCTGATCTCCCCGCCGTCGGTGAGCGGCTCGATGCCATGATAGATCGCATTCTCCACCAGGGGCTGCAGCACAAGCCCCGGCATGGAATAGTCCATGGGCAGGTCCGGGTCCACCTGCCAGTCTACCCGCAGCCGGTCGCCCAGGCGCAGGGCCTCGATGCGCACGTAGCGCCGCGCCAGGTCCAGTTCCTCGCCCACCGTGAGAGAGTCGCGGTCCGACAGGGTGGCCCGGAACAGATCCGCCAGATCCTCCACCGCCGTTTCCGCGGCTTCCGGCCGGGTGCGCGTCAGGCTGGCGATGGTGTTCATGCTGTTGAACAGAAAGTGTGGCCGGATGCGGGCCTGAAGGGCCTGGATCCGGGAGCGTGCCTCGGCCTCCACGTTGCTTTTCCATTGGTGCTGCACGTAGAGATAGCGCAGCGCCACGGCGGTGACAATGGCGCTGATGCCCATGGTGCGGGCGATGAACCCGATGTGTTCGCCCATGGGTTGTTGGGGGGCGACGCCCAGGTTTGCGCCGATCCACAGGGCCATCAACGAAAAAAGCGCGGTCACGACCATGACGATGAGCCCCGTGGCCGCGGCGGCGCGCGCCGGCGGCAACACGTCCAGCACGCGCCTGACCAGACACAGCACCAGCACGGTGCCCAGCGCGACCCACTGCACGAACAGCGAGGTGAACGCCAGGGAGACCCAGAACCCGTCCGGTGAGGGCCCGCGCGCCAGTGCCAGGACGAAGGCCAGCAGCTGCGCGATGAGCACCACGAGGAACAGGGTGTGGCTTTCGCAGAAATCGGGAAGGAAGCTGCCGCCCCGGGATTCATGGCTGACAGGCGATGCGCTGTTCGCGGATGCTCTGCCCGGCGACCGGCTCACGGATTGCTGTCCACCATATTCTGTGTCTCCCTGCGGGTAGTGTAATGCGGAGTCATCCCACATGCATGGATTGGCCTGCCGTATAATGACATGTTGGGACCTACGAGGAAGGAACATGAGCAGCAAGGGCAACGGTGACAAACTCTGGGGTGGCCGTTTCTCCGAGGCCACCGACGCATTCGTGGAGGCGTTTACCGCCTCCGTGACATTCGATCAGCGGCTGTATCGCCAGGACATCGAGGGCTCCCGGGCCCACGCCCGGATGCTCGCCCGCGTGGGCGTGCTCACCGAGGACGAGTGCAACAGGATCCAGGGGGGTCTCGATGACATCCTGGCCGACATCGAGCGGGGTGATTTCGCCTGGCTGGTGGAGCTGGAAGACGTGCACATGAACGTGGAGGCCCGCCTGATCGAGCGCATCGGGGATGTGGGCAAGAAGCTGCACACGGGCCGTTCGCGCAATGACCAGGTGGCCACCGACATCCGCCTTTATCTGCGCGAGGCCATCGATGCCCTGAGACAGGAGATCCGGCGCCTGCAGGAGGGCCTGCTGGACCTGGCCGAGCGTGAGGCCGAGACCATCATGCCCGGCTTCACGCACCTGCAGACGGCCCAGCCGGTGACCTTCGGCCACCACATGATGGCCTGGTTCGAGATGCTCGAGCGCGACCACGCCCGCCTCGGCGACTGCCGCGGGCGGGTAAACGTGCTGCCGCTGGGGGCCGCGGCCCTGGCCGGCACCTCCTACCCCCTGGACCGGCACTATACGGCCGAGCTGCTGGGTTTCGAGGGTGTGACCGACAATTCCCTGGACTCGGTGAGCGACCGGGACTTCGCCATCGAGTTCTGCGCCGCCGGGGCGCTTATCATGACGCACCTGTCGCGTTTCTCCGAGGAACTGGTCCTGTGGGCCAGCGCCCAGTTCGGTTTCGTGGACCTCCCCGACCGCTTCTGCACCGGCTCGTCCATCATGCCCCAGAAGAAGAACCCGGATGTGCCCGAACTGGTGCGCGGCAAGACCGGCCGGGTCAACGGCAACCTGATCGCCCTGCTCACCCTCATGAAGGGTCAGCCGCTGGCGTACAACAAGGACAACCAGGAGGACAAGGAGCCCCTGTTCGACACTGTGGACACCCTTGCGGGCAGCCTGCGCGCCTTTGCCGACATGGTGCCGCACATCCGGGTGCGGGCCGATGCCATGCGCGCCGCCGCCAGCAGCGGTTTCGCCACGGCCACGGACCTGGCCGACTACCTGGTGCGCCGGGGCATGCCGTTTCGTGACGCTCACGAAGTGGTGGGCAAGGCGGTGCGCCACGGCGTGGAGACCGGCCGGGATCTGGCCGAGATGTCCCTGGCGGAGTTGCAGGGGTTTTCGAAGATCATCGAGGCGGACGTGTTCGATGTGCTCACCCTGGAGGGCTCGGTCGCGGCGCGCAACGTGCACGGGGGGACTGCGCCCGGGCAGGTTCGCGCGCGCATCCGTGCCGCCAGGGCGCGTCTGGCCGGAAGGGTGAAGGGTGAAGGGTGAAGGGTGAAGGGTGAAGGGTGAAGGGTGAAGGAGGAAGGAGGAAGGAGGAAGGAGGAAGGAGGAAGGAGGAAGGAGGAAGGAGGGACCTCGCCCGCCCCGGTCCCGCATGCACGCCGTCGCCGAACCACGGCGTCCGGGCCACCCGCGAGTCTGTTCGGGGACGCGCTTCAGCCCTCCGTGAGGCAATGGAGCAGCCAGGCCCGGAGGTCCGCGATCTCCGCCTCGCAGACCTGATGGGCCATGGCGTATTCGTGGTGTTCCACCGTCAGTCCCAGGCTTTCCAGTGACCGCACGGCGGCGCGTCCCGCGTCCACCGGAATGATCGGGTCCGAGAGCCCGTGGGCCTGGAAGACGCCGCAGTCGCCGGGCTCGGTCCGGATCGCCATTCCGGCGGCGTCGAGATCGGGCAGGTAGGCCGATAGGGCAAACACGCCATCGGGCCGCAGCGCCGTGGCCAATGCCGTGGCGAGCGCCACCGCGCCCCCCTGGGAGAAGCCGCCGAGAATGAGCCGAGGGCACTGCGCGCGCAGGTCCCGGCCCAAGGCCTCGATGGCGGCGGCGGCTTCCCGCAGGTGCCCGCCCGACTCGCGCGGCGCGGGTGCGAGGGCGGTCAGGTCGTACCAGGCACGCATGCGCATGCCGCCGTTGATGGTGACGGGCCGTACCGGGGCGTGGGGGAAGATGAAACGTACCGGTGTGTCGGCCGGGATGCCCAGCATCGGCACCAGGGGCTCGAAGTCATGCCCGTCCGCGCCCAGCCCGTGCAGCCAGAGAATGGCGGTCCGGGGCCCGGGCCCCGTATCGTGCCGGAGGTATGGCAGGTCTGATTGTGTCATGGGGGAATCTTAACCCGGATATTTCATCAAGGCGGCCCGGTTGACCGAACTGCATTTCTTCCGGGTCCCGGGCGAAGGGTCGGCGGGAAGAAGGCACAAAAAAACCGGGCTCCTTTCGGAGCCCGGTTGCGGGGACAGTGTATCAGCCGATCTGCACGTCGGTGGAGTCGGACTCGCCCTTGTTGTCGACCCAGGAGAGGGTGAGGGTGTCGCCGGCCGAGGCGCCGGTGAACTCGAACGACAGGTAGGGGTTGCGCGAGATGGCCGGACCCCAGTTGGCGGTCAGCACATGACGGCCGCCGACCTCTGCCTTGACTTCCTTGATGTAGTGGGCGGGGATGGCCTCGCCGGCCTTGTCCTTGCGCTGGCCGGTCTCCATGGGGTGGCTCATCAGGGCGCGCACGTTGGTGGTGTCGCCGCTGATCTGAGCACGTACTCGAATGCTGGACATGATGGTGTCTCCTTCAATGAATGCTGGCTGTGGGCGTGAGGGGCGTGCTTAGCCGCCGCACCCGCCGATGGTGACCTTGACTTCCTTGGAGGCGCTGTAGAGCCGGCCATTGGCCTTGACCACGGCGACCACATCGGAGGTCTCGCCCATCTTGATACGCGTGGAGACCACCGGCTTGGCGCCCTCGCCGAGCTCATAGGAGGAGGTCAGCGGGAAGTTGGCGTTGGTCACGAGCAGGGCCACGCTGGTGGCACCGCTGATGCCCGATTCGATGGAGATCGGCACCACGGCGCCGTTCTCGGCGATGTCCGGGGCCTGGATGGAGACGTCGCCGTCGCTGAGCGAGTCCGAGCCCATGGCGGCGCTCAGGGCATCGGACAGGGACTGGGCCTGGAAGGCGGCCTCGGGCCATGCGGCCAGGACGGTGCGGGGGGCCAGCAGGCCCGCGCCCACGGCGACACCCACCGCGCCTGCGGCCAGGGTGCCCTTGAGAAACACTCGACGCTTGCTGTTCATTAGGATCTCTCTCCTGCAATTGGTGTGACACATGAGTGGTCAGAAGTAATTCTGCAAGCGTCATGCCAATGCTGTGCATGCCTTGAAATCAGGGGCTTGGGTGCGCCGGGCAGGCGTCAGGGCCCGAAAGCGTTGCATCCTGCAACGCCCGAGGGTTGCAGGATGCAACGTCAGTCCCCGGACGGATCCGGGTCGGGCGCGTACTGCTGCAGCTTGCGCCACAGTGTGGACTTGTTGATGCCCAGGGCCCGGGCCGTGTGCTCCCGGTTGCCGCCCATGCGCTCCAGGGTCCTGAGGATATAGCGCCGCTCCAGGGTGGCCAGATCCGGTTCATCGGCATCCAGCGACGCCGTGCCGGCGTCCGGGGCACCCTCATCGGGCCAGCGGGGATCCAGGTGGAGCACGGAGCTGTCGGCGAGGGCGATGTGACGCTCCACCAGATTGCGCAGTTCGCGCACATTGCCGGGCCAGCCGTAGGCCTGTAGACGTTCCAGGGATTGCGCGTCGAATCCGTCCACCTGCCGGTGATAACGTTGGGCGAATTCCTCCACGAAGGCCTGGGTCAGCACCGGGATGTCCTCCCGGCGTTCACGCAGCGGCGGCATCCGGATCTTCACCACGTTGAGCCGGTGGTAGAGGTCGTGGCGGAAGTGCCCCGCCTCCACCATGGCCTCCAGGTTGCGGTTGGTGGCGGCGATGAAACGCACGTCGATGCGGATGGGGCGCACGCTGCCCACCCGCACCACCTGCTGCTCTTGCACCACCCGCAACAGCTTCACCTGCATGGCATCGGAGATGTTGCAGATCTCGTCGAGGAACACGGTGCCGCCGGAAGCCGATTCCAGCAGTCCGGCCTTGGTGTGAGTCGCGCCGGTGAAGGCGCCCTTTTCGTGACCGAACAGTTCCGATTCCAGCAGTGTCTCGTTGAGCGCACCGCAGTCGATGACCACGAAAGGCTGTTCTGCATCCGGACCCTGGCCGTGGATGGCCCGGGCCACCAGTTCCTTGCCGGTCCCGGACTCCCCTTCGACGATCACGTTGCAGCGGATGTCCGCCACCTTGTCGATGACCCGGTAGACTGCCTCCATGGCATCCCCGTGGCCCACCATGCCGTAACGCAGGCGTTCGTCCTTGAGCTGGCGGCGCAGCAGCCGGTTCTCGCTCTTGAGCCGCACGCCTTCCAGCGTGCGGTTGATCAGCACCAGCAGTTCGTCGGTGTCGTAGGGCTTCTTGATGAAGTCCGTGGCGCCCAGGCGCAGGGCCTCGATGGCGCTGTCCACGGTGGAGTAGCCGGTGATGATGATGACCGGGACGTCGGGGTCGTGGCCCCGCACGGCGGCGAGCAGCTCCATGCCGGACATGCCCGGCATGGCGAGGTCGGTGATGACCAGGTCCGCGCCGTCGGCCCGGAACGCCTCCAGCGCGGCGGCCGGATCACGGAACACGCGGACCTGGTAGGGCCCGCCCTCGCAGAAGCGCAGAAACAGCTCCCCGGCACGAGGGTCATCGTCCACGAACAAGATCTGTGCGGATTCATTCATGCCCTATTCTATATACCGCGTTTGTCGCACGGGGTTCACTCCAGGTGGCCCGGGCCGGGCGGGTCGCCGGATCCGCCGCCGGTCCGGCGATGCGCGGGCAGGCGCACCGTGGCCGTGACGCCGCCCCGTTCATTGGGCCGGATGTCGATGTGTCCGCCGTGGCGTTCCACGATGCCCAGGCTCACCGAAAGGCCGAGCCCGCTGCCCTTGCCGACCGGCTTGGTGGTGAAAAACGGGTCGAACAGCTTGTCCAGGATCTCGGGATCCACCCCCGTCCCCTGATCGCAGACGCACAGATAGATGTCTCCATCCACTTCGTGCCGGGCCATGATGAGGATCTCGTCCCCGGGGCGGCTGGCCTGAATGGCGTTGAGCAGCAGATTGATCAGGACCTGTCGCATCTGGTGGATGTCACCTTCCATCACCAGTCCGTCCTCCACCTCCAGGCGGATGGACACCTCCTGTTCCCGGGCTGCCTGGTTGACCAGGATGAGGGTCTCCTCGGCCCAAGGCCCCACCTGGATCGCCTCATAACGCGGCGGCACCTGCCGTGCAAAGTTGAGGATGCCGTTGACGATGCGTGTGGCCCGCTGTGCCTCGTCCATCAGCGACTGCACGTCCTCGTGCAGGCGGGTGTCGTCCCCCGGCAGCTCCCGGCGGATTAGTTTGCCCAGGGACAGGATGTTGTTCAGCGGATTGTTCAGCTCGTGACCGATGCCCGCCGCCAACTCCCCGATGGAGGCCAGTTTCGCGGATTGCACCAGCATGTGCTGCGCCTCGTCCCGGTCCTTGCGTGCACGCTCCAGGGTTTCCGCCATGTAATTGAACGAATCCTGAAGCTGGCGGATCTCCCGCGTGCCGTGGGGTTCGGTCTGTTCCAGGGGTTCGCCGCGGGCGTAGGCCTTGAGGTTGTGGGCCAGCCGGCTGATGGGCCGGGCGATGCGCCGGGCGCTCACCTGGGCCAGCAGCAGGCTGAACAGGAGCGCCAGTCCCGCCAGCAGCAGGATCCCCTGCCGGATGCGCTTGAAGGGTGCGGTGACCGCATCGTGGCGCACCTCCGAGATCACCACCCAGCTTACCAGTTGGTTGGGATAGGGGGCGTACTCGGCGTGATACGCGCGTGACGGCCTGGCGGCCAGATCCGTGGTTCCGAAGGGCCGGGTGGCCATGGCACCGGCAGCGCGCTCGCCGAACAGGGTCTCAAGGCGCAGGTCCGGGCGTTTGCCGTGGGTGAACAGCAGCCCCGAGGCCTCGTCGAACAGCACCAGGCCGTCCCGGTCCGGCTGGTCCGGATTGAGCTCCGCCACTGTCAGGCGGCCCTCGCTGAGGCGCGGCGCCAGTTCCAGCATGCGCTCGATCTGCAGCCCGGTGGAATTGGCCAGCAGGTACCCCACCACACCACTCTGTTCCTGCTCGATGGGCACCACCGCGTCATACATGGGCGGGATGGCGCCGAACACGTAGTCGCTGCGCGACTGGGGCAGCAGCTGGTAGCTGACCTCGCCCCGGGGGCTGGCCTGGAGTCGCTGCAGGAAAACCGGGTCATCCAGCTCCTCCTCCGCGTAGGGGTAGGGATCCATGCCCTGATAATGGGTGGGCATGACCTGCCGGTCGCGGATCATCAACAGCGTATTGCCCCGCACGTCCAGTACCCGGATCGTGCCCACGTCCGGGATCAGGGCCGTGAATTCCTCCAGAAAGATGCCCAGCTGCGCTGCGCGCAGGTTGAACTGGGGATGCTTGCGTCCGTCCCGGGCCTGTTCCAGCACCGACTGAAAGCCCTGCATGGGCGCGGAATGCGCCAGGGCGCTGATCACCTCGCGCTCGAAATGCAGCCGCCGGTCCAGCTCCGCCACCAGGGTATTGAGGCTTGCGCCGATCTCCCGGTCCCGGTCCCGGCTGTACTGGCCCTCGCTGTAGGCCGTGACCACGAGCACCAGCACCGTGAGCGGCAGCACGGTCGCCAGGGAGACCCACAGGGAGATATTGGTTCGAAGGCGCACGATAATGACCGTTTCAGGCGGACGCAGGGCCCGATAGCCCTTGCGGGCCATTCTCGCATGGCCCCACGCGCCGCGTCATGGACGGCCCTGCGGGCAGGATGTGACACAGGCTATAATGTTCCACTTCACATATGACGGGAGCATGCCTCCATGCGCATCTGCTGGTCCCACTGGGCCATGATCGCCCTCGTGGTGGCGCTCGGAAGTGCCTCCCTGCTGGCCAGTTGCGGACAGAAGGGGGATCTCTACCTGCCCGAGGAGCCTGCCGAGGAAACCCGCAACGAAGACGGGCTCCGATAGTCAAAAGAACAGGTTCCGGGTGCGAAGCGAAGGTACGGCGCGTCGGGAGCTCTCCCGGGCGATGCCTTCAATCCGCCATTGCCGCGCCGGGTAGCCCGGCCCCACCGTTCCACTGTCCCGGTTTGAGGCATTGCCATGGATCATTTCAAGTATCGAGACGGTGAGCTGCACGCGGAAGACGTGCCCATGGCGCGCATCGCGGGCGCTCACGGCACACCGTGCTACGTGTACTCCCGCGCCACCCTGGAGCGTCACTGGCGGGCATTCGATGCGGCACTGGGTGACCACCCCCACCTCATCTGCTATGCAGTCAAGGCCAACTCGAGCCTGGCCGTGCTCAACGTGCTCGCCCGGCTCGGTTCCGGTTTCGACATTGTTTCCGCGGGGGAACTGGAGCGCGTGCTGCGTGCCGGGGGCGACCCTGCGCGGGTGGTCTTCTCCGGGGTGGGCAAGCGCGCCGACGAGATGCGCCGGGCGCTGGAAGCGGGCATCCGCTGCTTCAATGTGGAGTCCGAGGCGGAACTGCACCGGCTCAATGACGTGGCGGGCGAGGTGGGCATTCCGGCACCCGTCTCCATGCGCGTGAACCCGGACGTGGACGCAAGGACCCACCCGTACATTTCCACGGGGCTCAAGGAAAACAAGTTCGGTGTGGACATCCGCGAGGCACCGGTTTTGTATCGCAAGGCGGCGGAACTGCCGCACCTGCGGGTGGTGGGCGTGGACTGCCACATCGGCTCCCAGCTCGTCGAACTGAGTCCGTTCATGGATGCGCTCAGTCGTGTGCTTGACCTGGCCCACGGCCTGGAGGCCGAGGGAATCGGCCTTGACCATCTGGACCTGGGCGGCGGCCTCGGTGTGCGCTACCGTGACGAAACACCGCCGCTGCCCGATGCCTATGCCCGGGCCCTTTTCGAGGGCCTGGCCGACACCCGTTACGAGGTGCTCCTGGAGCCGGGCCGTGCCATTGCCGGCAATGCGGGGGTGCTCCTCACCCGGGTGGAATATCTGAAGCACACGGAGCACAAGGACTTCGCCGTGGTGGACGCGGCCATGAACGATCTCGTCCGCCCCGCGCTCTACGGTGCGTGGCAGGAGATCATCCCCGTGTCACCCCGACAGGGCGGTGCGCGCACCTATGACGTGGTGGGCCCGGTCTGCGAGACGGGCGATTTTCTGGGCAAGGACCGGGAACTGGTGCTGGCCGAGGGCGACCTGCTGGCGGTGCGCTCCGCCGGGGCTTACGGCTACACAATGAGCTCCAACTACAACAGCCGCCCGCGCGCCGCCGAGGTGATGGTGGACGGAGCCGACATGCACCTGGTCACCCGCCGCGAGACGATCGACGAACTGATGGCCCGGGAGACGGTCTTGCCCTAGTCAGTTGTCAGTTGTCAGTTGTCAGTTGTCAGTGGTCCGTTGTCAGTTGTAGAAAACCCCTTGACACCCCCCGGGGCGGGGTCACGCTTCTGACCACTGACCACTGACCACTGACCACTGACCACTGACCACTGACCACTGACCACTGACCACTGACCACTGACCACTGACCACTGACCACTGACCACTGACCACTGACCACTGACCACTGACAATGGACCGCGTTCCCGAACCCGAACTGATGCTCGACCCGGAACAGGCCCGGGCATATGCCGAAGCCGACTTCGAGGCGCCCCACGGGCGGTTCATCGAACTGCTCCGGGAAACCTTTCCCGACCTGGAGGTGAGCGGCCCGGTGCTGGATCTGGGCTGCGGGCCCGGCGACATCGCCATGCGTTTTGCCCGCGCCTATCCCGGGGCCCGGGTGGACGGCGTCGACGGCGCACCGGCCATGCTCGCCGAAGGTGCGCGCCTGTTGGCCGGCAGCGGCCTTGAATCCCGGGTACGCCTGGTGCAGGCCAGCCTGCCCGACGACCCCCCGCCCCGGGATCGCTACCGCGGCGTGATCTCCAACAGCCTGCTGCACCATCTGCACGACCCCGCCGTGCTCTGGGATGCGGTGCGCCGCTACACCGGACCCGGCGGTTTCGTGTTCGTGATGGACCTGATGCGGCCGGACAGCCGCGAGGTCGCCGAGGCCCTCGTGGCGACGTATGCCGCCGATGAGCCCGCTTTGCTGCAGCGGGATTTCCTCCATTCCCTGCTGGCCGCATTCCGTCCCGATGAGGTTCGGGATCAACTGGCCCACGCGGGGCTGGCCGGTCTCGGCGTGCGTCCGGTGAGCGACCGCCACCTGATCATCAGCGGCTTCCCGGGTCAGGCCGAGGCCTGACACGCCACCGGGAGGCCGTACCCGGTGCCGGCGGGCGATGAGCGTCACGGGGCTCCACGCGCAAGGATCGATGTTTCAGTGGAGACGCGGGGTCGCAATGATGCCATCCTTGCAAAGTGGGCGCGCAAGGATGCGGGCGCCTAAGCCCATCAAACCGTCCAGCCACTGAAGGCCGACCTCGCCCATGAATGCCCCTGCCACCTGCATCGCAAGGACTCCGACCGGGCAAGGCCTCGACGGCATCGGACTGCTGGCGCGGCTGAGACAGGCGACACGGCCGGTGCACCATGAACTGGAACGGCATCCGCTCCTGCGCCCGCTCCTGAGCGCGGACCTGTCCCGCCGCAACTATGTTAGGGTACTCGGCGCGTTTGCGGCCTTTTACCGGGACATGGAGCCCGGTCTCACGGCGGCGCTCGACGCGCTGATCATCCAGGGGGACACCTCTGCGCGCTACCGCTATCGCCCGCGTCTGGTCATGCTGCAGCAGGATCTCGATGACCTGGGCGCGCAACAGGCGGGTGTCGGCGCGCCACTGCCCCGTCTGCCGGCACTGGAGACACCCGAAGCGCTGCTCGGCGTGCTTTACGTGCTGGAAGGCGCAACCCAGGGCGGGCGCGTGATCGCTCCGCGCCTCGCGCAGGCGCTGAACCTTGGCCCGGCGTTTGGTGCTCGATATTTCCACCTCCACGAAGTGGGCCAGTGGCCGCACCTCAAGAGGGTACTGATGACGTCGAGTGGTGACGGCGCGGTCGCCGCCGAGGCCGCCTTATGCACGTTCTCGGCCCTGCGTGACAGTCTGAACCGCAACCAGCACCTTCCAGACCGGAGTTGATTCCTGGCCGCACCGAGTGACAACGAGATCCAGGTTGCATTGGCAAACTGTGCCCGTGAACCGGTGCACACGCCCGGCGCAATCCAGCCGGCAGGTTGCCTGATCTGCCTCGATGACGCATATACCCGGGTGACACGCGTCAGCGCGAACATCGGTACCTTCCTGGGTGTCGACACCGCGCAGGCCCTGAGCCGGACGCCGCGAGAACTGCTGGGTGCCCGCCTCATGGGCCGGGTTCGCCGGGACCTGACGGACAGTGAGCGCATGCCTTCGCCACTGGGTACCACCCGGGCGATCGACGGCCATACCAGGCGCTACCGCGTGTTCGCTTACCGCAGCGGGACGCAGGTGGTGGTGGAGTTCGAGCGGCAGAGCCACGGCCACCATGACCGCCTGTTCTCGCTGGTCAATGACTGGCTGTCGCGTTTTGCCCGTGCACATTCCGTGGACGCCCTGCTCGACATGTTGGTGGAAGGGGTGCGCTGCATGACGGGCTACGACCGTGTCATGGTCTACCGTTTCGACCCGGACTGGCACGGCGCGGTGGTCGCCGAGAGCCGCACCGCCGAGGCCGGGAGCTTTCTCGGACACCACTTTCCCGCCAGTGACATCCCGCCCCAGGTGCGCCGGCTCTACGACATCAATCCGGTGCGGATGATCGCGGATGCAACGGCTTCGGCGGTGCCGCTGGTTCCGGCGGACAGTGACGGCCACGGCGAGCCGGATCTGTCACCCGGTCTGCTGCGCGCGGTGTCCCCCATTCACCTCGCCTACCTGCACAACATGGGCGTGCAGGCGGCATTCTCCATTGCGATGCACGGCAGTCATGATCTGTTGGGCCTGGTGGCCGCCCATGGCCTGCGTCCCCGGCCGCTGCCGCCCGCCGTGCGCGATGCGGCACGTACCCTGGTGCAGATGGCGACACAGCGGCTGTCGCTGCTCCAGGCGCTCGATCGGGCGGATTTCCTGGAAAGGGTGCGGGTCAGCCGCGGTCTGCTCTCGGACATGCGCGGCCGATTGCGCAGGCCCGGGGAGATCATCCGGGAACACGGCGGGGACTGGCTTTCCCTGTTCGGTGCCAGCGGGTGCGCACTGGTTCACCGGGACAACACCATCGGTATCGGACGGGTGCCCGAAGAGGCGCGCCTGGAAGGGATCGTGGGCTGGCTCAACGCCGAGCATCAGGGCAGCGGGGTGTGGCAGCATCGCCGGCTGGGCCACACCGGGCTCGCCGCCCTGATCCCCCGGGAGGAGGCCTGCGGGTTGCTGGCGGTACCCCTGCCACTGGGCGAGATCGCGGCCGGCTGGCTGCTGCTGTTTCGTCCGGAGATTGTCGAGTCCGTTCGATGGGCGGGCAATCCCGCCAAGGCGGTCGTGGACGACACCGGCGGGGCCGGGCTTTCGCCGCGTCAATCCTTCGAGACCTGGCTGCAGGAGGTGGCCGGCCGGAGCGCGCCGTGGACGGAGTTGGAGCGGCATGCCGCCACCGACCTGGCCGAGGACCTGGCGGTTGCCGTGTCGGGACGCGAGATCTCCATCATCAATGACCGGCTCCGACGCGAACACGAGGCGCTGGCGGAGGCGAACGCACGCCTCAGGGATCTCGCGCACACGGACTCCCTGACCCGGGTCTGGAACCGCTACCGCATTGAGGCCGCCATCGACGCGGAACTCAACGCGGCAGACCGATACAGACGTCCCTGCGCGCTTGTGCTCTTTGACGTGGACCATTTCAAGCAGGTGAATGACACCCACGGGCATGAGGCCGGCGACCGGGTGCTGGTCGGGATCGCCGGGCTGGTCGGCCGTATTCTCCGCAGCACCGACCACCTCGGCCGGTGGGGCGGCGAGGAGTTCGTCGTGCTGGCCACCAACAGCCGCCTCGAGGACGCAGTGTGCCTGGCGGAACGCCTTCGCAGCGGCATAGAGGCCATCGACTTCGGTGAGGCCGGCAAGGTCACGGCCAGTTTCGGCGTGGCCGCCTGCGTGCCCGATGACACGCGCCGTGCACTCGTGGACCGGGCGGATCGCGCGATGTATCGTGCCAAGGAAGGGGGACGCAACCGGGTGGTTTCGGAAGGGTCCCCCGAACCGGACGCCTGAGCGGCCCGCGTCCCGGCATCCCGGGTGCCATGGGAATACAGGCAGATCCGCTGGAGCATGGGGCCCCGGGTTCCCCGCTGCCCTGTCCGCGTCGCGAATCTCATGTAGATCCTGCCAATCCGGCCCAGCCCCTTCATTCAAAAAGCTTTCATTCCCCTCTCCCCGGGGCTACGCTACTGAAATGCGCCTGCAATTCAGCAAGATGCATGGCCTGGGCAATGATTTCGTGGTCATTGACGCCATCAGTCAGCCAGTGGAGCTGACCCCCGACCAGGTGCGCCTGCTGGCGCACCGGCGCTTCGGTGTGGGCTGCGACCAGGTGCTGCTGGTGGAAAAACCCACGGATCCGGCTCTGGCGGACTTCCGCTACCGTGTCTTCAACGCCGACGGCAACGAGGTGGAGCAGTGTGGCAACGGGGCCCGGTGCTTCGCGGTGTTCGTGCGCGAACGCGGACTGACGCACAAGGACCGCATTCCGGTGGAGACGGCCGCCGGCCTTATCCAGCTGGAGATCCAGCAGGACGGCCAGGTGACGGTGGACATGGGTCCGCCGAAGCTCGCGCCCTGGCAGATCCCCTTCGAGGCCGAGGCGGCGATGCCCGCCTATCCCCTGGAGGTGGATGGCGAGACCTGGGAGATAGGTGCCGTGTCCATGGGCAACCCCCACGCCGTGCTGCGGGTGGACAACGTGCAGACGGCGCCCGTGGCCCGCCTGGGTCCGGCCATCGAGTCTCACGAGCGTTTTCCGCGTCACGTCAACGTGGGCTTCATGGAAGTGGTGTCGTCCGGCGAGATCCGGCTGCGCGTCTACGAGCGGGGTGTCGGCGAGACGCTGGCCTGCGGCACCGGGGCCTGTGCGGCCGTGGTGGTCGGGCGCATCCAGGGGCTTCTGGACGACACCGTGGCCGTGGACCTGCCCGGCGGGCGGCTTGTGATAAACTGGCCCGGCACCGACCAGGTGCCCGTCATGATGACGGGCCCTGCCACCCAGGTCTTCACAGGCAGCATGGATCTATGAGCACCCATACGAACCTGGCCGAGGACGCGCTGAGCGAGGAGACCGTGGAGGCGTGGCTGCGCGCCCATCCCGATTTCTTCGAACGCCACGTGGCGCTGCTGGACGTGTTGCGGCTTCCCCATCCGTCCGGCGGTGCGGTCTCTCTGATCGAGCGGCAGATCGGCTGGTTGCGGGACAAGAACCGCCAGCTGGAGCGCAAGCTCATGGATCTGGTGCAGGTGGCGCGCGAGAACGAACGCCTGAGCCAGCGCATGCACCAGCTCGCCCTGGGCCTGATGGACGCCGACAGCCTCGATGCCGTGCTGGCCACCACCCAGGAACAACTGCGCACCGAGTTCCGTGCCGACCACGTGGTGGTGCGGCTGCTGGGCGATCCCGCCGAGGGTCTGCACTTCGTCAGCGAAAGCGATGCGTGCCTGCAGCGGTTCGAGCCGCTGTTCGAGAACCGCCGCCCCCTGTGCGGGCGGCTCTCGGACGAACAGCTCACCGCCCTGTTCCCCGATGCGCAGGACCCGATCCAGTCCGCCGTGGCCGTGCCGCTCATGGAGGGCAGCCGCCGGATGGGCATCCTGGCACTGGGCAGCCGCGAGGACACCCGCTTTCACCCCGGCATGGGCACGCTGTTCCTGGGTTACCTGGGCGAGATCATCTCCCATGCGGTGGCGACGCGGCTGAAGGCCTGATTCAAGATTCAAAGTTCAAGATTCAAAGGACAGCGTTTCGAGGATGATGCAGTGAATGTGCCCCCTTTGAATTTTGAATCTTGAATATTGAATCCTCCTCCTCCTGGCTTTCCCGCTATCTTCGCCACCTGAGCGAGGAGCGCCGCTGCTCCCCCCACACCGTCGACAACTACGCCCGCGATCTGCAGCGGCTGCGGGAAGCGGTGGGTGACGACTGGGGGCAGGTTCGGGTGCATCACGTCCGCGCCCTGGTGGCAAAGCGCCACCGCCAGGGGGCCGAAGGCCGCACCCTGCAGCGTCTGCTCTCCGCGATCCGCGGTTTCTTCAACTTTCTCGTGCGCGAGGGAGTGGTGGATGCCAATCCTGCGCAGGACGTGCGTGCGCCGAAGGCCGGGCGCAAGCTGCCCGGTGTCCTGGACGTGGACCAGGTGTCGCGCCTGGTGACCGTGCCCGGTGATGACGCGCTCGCCGTGCGCGACCGGGCGATCCTCGAGCTGTTCTACTCGTCCGGCCTGCGCCTGGCGGAACTCGTCGGACTCGACGTCACCGATGTCGATCTGGCGGACCGGCAACTGCGTGTCACCGGCAAGGGGCGCAAGAGCCGCGACCTGCCGGTGGGCCGCCACGCGGTGGCGGCGCTCAACGGCTGGCTCGCCCTGCGCGCGGACCTGGCGAAGCCCGACGAGCCGGCCCTGTTCGTGGGCCACCGCGGTGAACGCCTGGGGGCCCGTGCGGTCCAGGCGCGCCTCTCGCGCCACGCGGTGGTCCAGGGACTGGACCGGCGCGTGCACCCGCATCTGCTGCGCCACTCGTTCGCCAGCCACCTGCTGGAATCCTCCGGTGATCTGCGCGCGGTGCAGGAACTGCTGGGGCACGCGGACATCAGCACCACGCAGGTCTACACGCACCTGGATTACCAGCATCTGGCGCGGGTCTACGACGCGGCCCATCCCCGGGCCCGTCGCAAGCCGCGCTCCTGAGGGTCCACTCATGGATGGTGGAAAGGGCTCAGGTGACGCCCTTGTCCTTGAGGAACGGCACGTAGGCCATGTCCACCTTCATGATGTGGTGGGTCAACCAGTCCTTCAGGAACGCCATGGCCTCGTCCGCAGGCGGTTCACCCCGGTCATGGGCTTCGAGCAGCGCTGCCGCCTTCGCGGTGAAGCGGTTGTGTTCGGCCCGGTGTGCGGTCTCATCCGCGTAACCGTGCTGCTGGAACAGCGATTCCTCCATGATGAAGTGGTTGTAGGTGTAGTCCACGAGACCGAGCAGTACCTGCTCGACGACCTCCGTGTCCGGCGTGGGTTTGGTGACTTCATCGTGAAGGGCGTTGATCGCGTCCACCAGCCACCGATGTTGTGTGTCGATGGTTTCGATGCCTGTCTCCAGTGACTCACTCCATTCCATCAGCATCATGACCCCCCTTGCCATTCATGCGGCATCCAAAAAACCATAATATATGTAATGGAAATTTGCGTCCGGTTTCCTTGTCTTCCGCGTCGGATGGTGTGAGATGTGCGCCTTTTCGGATCAGCGGTTGATTCGGGCCATGGATTCGATGCCGCCCGGGCCGGCTCACGTTGACTCCGGCTGATAGGGGGTGGCACTGTTGGCCCGGTATCCAAATCCTGTCGCCTTTCCTGGGGAGCCCCGTTAATGTCTATCCGCCTGATCCTTGCAGCCCTCGCGTTGTCCCTGACCCTGCCCGCCCTGGCCACCCAGCCCAACATCGAGCCGGGCCAGTGGGAGTACACCAATGTCACGCGTTACGAGGGCGTACCCATGCCGGAGCGGACCGACACCAACCGGGAGTGCGTCACCGCTGAGGACATCCAGCAGGGCGATGCCTTTGTGGAGGAAAGCGACGAGTGTGAGGTGTCCAACATGGAAATGGGCAGCAGCGAGGCGAGCTATTCCATGGTTTGCGTTCAGGAAGGCGTGGAGATGAACATGGATGCCCACATGCGCTTTATGGGGGAGCGGATGGAGGGCACCATCCGCGCGAGCCTGGAGACTCCCATGGGTCCCATGGAGATGCACATGGACGTGACGGGCCGGCGTATCGGCGATTGCTGATTGCCGATTGCCTCCCGGCCGGCGGCGGGGCCCTCAGTCGCCGGTGCGGTGCAGCACGAAGGCCTGCTCCACGGTGAAGTTGCCCACGCCCTTGTAGCTGGTCATGACACCGCCGACGGATTCCAGGTATGCCTTCATCTCCCGGTTCATGTTGGGGTTGCCGCACAGCATGACCCGGTCCACTTCCAGGTCCACCGGCGGCAGGCCCAGGCGCCGGGCCAGTTCCCCGGATCGAAACAGGTCGGCGCCGCGCTCGGGCGTCTCGAAGGGCTCACGGGTCACCGTGGGCACGTAGAGGAGCCGATCACCGGAGCGGGCCTCCAGTTCCTCCCTGTAGGCCAGCTCCTGCACCGTACGCACGCTGTGCACCAGGATCACCCGTTCGAAGGCCTCGTAGACATCGCGTCCGCGCACCAGTGACACGAACGGCGCAAGCCCCGTGCCCGTGGCGATCATGTAGAGATTGCGCCCGGGTTGCACGTGGCCCACCGTCAGCGAGCCCGTACACTTGGTGTTCACCCATACGCTCTCCCCTTCGCGGACCCGGGCCAACCGGCTGGTGAGCGGGCCGTCCGGTACATGGATGCTCAGGAACTCCAGGTGATCGTCCTCGGACGTGGAGACGATGGAGTAGGCGCGCGCGATCAGCTTCTGACCCTCGGGCCGCAACCCGATGGTTACGAACTGTCCGTTCTCGAAATCGAAACCCTCGGGCCGGGTGGTGGTGAAGGTGAAGGTCTTGTCCGACCAGCGGCGCACCGAGGTCACGTGTTCTTCCTGGTAGGGCATGTATTTGAACCTATGGGCCTGTTTCCCGATCTCAAGGGACGTTAGCAAAGTCCGGTGAAGGATAACAGAGCGCCAAAGTGTGGAATTTCGGCCCGGCCGGTCGTGTGCCAATGAGACTTGCCGCCGGTCAGCCGTTACAATGGCGTCCTTTCGCCCCGTTCGTCCGGAGTCGTATCTTGGAACAGTTCCGTGGAACCACCATCGTCAGTGTTCGCCGCAACGGTCGGGTCGCCCTGGGCGGCGACGGCCAGGTGACCCTGGGCAACACGGTCATGAAGGGCAATGCGCGCAAGGTGCGCCGCCTCCACGGGGACAGGGTGCTGGCGGGTTTCGCCGGCGGCACCGCCGACGCCTTCACCCTGTTCGAGCGCTTCGAGGGCAAGCTGGACAAGTACACCGGCAACCTCACCAGGGCAGCGGTGGAACTGGCCAAGGACTGGCGCACCGACCGCATGCTGCGCCGTCTGGAGGCGCTGCTGGCGGTGGCGGACAAGGACACCTCGCTGATCATCTCCGGCAACGGGGATGTGATCGAACCCGAGGACAGTCTCATTGCCATGGGTTCCGGAGGCCCCTTTGCCCAGGCCGCCGCGCGGGCGCTCCTGGAGAACACCGAGCTCTCTGCAAGGGAGATCACGGAAAAGGCCCTGAACATTGCCGCCGAGATCTGTATCTACACGAACCGGCAACTCACCATAGAGGAACTCTAGCCCTTGCCACCAGAGACTTGCCACTTGAGACTGTCGTAAATGTCCGAAATGACCCCACGAGAGATCGTCCAGGAACTGGACAAGCACATCGTCGGCCAGAAGGATGCCAAGCGCGCCGTGGCCATCGCGCTGCGCAACCGCTGGCGCCGCCAGCAGTTGCCGGAGGACCTGCGCCAGGAGGTTACGCCCAAGAACATCCTCATGATCGGCCCGACCGGCGTCGGCAAGACCGAGATTGCCCGGCGCCTGGCGCGGTTGGCCAGCGCGCCCTTCATCAAGGTGGAGGCCACCAAGTTTACCGAGGTGGGCTATGTGGGCCGGGACGTGGAGTCGATCATCCGCGACCTGGTGGACGCCTCCATGAAGCTGCTGCGTGAGCAGGAGATGGAGAAGGTGCGCTTCCGGGCCGAGGAGGCCGCCGAGGAGCGCATCCTGGATGCGTTGCTCCCGGCACCGCGGCAGACGGGGTTCACCGCCGCGCCGGCGCCCACCGCGGAGCAGAGCGACACGCGCCAGAAGTTCCGCAAGCGCCTGCGCGAGGGACAGCTGGATGACAAGGAGATCGAGATCCAGGTCAGCGCCAACCCCGTGGGTGTGGAGATCATGACACCGCCCGGCATGGAGGAGATGGCCAGCCAGCTCCAGGGCCTTTTCCAGAACCTCGGCGGCGGGCGCACCCAGACCCGCACGCTCAAGATCCGGGACGCGATGAAGCTGCTCACGGACGAGGAGGCCGCACGCATGGTCAACCAGGATGAGCTCAAGCTGCGCGCCGTGGCCAATGTGGAACAAAACGGCATCGTGTTTCTGGACGAGATCGACAAGGTGGTCAGGCGCGGCGAGTACGGTGGCGCCGACGTGTCCCGTGAAGGCGTACAGCGGGACCTGCTTCCGCTGGTGGAAGGCTGCACCGTCAACACCAAGTTCGGCATGGTGCGCACCGATCATATCCTCTTCATCGCCTCCGGCGCCTTTCACCTGTCAAAACCCTCGGATCTGATCCCGGAACTGCAGGGCCGCCTGCCCATCCGCGTGGAACTGACGGCGCTCAACGCCGGGGACTTCGTGCGCATCCTCACGGAGCCGGACGCCTCCCTGACCGAACAGTACGCGGCACTGCTCGGTACGGAAGGGGTGGCCGTGACGTTCACCGATGACGGCGTGCAGCGCATCGCCGAGATCGCCACCCAGGTGAACGAACGCACCGAGAACATCGGCGCACGGCGTCTGCACACGGTCATGGAACGTCTGCTGGAGCAGGTATCCTTCGATGCCCCGGATCACACCGGCGCGGTCACCATCGACGCGGGCTACGTCTCGGAGCGCCTGACGGAACTGGTGGAAGACGAGGATCTGAGCCGGTATATCCTTTAGGGCAGTGGCAAGTCTCAAGTGGCAAGTGGCAAGGAAAACCGTGGCCAACACTTGATCAACTGACAACTGACAACTGACAACTGACAACTGACAACGGACCACTGACAAATGACAGCCCAACACCGACCCACCGAGATTCATCTGCACCAGAAGACCCGGGTGCTGGAACTGGTCTACGAGGATGGCACACGCCACCGGCTGCCGTGCGAGTTCCTGCGGGTGTACTCGCCGTCCGCTGAGGTCACCGGACACGGCCCGGGTCAGGAAGTGCTTCAGCTGGGCAAGGAGGACGTCACCATCGACGAGATCGAGCCCGTGGGTAACTACGCGGTCAAGCTGGTGTTCTCCGATGGCCACGACACCGGCATCTACGACTGGGACTACCTCTACCGTATGGGCAACGACTACGATGCCCTGTGGCAGCGTTACCTGGACCGCCTGGCCGAGGCCGGCCACCAGCGCAAGGCGTAGCCTGAGAGAGGCAGAGGCGCAAGGGCATTAATGGACAGGATGAACAGGATTATCAAGGATTAACAGGATTGAATGAAACGGGAGAGTTTTCAGTCCCGGTTCGGACATTCTGTTCATCCTGTCGTTCTTTTGATCCTTTTTCCGCGTCTCTGCGGCAGATATAGACTCAACAGGGCTTGACGCGATGACCGACGAAAACACCACCCATTTCGGTTTCAAGCAGGTGCCGAAGGACGAGAAGGCGCGCCGCGTGGGCGAGGTGTTTCACTCCGTGGCGGGCAAGTACGATCTGATGAACGATCTCATGTCCATGGGGATTCACAGGTTGTGGAAGCGCTACACCATCGAGATGGCCGCCGTGCGTCCGGGCCATAGGGTGCTGGATCTGGCCGGAGGGACCGGCGACCTGGCCTCGCGTTTCGCCCGGCTCACGGGCCCGAAGGGCGAGGTCGTGCTGTGCGACATCAATGCCTCCATGCTGGAGGCGGGACGCGACCGCCTGACCGACGAGGGCCTCGTGGACAACCTGCGCTACGTGCAGGGCGACGCCGAGAATCTGCCGTTTCCCGACGAACACTTCGATCTGGTCACCATCGCCTTCGGGTTGCGCAACGTCACTGACAAGGACAAGGCGCTGGCCTCCATGCGCCGGGTGCTGCGCCCCGGCGGCAAGCTGCTGGTGCTGGAGTTTTCACATCCGGTGGCGCCGGGCCTGAAGCCCGTCTATGACGTGTACTCCTTCAGGGCCCTGCCCTTCATGGGCCGGCTGGTGACGGGTGATGCCGACAGTTACCGCTATCTGGCGGAGAGCATTCGCATGCATCCGGACCAGGAGACCCTCAAGGCCATGATGGAGGCCGCCGGTCTCGAGGACTGTGACTACTTCAATCTCACCGGCGGCATCGTCGCCCTGCATCGGGGTTACCGGTTCTGAACCGTCTGCCGCTCCCATGGACATGAGCGCACTCGCCGGTTTCACCGCCGCCCTGGAACGGGCCTTCAACGGCTACCTCGCCCTGGATCCGGACAGCCGCACACGCCTGGCCGCACTGGACGGTGGCGTGGTGGCCCTGCGGTTCACCGGGATGGAGATCACGCTCTTCTTCGTGCCCGGTGACGACCGCATGCAGGTGACTACACACTTCGACGCCGAGCCGGACACGCTCATCCGCGGTTCGCCCCTGGCCCTGGCGCGGCTCGGGCTCGCGGGCGAGACCACGCGTCTGCCCGAGGGCGTTGAGCTGGAGGGCGATGCCCGGCTGGGTCAGCAGTTCCGCGACATGCTGCGGGGCGTGGAACTGGACTGGGAGGAATGGCTCGCGCGCCTGACCGGCGACCTGCTGGCCCGCCAGGCGGGTGAAGCGGTACGCGCGTTTACCGGCTGGGCCCGGCACGCCGGCGAAAGCATGCGCATGGACATGGGCGAATACCTGCGCGAGGAGTCGGGAGCGCTGCCGGCTCGGGAGGAGGTGGAGGCATTCATGAATGAGGTGGATCGCCTGCGCGAGGACCTGGACCGCCTGGAGGCACGCATCAGCAGACTCGAACACGGCCCGGAGGGTGCGCGTCCGTGAGCCGCGCCATTCCGCTGCTTACGCCGGCGCAGGTCTGGCGGCTGGTCACCATCAACCTGGTGCTGATCCGCCACGGCCTCGACGAGGTGGTGTTCGCCATCCACCTGTTTCGCCCCCTGCGGTTCACCCTCTACCTGCTGCCCTGGAACTGGTTCCGGGGCCGCCGCGCCGCCCGCGGCGAGCGTATCCGCAGGGCGCTGGAGGATCTCGGTCCCATCTTCATCAAGTTCGGGCAGATGCTCTCCACCCGCCGCGACCTGCTGCCGGACGACATCGCCGCGGAGCTGTCCCGCCTGCAGGACCGCGTGCCGCCGTTCCCGAGCGACGAGGCCCGGGTCATCATCGAGCGTTCCCTGGAACAACCCATCGAGGCGGTGTTCAGCCGCTTTGACGACCGACCGCTCGCGTCCGCTTCCATCGCCCAGGTGCACAGCGCGCGTCTGCATGACGGGCGCGAGGTGGTGGTCAAGGTGGTGCGTCCCCAGATCCGGCGGGTCATCCGCCGGGATCTGGAACTGATGTACATCCTCGCCGGCCTGGCGGAGCGCTACTGGTCCGAGGGCGCCCGCCTGCGCCCGGTGGAGGTGGTCCAGGAGTATGAAAAGACCATCATGGACGAACTGGATCTGGTGCGCGAGGCCGCCAACGCGGCGCAACTGCGGCGTAACTTCGCGGACTCGCGCCTGCTCTACATTCCCGAGGTGGACTGGGACCACACCCGCCAGGAGGTGATGGTCATGGAGCGCATCGACGGCATCCCCGTGTCTGACATGGCGATGCTGCGATCCCATGGCGTGGACCTCAAGCTGCTGGCCGAGCGGGGAGTGGAGATCTTCTTCACCCAGGTGTTCCGCCACAATTTCTTCCACGCGGACATGCATCCCGGCAACATCTTCGTCAGCCGCGTGAATCCGGAGGACCCCAGCTATCTCGCCGTTGATTTCGGCATCGTCGGCACGCTGCTGCCTTCGGACCAGCGTTACCTGGCGGAGAATTTCTACGCGTTCTTCAATCGGGACTATCGGCGCGTGGCGGAACTGCACGTGCAATCCGGCTGGGTGCCGGCCGATACCCGCGTGGACGAGTTCGAGTCCGCCATTCGCAGTGTCTGCGAACCCATCTTTCAGCGGCCGCTGAAGGATATCTCCTTCGGCCACCTGCTGCTGCGCCTGTTCCAGACCGCGCGCCGCTTCAATATGCAGGTCCAGCCCCAGCTCGTGCTGCTGCAGAAGACCCTGCTCAATATCGAGGGGCTGGGGCGCGACCTCTACCCGGACCTGGATCTGTGGACCACCGCAAAGCCGTTCATCGAGCGGTGGATGGACGAACAGGTGGGCGTGCGCGCCATGATCCGCGGCATGCGCCGCCACCTGCCGGTCATTCTGGAAAAGCTGCCCGAGATGCCCGGGTTGCTGCACGATGCACTCACCGCCAGAAGCCGCATGGAGGTTTACCAGGCATCCCGGAGCGACCGGATCGACGCCCTGCGCCGGGAGGTTCGGGCGGCCAACCGGCGCACGGTCCTGGCTCTGATGGGGGGTGCGCTGCTCCTGTCGGCCGTCCTGCTGGCTACCCTGACGGATCTGCCCGGCGCCCTGGGCCTGCCCTGGGTCGGCTGGGTGCTGGCCGGGGGCGCGGCCCTGTCTCTGGCGGGCAGTCTCGCGCCCCGCTGACGGGGCGCCCGGAGCGTCCCGGGCGCGTGGCGGCTATGCTCTCTGATCGTGCACATTGCAAATCACCCTTCCCGGCGGCGGTGGCCGGGAAGGATTGCATTTTGTGGCGGTCCACCGGAAGGCGGGTTTCCACAAGCGCATGAATAGACACCCATTTATTTGCTGGCATGGAACCTGCTTTGGTTGAGAGCGGAAGCGGAGCGGCCCGGACAGACCTCCGGGCACACGAAAGCCTTCCCTTGACGCTTGCGGGGTAGCCGGCGGGAGACACGCCGATGATTCCCTGGTTTCGCTGGAGACGGCCCAACAAGAACATGCAGGCAGCACACGCCACAACCGGTTCGTCATTTGAAGTGGATGTGCCCGGGGTGGGCCTGCTGGCGGTTGCGCGCAGCGTCAACTGCGTGGGAGACGGCTGCCCCAAACCGCAGCTGCTGACCCTCAAGGCCCTGAACCAGGTGCAGGTGGGGGACGTGGTGGAACTGGTCTCGGACAACCCCACGGCCGTGGAGACCATCCCGGCCATGATGATGGCTGTCTATGGCAGCCACATTGCGACCATCCGCGGCGATGGTTGCTGGAAGGTCTACGTGCGCAAGGGCATCTAGGGCGAAGCGCTCCGCGGGTCGGGCCGGCCGGACTGTACGACAGCGGCGCCCCCGGAAATGACTACAACCGCGTTTCGATCGGGAGAGACAATGAGCAATAACAGAGAAGCAGTCGGCGCTGGGCTTGCGTCTGCAAACGGGGTCTCCGTCAAGCACAAGGGCGGCGTCTATGCCGCGGCGATCCTGGCGCTCGTGGCGCTGGTCTCCCTGGTCTTCGTGTCCATGGACTCGCGCTTTGTCTATCTGCTCGTATACGTGTGGTTCGGCCTGGTCTACGGGCTTCTCCTGCAGTACGGGCGCTTCTGCATGGCATCCGCCGTGCGCGACCTGTTCGCGGTGGGCGTGCCGCGAATGGCCGTGGGCGTGATGATTGCGGTGGCCCTTTATTCCCTTACCGCCGCCGCCGTGACCATGGCCGGGTTCAGCACGTTCTATCCCCATCCCGTCGGCTGGCACATCATCATCGGCGGCGCCATCTTCGGTTTCGGCATCGTCTTCACGGGCGGTTGCGCCTCGTCGTCTCTCTACAAAAGCGGCGAGGGCAACGTGGGCTCCATGCTGGTGCTGGTGAGCATTTCCTTCTCCCAGGCGTGGTTCGTCTCCGCCGACTGGTTCAGCGGTCTCGCCCCGGAGTCCTGGACCCGCTCGGCAGCCGAGAAGGGCATGCCCGAGGAGCTTACCGTCACGTCCACCTGGTTTGACCAGTTCATGGCCGGCTACATCTGGGATCTGCAGGGCGGCACAGTCGCCCAGATGATGGGCATGGAGGGCACCTTCACGGGGATCTTCATCGGCAACGCCTTTCTCGCCGCCATCCTGCCGACCTTCGTGATCCTGGTGCTGCTGTATGCGCTGTCGTTCCGCAAGGGTTACCTGCGCCGCAGCAAGATCGACAACCCCACCTTCGGTGACCACGTGCGCGGCATGAAGGCCATGTTCACCTCGTCGAAGAACACCGCCTATGCCGGCCTCGGCCTGGGCGTCTTCGCCGGTCTGCAGATGTGGACCACGGGGGCGATGCGTGACCACTACCAGATCTTCAACTTCGGCGAGCTCCTCGAGGACATGGGGTATACCGCCCAGGTCTCCATCCAGGGCACCGTCTTCGATCCCGGTTACTGGTACATCACCACCCAGGAGGCCCAGTGGGGCGGCTGGATCCTGGACAAGCTGGGCGCCGACACCACCAGCAATATCTACTTCGGCCTGGAGAACGGCATACCCAATCCGCTGCTCAACGCGCCCGGCCTCATGTCGGTGGGCATCATCCTGGGCGCGGCGATGCTGGCCAACATCAACCGTGAGTTCAAGTGGAAATGGCCCAGCCTGGAGGTCGCGATCTTCGCCCTGGTGGGCGGGGCGCTCATGGGCATCGGCGCGCGTGTCGGCATGGGCTGCAACATCGGCGCCTTCTTCGCCGCCGTCACCAACGGGGACCTGACCGGCTGGATCTTCCTGATCGGCATGGCCCTGGGCGGCTACTTCGGCGTGAAGGCCATTTCCTGGTGGATCAACTGGCAGGCATCACGCAAGGATGACGAGTTCGCCCTGTGACGGGCCGTGCATCCGACCGGGAGCGGCCCGTGTTCTGGTTCTATTGCAAGGAGGAATACTGAATGTCCGTGAAATTCGAGAAATCCGGTGAAGGCGAGTACATGCTGGACGTGACCGGTTACACCTGCCCGCATCCGCAGATGTATACCAAGAAGGCGCTGCAGAAGATGGAGGCGGGCGCCCTGCTCACCCTGGTGTTCGACAATCCCTCATCCGGCGAGTCCATCATGTCCATGTGCGAGAGTGACGGCAACGAACTGGTGGAGCGCAGCGACCAGGGCGGCACGTACACCTGGAAGATCCGGAAGGTCTGAAGACCATGCGCCTTGGTATCGTGGTCACTGACGACCGTTGTGCGCCCCATGCGGTGGGCCTGCTCAGGGCGGCCGGCGCCCGGGACTGGCCCACCCGCTGCTTCCTGACCGACAGAGGGGTGTTCCTGCTCAAGGACCCCGAGTTCAGGCGGTTGCTTGAGGAGGGCGCGACCCATTTCTCCCTGTGCGAGCTGAGCATCGAGCGATACGGCGGCGACGGCGTATCGGTGGAGGGGCTCGAAGACCGGATCATCGTCGGCGGCCAGTATCAGAACGCGGAGCTTGTGCACAACAGCGACCGGGTGCTGGTGTTATGAGCGCAATCGGGAGGCAACGATGACGGAAGAAGTGAAGCAGATCCTGATGGTGGCCCGGGACGACAAGCTCGAAGCGCTGCGCATGGCCGCGGGGCTTACGCTGCTCGACGACGTCGTGCGGGTGGCGGTGGTCGGGGAACTGGACGAGTCGTCCGAGGATGTCCAGATGCAGCTGGAGGCGCTGGAATTCGCCGACGTCTCGCCGGTGCGGCTGGGAGACGATGATGCCGGGGTCCGCGCCCTGGCCGGGATGATGATCGAATCCGATACGGTGTTCATGATATGAGCGAGAAGGTCTGCAAGGTGCTGTTTCTCACGGTTCCCGATGAAGAAGCGGGTGAGCCCGCGGACGCCCTGGGGCGTCGCGTCGCCGATCACCTGCCGCAGGACGGGGCCGTACACGAATTCATGGAGCTGCGGCCCGGGGAATACGATGCGGTCCTCGACCGCCTCGACGCCGGGGCGCTGCCCGTGGTGCTGAAATCCGCGCGCAGACAGGGAGGTCGGTGATCGTCAGGTCGGGAGAACACGGGGCGGATCGCGCGTTGCCTCGCCCGGAACGTCAAGTCAAACACCAGGTCTGTGGTGAGTCCTTCTGAGCCCTCTGATGAGGGGATGCGGGTACCCGTTGGCGCGGGTACCCGTTTTTTTGGTGCGGTGCGCCGCCGCCGGTCAGGCGGTCCCGGCGCAACGCGAGGATTGGCAGGGATCCGTCCTCTCCCGGATCGGCGCATGCCCCGGGATTGCAAAAAGCCATAGTTTTCTCCCAATTGTCGAAATGCAATCTGCCCGAGGGGCAGCGAATCACCTAACCAACGGTTTTTGAGCCCTTTTCCAGTCATGGCATGCAACCTGCTTATCGGGTTGATTATGGAAGGTGGGGCCGTGGGCGGTCCGGGCGGCATCGCCCCCGGTCAGCGGGCTGAAGTTAAGGTTCAGGCGCCGAGCGCTCGCGAGAGGTGGAGCAGCCCGACGCCGGGCAGATGACGAATAACATTGCGGAGGGTTTGAAAAATGCGACGATTGACGGACCATCTGAAGACATACGGGGGGCGCGGTGCCACGGTTGCCCTGGCGGGCCTGGCCTTGGCGCTTGCCGGTTGTGTGGGCGGCGAGAGCAGCAGCAGCGGTCAGGTGCAGACCAACACGCCGGCCCAGATTGCCCAGGAATCGGCCGACAACTACAACGACAACGTCAACGGCCTGATCACCGGCGCCACGCTGAGTCGCTGGCTGAGCGACTGGGAGAACGAACGCCCGCCCGGCGTCACCGGGCGCCTCGTGGTCATGCAACTCGGCACCGGTCCGGAAGGGGCGGAGTTCGTCCGCCACGACGATCCCAATGTCGCCACGTATCCGTTCAACCAGAGCGAGATCTCCATGGACAGGAACAACGGCGTGACCGTCACGCGGACGCTGGTGGCGGACGGCCCGACCATGGACGCCTTCTTCAAGAAGCATGCGCTCGATCCAAGAAACGACATGATCGTGTGCGCCCGCGCCAGCGGAAGCATCTTCTCCCAGGGCCGCTGCTGGTACACGCTGCGCTACTGGGGCGTGCCGGCCCGCAACCTCGCCTTCCTGAACGGGGATTTCGGCTGGCAGGTGAATCCCGCCAACCCCGACCGGATGCAGCCTTCGGACTTCACCTCCGCGCCGGCCACGCCGCCGGGGCACGGCACCGTCAGCGTCCGGGACCTGCCCGAGGACAACTTCGGCCTGATCGCCACCGCCGAGGACATCATGGCGGTCGCGACCTTCGGTCCGGCGAACGACACCACCGACGGCGTACTCATCTGGGATGCCCGCGGCGCCAACCAGTACTCCGCCGGCGAGGCCTTTGAGCTGGGCCAGGCGGGTTGCACCGAAGCCTACTGCGGACCCATCGCCGATTACATGAGCACGTTCCAGAACCGGGCGACCCGTCAGGGGCATCCGCACGGTACCCTGCAGCTCCAGTGGCCCCGCATGGTCGTGGGCTCGGAAGGCAACCGCTTCAAGAGCAAGGCCGAACTGATGGCCTACATGAACGGTGAGGTGGACTCCAACGGCATCGGCTTCATCGACTACACCTACCAGCCGGTGGGCGTAGGCAATGCCTACCAGCAGGGCGACACCATGTACGTGTATTGCGAGACCACCCAGCGCGCCCAGGTCACCGGGTTCGTGGCGGCCGCCATTCTTGGTCTGCCCACGCGCTACTACGACGGCGCCATGGTCGAATGGAATTCCCTGTCCAACATCATCACCGAGGACGGGACCCCCATTCTGCCCGCCGACTCCCCGTGGCGGACCGACCTGGCGGACCTGTCGTTCTTCCGCGTGGCGGACGATCCGTCCAAAATCGAGCAGCGCGAGATCGTCGACCCTTACGCGGCACGCACCAATGCCCATCTCGTCGAAGATCGCAACTACAAGTACGGGCTGGGCGGCCCGGCCGCACCGGGTGCCCCGGGTGGCGGTAACGGCGGCGTCGCCCCGCCGGCAAACCCGTGCGGGGGTTGATGTAATCCCAGCAGCGACCAGCAAAACTGAGCCCGCCTCGTGCGGGCTCTTTTCTTGTGCGCCCGGCACGGGCGCACTCCTGGGGGTGCAAGTCCCCCCGTAAGCTGGCCACAGCGAACGAAGCGAAGCGCAACTGCGGAAGGGTGACCGACCGTGGGGAGGAAGCGTGGAGCGTAAACCGCGAGCCGATGGACAAGAACCGGATACAAGGCGCTGCCGAGCAGGGCGAGCGGGCAAGAAGCCGCGAAGCTCTCGTGGCCAAGGCGAAGCGGCGTAAATGCGGCGGTTGTGCGGTGAAGGGGTGCGTTCTTACCCGGGGAGATCTCGCCTTGTGCCTGAAAGGGCGACGGTGTAGAGCCGGAGCGAGAAGTCAGCAGAGGCCGTAGTAGCTGCCAACAAGGGGCGAAGGGCCGAACGAGAAGGAGCGTCAAACGCCTTGTCGATGAGAACGGTAGAGCATCAGATGCCCGCATCAGCGGGGCGGGTTGTGAACGGCCAGGGTGAAGCCCTGCCCCGAAGGACCAGCGATGAAACCGGCCTCCCGCGACGAGGATCGGAGGACGCAGGGCGGGACCTGTTGGCGCAGGCGCTCGCGAGGGAGAACATGCAACGCGCCTGGAAGCGCGTGAAGGCAAACAAGGGAGCTGCGGGTGTTGACGGTCTGGACATAGCCCGGACGGGAGAACACCTCAAACACGCATGGCCGAGCATCCGGCAGCAGTTGCTGGACGGCACGTACAGGCCGCAGCCTGTGCGGCGCGTGGGCATCCCGAAGCCGGACGGGAGCGAACGGGAGTTGGGGATACCCACCGTCACCGACCGTCTGATTCAGCAGGCACTGCTGCAAGTGCTGCAACCGCAGATTGATCCGACCTTCAGCGAGCACAGCCACGGGTTCCGTCCCGGTCGCCGGGCGCGGGACGCGGTGCTGGCCGCGCAGCGCTACGTGAGCCAAGGTTGCCACATCGTGGTGGACATCGACCTGTCGAAGTTCTTCGACCGGGTCAACCACGACATCCTGATCGAGCGCCTGAGCAGGCGCGTGAACGATGCCGGGGTCATCCGGCTGGTGCGTGCCTACCTGAGCGCGGGCATCCTGGATGGCGGTGTGGTGATCGAGCGCGTGGGGGGGACGCCGCAGGGCGGCCCGCTCTCGCCGCTGTTGGCCAACGTGTTGCTGGACGAAGTGGATCGAGCGCTTGAACGCAGAGGCCATCGCTTCGCCCGCTACGCCGACGACTGCAACGTGTACGTGCGCAGTCAGAAGGCGGGCGAGCGGGTGATGCGTCTGCTGCGGCGCTGTTACGACAAACTGCGCTTGCGGATCAATGAATCCAAGAGTGCGGTGGCCCGCGTATTCGGCCGCAAATTCCTTGGTTACGCCCTGTGGCGGTCCGGGGATGGCGAGGTGCGACGCGGGGTGTCGGAAAAGGCGCTGGAGGCGTTCAGGCAGAGGGTCAGGCAACTGACCCGGCGCAACAGCGGGTGCAGCATGGCAGAGGTGATCGGCAGGTTGCGCAGTTATCTGCTGGGCTGGAAAGGGTACTTTGGGTTGGCGCAAACCCCCAGTGTCTGGCGCAGGCTGGACGAGTGGATACGCCGCCGCCTACGGTCCTTGCAGCTCAAACAGTGGCGACGCGGCAAGACGATCTACCGGGAACTGATCCGGCTGGGAGCCAGTGCCCGGGTGGCGCAATCGGTGGCGGCGCTGAGCCGCCGCTGGTGGCATAACAGCCTCTCTGCCGTGCACCACGTGCTGACGATTGCCTATTTTGAGCGGCTGGGAGTGCCGCGTCTCTCATGACCTCAACTTCTCGAACCGCCCGGTGCGGACCCGCATGCCGGGTGGTGTGGCAGGGGAACGGTCAGCTATGCTGACCGCCCCTATGCCGATTGCGTCCCGGATCCCGGCGCGGTTGTCAGATGCTGGATCGGCAGGTCCGGTGTGCGTCCGGTCCGAACGAGGGGCGGGCCGCAACCGGTCGCGTCTGTGGCACCACGAACCTATAATGCCGGGGCACATTGAGCGCTGGCGCGGTTTTGGACTCCCCGCCAACGGACAGGCCGGCCCGGCGGCAGGGGTGGTACATGTCCAGTCCTTCCTCGCGCCGCCATCGGTATCGATCCATCCGGAAATATCATGACCCGACGCACAGCCTTTGGCCTCCTTGCCCTGACCGTTGCGGCCCTCCTTGCCTTCGCCGGTGTGCAGTTCCTGGCCCGGGAGGACGGCACGCGGGCGGCAAGCACCGCGCCTGTGGCCGTGGACGCCTTTCTGGAAGCCCACTGGGGTTTCCCCGTGGAGCCCCAGGGCATGCCGCCCGCGCGCTTCAGCCCCGAAGAAGCCGCACTCGGCGCCCGCGCCTGCGGCGAGTGCCACGCCACGCAATACGAGGACTGGCAGATCAGCCGCCACAGCGACACCATGAACGCCGGCATCCGCTGGCAGTTCCACGTGTTCAGCCAGGCGGAATCCAACAAGTGCATGGACTGCCACGCGCCCCTTGCGGAGCAGAAGGCCCTGGCGGCACTGGACATGGGCTGGCCGAACGCACCGGACGCGCAACCGCCGTCCCACATTCCCGGCAACCTGCATCTCCAGGGACTCACCTGTGCCGCCTGCCACGTGAGGGGCCACGAGCGCTTCGGTCCGGAGTCGCGCATCGGCCTCTCCGGGGACGAGGACGGCCTGCCCCACGATGGATTCACGCCCCGCGCGGCATTCAGTGACAGCCGGTTCTGTGCCGCCTGTCACCAGTTTCCCGAGGATGGCCCGCGACTCAACGGCAAGCTGCGACAGGACACCTACAACGAGTGGCTGCAATCAGACCATGCAGCGCAGGGCATCACCTGTCAGGGCTGTCACATGCCCGACCGCCGTCACCTGTGGCGCGGCATCAGTGACCCGGAGATGGTTCGCCGGGCGGTGGCGCTCGACCTTGTCGGGCGGGCGGCGGATGACGGACACATGGACGTCGAGCTGACCATCGCAAACGTGGGTGCCGGCCATCATTTCCCCGCCTACATGGTGCCCCGGGTGGATGTCCGGGTGCTGTTGCTCGATCCCGATGGGGAGGAGCGGGAACAGATTCTGCATCACGTGATCCAGTGGCGCGCCACGGTCGACCTGAGCACGGAGGAATTCGACAACCGCCTTGCGGCGGGGCAGTCCGTTTTGCTCTCCGCGCGCCCGCGCCTGCCAAAGGATCCCGAAGGATGGTCGGTCGTGCTGCACATGGACGTGGCGCCCAAGGAACACTACGAGCGCATGTACCGGGACATGATGCGCCAGGCGGACCGTATGAATCCGGAGACCGTCCGACTGCTGCGTCAGGCCATGGCGGAGGCGGCCGGCTTGCGTTACCGGGCCCTGGATGAGCGGGTTGCCCTGGCACGCTCCGTGCGCCTGTCCCTGCGCCATGAGGGCCAGCCGCACCCGGCCTCTGAACCCTAGACCGGCCAACGGGTCGGATCATACAGGACGGATCCCGATTGCAATTTGAAACCGGCGTCCGCGCCCCGCGCTTTCTGCAATGACCCGCCTCCATCCGGATTGATTAACCCGTTGTATTCAAGAGGAATTAAGTTATGGCACGTTTTCTGTATACCAAAGAACACAGCATGAGAACCGGAGGTCCGCGGATGAAGTTCCCGGCGCTTTTCGCCATCGGCCTGTTTGTGTTCGTCGCGCCCCTGTCCGCCTTTGGCGGCGCCCAGGAGGGCCCGGCGGCCGATGGCGCGGACCAGGATGTGCGAGCCGTGCCCCGCGACCAGCAGCCGATCACCCGGAGCGGTCGCCTGAAGTTCCGGGGAGAAGGCCCGATTTCCATGTGTGCCATGGGCATGGACGATGACACCATCGAGCGCGCCCAGGCGGAATTCCGGCGCAACGGCTGGCAGCGCAACTGACGGCGCCGCGCAGTCGGAGCCAAACTGACCAACGATGAGGAGGGGAGATGATGAATGAGAGCAAGCGGGGCTTCTGGGGTCGAATGAGATCGTCGGTGGGACTGGCTGGCGCGGTCGCGGCCCTGTCCGTCGTCGCCGTGGTGGCGTGGGCTGCCGTGACGGTGACCCATGTATCCTACGATCCGGAAAGGATGCTGCTGAGCGTGGACCAGCCTGAGTGGGGGGCCGAGGTGTTCGACGCCATCCATGACAGCGCCATTGCCCAGGGGCTGGTGCGCCCCGCCAACGCCTGCGGTCTGGGCGCCTCGTCGTGCTTCCGCTGCCACAACGGTCAACGCGCATCGGAGCCCTCCACCGATCCGGCAACGGCTCCCTGGCATGGCGAGCATGCCCGGGTCAATCACTCCTGCGCCGGTTGTCACAAGGGTAACCCGCGCCTGATGCGTGAGCAGATGGCCCACCAGGGCATGATCGTCGATCCGCGCACCGCGCCTGACGAGACATGCGCCAGCTGTCACCGCAGTGCCTCCGAACTCGAGGACCTGCTGGCAAGGTATCAGGGCATCGGGCAGTGACCCGGACCCGGGACATCTGATTCAGAACAACAATCCGCAGGGGGATAATCCGATGAGAACAGAAACACTCGCGCCCGTCTTCCGGGCAAAGCGCCTCACCACAGCACTGGCCGCTCTGGCGTTGGCCGGGGGCGCCGCCGGCGTACAGGCCGGACCGGTGATCATGTACGGCGACGAAGGATTTCTGCAGCTCAACTATGAGCTGCAGATATGGTCCCAGTACCGGGACTTCCGATCCAACGCCCTCGACGGCGATACCTACGACACCTTCCTGCGCCGGAACCGCATCACCGTCCTGGGGCAGTACAATGATTACATCGGCTTTTATGCCCAGCTTGAGGCCGGGAACGAAAGTCGGGCCGGGCAGGATGATCGTTCTGTCTATTACCGCGACGCCTATGTGACCTTCGACTGGAGCGACCCGGTACGCCTGATCGCCGGGCGGTTCAAGAGCACCTTCAGCCGCGAGAATCTGGAGGCCTGCCTGGAACCCCTGACCCTGGATCGGGGTATTCCTTCCTATGCCATGGGCAAGACCCGGGATACCGGCATCGCGCTGTGGGGCAACCTCGCCGACGCCCGCTGGCAGTACCGCCTGATGGTGGCGGACGGGCTCGAGGGCGACAACGTGCCCAAGACGTCGCCCCGGATCACGGGCCGCATCCATTACAGTGCATTCGATCCGGAGTACTCCTACGGGTACCGGGGCACCTATCTGGGCACCCAGCGCGTGCTGACCATCGGCGCGGCCTACGACTTCCAGCAGGATGCCGTGTACGCCAACCTGCCGGCGCGGTCCGACGCCAGGGACTATTCCGCCTGGACCGTGGACGCGTTCTACGAAGAACCCACTGCGGCCGGCACCCTGACCCTGTCAGCGGCCTACTACGACTACAGCGTGGACGGCGCCCTCGAGGGGGATCCGCTACTGGTGGACAACAGCCTGACGCCGACGGCGGACATGACGTCTTACTACGTCAAGGGCGGTTGGCTGTTCCCGAATCGCATCGGTATCGGCCGGCTCCAGGTGTATGCGCGCCACGAGTCTTCCGACTATAATCGCAGCGACGATTTTTATGACCAGACCATCAACGCGATCGGAGCCAATTACTACATAGATGGCCAGAACGTGAAGTTCACCTTCGAGTACATGGATGTGAGCTTCGATGAGGAGCACCCCACGATCAATTCCCTGAAGGATCACAAACAGGCCACGTTGGGGTTCCAGCTTCTGTTCTAGTCGGGCTTCTGGCATCTGTGCAGGTTCCCGGCAAAGGAGCGCGCGATTTCCAAGATAGATGCCAGCGTACCCGTGACGACGGGCGGTTATACCGCCCGTCGTCACGCTGTGCCCCATACCTGGTGGTTCATCGGGGGCTTGTTGCTGCTGGTGTTGCTTCTGGGGATGGTGCTGTTCCTTGTCCCGCCCTCTCCCCCTCTGGCCGGTGCGGCAGCCATACTGATTGCCCTCGGTGTGCTGGTCGGTCTGGTGGCCGGCTACGGGTTGTCCACCGCGCGATTCCGCCAGGGCCTCAATGGACTCCACAAGGGTCTGATACTGGCCCAGGACGGCAATCTCAAACCGGTCGAGGTGCCGAGGTTCATGGACCCGGCCCTGGACCGGCTGTACCAGGACTACAACCACACCATCACCACGCTGGGCGGCATGTTCTCGCTGGTCGAGGAGTGTCAGAACCGGGTGCTGAGCGAACGCAACCGGATGAATGTGGTGGTGCAGGTGCTGCCCGCGGGCCTGCTCGGTGTGGATGACAATCTCTATATCAATACGGCCAACCGGCAGGCAGAGATCCTGTTCGGCATGCGCCAGCGCTACCTGGTGGGCTCCAGCCTGTTCGACATCCTCAAGCTCAGCGACGAGACCCGGGAGATCCTGCGCGATGCGTTTCTCTACAAGCAGAACATCCGCAACCAGGTCATCAACGTGGAACTCGATGCCAAGGAGCGCTGGCTGTCCGTGAACCTCTCGTTCGTGACGGAGAAAGAAGGGGAAATGGCCGCGGTGATCACCCTGTTGGACATCACCGACTACAAGCTCCTGCAGGAGACGGTGTCCACCCGGGAGAAGCTGGTGGCCATGGGACAGTTGGCCGCGGGTGTGGCCCACGAGTTGAACACCCCGCTGGGCAGCATCCTCGGCTATTCCCAGCTGCTGCTCGAGACCACGGATGAGCCGGAGAAAGCGGCCCGTTTCGCCCATGTCATCAGCGACGAGACCAAGCGCTGTTCCCGTATCATACAGAACCTGCTCAACTACGCCCGCAAGGAGCAGTGCCAGGGGGACAACTGTGACGTCAATACCCTGATCGACGAGGTGGTCGATACCCTGATCAGCTGCCGCCTCAAGCACCACAGGATCACCCTGGAGCGCGAACTCAACGGGCGCCCGCTGGTGGATGGAGGCTGTGGCGAGCTGGACATCGTGCTCACCAATCTGCTGATCAATTCGGTTCAGGCGCTGCATGACGTCAAGAACCCCAGGGTCAGGATACGCACCGAACAGGCGTCCGGGGGAGAGGTATCCATCATTGTCGAGGACAACGGACCGGGCATTCCCCGCGAGCTGCGCGCGCGTGTCTTCGAGCCGTTCTTCACCACCAAGGACGTGGGCGAGGGTAGCGGCCTCGGTTTGTCCATCAGTCACGCCATGGTGACGCGCCGTGGCGGTACACTTCGCTATGACACCGAATATGAAGACGGCGCAAGATTCGTCATCCGCCTTCCAGGCAGCCTGACCAAAGACCACTGATCCATGCAAGCCGTTACCCCTGCAGAGCACGAAATCACCAGCGTGTCGTCCAGCGACGCCCTTCCCACCGTGGTGGTCACCGAAGACGATCCCAACATGCGGGCGCTGGTGGTCAATGTCCTTCAGGGCATTGACGCGGAGATCGTTGCCATGGAGAGCTCCCAGGAGTCGCTGGATTTCCTGGAGACCCACGACGTGGCCGTGGTGGTCTCCGACCTGCGCATGCCGCGTATCGGCGGCATGGAGGTGCTGCAGTTCGCCAAGCAGCGAAACCCGCTCACCCAGGTCATCATGGTGACGGGCTATGCGACGGTGGAATCCGCCGTTGAGAGTCTCAAGGCCGGCGCCTTCGACTATATCTGCAAGCCTTTCGAGAACGTGGAATTGCGCCATACGGTGGAACGGGCCCTGGCGCACTGGCGCCTGAGCCGGGAGAACATCCGCCTGCGTGAGGTCAACCGGGCCTACACGGAGAGCGACGCCATCATCGGCCGGTCCGCGACCATGGAAGAGGTGAACCGGCTCATCGACGCGGCCGCCGCCTACGACTGCGCCGTGCTGATCACCGGCGAGAGCGGCAGCGGCAAGGAACTGGTCGCCCGCCAGATCCACATGCGCGGTGCGCGGCGTGACGAAAGCTTCGTGGCCATCAACTGCGCCGCCATTCCCGAGCAGATCATCGAAAGCGAGCTGTTCGGCTACCAGAAGGGCGCGTTCACCGGCGCGGAGCGTGCCAAACCGGGCCTGTTCGAGACCGCCAACGGCGGCACCATCTTTCTCGACGAGATCAATAACGCCTCCCTGTCGCTCCAGGCCAAGCTGCTGCGCGTGCTGCAGGACGCCACGTTCTACCGGCTGGGCGACACCGAGCCCCGTCAAGTGAATGTGCGCGTGATCGCAGCCACCAACCGGGATATCCAGGACCTGATCGCCCAGGAGCAGTTCCGGGAAGACCTCTACTACCGGCTGCGCGTCATCGAGATCAATACCCCGCCGTTGCGCGAGCGGCGCGATGATATCCCGTTGCTGGCCAACTATTTCATCGGCAAGTACACGAAGCGCTTCAACAAGCCCATGGAGGGCATGACCACGCGGGTGCTGGGCGCGCTCATGCGACACGACTGGCCCGGTAATGTGCGGGAGCTGGAGAACGTGATCCAGCGGGCCATCATCCTGGGCCGCGGCAAGACCATCGACATGGACAGCCTGGCCCCCGACATCCTGCAGGCCGGCGAGGTGTCCGGGCGTGCCATCGATCATATGCAGCCCCAGACCCTGGAAGAGGTCGAGGTCTATTTTGTCCGCAAGACGCTGCGCGAAACCGGCGGCGACCGCGCCCTGTGTGCCGAGATCCTGGGTATCGACAAGAGTACCCTGTGGCGCAAGATCAAACGCTACAACATCGAGGAATGAACATGTACAGATCCGCAGCCGTGCGCAAGTGGGTGTGCCGGGCCGCCTTGCTGGCCATGGCCTGTGCCGTGCCTGCAGGTGCTTCCGATCTGGAGGAGCGACTGGAGCGTCTCGAAGGGCAGATGGAACGTCTGATCCGTCAGCTGGAAGAACGCGCCGCCGAGCCTGAACATGCGCCCGATCCCGAACCGGCCCGCGATGTGGCGCCCCCCGCGCCCGCGGCACAAACCCCCGCGCCCGCGGCGGCGCCTTCTGCGCCGCCGCCGGTCGCAGAGCCGGTGGCAAGGCAGGGAGAGGTGCGCCTGCGTTACTACATGGATTCCGAACCGCTGGGTACCGAGCCGCCCCGGAGCGAGCCCATGGCCGACGGCCTGTTCAGGCCGGACGGCGAGTTGCGTATGGATCCCTTCCGGTACGGGGCGGCGGAACGCCGGCTCATCGGGGGAAGTTTTCGCGATGCCTCCGTCCACAGGGCCGTGGGCATCCTCATCGAGGGTCAGCTCGATGTCCCGCAAGCCGGGGTTCACCGGTTCGAACTGACGCCCAAACCGGCCCGGGACCGCGGCGAGGCCGCTGCCTACAACGCCATGACCGTCTTCATGTGGGTCGACGGGGAACAGGTCCTGGGCATGGAGAACGAGCAAAGCTGGCGACGCCAGCACATCGAACGGACCCTCCCCGAAGGGCGTCACCCGTTCCGGTTGTGGGTCGTATCCAACTCGCCGGGACACGGTGCCTCGCCCATCGACTCCCAACTGGGCCTGGAGGTGGTCATGCCCGGCCGCGCCGAGCTCACCCCGCTGTGGCGACAGATGTCCCCACCCTGAGGCGTCGCGTGTCCTGGATCTCCGCCAGGACGGCTGCGCGCCGCCGCGTGACGCGGACTATGGCGTGATCCGGGAACCGATCGACCCCTTCGACCATCCGGGCGCCGAGGACCGTTCACCGGCTGGCCTTGCCCAGGTGAATGGGTCGGCCCAGCGTGGCAAGCGCGGCCTCGTGGACCGCCTCGGACAGGGTGGGATGCGCGAACACCGTGCGGGCCAGATCCTCACCCGAGCCGCCCAGCTCCATGGCGATCACCCCCTGGGCGACGAGTTCCGATGCCTGGGGGCCGATGATATGCATGCCCAGGATGCGGTCGGTCTCCCCGTGGGTGAGTATCTTGACCATCCCCGTTGTCTCATCCATGGCACGCGCCCTGCCTGACGCCGCAAACGGAAACACGCCGGAGCGATAAGGGGTGCCCGCGCCCCGCAGGGCCTGTTCGGTGCGGCCCACCCAGGCCACTTCCGGCAGGGTGTAGATGACGTTGGGAATGGTCTCGTAGTGCATGGAGGTGGCCTGACCGGCGATGCGCTCCGCCACCATGATGCCTTCCTCGGAGCCCTTGTGGGCCAGCATGGGACCGCGCACTGCGTCGCCCACCGCATATACCCCGGGCTGTGTGGTCGCGCAGTAGTCGTCCACATGCAGCATGCCCCGTTCGTCCACCACCAGTTCCACCTCGGGCGCCACGAGTCCGTCGGTAGCGGGCCGGCGGCCTACGGCGACGATGAGCCGATCGAAGCGCTCCTCGTGCGTACCCTCACCGTCCTCGTAGGTGACCGCCACCCGGCGTTTCCTGCGGTCGACACTGGAGCCGGTGACCCGGGCCGCGAGCCGGATATCCAGTCCCTGGCGGGTGAAGACCTTGAGGGCCTCGCCGGAGACCTGTTCGTCACAGAAGTTGAGAAAGTTCTCCTGGGCCTCCAGCAGCACCACCTCGGCGCCGAGGCGCCGCCACACGCTGCCCAGTTCCAGGCCGATCACGCCCGCACCGATGACCCCGAGCCTTGCGGGCACCTTGTCAAAGGCCAGCGCCCCGCTGGAATCCACCACGTACTCCCCGTCATAGGGCGTGCTGGAGAGTTCCACGGGCACCGATCCGGGCGCCAGGATCACGTGCCCTGCCTCCAGCTCCCGGGGTTCCCCGTCGTGCGGGGTGAACCGTACCCGCCCCTGTCCCGCGAGCTGCCCGTGGCCCGCAAGCCAGGTGACCTTGTTGGCACGGAACAGGCTTTGTATGCCCTGGGTGAGATTGGCCACCACCCGGTCCTTGCGGGACATCATGGCACCCAGGTCCAGTTCCAGTCCCTTCAGCCGCACTCCGTGCTGTTTGAGACCGTGGCCGGCATGCTCGAACTGTTCCGAGGATTCCAGCAGTGCCTTGGAGGGGATGCACCCCACGTTGAGACAGGTTCCGCCGAGGCGGTTCTTGCCGTCGGAATCCTGCCAGCGGTCGATGCACGCCGTCGACATGCCCAACTGCGCGCAGCGGATGGCCGCCACATAGCCGGCGGGTCCGGCACCGATCACGATCACGTCGTATTTGTTGCTCATGGGGCCTCTCGGTGTATCCGTTCTATGGCGGACTGTCCGTCCGTGCCTGCAGCCGCGAAGAAACGTTGGCTCGGAGGGCCGGACGGACAGAACAAATGCGGATGGACAGGATGGTTATGAAACGTGACGTCTTGCGCCCGACATGCGGACATTGCGCGCATCCGGAAAAATCCGGTTCATCCTGCCGATCCTTTTCGCGTTGCCGGCTCAGACCTCCAGCAGCAGCCGGGCCGGGTCCTCCAGCAGATCCTTGATGGTCACCAGGAACTGCACCGCTTCACGGCCATCGACGATGCGATGGTCGTAGGACAGGGCCAGATACATCATGGGCCGGATCACCACCTGACCATTCTCCGCCATGGGCCTTTCCTGGATGCGGTGCATGCCCAGAATCGCACTCTGCGGCGGATTGATGATCGGGGTGGAGAGCAGGGAACCGAACACCCCGCCATTGGAAATGGTGAACGTGCCGCCCGTCAGATCATCCATGGACAGGGTACCCCCTTTGGCCTTCTCGCCGAACTCGGCGATGGTCCGCTCCACGTCGGCCATGGAGAGGGTGTCCGTGTCCCGGAGGATGGGCACCACCAGGCCCCGGGGCGAGGAGACCGCAACGCCGATGTCGAAGTAGCCGTGGTAGACGATGTCCTTTCCGTCAATGGAGGCGTTGACCTCCGGGAAGCGCCGCAGGGCCTCCGTGGCCGCCTTGACGAAGAACGACATGAACCCCAGGCGCACGCCGTGGCGCTTCTCGAAGGCCGCTTTGTGCTGCGTGCGCATCTCCATCACCGGCGCCATGTTGACTTCGTTGAAGGTGGTGAGAATGGCAGCGCTCTGCTGAACCTCCAGAAGGCGTTCCGCGATGCGGGCGCGAATCCGGGTCATGGGCACGCGCCGCTCCGGGCGCTGCCCCGCGGGGGCAGGGGCCGGGCGCGGTGCCTCCGCCTTTGGCGCGGGGGCCGGCGCTTCCCGCGACTCGGGGGCCTCTTCCCGCTTCGTCTCGTCCTGCTCCGCCGTTTCCAGGTGACGCAGGACATCCTCCTTGAGTATCCGGCCGTCCTTGCCGGTGCCTTCGATGGCCGAGGGGTCCAGATCGTGTTCCGCCACCAGCTTGCGCACTGCCGGACTCAGGGTGACCGAACCGGCGCTGTCCCTTGCCGCCGAGGTTGCCTCCGCCCCGGCCTTCCCGCCGGTATCCTTGCCCCTGGCCCGGCGCTCGCCGCCTGAGTCCCCCTGCTGCTTCCCTGCGCCGTTGCCGGCACCTTTGCCGATGCTGCCGATCACCTGACCGGCGGTCACCACATCGCCCTCCCTGGCCGAGATCTTCTCAATGACCCCGTCGGTGGGCGACGGGACCTCCAGGACCACCTTGTCCGTCTCGATGTCCACCACGACCTCGTCACGCCTGACCTGATCTCCCTGGGCCTTGTGCCAGGTGACGATGGTGGCGTCCGCCACCGATTCGGGTAACTGGGGGATCTTCAGTTCGGTGCTCATGGGTTGTCCTTGCGTTGTTCTTCTGGCTGAGAGTCTGATGAAGTTCTACTTGAGCGGCAGGCCCAGGGCCTTGGCCACCAGCGCCTCCTGCTGGCGCACATGCACGTCGTGATGGCCGACCGCGGGTGATGCGGATGCGGGCCGGGTGACGTGCTGCAGGTAGCGTTCCGGGCCCAGCAATGCGCGCATGTGGTGCTGGCTGTGGTACCAGGCGCCCTGGTTGCGCGGTTCTTCCTGGGCCCAGACGAACTCCTCGGCCCGGGTGTAGGGCGCGAGCGCCGCCGCCAGCTCGTCCTCGGGGAACGGGTAGAGCTGCTCGATGCGAATCACCGCCACGTTGTCCAGTGACTCGGCGCGCCGCTTTTCCAGCAGGTCGTAATAAAGTTTGCCGGCGCACATGACCACGCGTTTCACCTTGTTCGCCGCGAGGTCGTCGATCTCGCCGATGGCGTTGTGAAAGCGTCCTTCGGTGAAGGCCTCCAGCGGACTGACTGCAAGCCGGTGGCGGAGCAGGCTCTTGGGCGTCATCACGATCAGCGGCTTGCGGTAGGGGCGTAGCATCTGGCGGCGCAGCAGGTGAAAGATCTGCGCGGGCGTGGAAGGGACGCACACCTGCATGTTGTGCTGGGCGGATAGCTGCATGTAGCGTTCCAGCCGCGCCGAGGAGTGCTCCGGTCCCTGCCCCTCGTAGCCGTGGGGGAGGAACATGACCAGCCCGCACAGGCGGCCCCATTTCTGTTCGCCGGAGCTGATGAACTGGTCGATGACCACCTGGGCGCCGTTGGCGAAGTCGCCGAACTGCGCCTCCCAGATGACCAGGGTATTGGGGGCCGATGCGGCGTATCCGTACTCGAAGGCGAGCACCGCCTCCTCGGAGAGCAGTGAGTCGATCACCAGGAACCGGGAATCCTCCTCGCCCGTGAACTTGCGCAACGGAATCCAGCGCTCGCCGTTATTCTGATTGAAGAGCACGGCGTGGCGATGAAAGAAGGTGCCGCGCCCGCTGTCCTGTCCGGAGAGCCTGACCGGATAGCCCGCCTCCAGCAGCGAGGCATAGGCCAGCGTCTCGCCGAAGCCCCAGTCCGCCGGCAGTCCGCCGGCTGCCATCTTGCGCCGGTCATCCAGGATCTTGGCCACACGCGGGTGCAGTTCGAACCCTTCCGGCAATGGCTCCATACGCCGCCAGATGTCGCGCAGGGTGTCCAGGCTGAGGCTGGTATCCGTGGGCTGGCTCCATTCCTGATCCCTGAACGGTGTCCAGTCGGCCACCGGGTGGTTCGGCGTGGGCTCCTCGCGCAGGTGCGGCACCATGGCGTCACCCGCATCCAGCCGCGCCCGGCAGGTGTCCTGCATGGCGGACACCTTGTCCTCTTCCATGACGCCCGCCTCCACCAGGCGCCGGCCATACAGGGCGCGCGTGGTGGGAAGTTCGCGGATCGCCTGGTACATGGCGGGCTGGGTCACTGCCGGCTCGTCGGCCTCGTTGTGGCCCTGGCGGCGGTAGCAGACCAGATCGATCACCACGTCCTTCTTGAAGGCCACGCGGTAGTCGAAGGCGACCTGTACGGCGAACACCACTGCCTCCGGGTCGTCGCCGTTCACGTGCAGGATGGGTGCGTTGACCATCTTGGCCACGTCGGTGCAGTAGTCGGTGGAGCGTGCGTCCCGCAGGGTGCTGGTGGTGAAACCGATCTGGTTGTTGATGACGATGTGCACCGTGCCCTTGGTGGAGAAACCGCGGGTCTGGGACATGTTGAGCGTTTCCATGACCACGCCCTGTCCGGCGAAGGAGGCATCGCCATGCAGCACCACCGGCAGGACCCGCTCACCCTCAGCATCCTGGAGCCGCGTCTGGCGCGCACGCACGGACCCTTCCACCACCGGCCCCACGATCTCCAGATGCGAGGGGTTGAAGGCCAGCGCCAGATGCACGGGACCGCCGGGCGTGTTCATGTCCGAGGAGAAGCCCAGGTGGTATTTCACGTCGCCGGTGCCGGTGGCATGGTGATGCACGCCCTCGAACTCCTGGAACAGCTCCTGGGGTGACTTGCCCAGGATGTTGACCAGTACATTGAGCCGGCCCCGATGGGCCATGCCAAGGACCACTTCCCGGGTGCCCGCCGCCCCGGCGCGCTGGATCAGATCGTCCAGCATGGGAATCAGGCTCTCGCTCCCTTCCAGGGAGAACCGCTTCTGGCCCACGTAGCGGCTGTGCAGGTAACGCTCCAGACCCTCGGCGGCGGTGAGCCGGTCCAGGATGTAGCGCTGCTGTGCCGCCGTGAATCCGGCCCGCCCGCGCGTGCCCTCCAGGCGCTTCTGCAGCCAGCGCTTCTCCACGGTCTCGGGGATATGCATGTACTCGGCGCCCATGGTCGCGCAGTACGTGCTTTCCAGGATGTCCAGGATCTCCCGCAGCGGCGCCTCAGCGGGACCGCTCAGGGAGCCCGTGTTGAACACGGTGCCCAGGTCCGCCTCCGAGAGCTGGTGGTGGGCCAGCGAGAGTTCCTCGGGCGGTGCCGGCTGATTGATACCCAGGGGATCGAGCCGGGCCTTGCGGTGGCCCAGGAAGCGATAGGCGTTGATGAGCTGAAGCACCCGCACCTGCTTGCGCTCGTGCTCCAGGCTGCCCATGGCCTGCCCGGCGCGCGGGTGGCGCGCCTCAGTGAGCCGGCGGAACTCTTCGCGCACCTCGCTGTGCGGGATGTCCGTGGCGGCCGCGGCCCCACCGGGAAGTTGTTCGAAGTAGCTTCGCCAGGCGGCGGGCACGCTGGCCGGGTCGCGCAGGAAGGATTCGTAGAGGTGGTCCAGGTAGGTCGCGTTGCCTGCGTCCAGATGAGAGGTGCTCCACCGGGCCCGTAGCCCGGCACCGGAACTGGAATCGTTCATTTGATGCCGTCTTGTGACTTGAAGTGAATAGTGGACAGGCCACCAGCGCATCCGGCGAACCCGCCCGCCCGAGTTTCTCTCCCTGAAATGCCGCCGGCCGTGCCGGCCCCTTCAGCATACACTGGTCTGTGGCACGACAGTGTCCAAACATTGGTCCACACATATACATAGACGTTCCCGGCAGCGGCGTCCATGCCCATAGTCTCGTTACATGCCCGTTCGTGCGCCGTGACGGGGGCCTCCATCTGCCGAAGCGGCGGCCCGGTTTGATAAACTGCTCCGATGGACGTCTCCTCCCTCCTCGATTCCCTCAACGCCGCCCAGCGCGAAGCCGTGAGCACCGATCCGGGGCCGGTACTGGTGCTCGCCGGCGCCGGCAGCGGCAAGACCCGGGTCCTGACCCAGCGGATCGCGTGGCTGATCCAGGTGGAGGGGCTGTCCCCGCACAGCATCCTCGCCGTGACCTTCACCAACAAGGCCGCCGCGGAAATGCGCGGGCGCATCGAGGTGTTGCTGGGCATGCCCGTGCGCGGCATGTGGGTGGGCACCTTCCACGGACTGGCCCACCGGCTGCTTCGCGCCCACTGGCAGGATGCCGGCCTGCCCCAGGGTTTTCAGATCCTGGATGCCGATGACCAGTTGCGCATGGTCAAGCGGGTATTGAAGGCCCTGGAACTGGACGAGGCCCGCTGGCCGCCGCGCCAGGCCCAATGGTTCATCAATGCCCGCAAGGACGAGGGGGTACGCCCGGCGCATATGGAGGACCATGGCGACCCCGTGAACCGCCAACTGGTGCGCATCTACAGCGCCTACGAGGCCGCCTGCCGGCGCGCCGGCGTGGTGGATTTCGCCGAACTGCTGCTGCGCGCCCTGGAGCTGTTGCGCGATACGCCCGCGTTGCTGGAGCACTACCGCAGCCGCTTTCGCCACATTCTGGTGGATGAGTTCCAGGACACCAACGCGATCCAGTACGGCTGGCTGAGGCTGCTGTCCGGCGACCGGATTCCCGTGTTTGCCGTGGGGGACGACGACCAGTCGATCTATGGCTGGCGCGGCGCACGCATCGAGCATATCCAGCATTTCAGCCGGGATTACCCCGGGACGCGCGTCATCCGCCTGGAACAGAACTACCGTTCCACGGGCACCATACTCAGGGCTGCCAATGCGCTCATCGAGCACAACCAGGGACGGCTCGGCAAGAAACTCTGGACCGAGGACGCCGAGGGCACGCCCATCGCGCTGTACGCCGCGTTCAACGAACAGGACGAGGCGCGCTTCGTGGTCGGGCGCATCCAGGAGTGGTCGCGGACAGGGGGCCGCTACAGCGACGTGGCGGTGCTCTACCGGTCAAACGCCCAGTCCCGGGTGTTCGAGGAATCCCTGATCCAGTCCGCCATACCCTACCGTGTCTACGGGGGCTTGCGCTTCTTCGAGCGGGCCGAGATCAAGGACGCCCTGGCCTACCTGCGCCTGGTGGCCAGCCGCGAGGATGACGCCGCCTTCGAGCGGGTGGTCAACCAGCCCGCCCGGGGACTGGGCGAGCGCACCCTGGCCCTCATCCGGGAGCAGGCGCGGGCGCGTGACCTGCCGCTGCGGGCCGCCGGCGCCGAACTGCTGGCGCAGGGCGGTCTCACGGCCCGGGCCGGCAATGCCCTGCAGGGTTTCCTGGCGCTGGTGGATGCGCTCACCGCGGCCTGCCGGGATTTGCCGCTGCACGAACAGGCGGAACACGTCATCCGGCACTCGGGCCTGCGGGATTTCTATGCCGCGGAGAAGGGCGAGAAGGCCCAGGGCCGGCTGGAAAACCTGGACGAGCTGGTGAGCGCGGCCCGTGGTTTTGAGCACGACCCGGAGGCCCACGGTGAGATGGATACGCTGACCGCATTTCTCGCCCACGCGGCCCTGGAGGCAGGGGAAGGCGAGGCGGCCGCGTTCGATGACTGCGTGCAGCTGATGACGCTGCATTCCGCCAAGGGCCTCGAGTTTCCGCTGGTGTTCATGAGCGGCATGGAGGAGGGGCTTTTCCCCCACCGCATGTCGGTGGAGGAACCGGGACGCATGGAGGAGGAGCGCCGCCTGGCCTACGTGGGCATCACCCGCGCCCGCCAGCAACTGGTGCTCTCCTACGCGGAGTCCCGCCGGCTGCACGGCCGGGAGACCTATGGCGCCCCGTCGCGCTTTCTCGCCGAGCTGCCGGCCGGGCTGATCGAGGATGTACGACCCAGGGCGCGCATCAGCCAGCCGGTGTATCGCCGTTCCGAACCGTCCTCCGAAGGCGCCGGAGACGGGCTGCGGGTGGGCGTGCGCGTAGCTCACCGCAAGTTCGGGGAGGGCATCATCACCGACTGCGAAGGTCAGGGGGCCAATGCGCGCATCCAGGTGCATTTTTCCGAGCACGGCGCCAAATGGCTGGTGGCGGGCTATGCGAAGCTGGAGAAGGTGTCCTGACCCGCGATGCAGGATCCGGTGGGCGTGGTGGAAGGGCGAACGGCCGGCGAGGCGTGCAGCGCAGAGGTGACGCGAAGGCCGCCCGGCGGAGGCCGGGAAAACCGCACCGGTCACCGGACCCGAATGCCGTCGCCGCCGGAAATTTTTGCCGAATGCCGCCGTTCGGCCGCAGACGTGCCACAATAAGTGCTGGATACATCACGTTTTTCCCTGCAAGCAGTAGGGAAGTGTTGTGAGGGTGCCATCATGATTCGGAACGCCTCCGGGCGTGGACACAGTGGTGCGGTGGTACGGCGCATCGGTACCGCCGAGAGCGGCGGCAGTGACGGGGGTTCGGGCGATACCCGCTACCGGGGCCATATGCGGCTGTTTATCGTGGACGACCAGTCCACGGGCCGGCGTATTCTCACGGAACTCATGCAGGGGGTCTGGCCCGGGATGGAGATCACCGCGTTCTCGGACCCTGAGGCCGCCCTGGCCCAGGTCCGCGAGACCATGCCGGACCTGATCGTCACCGATTTTCGCATGCCCCGGATGAGCGGTGCGCAGTTCATTCGCGCGGTGCGTGCGCTGCCCGGCAGCGCCGAGGTGCCCATCGTGGTGGTCACGGTACTCGAGGACCGCAACGTGCGCTACGAGGCCCTGGATGCCGGGGCCACGGATTTCCTCTCCCGCCCGCTGGATCCGGTGGAGTGCCGCGTCCGGTGCCGCAACCTGCTGCGCCTGCGCCGTCAGAGCCGCCTGGTACAGCACCGTGCCCGGTGGCTCGAACGCCAGGTGAATGCGGCCACACGGGAGATCCTGGACCGTGAGCGTGAAACCCTGTTGCGCCTCGCCAAGGCGGGGGAGTATCGGGACGAGGGCACCGGCAATCACGTGCTGCGCATGGCGCGCTACGCGCGGCGGATCGCCGCCCGGCTGGGCCTGGACGACTCCGTGTGCGAAACCATCGAACTGGCCGCGCCCATGCACGACATCGGCAAGATCGGCGTGCCGGATCACATCCTGCTCAAGCCCGGGCCGCTGACCGCAGACGAGCGGGCGATCATGGAGCGTCATACGCTCATGGGCCACGAGATCCTGAAGGATTCCGCCTCGCGGTACATGCAGATGGGGGCAGTCATCGCCCTGGGCCATCATGAGCATTGGGACGGCGGCGGCTATCCGGGGGGCCTTGCAGGGGAGAAGATCCCGCTGGAGGCACGCATCGTCGCCGTATCCGATGTCTATGACGCGCTGCGCTCCATGCGGCCCTACAAGCCTGCGTGGTCCCGGGAGGCCGCCTGCGAATATCTGCGTGATCAGGCAGGGCGGCAGTTCGACCCCGATTGTGTCAACGCCTTCCTGGCGGTGTTTGAGGAGATCGTGACCATTGAGCAGGGCTTGCGTGATCCCGCCTCGGATGGGAGCATTTTCTGACCATCCGGCCTGCGCGCCGCCCGCCGGCACTCCCTGTGGAGTCCGGCGAAACCGGCGGATGCGTGGGGTCCGAACGGGCCACCCGCACGCAGCGCGCCCCGAGATGCCGGATGCATAAGGAACAGGGAGGGCCCCATGGCCGGTCCGACCGGGAATGACAACGACAAGGCGGTGTCGGGCCGGCTGAACCGGGTCCCCGGGTTCGCGGCTCTGCTCGGGCGCCTGCGCCAGCGGCCGGACTCCGAGCACCAGCAGGCACTGGTGCGCCTGATCATCGGCCTGAGCGTGTTCACCTACTTTCACACGCCGTGGTTCGCCAGTGTGGTGGCGCCGCCCGCCCTGGATTACGCCCGTCTCGGCAGCACCCTGTTCCTGGCGTTCTCACTGGCCATTCTGCTGGCCATCCTGCTGTGGCCGGAACGCAGCCCGTCGCGCCGCGTGCTGGGCATGGCCGGCGACATGACCGGCGCCTCGCTGAGCCTGCTTCTGGGGGGCGAGGCCGGCACGCCCATCCTCGTGGTGTACCTGTGGGTGATCGTCGGCAACGGTTTCCGCTACGGGGTCGGTTACCTGTATCTGTCCACGGCCATGGCGCTGACGGGCTTCGCCGCCGTGTTCGTGCTCAGCCCGTTCTGGTCCATCCACCCGGTGTTCAGTCTGAGCATGATGATGGTGCTCGTGCTGGTGCCCCTGTATACGGCAAGTCTGCTCAAGAGCCTGCACGGCGCCATTGCGCGGGCCAATGAGGCCAATCAGGCCAAAACACGTTTCCTGGCCAACATGAGCCATGAGCTGCGCACCCCGCTCAACGGGGTGATCGGCATGAGCGACCTGCTGATGGATACGCGGCTTGATACCGAGCAGCGGGAACTGGGCCGTTCCATCCATACATCGGCCAAGGTGCTCCTGGGGCTCATCGAGAACATTCTCGACATCTCCCGCATCGAGGCCGGCAAGCTCTCCACGGAAACGGTGGATTTCGATCTGCATCGCCTGGTGCGCGGCACACTGGCCATGTTCGAGGCCCAGGCGCGCGCCAGCGGGCTGCACCTGTCCGCCCACGTGGACCCCGATGTGCCGTTTGCGCTGCGCGGCGACGCGCAGCACCTGCGCCAGGTGCTCATCAATCTCATCGGCAATGCCCTGAAGTTCACCGAACGCGGAGAGGTGGAGGTGACGGTGCGGGCGGCGGGCGGCGAGCCGGACATGCCGCGTCTGCACTTTGCCGTGCGTGATACGGGCATCGGCATCCCCGAAGCGGCCCGGGCGCGTATCTTCGAGACCTTCGAGCAGGCCGATGCGTCCACCACCCGGCGATATGGGGGCAGTGGTCTGGGCATCACCATTTCCCGCCAGTTGGTGGAACTGATGGGCGGGGACATGGGGCTCCACAGCGAGGTGGGATCGGGCACCACCTTCTATTTCGAGATCCCGTTCGAGCGCCAGTTCCCGGCCGAAGGCGGCGAGCCCGTGCGGCTCGGCGGCGCGGGCGGGCGGATCCTCGTGCTCGCCGAATCCGATGTCCGATCCCGGCTGTGCCGGGTCCTGGAGGGCTGGCATCTGCGCCCGGACGCGGTGTCCAGTCCGGTCCAGGCCATGGCGCACCTGCTGGAGCCGGACAGTCTCGCCCATGACGTGGTCCTGGTGGATCGTCGCACCCTGGGGGCTGATCCGGCGGAGTTTCTGGGTCTCCTGCGCCGGGAGCCGTCCCTGGCCCGTGTGCCCGCCATCCTGCTCGATCATGAACCGGGTTCCTCGCCGCGTTCGGTATGGCTGCGTGCCGGCTATTCCTCTGTTCTGGATCTGCCGCCCGACAAGACGCGGCTGTTCAACGCCCTGAACGCGGCGCAAAGTGAGATGGAGCCCGCGGAAAACGTCATCTCCCTTGCTGATCATTACCGGGCGCGCGCAGGCAATGCCAGGGCCTTGCGCGTGCTGGTGGCCGAAGACAACGTGGTCAACCGGCAGGTCATCTCGGGCATTCTCAGACGGGCCGGTCACGAGCCCTTTCTAGTGAACGGCGGCGAGGCGGCCCTGGACGTGCTATCCGCACGGGGCGGGGACTTCGATCTCATGATCCTGGACCTGAACATGCCGGACACGGGCGGGCTGGAGGTTCTGAAGATGAGCCGGTTCATGGGCGGAGACGCCTGTCCGCCGGCCGTTATTCTCAGCGCCGACGCCACGCCGGACGCGCTGGAGGCTTGCCGCAACGCGGGTGCCGCCGCCTATCTCACCAAGCCGGTGGACGCGGCGCGCCTGCTGGATACGCTGGCGGGTCTGTCGGTGCAAGCCGCCCCGGCATCGGCAAACACGGCGGCGACGGACAACACGACGACACGGGAGGTCGATGTGCTCAACACACACGTGCTGGATGGTCTGGTCAGGCTCGGGTCGGGTCCCCTGTTCCTTCGGGATCTCCTGGAGGGTTTCAGGCGAGACGGGGAGCAGCAGCTCCGCGATCTGAAAGCCGCCGTGGATCAGGCCGATTACCCGCGCATGCGCGATGCGCTGCACGCCCTGAAGGGCAGCGCCGGCGAATTGGGAGGCGCCCGGCTCGTGGGGCTTTGCCAGGGGGCCGAATCGCTCAAGCCCTACGAGATGGGCACGGGGTCGCCGGCTGCGCGGGTCAACGAGATCGAGCAGGCGTTTCTTGACACCTGCTCGGGTGTGGACGCCTACCTGCGCGAGTGCCGCGACGCAGCCACCTGAACCCCCGTGGACCGGACCGAGGGGTGCAGCCGACACCCCCGGATACGCATCGGCCACCTACGCTGCCTTGAGCATGCGCCGTTCCTGCTGGTTGGTGAGGCGCTGCATCATACGCAGATCCCGCTCGCCCAGGTTCAGGGCCGCGTCCACCCACACCTCGGTGATCCCCAGCAGCTCTTCCCGGGTCACCGGGTTGCTCAGCGCCCTGGCCCTGCGCAATGCCCGGTAGCCGTTGCGTGCCCGGTTCTCCCGGGCCACGTAGTCGTAGACGGCCTTCTCGCCTTCTCCGTCCTCGGCCAGCACATCCACCACGCCCATCTCGTGCAGCGCCTCGGCGGTGTATACCTGGCCGGACAGGATCAGGCGTTCGGCCCGGGTCGGACCCAACCGGCGGGACAGCAGGCTGTAGGCCCCCATGCCCGGGAAAAGGTTGAACAGGATCTCCGGCAGGCCCAGCCGGGCGCTGCGCTCGGCCACCAGCACATGGGCCGACATGGCGCCTTCGAAGCCGCCGCCCAGGGCATCGCCCTGCACCAGGGAGATGGTGGTGATGTCGCGCCCGTCGATGCCGCTGATGTGGGTCCAGAGCATGTCGATGCAGGCGTGGGCATAGGTGCGCAGTCCCTCCCGGTCCCCGGTCTCCACCAGGGTGCGGAACAGGGACAGGTCCCCGCCCAGGTTGAAGATGCCGGGAACCTTGGAGGCCAGCACCATGTAGTCGACGCCCGAATCCCCGGGGTCGTCCAGACGGTGGGCCATGTCATCCCGAAAGCTGCCCAGTTCGGACAGCAGCCCGGGGGTGAAGCAGGGGCGCGGTGTGGCATGCATGTAGTACCACATGATGCGGTACCGGGTGTCGTGCCAGGTGGACAGGCTGGGTTCGTGGCTGCCCTGGGGATGTTCGGGCGCCTGGATCTGGGGCAGTTGGCTCATGGTGTGCTCCTTTGGGGTGGATGTTCCCCGACGATTGATGGGGCGAACACACTGATAATAGGGCGGATTCACGGAAGTTAGGAGCATGCCGGACCTGGCGGGGGTGTCCGGCCTCCGGTTCATCGGTCCGATGCGAGGCGGGACAGGCGGCGGCGGGTGCCCGGCACGCAGGCCCTGCCCGGCGGATCAATCCACCCAGCAGCGCTGTAACCGGGCTTCTTCGCGGATGCGGGTTTCGACTCGGGCCCGGGCGCCTGCGCCGTCCTGACCCAGTGTGAGGGCCTCCAGCCAGGCGTCCAGGGCCGCCCGGCGAAGCAGCACGGGCCAGGCGCCGCGTTCGATGGCCTTGAGCGGGCGCAGGCGGCGGTAGGCTTTGAGCAGGGCGCTGACCAGACCGTGGTCCAGCGCACCCTCCGGCCCCGCGCAGCAGTCGTGGGCGGCCACCGCCACGTCCAGGAGCAGGGCATGGCGGCAGGCATGGCCGAAACCGGTCAGCCCGACACCGCCGTCCGGGCCGGCCACCAGCCGCCGGCGATTGGGCGCCCCGTGGATAATGCCCTGGGGCAGGTCGCCGAAGCGGTAGAGGCCCTGAAACCGCACTTCCTCGTTCAACAGGTGCCGTTCCCGGGTTGGCAAACGGGGTGCCAGGGCCTCGGCCGTCTGCCGGCGCCACTGGTGACTGCGGTGCGGAGGCCGGGACGGGACGAAATCCAGGCCGGCCAGATGAACGCGTCCCAGCAACCCCCCCACGCGGGCACAGTCGCCCGGGGTGAACGTTTCCAGGTGCCTTCCCTCCGGCCAGCGTACCAGGGCGCCCGGGTACGCCCCGAGAGGGCGGATCCAGCGTCCGTCCCGGTCGCGCACCACGGTGGGCACCGGCAGCCCGTGTCCGGCCAGGTGCTCCAGCAACGCTTCCAGGAACGTGTCGCTCATGCCCGGGCCGACCAGCCAGAACTGCCCGGCGTCGGTGATCACCCGCCCGCGCCGGCCGCGCCGGCCCGGATGAAACGCCTGCAACCGGCCCAGCGCGTAGTTGCTCAGAAACTGTTCCAGTTCCTCCCGGGTGGGAGGGGGTCCGGAGGGGGGCGGGAAGCGGCGTGCCGGCGGTGCCGCACTCACCAGCGAAGGATCGTCCAGGCCGGGATCATCAGGCGCGGGTCCAGTTCGTGGGAGCGTGTCTCCAGGTTGCCGTCACCGGAGGTGTCGACGAGGTAGTACGGCGGCCCCGTTCTCGGCGTGACGCGCACCATGTAGAGCTGCCCGTGCAGGCGATACTCCTCGATGATCTCGCCATCGCGCCGGATGATGGTGACCTGGGGCTCCATGATCTCCCGGGTCACCTGCTCGCTGTCATCCAGCAGAGGAGGCGGCGGCGGGATGTCCTCGGCGGCCGCGAGGCCGGGCAACAAGAGCAGGGCGGCAAGCAGTACGCGTTTCACGGTCAGAGCTCCATCAGCTTTTCTTTCTCTTCCGGGGACGGCTCGAATCCCCGGGCCTCGTAGTAATCGAAAATGGCGTTGACCGCCGACTTGGGGTCGTCCACCAGGGTGTAGAGTCTCAGGTCCGATTCATCGATGGTGCCCTGTGCCACCAAGGTGTCCTCGAACCAGGCCAGCAGACCCTTCCAGAAGGCGCTGTGCACCAGGATGATGGGGATGCGCCGGGTCTTGCCCGTCTGCACCAGGGTCAGGATCTCCGCCAGTTCGTCCAGGGTACCGAACCCGCCGGGCAGCACCACGTAGGCGGAGGCGTACTTGACGAACATCACCTTGCGGGAGAAGAAGTGCCTGAAGGCCAGGGAGACGTCCTGGTAGGGATTGGCCTGCTGTTCGTGGGGCAGTGCGATGTTGAGGCCCACACTGGGGGACTTGCCGCCGAAGGCCCCCTTGTTGGCGGCCTCCATGATGCCGGGGCCGCCGCCGCTGACCACCGCAAAACCCGCATCCGACAATTCCCGGGCGATGTCCTCGCCCAGCTGGTAGATGGGGTTGCCGGGCTCGATGCGTGCCGAGCCGAAGATGCTCACCGACGGCTTGATGCGCGCCAGCCGCTCGAAGCCCTCCACGAACTCCGCCATGATCTGGAAGATCTTCCAGCTCTCGCGGGTCAACGCGGAGTCGTCGATGGGCTGGAGCCCCGGGTGCTCGGAACGGGAGGTGGGATTCATGGTTCTGAAGTACTCGAAATGGTTGAATCCTAGCTTATCCCCAAACCGGGGTCGGGTAAAACGCCGGGTGGGATGGTTGGCGTGGAGGTCGCAGAGGAAGGCTTATGCATTCTGTTCTCCGCGACCTCTGCGCCTGCGCGACCTCCGTATTGAATCACGTAGCGTACTCTTTCCCACATGATCCGGAATGGCCGGTGCTTTTCCAATTGAGGCGCACACGCACCATAATGCTGCCAGAGATCTGAACCGCCGGAGTGAGAAGCCGTGAGCAAGACGCCGCCCCTGGTGCTGGTGGACGGGTCGTCCTACCTGTACCGCGCCTTTCATGCCCTGCCGCCGCTGACCAACGCACAGGGGCAACCCACGGGGGCCGTCTACGGCGTGGCCAACATGCTGCGCAGGCTGCTCAAGGACTACGCCCCCGAACACGTGGCGGTGGTGTTCGATGCCAAGGGCAAGACCTTCCGGGACGAGATGTACGCCGAATACAAGGCGACCCGCCCGCCCATGCCCGACGAACTGGCGGCCCAGGTGGGGCCGTTGCACCAGTTGGTCGAGGCCATGGGTCTGCCGATGCTGGTGATCCCCGGCGTGGAGGCGGATGACGTGATCGCGACCCTGGCCCGCCAGGGGAAGGAGCACGGCCTGGAGGTGGTGATCTCCACCGGTGACAAGGACATGGCCCAGCTGGTGGAGCCCGGGGTGACCCTGGTCAACACCATGACCGGCACCACCCTGGATGCCGACGGGGTGAAGGAAAGGTTCGGGGTGCCGCCCGAGCGCATCGTCGACTATCTGGCGTTGATCGGCGACACCGTGGACAACGTGCCCGGGGTCGACAAGGTGGGCCCCAAGACGGCGGTGAAGTGGCTCGAGGCCTACGGAAGCCTCGACGGCATCATGGAGCATGCCGACGAGATCAAGGGCAAAGTGGGCGAGAATCTTCGCACGGCCCTGGACCATCTGCCCCTGTCCCGGGAGCTGGTCACCGTGCGCCGGGACGTGGAACTGGGCGTGACTCCCGAGGGCCTGCGCCTGGGCGAGCCGGACCGCAAGACGCTCAAGGATCTGTTCACCCGCCTGGAGTTCCGTACCTGGCTCAAGGAGCTGGAGTCGGGTGAGGGGCACACGCAGGCCGCTACAGACGATCCGCCCGCCGTTCAGTCCGCCCAGACCTACGAGACCATTCTTGATGAGGCGGCTCTGGACGCCTGGATCGGGCGCCTGGAGGCGGCAGCGCTGTTCGCCTTCGACACCGAAACCACCAGCCTGGACTACATGCAGGCGCAGGTGGTGGGGGTGTCGTTCGCGGTCACCCCGGGCGAGGCGGCCTACCTGCCGCTGGCCCACGACTATGCCGATGTGCCGAACCAGTTGCCCCGGGACGGGACCCTCAAGCGCCTCAAACCCCTGCTGGAGAGCGCCAGGCACAAGAAGCTGGGTCATCACCTTAAATATGACCGCAATGTGTTGCTCAACCACGGCATCGAACTGGACGGCATCGCCCACGACACCATGCTGGAGTCCTACGTGCTCAACAGCACCGCCAGCCGTCACGACATGGATACGCTGGCGGAGAAGCACCTGGATTACCGCACCACGCACTACGAGGACGTCGCCGGCAAGGGCGCGAAGCAGATCCCCTTTTCCCAGGTGCGCCTCGAGGACGCTACCCCCTACGCGGCCGAGGATGCCGACATCACCCTGCGGCTGCATGCGCACCTCTGGCCGAAGCTCGAGGCCGCCGAGGGTCAGTGCCGAGTGTACCGGGAAATCGAGATGCCGCTGGTGCCGGTGCTCTCGCGCATGGAGCGAACCGGGGTCAAGGTGGACGCGGACCGGTTGTTCGCCCAGAGCCACGAGCTCGCCGAGCGCATGGGCCAGATCGAACGCGAGGCCCACGAGGTCGCCGGCGGGGCCTTCAACCTGGGCTCGCCCAAACAGATCCAGGAGATCCTGTTCGAGCGCCAGAAGCTGCCGGTGCTGCGCAAGACCCCCAAGGGTCAGCCCTCCACTGCCGAGGACGTGCTCGAACAGCTCGCCCTGGACTATCCCCTGCCCAGGCTGATCCTGGAGCACCGCTCGCTGTCCAAGCTGAAATCCACCTACACGGACCGGCTGCCCGAACGCATCGACCCGGACACGGGACGGGTGCACACCTCCTATCACCAGGCGGTGGCCTCCACCGGGCGGCTGTCCTCCTCGGACCCGAACCTGCAGAACATCCCGATTCGTACCGAGGAAGGCCGCCGTATCCGCCAGGCCTTCGTGGCCCCCGAGGGCCGGCTGCTGGTGGCGGCGGACTACTCCCAGATCGAGCTGCGCATCATGGCGCACCTGTCAGGCGACGAGGGGCTGCTCAAGGCCTTCGCCGAGGGCCGGGATATCCACCGGGCCACCGCCGCCGAGGTGTTCGGCGTGCCCCTGGACAAGGTATCGGGCGAGCAGCGCCGGGCCGCAAAGGCCATCAACTTCGGGCTGATCTACGGGATGTCCGCGTTCGGGCTTGCCCGGCAGCTGGGCATCGAGCGCGGCGAGGCCCAGGACTACGTGGACCGCTATTTCGCCCGCTATCCCGGCGTGAAGACCTACATGGAATCCACCCGGGAACAGGCCCGGGAAGCGGGCTACGTGGAGACCCTGTTCGGGCGGCGGCTTTATCTTCCGGACATCAACGCCCGTAACGGCCAGATCCGCGCGCAGGCGGAGCGGGTGGCCATCAACGCCCCCATGCAGGGCACCGCCGCGGACATCATCAAACGGGCCATGATCCAGGTGGATAACTGGATTCGCGAATCTCGAATACCGGCTGCCATGATCATGCAGGTGCATGACGAGCTGGTGCTGGAGGTGGAAGAGGGCGCCGTGGACGACGTGCGCGAGGAACTGTGCCGGCGCATGTCCGGGGCCGCCGAATTGAAGGTGCCCCTCCTGGTGGAGGCGGGCATAGGAAAGAATTGGGATGCCGCACATTAGTCAGGGGTGAGGGGTGAGGAGGTAGGCGTGCAGGCGTCGGGGTTGCGGGTCGGGCAAAAAAAGCCCCGGCTGGCGCCGGGGCTCAAAAAAGGCTCAACTTGGGGGAGTCTGAGCCATCCACCCGCTCAGGGAGGGAAGCGGGGAAGCGCCGGGCTACAGCGCTTACCGATTATGACCGGGCGCCTGAAAAAAAGTTCTCACCCGATCGGTCGGTGACCGGAAATGTGAGCTCTGTCCGGGCTACCGCCGATCCGTCAACCGCGTGCTGCTGCCCGGGCCACCGCCGCTCCCCCGAGAACCGGACCGCCCGGTCAGGTCGCCCGCCGTGCCGCACCGCCTTCAGATATCGGAAATCCCTCACATTTTCACCCTTTCTGGCCGAGTTGCCGGGGGCCGGTAAAACTTTTCCGGTGCAAGCGTTGTCATAATGAACAAGCGCTCTAGCCCGGCGCTTCCCCGCTTCCTCCCCTGAGCGGGATCTGGCTCGAGCCCCCCAAGATCGAGCCTCCATGGTGCCCCGGCCGCCCGTTCTTCCTGAACCGGCCGCCGGGGTTCTTTTTTGGCGCCTTGCCGGGAAACCGCGGGGCACGTACTCTTCAATCCCTGATGAGCGCATTCGCCCCGCCACCCAAATCCCTGATCCGCCTCACCGGCAAGGCACTGGGGGATTTCCGTATGATCGCCGACGGCGACCGGGTGCTGCTGGGCGTCTCCGGCGGCAAGGACTCCCTCAGCCTGCTGCACCTGCTGCACCATTTTCAGCGCCGGGCCCCGGTGCGCTTCGACCTGGCAGCGGTCACCATCGATCCCCAGAGCGAGGCCTTCGACCCGTCGCCGCTGATCCCCTACATGGAGTCCCTGGGGGTCGAGTACCACTACGTGCGTGAGCCCATCATGAAGCTCGCGACGGAACACATGGACAACGACTCCTACTGTGCCTTCTGCTCGCGCATGAAACGCGGCCTGATGTACCGCACCGCGCGGGAGCACGGCTTCAACGTGATCGCCATGGCGCAGCACCTGGACGACCTGGCGGAGAGCTTCCTCATGAGCGCCTTCCACGGCGGGCGGCTCAAGACCATGAAGGCCCACTACCGCATCGATGCGGGCGACCTGCGGGTGATCCGGCCGCTGGTCTACGTGCGCGAACGCCAGACGGCGGATTTTGCCGGGGCGGCCGGATTGCCCGTGATCAGCGAGAACTGCCCGGCCTGCTTCGGCATGCCCACTCAGCGCCAGCATATGAAGGAACTGCTGGCCCGGGAGGAGGCGCAACTGCCGCGTCTGTTCCGCAACCTGCTTTCCACCCTGAGGCCGCTGATGTCGGAGGGCCTTGAGGACGTCCCGGAAGCACCGGCCGCGCCGGTCCGCAGGCAGGCCTGATCCGCCCGATGGGCGGCCTGCTGCTTCGCGCGCTGCTCGGCCTGCTGGCCCGCCTGCCTCTGCGATGGAACCATGCCGTCGGCGGGACCCTGGGCTGGCTTGCCTGGGTCTGTCCCAACAGCTTGCGGCGCATCTCCGAAGCAAACCTGGCCCGGTGCTTTCCCGAACAGGATAACGCCTGGCGCCGGCGTGTGGCCCGGGCCAGTCTAATGGAGACCGGCAAGGCGCTCACCGAGGCCCCCTGGCTTTGGCGCGCCGGGCCGGAACGTATCCGGGCCCTGCTTCGGGGCATTGAGGGTCAGGCCCATCTGGATCGTGCCCTGGCCGAATCCCGGGGTGCGTTCCTGGTTTCGCCCCATCTGGGCAGCTGGGAGTTCGCCGGCCTGCATCTGGCCACCCTGGGGCCCATGACCAGCCTGTACCGGCCGCCGCGCATGCGGGCCCTGGACGCCCTGCTGCGCGCCTCGCGGGAGGCCACCGGCGCGCGATTGGTGCCCACCACGCCGAGCGGCATCAAGGCCCTGCGCCGGGCGTTGGCGCAGGGCGAATACATCGGGATGCTGCCGGACCAGACCCCCAAGGGTGCCAGCGGCGTGTTTGCGCCCTTCTTCGGGCGGCCGGCCTACACCATGATCCTGCTTGCCCGCCTCGCCGGCCCCGCGCGCACGCCGGTGGTCTTCGGTTTCGCCGAACGCCTGCCCCGGGGCGGCGGCTATCGTTACCACGCCATCCCTGCCCCCGGGGGCCTCTACAGCGAAGACCCGGAAACCGCCGCCACCGCCATCAACCAGGCGGTGGAGACGCTGGTGCGCAAGTGTCCGGAGCAATACGTGTGGAGCTATAAGCGGTTTTCCAGGAAGTGGGAAGTGTGAATCGGGAAGTAGGAAGCAGGGTGTCTGGTTTCTCTTCCCACTTCCCGATTCACACTTCCCACTTCAATAGACGTTGCCTTCTCCCGCCGGGCGCGTCTTGAAGAACTTGAGTGTCCACAGGTACTGGGCGGGATCGCGGCGCACGACCGCCTCGATCGCCTCGTTCATGCGCCGCGCGTCCTCCTGCGCGTCGCCGCTCGGGAAATCCCCCATGGGTGGCTCCAGGCGCATCTCGTAGACGTCCTCATCCGGCCGGTAAATGCTCAGGCTCGGCAGCACGGCGGCGCCGGTGAGCTTCGCGAGCCTTCCCAGCGCAGGCAGCGTGGCCTTGGGCACCCCGAAGAACGGCACGAAAACCGAATGTTCCGGACCCAGGTCCTCATCCGGCAGGTAGTAGAAGAAACGCCCCCGACGGATATGACGAAGCGCGGGGCGCAGGCCCTGCGCCCGGGCGAAGATGTCGCCGCTGTACTGGGTACGGCTGCGGTGATTGATCCATTCCACCACGGGGTTCTTCATGGGCTTCGCGAAGGACACGCCGTCGTGGATCTGGCTCATGCGCAACCCGCCGAAATCCAGGGCCGGCGCGTGGGGGGCCAGTATGATCACCGGCCGCCCCGCCTCCCGGCAGGCCCGGTAGTGTGCCTCCCCCGTCAGGCGGATCCGCTGCGCGTGCACCCCGGGACCGCGAAACCACAGCATCCCGTAATCCAGGAAACACTGGGCGGTGATGCGAAAGTGTTCGCGCAGCAACCGCTCACGGGTGCTTGCATCCATCTCCGGAAAACACAGTGCCAGATTGACCGAAGCAATGTGCCGCCGCCGTGCGGAGAAACGCCACATGAGGACGGCGAGCCCCCGGCCCAGGGCCCGTACCAGCGGGCGCGGCAGCATGCTGATCAGCGCCACCACCCCCAGCCCCAGCCAGGTGGGCCAGTAGCGGGGATGAAGGAGGCCTGCGTGAAACGGCGCTCGATACGCTTCGGGGGCCGGGCCGGCCGGCGCCTCAGCCATCGGCACCGCCCAGCTGCTTCAGCGAGCGCCGCCGGAAGACCTGCATCTCCTTGGATGCCTGCTTGTCGCCCCGGGCCTCGGCCACGGCGATCCCCTCATCCAGGGCCTCCACGGCGGCCTGATGTTCGCCGCATTGTGCCAGTGCCTTGCCCAGCAACGTCCAGGCCGCCGAGTACCTGGGATCGTGACCCAGGGCCGCGCGCAGGTGGGGCACCGCCTCGGCGGCCCGGTCCTCGGCCAGCAGCGCGTTGCCCAGGGAAAATCGGAGCATTGCATTGTCCTGCCCGGCATCGAGCATGGATTGGAATTTCTCGATCATGGTCATGAGGACAAGTATAAGGATGAAGGATGAAGGATGAAGGATGAAGGATGAAGGATGAAAGTGAAAACCGGCGCCGACCCGCGGAAGTGAGGTGAATTGGGCGCACGTTGCGCAGGCCCCGGCCGACATCCTCCACCGCGCCCTCTTCCCGGTAAGCCAGTGGCAGCCGTAGGATGGGCAAAGCGAAGCGTGCCCATGCGGTCCCCGAGCGGCGTTCGCAACTCTTTCTTCCAACCGCCTCTGCCCCTCCCTCCTGACCCCTTACCCCTCTCGTACACTGACCAGGTACGCCACGTTGCGCAGGCCGCGGCCGACATCGCCCACCACGCCCTCCTCACGGTAGGCCAGCAGGCGCAGGGGCGAGAACAGGTGCAGGAGTTCGTTGGGGGCGAGCAGGAAGTCCGGATTGGACGGCCCCGCATCGTCCACCTTCTCGCGGGTAAAGGTTTCGTAGAACAGCAGGCCCCCGGGCCGCAGGGCCTCGCGGAGCGCGGGGGCCAGGGTCCTGTCGAGGAAATAGGACACCACGATCACGTCGAAGGTACCCTTTTCGGGCGGAGCGTTCTCCACGTCCCGGACCGACGCGGCCAGCGGCAGCCCGCGCGTGTGCGCGTGCCGGTTGAGCTTGTCCACGGCCACCGGCGAGATGTCCCAGGCCTGCGTTTCGAGTCCCAGACCGGCCAGCATCTGCGCGTTGCCCCCGAGCCCGGCGGCCACGTCCAGCGCGCGTCCGGCGGCGGGCAGCAGATGCCCGAATTCCGCCAGCACCCGGCAGGGTGTGGCCCGCGCCACGTCCGCGTCCTGGTAACGGGCATCCCATTTGTCGCGCAATGTGTCGGTCATGCGTCTCGCACGGCGATTTCCCGGGTTCAACTGCGCCAGAAGGCCGGGGTGAGGAGCACCAGCACGGTGAAGATCTCCAGGCGGCCCATGACCATGGCCAGGCACAGCATCCACTTGGCGAAGTCGTTGATGTCCGCGTAGTGGGGGCCCACGTCTCCCAGGCCGGGCCCGAGGTTGTTCAGGGTGGCCGCCACGGCGGAGAACGCCGTCACCTGGTCCAGGCCGGAGGCCATGAGCGCCAGCAGAATGATGACATACACCGCCACGTAGGCGGAAAAGAACCCCCACACCGCCTCGACCACGCGGCTGGACAGGGCGCTGCGGCCCACCTTGACGGCGATCTCCGCGTTGGGGTGCACCAGGCGCAGCACCTCGCGCTGTCCCTGCTTGAGCAGCAGCAGGATGCGGATGACCTTGATGCCGCCGCCGGTGGAGGCGGCACAGGCACCCACGAAGCTGGTGAGGATCAGCAGTACCGGCAGAAAGCCCGGCCAGTTGTAGTAATCCGTGGTGGTGAAGCCCGTGGTGGTGCCGATGGAGACCGCCTGAAAGATCCCCTGGCGCAGGCTGTCGCTCCAGCCTGCCGTTGTGGTGGTGTAATAGAGATAGCCCACGCTGATCGCGGACACCGTGGCGACGATGGTCACGTAGGCACGGAACTCCGCGTCCTGCCAGTAATGCGCGATGGTCACCCCGCGCCATGCGAGAAAATGCAATGCGAAGTTCACGCCGCCCAGCAGGATGAACGTGACCGCCACCGCCTCCACCGCCGCGCTGTCGAAGTGTCCCATGCTCGCATCATGGGTGGAAAAGCCGCCCAGGGACACCGTGGAGAAGCTGTGCGCGATGGCGTCAAAGGGCGCCATGCCCACGGCCCAGTAAGCCGTCGCGCAGGCCACGGTGAACCCCAGATACAGGTACCACAGGGCCTTGGCGGTCTCGGTGATGCGCGGGGTGAGCTTGGTGTCCTTCACCGGCCCCGGCATCTCCGCCCGGTAAAGCTGCATGCCGCCCACGCCCAGCATCGGCAGGATGGCCACCGCCAGCACGATGATGCCCATGCCACCCATCCACTGCAGCTGCTGGCGATATATGAGGATGGCGCGTGGCAGGTCGTCCAGTCCGGAGATCACGGTGGCCCCGGTGGTAGTGAGCCCGGACATGGACTCGAACACCGCATCGGTCACGGAGATGGCCAGCGATTCGTCCAGGTAAAGAGGCAGGGCGCCGAACACGCCGAGCACCATCCAGAACATGAACACGACCATGAAGCCGTCACGCAGGCGAAGTTCCTTGCGCACCCTGTAGACCGGCACCCAGATCACCAGACCCGTCAGCAGCAGGATGCCGAAGGCCTCCAGAAACGGCCACATGGCCTGTTCACCGTAGTACAACCCCACCGCGGCAGGCGGCAGCATGGCCATGCTGAACAGCATGATCAACAGGCCGAGAATGCGCTGGATGACTGTTATCTGCATGAAGGCAGTGGCAAGTGGCAAGTGGCAAGTGGCAAGGGACAGCAAAACGCGCGCTTGCGCGCGCCTCCCTTGCAACTTGCAACTTGCAACTTGCCACTCATAGGAACGTGACGCTCACCGCGAACAGGCGCTCGACCTCGTTGATGCGGCGCTTGTCCACCAGGAACAGGATGACGTGGTCCTCCGCCTCGATGACGGTGTCGTGGTGGGCGATGATCACCTCGTCACCGCGTACCAGCGCGCCGATGTTGCAGCCCCGGGGCAGTTTCAGTTCGTCGATGCGCCGGCCCACCACCTTGGATGTCTTGGAATCCCCGTGCGCCACCGCCTCGATGGCCTCGGCAGCCCCGCGCCGCAGGCTGTGCACGGCCACCACGTCGCCCCGGCGCACGTGGGCGAGCAGGGCGCCGATGGTCACCTGCTGCGGCGAGATGGCAATGTCGATGGCGCCGCTCTCGACCAGGTCCACGTAGCTCGGCCGATTGATGATGGACATCACCTTCCTGGCGCCCAGTCGCTTGGCCAGCATGGCCGACAGGATGTTGGCCTCGTCGTCGTTGGTGAGTGCGCAGAAGACATCCGTGTTGTCGATGTTCTCCTCGAGCAGCAGATCCTCGTCGGCGGCGTCGCCGCGCAGCACGATCACGTTCTCCAGAATCTCGGAGAGTTCCCTGGTGCGCTCCCGGCTGCGCTCAATGAGCTTGACCTGGTACTTGCCGGAGAGCGCCTGGGCCAGGCGCCTGCCGATGTTGCCGCCGCCCGCGATGATCACCCGCTTGTAGGGTTTGTCCAGTTTGCGCAGTTCACTGGTGATGGCGCGGATGTTCTTCTTGGCCGCGACGAAGAACACCTCGTCGTCGGCTTCGATCACCGTACTGCCTTCGGGGAATATGGGCGTGTCACGCCGGAAGATGGCCGCCACCCGCGTCTGGATTCCGGGCATGTGCTCGGACAGTTCACGCAGTTCGTGTCCCACCAGCGGCCCGCCGTAGTAGGCCTTGGCGGCCACCAGCTGTACCCGGCCGTCGGCGAAGTCCAGCACCTGCAGACTGCCGGGGTGCTCGATGAGCCGCTGGATGTAGGTGGTGACCAGTTCCTCCGGGCTGATCAGCACATCGATGGGCAGGGCTTCCTGGGAGAACAGGCTGCTGTGACACAGGTACTCGGAGGCCCGTACCCGGGCAATCTTGGTGGGCGTGTGGAACAGGGTGTAGGCCACCTGACAGGCGATCATGTTGGTTTCATCGCTGTTGGTGACGGCGACGATCATGTCCGCGTCCCTGGCGCCGGCCTGTGCCAGCACATCGGGGTGAGAACCCACGCCGACGATCCCCCTGAGATCCATGCGCGCCTGGAGTTCACGCAGGATGTCGCCGCGGACATCCACCACGGTGATGTCGTTGGCCTCGTGGGAGAGACTCTGGGCCACGGATGTACCCACCTGCCCGGCGCCAAGGATGATGATCTTCATGAAGCGCGATTCCTCGCGAAAGGTGTTCGGCGACGCATTCTATCAGCCATCACCGCGCGTCTTGCGCGGTTCGATGCCCAGGGCCTTAAGCTTGCGGTACAGGTGCGTGCGCTCCAGACCCACCCGTTCCGCCAGTCGCGTCATGTTGCCCTCGGCCCGTTCCAGCTGATGCAGCAGGTAGCCCCGTTCGAACTCCTCCCGGGCTTCGCGCAACGGCAGGTCCACGGGGATCGCGCCCGGTGCGGTTTCGGCCGGACCGCGCAGCCCGCGGCCGGAGAGCGCGAACTCCACTTCACTGCCGCTGACGTCCTCGCCGCTGCCCAGGATCAGCAGGCGCTGCACCACGCTGCGCAGTTCGCGCACGTTGCCGGGCCATTCGTGGCGGCGCAGGCGCTGCATGGCGTCGGGTGCGAAATGCCGCAGCGGCAACCCCTCGCGTTCGTGCAGGCTGGCGACAAAATGTTCCACCAGCACCGGCACGTCCTCCCGGTGCTCGCGAAGCGGCGGAATATCGAGGGGCACGACACTCAGGCGATAGAACAGGTCCTCGCGGAACGCGCCCTCACGCACCAATGCTTCCAGGTCCTTCTGGGTCGCGGCCACCACGCGCACGTCCACGGCCACCGGCTCGCTGCCGCCCACCCGGTTGATGCGTCTCTGCTCCAGGGCGTTGAGCAGGCGGCCCTGGATCTGCAGGTCCATGTCGGCCACCTCGTCGAGGAACAGCACACCGCCGCTGGCGCGCTCCAGCAGGCCCTGGCGTACCCGCTCGCCCTGTTCCTGTCCCAGCAGTTCGACGGCGGACTCGTCCGGCGCCAGGGAGGCTACCGCCACCTCGACGAAGGGATGTGCCCGGCGGCTGCTCTGGCTGTGCAGATAGCGGGCGAATGTCTGCTTGCCGACGCCGGCTTCACCGCTGATCAGCACCCAGGTGTCGTGCTGCGCGATGCGCCGCACCTGAGCACGCAGGTCCTGCATCAACGCGCTCTCTCCCTCGGGATAGGCGGCGCGCTCCAGCTGCTGGCGCAGGCCCACGTTCTCCCGGGCGAGTTGGTCCGCTTCCAGTGCCCGGGATACGGTGAGGATCAGCTTGGCCAGTGACAGGGGTTTCTCCAGGAAGTCGTAGGCCCCCAGCCGTGTCGCCTCCACGGCGGTCTCCACCGATCCGTGTCCGGACATCATGATGACCGGGAACTCCAGGCTGCCGCCCTCCTGCCATTCCTTGAGCAGTGAAATGCCGTCGCCGTCCGGCATCCAGATGTCCAGCAGGACCAGGTCAGGAGTCCGGGCGCCGCGCCGTTCCCGGGCCTCGGCCAGGGTGGCCGCCACTTCCACCTGGTAGCCCTCGTCCTCGAGTATCTCCTGCACCAGGGCCCGGATATCGGGCTCGTCGTCCACCACCAGGATAGTCGGTTCGTTCATCCGGCCTCCCGGGCGCTGTGACGCTCGGCCGCGGCCTCGCTGCTGATGGGAAGGCGGATGGTGACGCATGCGCCACCGCCCTGCCGGTTCTCGGCCCACACCATGCCGTTGTGCTCTTCGACGATCTTCTTGACGATGGCAAGCCCCAGGCCCGTGCCCTTGGGCTTGTTGGTGACATAGGGCTCGAACAGCCGGGGCATGAACTCCTCCGGTACGCCGGGTCCGTTGTCACGCACGGACAGTTCCACCACGCTGCAGCGGGCCTCCTGGACACAGCGGGTCTCCATCTCCAGGCGGGGATTCTTCACGCCCTCCAGGGCCTCCAGGCCGTTCTTGATCAGGTTGTGCAGCAACTGGCGCATGCGCCCGGCGTCCGCCTGGATGTCGGGAAGTTCGTCCGCCAGGGTCAGGGTCAGGCGGTGCCTGTCGTTGCCGTACAGGTCCGCCACCTCGCGCACGAGGTCGTTGAGACTCAACGGGTGTACGGACATGTGCGGCGTGCGCGCGTAGTCGCTGAAGGCGTTGACCATGGCCTTCATGGCTTCCACCTGCTGCACGATGGTATGGGTGGCGCGCTGGAGGACCCGGGCCTGATCGGTGTCCATGCCGGGCAGCAGCTTGCGTTGCAGGCGCTCGGCGGAAAGCTGGATGGGCGTAAGCGGATTCTTGATCTCATGGGCCAGCCGCCGGGCGACCTCGCCCCAGGCGGCATCCCGCTGGGCCTGCAGCAGTGCAGTGATGTCGTCGAACACGATCACCACTCCGCCGTGGGCGCCGCTGCCGGTCGGCAGTGCCACACCGCGGCACATGAGCACCTTGCGCCCGCCGCTGCCGAACACGGTGATCTGCGCCCGCCACTCGTCCTCCTCCCGGGGGAGGCTGGTGAGCTGCTCGTTGAATCGTTGGACCAGCGCGTTCTCGAGACCGATATCCGCCAGCTTGTGCCCGATCCGGTTCGTAAGGTCCGCCTCCAGGATCTGCGCGGCGGCGGCATTGGCGGTGCGCAGCACCCGCTGGGGATCCAGGGTGACCACGCCGGATGACAGATGCTGCAGGACGGTCTCCAGGTAGGCGTGCTGGCTCTCGGCGAGGCGCCGGCTGCGTTCCGCCTCGTCCCGGGTTGCCGCGAGCGTGGACGTCATGGCGTTGAAGGAGCGCACGAGGAATCCCAGCTCGTCGCGCTGGCTCACGGGCAGTTTCTTGTGGTACTCCCCTGCCGCGACCCGCCGCGTGCCTTCCGCCAGCTCGCGGATCGGCGCCACCAGCCGCCCCGCCGAATAGAATGCCGCCCAGACCGCGGCCAGTACGGACACCAGCAGGGCCAGTGACAGGGTGATGGCGAAGCTCTGCTTCAACGGTGCCCGCAGATAGGCGAATTCCTTGTACTCGGAAAAGGCGTCCTGGACGCTGTCCGCCAGCGCGCTCATGCGGCCCTCCACCGGATAGATGGCCTGCAGGATTCGGCCCTCGCTGCCCGGGCGCTGCGCGGCCACCGGCACCACCACCCGGATATAGAGGCCGGTGTCGTACACCGGCTCAAGCGCCACGTAGTTCTGCCGCTGGGCCAGCACCAGGAAGACCTCCGGACTCGGGAGACTGGGCAGTCTGCGCACTGTATCCCCGATGCTCGAAGCGACGATGCGGTTGTTGCTGCCGATGAGCGTCAACTCGCTCGCCCCGCTTCGCTGGCGCAGGTCGTTGAGGGTCAGCGGGGCCAGGGCGTCGGACACGTCCACCAGTTCCTCGGCCAGCCCCTCCGTCTGGCGCGTGAGCTGTCGCGTTCGAAGGTCCAGCGAGGAACGCGACAACTCCAGGGCGTCCTCCAGGGCCTTCTCCACGCGCACGTCGAACCAGCTGTCGATGCCCTCGTCCAGGAATTTCATGGAAAAGTAATACACGATCGACACCGGCGCCAGGGCCAGCACCACGAAGATCAGCACGAGCTTGAGGGTGAGCCGTGAACCGGGTTCGCGGTTCACCGCCTGGCGCACGGCCTGATACACCTTGGTGCCGATGAGCACGGACAGGAAGACCAGCCCGAGCGTGTTCAGCAGCAGAAGCCAGATGTAGAGGCGTTCGAACCGCTCGGAGTTGCGCGCCGCGTCGCCCATCACGTAGAGCGACCCCAGCAGCAGCACGAAGATCACCGCCATGGGCAGCAGACCCAGCGAGAGACGTTTCAGCGCAGCGACCATGTGTACCAATCACTCACCGGACTCCAGTCCGGGGACAGATAGGCCCGCACCCGCAGGGGCAGGGGCAGGGCGTCGACGGCGATCCGTGCCCTGAGGCGGCCGTCATACTGACTCTCCCGGTTCAGGAGGCTGGCGTCCATCAGGGGCAGGGCCTCCAGCTCACCGAGAAACGCCAGCACCGAGGAGAATCGAAAAAAACTGTGCTGCACACCGGTATTGAGATGGGTGACCAGATACAGGCGGCTGAGGGCGTGATACTCCAGCCGGTAGCGCTGGACGACCGTGGCCACGTGGGCGTCCAGCCACCAGGCGCGCACACGATGGACGTCCACCTGGACCTCGAACACCAGGGCCACCCCGTTATGCAGCGCGTCGCTCAGCGCGGGACTCAACTGGTACCGGATGCCCGCATTGAGTTGATACACTCCATCCACCAGTTGTGTGCGCGCAAAATCCACGGAAAACAGCGGTTCTTCCTTCGCCTCGACCGGCCCGGCGAAGCCCGCTATCAGCCATCCCGCGAGGAGCAGGCCCGTGAGGCGCAGGGGATGTAGGGGGGCAATGATCAAGTCTTTCTCAGCCTGGCATAGTAAAAGCCGTCCATGTCCTGCTCTCCGGCGAGGATCTGGCGACCAGGCGACCCGGGGCGCCCCCAGCCGCCGGAGATCGGGGCCTCCTCCGCATCCGGATAGGCGCGCAGGAAGTCGCGTACCTGGCCTGCGTTTTCCTGCGGCAGCATGGAACACGTTGCATACAGAAGCATACCCCCCGGGGCCAGCAGGGGCCAGAGAGCCGCCAGCAGTTGTGCCTGGCGTGTCACCAGGGGCGCGATGTCCGATTTCTGGCGCAGCACCTTGATGTCCGGATGACGGCGGATCACGCCGGTGGCGGAACAGGGTGCGTCCAGGAGAATGCGATCATAGGGGCCGCCCTCGTGCCAGGCACCGGGGACCGCTGCGTCGCCCGCCACCAGGCGCGCACGGCGGCCCGCGCGCACCAGGTTTTCGCGTACCCGTTCCAGGCGTTCGGCATCCACGTCCAGCGCCGTGAGGTCCAGTGCCCCGCCCGCGGATTCCAGCAGGTGCAGCGTCTTTCCGCCGGGCGCCGCGCAGGCGTCCAGGACCCGCATGCCGGCCCGGCACTCCAGCAGGGGCGCGGCCAGTTGTGCGGCGGCGTCCTGCACCGACACCAGGCCCTCGGCAAAGCCCGGCAGCTGCGCCACGTCCACGGGCGTTTCCAGCGTCAGCGCCGATGCCACCGCCAAGTGCGCCCGGGGTTGCATCCCCGCCGCCGTCAGGGATGCCGCGTGCTGTTCCCGGGTGGTGCGGGACAGGTCCACCCGCAGGGTCATGGGTGCCTGCCGGTTGAGGGCTTCGCCGACCGCCTCCCAGTCATCCGGCCATGCGGACTGCAGTGCCGACAGGAGCCAGCCGGGTAACGACAGGCGTGCCGCCGGTTCCCGGTTGATGGCGGATTGCAGTGCCGCGCCTTCCCGTTGCGCCCGGCGCAGCACCGCGTTCACGAGCCCCACGGCCCAGGGTTTGCCCAGGCCGCGGGCGAGCCCGGCGGCTTCCCGGATGGCAGCGTAGTCAGGCGTGCGCAGGTGCAGCAGTTCGCACAGGCCCATCTCGATGGTCAGGCCCACGTCCCGGTCCTTGGCGCGCAGAGGTTTGCTGAGCAGGATCCCGGTCAGCGCCTCGAGCTGGTGATGCCAGCGCAGGGTGGCGAAACACAGGGCCTGGGCAAAGGCCCGGTCCCGGGGCGCGAGCGGGGCCAGCAGCGGCGGCAGCGCATCGGACAGGGAACTGCCGTTGAGCATCACCTGCTTGAGTGCATTGAGGACGATCTGGCGGGGAGACACGGTTTGGAAGTGGGAGGGTTGAATTGGGAAGTGGGAAAAATCGAGGCGAAGTGTGATCCTAGTGTACTGCTTCGCCCCTGCGGGTACATTCAGACTGGCGGTGAGGAAGTGGGAAGAGTGAACTGGACGGGGCCAGAAAGTCATGTGTCCCCGCAGTTCCCTCCTCGCTGCTCCCACATCGATTTCCCACTTTCCGATTCACACTTCCCACTTCTCAAGCCGTTCCCCGAGCAGGGAACGGCTGTTGAGCACCTCGTGCGCATCCAGTGGCCGACCACCGGGGAACTGCACCCGTGTGAGGCGCAACAGTCCATCGCCGGTGGCCACGTCGATGCCTACCGGGCCCTCGGCCACCACGGTGCCGGGGGGCGCGGTGACCGGCGAGGCCACGGGCCGTGCCTGCCAGATGCGCAGGGGTTGGTCGTCCAGGTGGGTGAAGGCCACCGGCCACGGGTTGAAGGCACGCACCTGCCGGTCCAGCGTCGCTGCCGCCAGGAACCAGTCCAGTTGCGCCTCCGCCTTGCTGAGCTTGCCGGCATAGGTGGCCAGGGAGTCGTCCTGCGGCTCAGGCTCCAGACGGCCCTTCACCAGGGCCTCAAGACAGGTGAGCAGCAGGGCCGCTCCCTGGATGGCGAGGCGATCGTGCAGATCCTGGGCGGTGTCGGTCGGGCCGATGGGCGTGCGGGCCTTCATCAGCATGTCGCCCGTGTCGAGGCCCGGCGCCATCTGCATGAGCGTGACGCCGGTTTCGGTGTCGCCCGCCAGGATGGCGCGCTGGATGGGGGCCGCACCGCGCCAGCGGGGCAGCAGGGAGGCGTGGATGTTGAGGCAGCCGTGCTCGGGGATGTCCAGCACCGCCTTCGGCAGGATCAGCCCGTAGGCCGCCACCACCATCACGTCCGGCGCGTAGCCCCGCAGCCGCTCCTGCACATCGGCCGACTTGAGGCGCTCGGGCTGCTCCACGGCGATGCCGTGCTCCAGGGCGACCCGTTTCACCGGGCCGGGCATGAGCCTTCGCCCCCGGCCGGCCGGCCGGTCCGGCTGGGTGTAGACCGCCGCCACCTCGTGGGGCGAGTCGATCAGCGCCTGAAGTGCCGGCACCGCAAACTCGGGCGTGCCGGCGTAGACGATGCGCAGCTTGGGGGTCGAAGGCAAGGTTAGGCCTCGGGGTCGTAACCGCGAGAATTTAATGTCAGATGGCGTGCTGGCGGTCGATGTTCCTGGGCAGGTTGCCCTGGCGGGCCAGCTTTTCCAGCTTCTTCTGGATGCGGCTGCGCTTGAGCGGCGAGAGGTAGTCCACGAACAGCTTGCCGTCCAGATGATCCATCTCGTGCTGGATGCATACGGCCAGCAGGCCGTCGGCGTCCATCTCGCAGACTTCTCCATCGCGGTTCAGGGCGCGCACCCGCACCCGGTCGGCGCGCCGCACGGTCTCGTAATAGCCGGGCACTGACAGGCAGCCCTCCTCCATTTCCTCCTCGCCCTCCCGGGAGAGTATCTCCGGGTTGATCAGCACGAGGGGCGCATCCCGGTTCTCTGAGATGTCGATGACGATGACCTGGCGCTGTACGTTGACCTGGGTCGCGGCCAGCCCGATGCCCGGGGCCTCGTACATGGTTTCCAGCATATCGTCCACCAGCCGGCGGATGTCGTCGTCCACTTTTTCCACCGGCACGGCGCGTTTGCGCAGTCGGGGATCGGGAAAATGAAGGATTTCAAGTTTGGCCATGACCGCTTATCCGCTGTTCGTCCGTCTCTGGGGGATATTCGTGCAGTAGTGCAAGTTTTTCTGCTAATGTAGTGATCATACTAATATAATGTGGTCAGCCGAGGGCTATTCAAGCTGGCCGGAACAGGGTGCCGAGGAGCCGGCGCCATAGAACAAGCGACTGACAGGGGGAATGATGTCCGCCAATATTTCGCCTCGCACCGCACGGAGGGTGTCCGCCGCCGTGTGTATTCTAGCGTTACTGGGCGCCGGATGCGCCAGTAAGGCGCCGGACCCAGCCCCCGAACCCACCGCGGCGCCGCAACCGGCCCCCGCACCGACGGCCGCGCGTCCCGCGCCGGCCCCGGAGCCGGCCCCGAACCCGGCCCCCGCGATCCGCGAGAATGCACCGGAGCGCTATGTGGTGCAGCGCGGTGACACCCTCTGGGACATCTCCAGTACATTCCTGCATGATCCATGGTACTGGCCGGAGATCTGGTACGTGAACCCCCAGATCGCCAACCCCCACCTTATCTATCCCGGGGATGTGATCAGCCTGTACTACGTGGATGGACAGCCCCGGCTGACCGTGGATGGCGGTCCGCGGGTCCGCCCCACCGAGCGCCTGTCTCCCCGGATTCGTACCGAACCGCTGCCCCCGGCCGCGGAGGTGCCCATCCAGAGCATCCATCAGTTCCTGATGCGTCCGCGGGTGGTGACCGAGGAGGAGCTGGATCAGGCCGCCTATCTGCTCGCCTCCCAGGACGACCGCCTGGTGTTCGGTGCCAATGACCGGGTCTATGTACGCGGCATGCCGGAGGCCATGGAGGAGGAGCGCTACGGCATCTTCCGCAAGGGCGTCGAACTGCGGGATCCGGAAACGGACGAGTTCCTGGGTTTCGAAGCCATCCCGGTCGGTGATGCCGAGGTGGTGCGCGGCGGCGACCCGGCGACCCTGATCATTACCCGCAGCGACCGGGAGGCCCTCAAGGGGGACCGCCTGCTGCCCCTGCATAACGGTGACCAGGACTTCGTATTCACCCCCCACTCCCCGCCCCGGGACGCGGACGGCCGGGTCATCTCCCTGTTCGACGCCATCAGCCAGATCGCCCGTTTCCAGGTGTGCGTGATCAACCTGGGCGAGCGCGACGGCATCGAGCAGGGCCATGTGCTGGCCACCTACCAGAGCGGCCGCGTGGTGCAGGACCAGTTCGCGAGCCAACGGGGTGAGCCGGTGACGCTGCCCGACGAGCGCATCGGACTGATGATGGTGTTTCGCACCTTCGAGAAGGTGAGCTACGCCCTGGTCATGGAATCCACCCGGCCCATCCAGGAAGGCGACGCCCTGCGTCACCCCTGAGGGCCGGTTCGTGGACAGGGACGTCCTCGAAGACTGGCTGCGCCTCCGCCATGCGCCAGAGGTGGGTCCCGCCACCCTCGCCCGCCTGCTTGCGCGGTTCTCCACACCCGGCGCCATTCTCGCGGCCCCCGGTGGCCAGTTGCGTGCCCTGGGGCTGGGTGACCGGGCGCTGGCTGTCCTGGACGGGCGCGAAGTGCCGCCCGGCGTGTCCGCCGATCTGCGGTGGGCCGAAGGGGCGGATCATCACATTCTGACCCTGGACGACCCCCGATACCCGCCCATACTTCGCGAGATCGCCGCGCCGCCGGGGGTCCTGTATGTGATCGGGGACCCGGACGTGCTGGCGGACCCGCAGTTGGCGGTGGTGGGCAGCCGCCACCCCACGCCCGGCGGCACCGAGTCGGCCCGGGCGTTCGCCGCCCACCTGGCCCGCTCGGGACTGGTGATCACCAGCGGCCTGGCGCTGGGCATCGATGCGGCGGCCCACCAGGGGGCCCTGGACGCACATGGCGCCACGGTGGCGGTGATGGCCACCGGCCCCGACCGCATCTACCCGGCCCGCCACAAGGATCTGGCCCATCGCATCGCCCGCGGAGGCGCGCTGGTATCGGAGTTCCCCGTGGGCACCCACGCCCGCGCGGAGCATTTCCCACAGCGCAACCGCCTCATCAGCGGCCTGTCGGCGGGCACCCTGGTGGTGGAGGCGGCGCTCGGCAGCGGTTCCCTGATCACCGCACGCTGTGCCTCCGAACAGGGCCGGGAGGTATTCGCCATGCCCGGATCCATCCACAATCCGGTGGCCAGGGGCTGTCACCGGCTCATCCGCCAGGGCGCCAAACTGGTGGAAACCGCCGACGACGTGCTGGAGGAACTGGCGGCCATTCTGCGTCCGGTGACAGCGGCTGCGGCGCCGCCGAGCCCTGCGGCGGATGATGCGCAAGTCTCTGATGAAGCGCGTGATCCGGACCACGAACGGCTTCTGGAGGCCATGGGTTTCGACCCGGTGACCGTGGATCAGATGGTCTCGCGCACCGGATTGACCGTCGAGGCCGTTTCCTCCATGCTCCTGCTCATGGAGCTTCGCGGTCAGGTGGCTTCACTCTCCGGCGGACGCTACGTTCGCCATCAGCCGGAACCCTGAGAATGAAAGAAAACGTGCTAGACGTGCTCATGTACCTGTTTGAAAACTATGTTGACGAGGATACCGAGATCGAGCCGGACCGGACCCAGCTTCAGGACAAGCTGCTGGAGGCGGGTTTTCCCGGCGCGGAGATCGACAAGGCCTTCGAGTGGCTGGAGAACCTGGCCAACCAGGAGGACGCCATCGGACATCCCGTCAACGGCACGGCCCTGCGCGTCTATACCGACCGTGAGGCCGAGCGGCTGGATGCCCGTGCACGCGGCTTCCTGCTGTTCCTGGAACAGAACGGCGTGCTCGGCGCGGCCACCCGCGAGCTGGTGGTGGACCGGATCATGGACCTGGAGGCCGAGGATATCAGCCTGGATCAGCTCAAATGGGTCACGCTCATGGTGCTGTTCAACCAGCCGGACCAGGAGGCCGCGTATACCTGGCTGGAGAGCATGATGTTCGAGAGTCCCCCGGAGTTCCTGCACTGATGCCCCCCGTTCCACACAGGGGGTGGCCGGTCCATGGGTAATCACCTGGTCATCGTAGAATCCCCCGCCAAGGCCAAGACCATCAAGAAGTACCTGGGACCCGACTTCGAGGTGATGGCCTCATACGGGCATGTGCGCGACCTGGTGCCCAAGGAGGGTGCGGTGGATCCGGAGCACGGCTTCCGGATGAATTACCAGGTGATCGAGCGCAACGAACGCCACGTGGACAGTATCATCAAGGCGCTGCGCAAGGCCGATTCCCTGTTGCTGGCCACTGACCCGGACCGCGAAGGCGAAGCCATCTCCTGGCACCTCTACGAGCTGCTCAGGGATCGCGGCGCGCTCGACGGCAAGGAGGTCCGGCGGGTGGTATTTCACGAGATCACCCAGCGGGCGGTGAAGGATGCCATCGAACACCCCCGGGGCCTGTCCTTCGAACTGATCAACGCCCAGCAGGCGCGCCGCGCCCTGGATTACCTGGTGGGTTTCAATCTTTCGCCGCTGCTGTGGAAGAAGATCAAGCGCGGTCTCTCCGCCGGCCGGGTGCAGAGCCCGGCGCTGCGCATGATCGTGGAGCGCGAGGAAGAGATCGAGCGTTTCGTCAGCCGCGAATACTGGACGCTGGAGGCGGACCTGGACAAGGGCGGCGAGGGGTTCAACGCCAAACTCCATACCCTCGACGGCCGCAAGCTGGACCAGTTCGACATCGCCGACGAAACCGCGGCGAACAGCGCCCGCGATACCCTGCTCTCCGCGGCAGGCGGAAGGCTGCGCGTGGCCCGCGTGGAGAAGAAGCAGCGTCGGCGCAACCCGGCGCCGCCGTTCACCACCTCCACCCTCCAGCAGGAGTCGGTGCGCAAGCTGGGATTCTCCGCAAGCCGTGCCATGCGCGTGGCCCAGCAGCTCTACGAGGGCGTCGATCTGGGGTCCGGGCCCGTGGGCCTGATCACCTACATGCGTACCGACTCGGTGACCCTGGCCGGCGAAGCCCTGGCCGAGATCCGAGGCCTGATCGAGCAGCGCTACGGTCGCGACAAGCTTCCCGAACACCCCCGCCAGTACAAGACCAAGGCCAAGAATGCCCAAGAGGCCCACGAGGCCATACGGCCCACCTCGGCCATGCGTGTGCCCGATGAGGTGAAGCGCCACCTCACCACGGACCAGTTCAAGCTCTACGACCTGATCTGGAAGCGCACCGTGGCCTGCCAGATGCTGCATGCCACCCTGGACACCGTCTCCGCGGATCTGGCGGCCGGCACTGACCGCCACCTGTTCCGGGCGTCCGGGTCGTCGGTGCGCGATCCTGGTTTCATGGCCGTCTACCGGGAGGGCCGGGACGACGCCAAGGAGGAGAGTGACGAACGCATCCTGCCGCCGCTGTCCGAGGGCGATACAGTGACGCTCCAGGCACTTCGCGCCGAACAGCATTTCACGGAGCCGCCGCCGCGCTACACGGAGGCTAGCCTGGTGAAGACCCTGGAGGAATACGGTATCGGCCGCCCCTCCACCTACGCAAGCATCATCTCCACGCTGCAACAGCGCGAGTACGTGGAGATGGACAGCCGGCGTTTCATCCCCACGGATATCGGGCGCATCGTGAACGCCTTCCTGACCCAGCATTTCGCCCGGTACGTGGATTACGATTTCACCGCCCGGCTGGAGGACGAGCTGGACGAGATATCCCGCGGCGAGAAGGAATGGATTCCCGTGATGGAGGGTTTCTGGAGCGCTTTCCGGGATCAGGTCCAGGAGAAGGAGGCCACGGTGACCCGCGCCGAGGCCGTGCAGGCCCGCGAACTGGGCACCGACCCCAAGAGCGGGCGCCCGGTGAGCGTACGCATGGGCCGCTACGGGCCGGTAGTGCAGATCGGCACCAAGGACGACGAGGAGAAGCCCCGCTTCGCGGGCCTGCCCCCGGGCCGGAAGATGGACCTGGTCACCCTGGAAGAGGCGCTGGAGCTGTTCAAGCTGCCCCGGGAACTGGGCGAGACGCCGGAGGGCGAACCGGTCCAGGTGAACATCGGGCGCTTCGGCCCCTACGTGAAGTTCGGCGGCCGCTACGCCTCGCTCAAGCCCGAGGACGATCCCTTCACCATCGAACTGCCCCGGGCCTTGGAGCTGGTGGCCGAGAAGAAGGAAGCCGACGCCAACAAGTATATCCGTGTCTTCGAGGATGCCGGGGTGCAGGTGCTCAACGGACGCTACGGTCCCTACATCACCAACGGCAGCAAGAACGCCCGCATCCCGAAGGACCGAGACCCCGCGAGCCTGACGCTGGAGGAATGCCAGGCGCTGCTGGCAGCCGCGCCCGAGCGCAAGGGCCGCCGCGGTGCCGCGAAGAAGGCCGCGCCCGGGAAGAAGGCGGGCCCGAAGAAGAAGGCGGCCCCGAAGAAGAAGGCTGCGGCCAAGAAGCGGGCCGCGCCCAAGAAGAAGTCCACGAAGAAATCCGCGGCGAAGGGCTCCGGTGCCAAGTCCGGCGCCGCCTCCCGTGAGTCCGGGGCCGGCATCCCTCGCTGAACCGGGCCATGACCCGCCCCGCGCCCCCGTCCCACCGCCTGATCAGGAGCCCGAGAAAGGCCGCCGCGGTCATTCGCAGCGGGGGTGTGATCGCCTACCCCACAGAGGCGGTCTTCGGCCTGGGCTGCAACCCGCGCGATCCCGTGGCCGTGGCGCGCCTCCTGGCGATCAAGCGCCGCGATCCCGCCAAGGGGCTGATCCTGATCGCGGCAGATCCCGAACAGTTGACACCGTATCTTCGTTCCCTGGACGAGGCCGCCGATGCCCGTGCCCGGGCCGCATGGCCGGGCCCCGTGACCTGGCTGTGGCCCGCCCGCCCCGGGACGCCCCGCTGGCTTACCGGTGAGCACGATACCCTGGCCGTTCGCGTCACCGATCATCCGCTTGCCGCCGAACTCTGCCGGCATGCCGGGCCCGTCGTGTCCACCAGCGCCAACCTCGCCGGGGAGGAGCCGGTCCGCACCGCGGCAGCAGCGGTAGCCGGCCTTGGGCGCCTGCTGGACGGTGTCCTCGCCGGCCCCGTGGGCGGCCGGGACCGCCCCAGCGAGATCCGGGACGTGCTGACCGGCGAGGTCATCCGGGGTTAGTAAGCCTTCCGCCGTCACCCGCAAGAGCCCCCCCTTGACATGCCGCCACAGCCCGCCACGCTCCTGACAACTGACAACTGACAACTGACAACTGACAACTGACAACTGACAACTGACAACTGACAACTGACAACTGACAACTGACAACTGACAACTGACAACTGACTAATCCCGATACGCCCGGTACTTACGCACCGCCCCCCACAGGTTCCAGAACAGATACATTCCATTGGCAGCCCAGGCCAGGCCGGCGGGCCACGGCGGCAGTGACAGCATCACGGTCAGTGACAGCAGCACCAGCGATGCAAGATACAGCCACCACTGCCGGCGTGCATGGGATTCGGGGATGATCTGTCTCATGTTGGGCAGCCCGGCCTGATTGCCGCGCCGGTTGGTGAGGTGCAGCCAGATGAGAAATGGCACGATCTTGTAGAGCATGCCGTTGACGGCCGCCGTGGCGAAGCCGGCCAGGAACAGCACCCCGATCAGGACCTCCACCCGCGCGTCGGGCCGGTAGAGCCACACCACCCAGGCCAGCACGGCCAGCAGCAGCGAGCCCATGGCCACGCGCCAGAAGTCCAGTGTGGCGTCCGGGATCCGGCGGCGCCGGAACTGCTGCAGCCGGAGTGTCCACAGGCCGAAAGCCGCCAGGGTTGCGGCCAGCAGCAGTGAAAGCCAGACCGACGGCCACAGACTCCACAGGGACAGCAGGAGCACCACCAGCGGCACCAGCGCCCGACGCAGCCACCCGGGATAGGGCGAGGTGAGCTGGAACATGGGCACCACCTGGTAGGCGACCCCCATGATCAGCCCCGTGATCCAGACCAGCGAGGCCCAGCCGATGTGAAGGCGGGTCATGGGATGAGCGAGCGGCACCTGCCAGCCGGACCGCCACAGCAGCCAGATCACGAGCGCCACGCTGCCCAGCAGGGCCAGCAGGGCCAGCGCCATGGCGGGGATGGTCTCGTGGCGGGACCCGGAGCGCCACAGGGCATGGCAGCATACGGTGACGAACAGCAGTATCGCCATCGCCAGGAGCGCGCCACCGGACTGCAGCCCGATCTGCCATCCCCGGCCCATGCCGGCCACCAGCAGCACCGTGCCCGGTGTCCACAGTCCGTACAGCACCCGGCTGAAACCCTCGGGCCGTGGCAGGCGCGCGCCGGCCAGTACGGGCACCAGCTGCTGGACCGCGCCCGCCATGCACATCCCCAGAAAGCCCAGGGTCAGCATGTGGGTGAGCGCCAGCATCGCCGGGCTCCAGCGGGTTGTGAACAGCCCGTCGGGGGCGAACATCAGGGTCAGCCCGGCCGCCATAAGAAACAGCGGCGCGGTGAGAAAGAAGCGCAGTGGCACCCACAGGGGCGGGGTCTGTGAAAGACTGAGCGCGCCCGCGTTCACGCCGTCATTCGTGCCAGGGGGGCAGGGATGCGGCGGCCGCCCGTGCGGCCCGTGCGGCGCCGTCGTCGTCGCGATGCCAGATGAAGACCTCGCAATTGTCGGATCTGCGGCGGGTGTCGCTGTCGAAGCCCTGCGCGTCCAGCCAGGGGTAGAGGTGCAGGGGCTTCATGCGGTGGACCATGTGCAGGTACTGCCCGTCGCCCAGGCCCCGTGCGGCCTCGATGGCCCGCTGCAGGGGTTCGGGCGCCTCCAGTGCCGAGACATCGAGCAGGACCTCGCTCATTGCAGATCCCGCATCTGCCGCAGCAGTTCCTCCAGCCGGCCGGCGAGCATCCGGTCGGTCATGGGATAGAGCATCTGCTCCTCCTTGGCATTGTGCTGCTGCATCAGGATCAGCAGGGTCTCCGATGCGCCCAGGTAGTCGTCGAAACGACCAACTGCCAGTGCCTCGCCCATCTGCCCGAACAGTTCACGCATCTGCCCGTGCTCGTGGCGCATCACCGCCGTCGGCCCCATGCTGTTGCCGGTGGCCTCCTCGAAGGCCGGGAACAGGACATCCTCCTCCATGCGCAGGTGGTGTTCCATGGCGTCCACGAAGCGCGTGTGGGCGTCGGCCGCCTTTGCGTCACGTGCGGCCGCCGCCTGCTCGGCCACGGCAAACAGTTCGTCGCAGCGCTGATGATCGCCGCCCAGATACTCGCTGAATGTGTGCATCGATGGTTTCCTCCTTGGTCGCCAGAATATCCGAGTGTCGGGGTCGGGAACCATGATCACGGTCAAGCGCGCGCGCCGGCCGGCGCGGATCCGGTGTGCCCCCGGGGCTGGAGATTACTGCGCGCAGGCGGTACCGTGCATCTTCGATTCCGGACAGACCGCCCGCGCCATGACCGAACACGCCGCCATTGACCCTGTCATCGACTATCTCACCGGACTCCAGGAGCGCATCTGCCGGGGTGTTGCCGGCGTGGACGGGGAGGGGGCCTTTCTCGAGGACAGCTGGACCCGGGCCGAAGGCGGCGGCGGGCGCAGCCGGGTGTTATCGGAAGGGCGCGTGTTCGAACAGGCGGGTATCAACTTCTCCCACGTCATGGGCGACAATCTGCCGCCCTCGGCCACGGCCCATCGTCCGGAACTGGCCGGACGCCGTTTTCAGGCCACCGGCGTGTCCCTGGTGATTCATCCCCGCAATCCCCATGTGCCCACCTCCCATGCCAACGTGCGTTTCTTCATCGCCGAGAAGGAGGGTTGCGATCCCATCTGGTGGTTCGGCGGCGGGTTTGACCTGACGCCCTACTACGGGCAGGACGAGGACTGCGTGCATTGGCACACCGTGGCGCGGCGGGCCTGCGAACCGTTCGGTGCCGAGGTCTATCCGAGATACAAGCAGTGGTGTGACGAGTATTTCTTTCTCAAGCACCGCAACGAGCCCCGGGGCATCGGCGGTTTGTTCTTCGATGATCTGAACGAGTGGGGTTTCGAGCGCAGCTTCGCCTTCATGAGAAGTGTCGGTGACCACTACCTGGACGCCTACCTGCCCATCGTGGAGCGGCGCATGGCCACCCCCTACGGAGACAGGGAGCGTGATTTCCAGCTCTATCGGAGAGGGCGCTACGTGGAGTTCAACCTGGTCTACGACCGGGGCACCCTGTTCGGCCTGCAGTCGGGGGGGCGTACGGAGTCGATTCTCATGTCCCTGCCGCCCCTGGTGCGCTGGCGCTACAACTGGCAGCCGGAGCCGGGCACGCCCGAGGCGCGCCTGTATGCGCACTATCTCAAACCAAGGGACTGGGTCTGAAGACGGTGGCCGGGAAGGGTGATTCGTCCCGGCGCGCCTGAATCCTGAGACACGACACTAGTGCAGCCTGTCCTGGGGCAGGCCTTCGAATCCGGTCAGCGCGGGTGCCGGTTCCGGGAAGGTCACCGGCCGCGGCTCGTCCGCGGGCAGGCCCAGATAATGTCCCTGCACGTGATCGACCCCGATGCCGCGCAGGATCTGCAGGACCTCGTCGCATTCCACGAACTCGGCCACGCTGATCAGGCCCATGGCGTGCACGATGTCGTTCATGGCGGACACCATCGTGCGGTCGGATTCGTCCCTGTGCAGATCACGGACGAACTGCCCGTCGAACTTGACGATGTCCACCGGCAGTTGCTTGAGGTGAGACAGGGAACAGAACCCGGTGCCGAAATCATCCAGGGCGAAGCGTACGCCCAGGGTGCGCAGGGTGTCGATGAACTCGCGGGCGGCGGAGAGATTGAGGATCGCGCTGGTCTCGGTGATCTCGAAGACCAGGCAGGTACGGTCCACGGTGGTGGCGCGAACCATATCCTGGATGCGCTTCAGGGTCCCCGGATCGCCCAGGGTGCGGCCCGACAGGTTGACGTTCAGGACCACGTTGCGACCGTCGGCATGCAGGGCACGGAGTTCCCGGAGGGCACGCGCCACCACCCTGGCGTCGATCTCCGGGATCAGGCCGAAGCGTTCGGCCACGGGAATGAACTCGCCGGGCAGGATCAGACCGCCGTTGCTGCCCTTGAGCCGTATCAGGGTCTCGTACTGCTCCCGGGGGCGGCGACCGCCGCCCCCGGCCACCGCCAGGATGGGCTGGAACTGGAGGACGAACGTGTCCCGTTCCAGCGCCTCCCGGAGTTGTTCGACGTAGGCCAGATCCCGCCCCATGAAGGCGCGTACATCCTGCTCGGGTTCGCACACGTGGAACTGGTTGCTTCCGGCCTGCTTGGCCACATGGCAGGCAATATCGGCGTTGGCCAGCACATCGGCCGGGGTCTCGCTGCCGCGTCCCAGCCAGGCGGCCCCGATGCTGATGTTCAGCCGGTAATTGCGCTCGTCCACCCGAAAGACGGTTTCATGGAGCAGGCGTCGCAACGCCTCGCTGACACGGTTCAGACCCTCCGCGTCCGTCTGGGGCAGGATCAGGGCGAACTCGTCCCCGCCCAGCCGGGCCAGTACCAGTTCCTCGCCCAGGTGCGCACGCAGGCGCCGGGATACGTCCACCAGCAGGGTATTGCCGACCAGGTGACCGGCCGTGTCGTTGACGTACTTGAAGCGGTCAAGATCCAGGACCAGTACCGCGCTCTGCAGCCCGGTGGCCTGACAGCGGGCGTGTTCCGCTTCCAGCGCCCGTTCCAGGTAGCGCCGGTTGTACAACCCGGTCAGTTCATCATGCTCGGCCTGCCAGTGCAGCTGCGCCTCCATGGCATTGCGCTCGGAGATGTCCTGGAAGGCCACCACCGAACCCCTGTCCCGGTAGGATTCCACCAGCGGCTGAATACTGCCCTCCACGGGTATCAGCCGCCCCGAGCGGTGCCGGAACACCGCCTCCCAGCTGCCCAGGGTGTCGCCCCGGGCATACGCCCGGCTGAGCGGACATCGCTCGGGCGGCACCGGACGTCCCTGGCGATTGACCGCGTGGAACAACATGTGGGCCGACTGGCCCATGACCTCCTCCGGTCCGGAAATGCCCAGGATGCTGCATGCGGTCGGGTTGATGAACGTGATGCGCCCCTCGGTATCGACGCCGTAGATCCCGTCGCCGGCCGAGGTCAGGATGGCCTCCAGGCGGGAACGTCCGGCCTCCACCTCCTTGTGGGCCAGGATGGACCGCCAGAGTGCCCCGATACGTGCGAGAAAGAGGTTCTCCGCCTCGTTCTTGAACAGGCATTCCACAGCACCCGCTTCCAGGCAGTTGCGGATCACCTCGTCGTTGTAGACGCCGGTCAGGACCGCCAACTCCATGTGGGCGGTCCGCGGGTCCGCCCTCAGGCGGGCACAGAGCCGGTCGCCATTCTCCCCCGGCATGAAGTGATCCACCACGGCCAGGTCGAAGTGGTCCCGGGTCGCCAGCTCGAAGGCGGAGCCCGGGTCCGCGCAGGATTCCACCTGATAGCCCTCCCGGCTCAGCAGGCGGTGATAGAAGAAGCGTACGCTGGGGGAGTCGTCCACCAGCAGGATCCGGATACCCCGGTCCGGGCGGGCGGGTGCCACCGTGGCGGGGTTGAGCATCAGCGCCAGGGTACCGCCCACCTCATGATGGTCATCCCACGGGACCAGGGCGGAGAGGCGGCGCTCCTGGACCCACCTGACCAGCGGGTCCGCCAGCTCCTGTGTCAGCAGCACCACGGCCAGATGGGCATAGTCGGGTTGGTTCAGGCAGGCGAGCAGAGGATGTGCCGATTCGCCGGGCACCGCGGACCAGCCCAGCAGAACGCCGTCTACGTCCGATGTCCCGGCAGTGTCCGTGAGCCGCGCCAGCGCAGCCGCCGGGCTGTCGAACGCCACGGCCTCGAACCCGTGCCTTTCCAGGCCCCGGCACAGGATGTAGCGAAGTGTCGTTGATTCCTCCACCACGACGATGCGGTGCATGCCGGGCCCCATCCCCTTGTTTATCAATGCCATTTATATCCGGTAACAGTAGCCCAACGCCGTCACTGCGGCCAGCCGCCGGTCGAATCGCCCGACGAGCGGTGCCTGTTGCAGCGAAATCATACCCGATGTCGCCAAGCGCGGTTCGAAGCGCGATGGGATCCCGGCGCCCGGACGGGACGCTGTCCGGCCTATGCCGAGGCCCCGGAAGCGCATCGCCCCATGCATGGCGGGCGGCCTTCGGCTATCCTGTGGCTGCCGCTTGCGGCGCAGGCATCACCCATCCTCCGGAGTTTCGCAGCATGTCCCAGTACAACGGCTATTTTCCCCTGTCGCGCCCGCGGCGCATGCGCCGCGATGCGTTCTCCCGGCGCCTGATGCGGGAACACCGGCTGACCACCGATGACCTGATTCAGCCGGTGTTCGTGCTGGAAGGCCGCGAGTGCCGCGAACCGGTGCCGTCCATGCCGGGGGTGGAGCGCCTGTCGGTGGATCTGCTGTGCCGCGAGGCCGAGGCCTGCGCCTCGCTCGGCGTGCCCGCCATGGCGCTGTTTCCGGTCACGCCCCCGGAGGCAAAGAGCGAGGATGCGGCGGAGGCCTTCAACCCGGAGGGGCTGGCCCAGCGGGCGGTCCGCGCCGTCAAGGACGCCGTACCCGAACTGGGGGTGATCACCGACGTGGCCCTGGACCCGTTCACCACCCACGGCCAGGACGGACTCATCGACGACACCGGTTACGTGATGAACGACGAGACGGTGGATGTACTGATCCAGCAGGCCCTCTCCCACGCCGAGGCGGGTGCGGACGTGGTGGCCCCCTCGGACATGATGGACGGCCGCATCGGCGCGATTCGCGAGGCCCTGGAGGAGGCCGGGCATATTCATACGCGTATCCTTGCCTATTCCGCCAAGTATGCCTCCGGCTACTACGGTCCCTTCCGCGACGCGGTAGGTTCCGCCGCCAGCCTGGGTGCCGGCAACAAGTACACCTACCAGATGGATCCGGCCAACGGCGACGAGGCCCTGCGGGAAGTGGCCATGGATCTGGAGGAGGGCGCCGATATGGTCATGATCAAGCCGGGCATGCCCTATCTGGACATCGTGCGCCGGGTCAAGGACGCGTTCGGCGCCCCCACCTTCGTCTACCAGGTGAGCGGCGAGTACGCCATGCTCAAGGCCGCCGCGCAGAACGGCTGGCTGGACGAGCGCGCCTGCGTGCTGGAGGCGCTCACCTCCATGAAGCGCGCCGGTGCCGACGGCATCCTCACCTATTACGCCCGGCAGGTGGCGGAATGGCTTAAAGACAGTGGCTAGTCTCAAGTGGCAAGTGGCAAGGAAAATCAAGGGCCGTTCTCCCTCACCTTCAGGGAGAGGGCCGGGGTGAGGGTGGTGTTCCTTGCCACTTGAGACTAGCCACTAGCCACTGATCTTATGGATTATTACGCCGTCATCGGCCACCCCATCGGCCACAGCAAGTCGCCCCGCATCCACGCGCTGTTTGCCGAGCAGACGGGGCAGGCGCTGCGTTACGAGGCGGTGCTGGCGCCGCTGGACGGGTTTGCGGGCACCGTGCGTGATCTGGTAGCGCGGGGTTATCGGGGCTTCAACGTCACGGTGCCCTTCAAGGGCGAGGCCTTTGTGCTGGCCGACGAACTGACGGACCGCGCGCGGCGCGCCGGGGCGGTCAACACCCTCAAGGTGGAGGATGACGGGCGGCTGTTGGGGGAGAACACCGACGGCGTGGGGCTTGTCACCGATCTGACCCGCAACCTGGGTATCCGGTTGCGCGACCGGGAGGTCCTCGTGCTGGGCGCGGGCGGCGCGGTGCGCGGTGTGCTGGCGCCGTTGCTGGCCGAGGGGCCGGCGGGGCTGCACATCGCCAATCGCACGGGCAGCCGGGCGGAGGAACTGGCCCGGGATTTCGCGGACCTTGGGCCGGTTACCGGCGGGGACCTGGACAGCCTGCGGGGTCGCCATTCACACCTGTTGATCAACGGCACCTCCGCCGGGCTGGATGATGAGGTGCCGCCGTTGCCCGATGACCTGTTGCGCCCGGGGGTGGATTGCTATGACATGATGTACGGGGATCGGCCCACGGCCTTCCTGCGCTGGGCCGTCGCCCACGGCGCGGCACGCACCGCCGATGGCCTCGGCATGCTGGTGGAACAGGCCGCCGAGTCCTTCGCCCTGTGGCGGGGCATCCGGCCGAGGACGGCGCCCGTGATCCGGGTCCTGAGGCCCGTTCAGCCCTGATTCATTCAACCGAGGCATCATGAAATTCAAGGTTCAAGGTTCAAGGTTCAAGGTTCAACGTTCAAGGTTCAATGTTCAACGCTCAAGGGTGCGTGCCCCAAGCCAATGAAATCCGCATTTCCAGCCTTGAACCTTGAACCGTGAATTGTGAACCGCCTTTCCCGGAGATCGCCATGAACAAGCCGCTTCTCACGCTTCTGCTGGCCGGTATCGTCGGCTTCACAGGCTGCACCACGCTCGACCCGTACACCGGCGAGGAGCGGACCAGCCGCGCCACCCAGGGGGCGCTGATCGGCGCCGCCGCCGGTGCGGTGATCGGCAATGTCACCGGCCGTCGCGATCGCACCAAGCGTGCCATGATCGGCGCCGGCATCGGCGCGCTGGCCGGCGCCGCTGTGGGCAATTACATGGATCAGCAGGAGGCGGAACTGCGCCGGGAGCTGGAAGGCACGGGCGTGAGCGTCACCCGCGACGGCGACCACCTGATCCTCAACATGCCGGGTAATGTGACCTTCGACGTGAACCGGGACGAGGTGAAATCGGAGTTCTACGAAGTGCTCAACTCCGTGGCCCTGGTGGTGAAGAAGTATGACAAGACCGCCATCGAGGTGGCAGGGCACACCGACAGCACGGGCACCGTGGAACACAACATGGGCCTCTCGCAGCGTCGGGCCGACAGCGTGGCCCGCTACCTGGCGGGCCAGGGCATCCAGCCGGTGCGCATCGACACCATCGGCTTCGGGCCCCACCGGCCCGTCGCCGACAACAGCACCGCCGGGGGGCGCGCCCTCAACCGGCGGGTGGAGCTGACCCTCATTCCGCTGACCTGAGGCCTGGCCGGAAGGCGTGAGGTGTCAGGCGAAAGGGGTGCGCCCGTGCCTGCGCGCGATCCCTCCACCCCTCGCCTGATGCCTGACCTGTCACCTGTCACCTGTCACCTGTCACCCCTCACCCCTTCCCGAGCCCGGGCACTCGACGGTTCCGGCGAACATTGTCTATCCTCGGACGACACAGGCGTTCGTTTCGAGGATTCCTTCCATGGATCGCAGGACCCTGCGTGGGGTGGTGATCGAATGCGTCACCGGCGACATCGTGCGCCAGCCGGACATGGACGCCATCGTGAATGCAGCCAATGCCCAATTGCGCCCGGGCGGCGGTGTCGCCGGGGCGATCCATCGTGCGGCCGGCCCGGGCCTCGATCAGGAGTGCCGCGAGTTCGCGCCCATCGAACCGGGCGAGGCGGTGATCACCAGCGGGCAGCAGCTCCCGAACCGCTTCGTGATCCATTGCCTGGGTCCCGTCTACGGGCGGGACGAGCCTTCGGACAGGTTGCTGGCCGCCTGCTACCGCAATGCCCTGCGCCTGGCCGACCAGGCGGATATCGGGGCGCTCGCGTTTCCGGCGATCTCCACGGGTGCATTCGGTTTTCCCATGGATGCCGCCGCCCGCATCGCGATTGGCACCGTTGCCGATGAGGCATCGAAACTGCGCTCCGTCCGCCACGTGCGCTTTGTCCTTCACGATCCGGAGGATCAGGCGCTCCACGTGCGGGTGCTCCAGGAACTCGTCGGGTAACGGGACGACCGCGACCGGCAAATGCGGAGAATCCGGTCATGCGTCCGAATGGCGGTTCTTCAGACGAACATAGTGCTCGGCGGAGTAGCGCAGGTATTCGCGTTCGCGGTCGGTGAGTTCCCGCACCCGACGTGCCGGGCTGCCCTGCCACAGGTAACCGCCCTCCAGGTGCTTGTCGGGTGTGACCAGGCTGCCGGCCCCCAGCAGGGTGTCCGGTTCGATCACCGCCCCGTCCATGACCACGCTGCCCATGCCGATCAGGCAGCGCTCGCCGATGGTGCAGGCATGCAGCACCACCTTGTGCCCCACGGTCACGTCGTCACCCACTAAGAGCGGCAGGCCGCCGGGCATGAACCGGCTGTCGTGGGTAACATGCAACACCGAGCCGTCCTGGATATTGGTGCGCGCCCCGATCTCGATGCGCTGAATGTCCCCCCGCACCACCGTCATGGGCCAGATCGAACTGTCCGCCCCGATGGTCACCTCCCCCACCACCAGCGCCATCTCGTCCACCCACGCACTGGCGTGGATGTCCGGCACATGCCCCTCAAACGATCGGATCATTTGTTCCTTCCTTCTAGCCACTTGCCACTGCCTTATCTCATGGTCACCAGCTCTTCCGCGCTGGTGGGATGCAGCGCCACCGTATCATCCAGGTCCTGCTTGGTTGCACCCATGCGAATGGCCACAGCGAAACCCTGGAGCATCTCGTCGGCGCCGGGGCCGATGATGTGCGCGCCCACCACCTTGTCCTTTGCCCCCACTGTGATGAGTTTCATGGCCGTCATCACCTTGTGCTCCGTCAAGGCGTGAAACATGCCGGTGAAGCGGGTCGTGTAGACCTTCACCGCATCGCCGTGAGTCTCGCGGGCCTCGTCCTCGGTCAGCCCCACGGTGCCGATGGGCGGGTGGCTGAACACCACGCTGGGGATGTTCTCGTAGACGAGCCGCCGCTCGGGCTGTCCGCCGAACAGGCGGTCCGCCAGCCGGCGCCCGGCGGCGATGGCCACGGGCGTCAGCGCAGGCCCGCCGGTGACATCGCCGATGGCGTAAACGCCTTCGACATTGGTGTTCTGAAATCCGTCCACCGGGATGAAGCCGTCCCCGTCCCGGATGACACCCGCCGCATCCAGGCCAAGGTCCGCGGTGTTGGGCTTGCGCCCCACGGCCCAGATCACCGCGTCGTACTCACCGCCGCTTTCCGCCTGTTCGCATGCCACGCTGATGCCGCCCGCGGTCCGCGTCAGCCCGGTGATGGCCGTGCGGGGCAGGACGTTCACGCCGTCGGCGAGCATCTGTTCCATGAGCGTGTCGCGCAGCATGGGGTCGAAACTGCGCAGAAAGGTCTCGCGACGCAGGTACATGCTCACCCGGGTGCCCAGGGCATTGAGCATCCCGGCCAGTTCCACGGCGATGTACCCGGCGCCGATCACCGCCACCCGTTCGGGCCGGTGCTCCAGGGCGAAGAAGCCGTCGGAGTCAATGCCCAGTGCGGCGCCCGGCACGTCCGGGATCACCGGCCGACCGCCTACGCCGATGACCACGTGATCGGCACTGATGCGGCGCCCCTCCACATCCAGGGTCCGCGGCTCCACGAAGCGAGCGTGGCCCGGGATCTCGGCCACGTCGGAGTCCTCCAGGTAGGTGTGATACCAGGTGTTGATGCCGCTGATGTAGGCCTCGCGCCTGCGCGCCAGTTCCGCCCAGTCGAAGCCTCCGACCCGGAGGTCGAAACCGTAATCCGCTGCGTCGCGCAGACGGTGCGCCAGGTCTGCGCCGTACCACATGATTTTCTTGGGTACGCAGCCCACGTTTACACAGGTCCCGCCCAGACGCCCGGACTCCACCACCGCACAGCGTGCGCCGAAACGGGCGGCGCGCTCGGCCACCGACAGGCCGCCGCTGCCGCCGCCGATGGCGATCAGGTCATAGTGTTCGGACATGGTCTCTCCTCAACCGGAAGGTTTCGTTTGGTACACTCTACGGCCCCTGCGACCGGAAGCGAAAGTCCATGCCCTCCGCCCTCGAACGGCTCAAGGCCTATGCCCTGCTGGTGCGCCTGCACCGCCCCATCGGCATCTACCTGCTGCTGTGGCCCGCGCTCTGGGCGCTGTGGGTGGCCGCCGAAGGCTGGCCCCGGCCGGACGTGCTGCTGATCTTCATCGCGGGTGTGGTGCTCATGCGCTCGGCCGGCTGCGCCATCAACGACTACGCCGACCGCCACATCGATCCTCATGTGGCCCGTACCCGCGAACGGCCCATCGCGTCGGGGCTCGTCTCGCCCCGGGAGGCGCTGGCGGTATTCGTCGTGCTCTGCCTGCTGGCCTTCGTGCTGGTGCTGTTCCTCAACCGGCTGACCATCCTGCTGTCCCTGGTGGCGGTGGTGCTGGCGGGCAGCTATCCGTTCATGAAGCGCCTGCACCACCTCCCCCAGGTGCATCTGGGGGCGGCCTTCGGCTGGGCCGTGCCCATGGCTTTCGCCGCCCAGACCGGTGAATTTCCGCCGCCCGTGGCCTGGCTGATATTCATCGCCGCGGTGTTGTGGGCCACGGTCTATGACACCTTCTACGCAATGGCCGATCGCGAGGATGACCTGCGCCTGGGAGTCAAATCCAGCGCCATTCTGTTCGGTGAGGCGGACCGCATGATCACCGGCATCCTGCAGCTTCTGCTCCTGTGGAGCCTTTGGCTGGTGGGCCGTGAGGCCGGGCTGGGCCTGTGGTACTGGCTCGGGCTTGCCGTCGCCGCCGGCTCTGCCCTCTACCAGCAGTACCTGATCGTGGAGCGCCGGCCCGCCGCGTGTTTCCGGGCGTTTCTCAACAACCACTGGTTCGGCGCGGCGGTGTTTGCAGGCGTGTTCCTGGACTACCTTTTGAAGTGAGAAGTGTGAATTGGGAAGTAGGAAAAAGACCTCAATTCGCACTTCCCAATTCACACTTCCGACTTCATTTCCTACTTCCCAATTCACACTTCCCACTTTGGCGCGGGCGTAGAACCTACGCCCGCGCCAGGACCCACACCTCCACCCGCTCCACCCCGGCCCGCCTGAGCAGGAGGGCGATCTCGCCCGCCGTCGAGCCGGTGGTCATGACATCGTCCACCAGGGCCACGCGTTCGGGCGGGGCGCAGGCAAGGGCGGGCGACAGGGCGAAGGCCTGGCGCACGTTGCGGCGGCGTTCCCGGCCGCGCAGGCCCTGCTGGGATGGGGTGGGGACCACGCGCCGGATCAGGGCCGGGGCCACCGACACCCCCAGGCGTCGGCCCAGGGGGCGGGCCAGTTCCAGGGCCTGATTGAATCCCCGCTCGCGCAGGCGCGCGGGATGCAGCGGCACCGGCAGGATCAGTTCAGGCAGGGGGTCCGGGACGGACAGGGTGTCGGCCCACAGGCTGCCCAGCAGACGGCCATGGGCCAGACGCCCCCGGTACTTGAGGCCGGCGATGAGGCGGTCCACGGGTGGCGCATAGTAAAACAGGGCACGGGTGGCGTCGAAGGCCGGCGGGCGCCGCAGGCAGGTACCGCACAGGGGGCCGGCGCGGTCGGGCAGCCGGCGGGCACAGGCGGCGCAGCCGTGCCGGAACCAGGGCAGTTCGGCTCGGCACGGCGCACACAGGTCCAGATCCCCGTGGCCCGGCGCCCGGCACACCAGGCACACGGGCGGGTAGAGCGCCCGCACCAGTGCCTTCGTCAGCCGGCCCGCGATGCGTACCGTGGCTCCGGGTACCTTCCCTGTCCCATTCATCGGCCTTCCTGTATATTGGCCCGTCCCGATGGCAACACACTGTATCACTGCGCCGTTTCATGTCGAAGCCTGAACCGAGGACCGTGCCGGCGCGATCGGCCCGTACGGCGGCCAAGTTGTTCAATTACGGCAATATCCTGGCCGTCCTGATGCCGTTTCCGCTGATCATCTTCTGGTTCGGGGCGTCCATGTTCGTCTATGCCATGAACCGGCATCACCCCAACGAGCGCGTGGGTCATTACACCCAGCAGGCCGCCTACCGCTTCTACGGGATTGTGGGCGCGCTGATCGTGGTGGGCACGTTCTTCCCCCCCCGGGTGAGCTACTTTCTCACCTACTGGGCGCTCACGGCGGCCGTGCTGATACCGTGGTCCATCATCGACATCATTCGCATCAACCGGGAAGAATGGCACGATGTGGTCATCCCCGAGGAGTAACGGCATGAGCGAGATCCGTCACGACTGGCAGGTGGAGGAGATCCTGTCGATGATGGGACGGCCCTTCAACGACCTGCTGTTCGCGGCCCATACGGTGCACCGGGCGCATTTCGATCCCAACGCCGTGCAGGTGAGCACCCTGCTGTCCATCAAGACCGGCGCCTGCCCGGAGGACTGCGGCTACTGCCCCCAGAGCGCCCACCATGACGTGGCGCTGGAGCGCGAGCGCCTGCTGCCGCTCGACGAGGTCATGGAAGCCGCGCGCAACGCCCGCTCCCACGGGGCCAGCCGCTTCTGCATGGGCGCCGCCTGGCGCAATCCCACCGACCGGAATCTCGAACGCGTGGTCGAGATGATCGAGGGCGTCAAGTCCCTGGGGCTCGAGACCTGCATGACCCTCGGGATGCTCAGCGAAGCCCAGGCCGCCCGGCTCCGGGAGGCCGGCCTCGACTACTACAATCACAATCTCGACACCTCGCCGGAGTTCTACGGGCAGGTGATCACCACGCGCACCTACCAGGACCGGCTCGACACCCTGGCCCATGTGCGTGATGCGGGCATCAACGTGTGCTCGGGCGGCATCCTGGGCATGGGGGAATCCCGGCACGACCGGGCGCGCCTGCTGCAGCAGCTGGCCAACCTGCCGAAGCACCCGGAATCGGTGCCCATCAACAACCTGGTGCAGGTGGAGGGTACGCCGCTGGCCGGCACCGAGCCCCTGGACCCGTTCGAGTTCGCGCGCACCATCGCCTGCGCGCGCATCATGATGCCCGCCTCGCACGTGCGCCTGTCCGCCGGACGTGCCGGCATGACCGATGAACTCCAGGCGCTGTGTTTCTTCGCCGGGGCGAACTCCATCTTTTACGGGGACAGGTTGCTCACCACCCCGAACCCGGCGGAGAACCACGACCGGCAGCTGTTCGAGCGTCTGGGCATCCATCCCATGGAGGCCGGCGACGAAGGCGCCTCCTGCGAGAACTGCGGCGGGGTGGACATCCACGCCGCGTAGGCCCGATCGTGGTGCCGCGTCCGGGCCGCGAACGATGAAGGTCGAGGTGGAAGGATGAACAACCGGTCCCCCGCCCCATGAGCGGTTTCACCGACCATTTCGCCACCGTCTCCGATGGCTACCGGCGCCATCGGCCCGGCTACCCGCCCGAACTGTTTGCCTGGCTCGCCGACCGCGCGCCCCACCGGCGGCTGGCCTGGGACTGCGCCACCGGCACCGGTCAGGCGGCGCGGGAACTGGCCCGCCACTTCGATCGGGTCGAGGCCACCGATGCCTCGGCGGCGCAGATCCGCAAGGCGCGGCCGTGCGACGGCGTGGTGTTCCGGCTGGCGCCCGCCGAGGCCGGCGGTCTCGGCGATCACAGCGTGTCCCTGGTCACGGTCGCCCAGGCGCTGCACTGGTTTAATGTCGATGCGTTCTACGGGGAAGTGCGGCGGGTGCTTTGCGCCGGCGGGCTGCTCGCCGTGTGGACCTACGGGCTCGCGCGCACCGGCGAGCCGGCCATCGATGCGTCGCTGGCGGCGTTCCACGACACGGAGCTGGGGCCGTACTGGCCGCCGCAACGCCGCCATGTGGTCAACGGCTACCGCGACCTTCCCTTTCCCTTCGACACACTGGACACCCCCGGCTTCACCATGCAACGCCATTGGAACCTTGAACAACTCACGGGCTATCTGGGCACCTGGTCCGCCGTGGCCCGGTGCCGCGAGGCCACCGGCACGGAGCCCCTGGATGCGCTTCGCCGGCGGCTCGCGCCCCTCTGGGAAGACCCGGCCGCCGTACGCGCGGTGCGCTGGCCCCTGACGCTGCGCGTGGGCCGGGCGGGCTCCGGCCCTTCCCATGCGTGATCTGGCGGCCGAACTGGACGAGCGGCGTGCGCGCGGGCTGTACCGCAGCCGGCGCATCCTGGAGGGTGTGCAGAAACCGGTACAGGTGGTGGACGGACGCAAGGTCGTGGCCTTCTGCTCCAACGACTACCTGGGGCTGGCCGGCCATGCGAAGGTGGTCGCCGCCTTTCGCCATGCGGTCGGCACCTACGGCGTCGGCGCGGGCGCCGCGCACCTGGTCAACGGTCACACCCGGGCGCACCACCAACTGGAAGAGGAACTGGCCGCCTTCACGAACCGTGAGCGGGCGTTGCTGTTCTCCACCGGTTACATGGCCAACATGGGCGTGGCCCAGGCCCTGGCGGGCCGGGGTGATCATGTCCTGGAAGACCGGCTCAACCATGCGTCCCTGATCGATGCGGGGCTGGTCTGCGGCGCCCGCTTCCAGCGTTACCGCCACGCCACGGGCGTCGATCTGGCCCAGCGCCTGGCCACCCTGGAGGCCACCGGCGAGCGGCTGGTGCTCACAGACGGCGTGTTCAGCATGGATGGCGATCTCGCCCCGCTGCCGGAGCTGTCCCGCATCGCCGCCGCGCACCACGCATGGCTCATGGTGGATGACGCCCACGGCCTGGGCGTGCTGGGCGCCACCGGCGCCGGCAGCCTGGAGCATTTCGGCCTGGACGCAGGGGAGGTGCCCATTCTCATGGGCACCCTCGGCAAGGCCTTCGGTACCGCCGGTGCCTTCGTGGCGGGCAGTGAGGCGCTCATCGAGACCCTGATCCAGTCGGCACGCACCTACGTCTATACCACGGCCATGCCGGCCGCCCTGGCCGAGGCCACCCGCGCCAGCCTGCAGATCGTGCGCACCGACGGCAGGCGCCGGGAAAAGCTGGCGGCGCTGGTGGCGCGATTCCGCGAGGGCGCGGGCCAGATCGGGCTCAGGCTCATGGAGAGCCCCACGCCCATCCAGCCCGTGCTGGTGGGCGACAGCGCCCGCGCCGTACGGATGAGCGAACACCTGCTGGAGCAGGGCATGCTGGTGCCCGCCATCCGCCCGCCCACGGTGCCCGAGGGCACGGCACGCCTGCGTGTGACCCTGAGCGCCGCGCACACGAAACCCCAGGTGGACCGCCTGCTGGAGGCCCTGGAAGCAGCGCAGGGTGCCGAGGCGCCCGCTTGAAACGCGGGCCGGGCATCGTTCACGTCATTCGTTCGGCCAGATCCTTCGCCGATTCGGTGCCTTCGCGGCGCAGACCCTCGGCCACGCCTGCCCGGTCTGCCGCGGAGCGGTCCTGGCTCAGCTTGTATTTGCCGAGCAGCCGGGTCAGGGGGATCTCGATTCCCACCACGCCGTTGATCATCCGCAGCAGGTAGTCGGCCGGCGCGTCAGACAACTGCCACGCCGGGTTTCGGCCCGGTTCATGCCGACGGGTCAGTTGTTCCAGGTGGCTGCGCAGCCACGCGCGATCCTGGATCACTTGCAACGCGCCGTAGGCGTGCACGACCATGTAGTTCCAGGTAGGCACTGCCCGTTGCGTTTCCTGCTTACCCGGATACCAGTTCGGGGAGACATAGGCGTCCGGCCCCTGAAAGATCACCAGTGCCTCGGTGCCCGGGTCGGCTTCGCGCCAGAGCGCATTGGCGCGTGCCACATGGCATTGAAGCGTGCCGCGGGGTCTCTGGGCGGTATCCAGGATGAAGGGCAGATGGTTGGCCTCGATCCCGGCCGGCCCGAAGGTGACGAGCGTACCGAAGGGGCGTTGACTGATCAGGTTGTGAAGGACATCCGCGCGGGATTCCTCGAAGTGCGCCGGGATGTGCATGCAGGTCTCCGTTGGTGCGTCATCGTGTCGAACCGGACGAATCCGGAAGGTACCCCACCGGGTCCAGAGGGGAAACAATTTCAACCGAGTTGGCCCGCACGGCCTGTCTTGATTCCTCCGCACGGGGCGTCTAGGGTAAAAAAACGACCATCTAGAGCGCCTGCCGTTCCGGGGTTTTCGGCCTTGCATGTCCTGCGGGGCGGTTGGCAGCCTTTTCGGGAAACCACGGATTCCAGCGCACCCGGTCTCGTGCACGCCACTGGAGAGTTGCTTGATCCCTTCGAGCCTGCAGCACCGCCCATTTCGCCGCCATGCCCGCACCCTCTGGCTGCTGGTCCTCGTGGTGTCGTTCCCCGGCGTGCTGCACGCCGGTTCCCATGCGCCGGAACTCAGTGCCTCCCCGGACCTGGCCCGGGCGGGGTACTTCCATCTGCGCTGGGCGCTGGACGATGTGGATGTTGACCGTTACACGGTGGAAGAGGCCGCCGATCCGGACTTCACCGATCCCGCTGTGCTCTACGAAGGCGCCGACCGCGCCACCGTGATCAGTGGCCGCAGTGACGGCACCTTCCACTTCCGCGTGCGCGCAAGCCTGGCCGACGGCGGCGAATCCGGGTGGAGCGATACGCAGACCGTGGAAGTCGTCCATCATCCCCGGGCCCAGGCCATCGGGTTGTTCATCCTGGGCGGACTGGTCTTTCTGGCCACGGTGGGTCTCATCGTCGCCGGGACGTCTGCCGGCCGCCGTGCGGCGGGGGGCGCGTGATGCGGGCCGGGGTGCGGCCAGTGCCTGAACCCGCCGGGCGGATGCCGGGGCGGTCCGCATGAGGGTCCAGGAAACCGCGGTCCTGGATCCGGGCCTGGCCTGGCTCCTGATCGGGATCTTCACCGCCCTGTACGTGGGCCTCGGCATCTGGTTCGGGCGGCGCGACAAGGAACTGGACCAGTTCGTTCTGGCGGGCAGAAAGGTGGGCCTGGCCGTGGGTACGGCCACCGCCATGGCCACCTGGGTGACCAGCAACACCACCATGATGGCCCCGCAGTTGGCCTACCAGATCGGCATCTGGGGCATGATCGGCTACGCCTTCGGCTCCGTGGGCCTGCTGCTGTTCGCTCCGCTGGCCAAGCGCATCCGCACCCTCATGCCCTACGGCTACACCAGCGGCGACTTCGTGCGCCTGCGCTACGGCAACCTGGGTTGGCGGGTGTTTCTCGCCATCTCGGTGTTCTACAGCTTCGGCTGGCTGGTGAGCCTCGGCATGGCCGGCGGCGTACTGATCCACGCGCTGTCCGGCATCCCGTACTGGCAGGGCATGACAGTGATCCTCGCCGCATGTGTCTCCTACACGCTGATCGGCGGGTTCCGGGCGGTCATCGGAACAGACTTCATCCAGTCCATCCTGATCCTCATCGGCCTGGTGGTGCTCGCCTGGCTCGTCATCGGCGGCGTGGGTTTCGACGAGATCCACGTGAGCCTGGAACTGGAGCGCCCGGAACTGCTGAACCTGCTCATGCCGGCAGCCATCATGTTCCTGTTCAACAACCTGCTGTTCGGGATGGGTGAGATCTTCCATTCCAACGTCTGGTGGACACGCGCGTACTCCTTCCGGGAGGGCGTGGGCATGTGGGCGTACCTGCTGGCCGGTATCTTCTGGCTGCCCATTCCCATCGTCGCCGGCTTCGTGGCGCTGGCCGCGCCGTCTCTGGGCGTGAACATCCCGGCGGCGGACATGGTGGGCCCGATCGTGGCCTCCGAGCTTCTGGGCCTGACCGGGGCGATCATCGTGCTCGTGATGGTTTTCGCAGCCTTGGCCTCGAGCCTGGACTCCCTGCTGGCCGCCACCGCCATGCTGGTGGTGCGCGACATCTATCACCGCCATTTCCGTCCCCAGTCTTCCGCCCAGCACCTGCGCACGGCCACCAAGGTCACGATCCTGCTGCTGGGTGTGATCACCTGGCTGCTGTGTCTGCCGCGCATCACCACGCTGGCGGAGTTGCTGCATTTCACCGGCGCGTTCGTTGCCAGCACCATCTGGCCCATCGCCGCCGGGTTGTACTGGCGGCGCACCAACCGCCTGGGGGCAACGGCCGCCATGGCACTGGGCAGCGCCGCGGGCATTACCGCGTACTTCCAGATCGGTTTCTATGTGGCGGCACTGGTGGGCGCCGCGGTGTCCATGGCCGTGGTGCTGCTGACCACCTGGCTCAGACCCCAGGACTTCGACTGGGAACAACTCAGGGAGCCGCCCCCCGATGATCACTGACAGGAGTTGAACGCCATGGCCTCCGTGGGATTTCTCGGCTATCTAGTGACCGCGGCCACCGTGCTGACCACTCTCGCGATGTTCGTCCTGCTCGGTCTGCTGGTGCGGGATTGGGTGAAGGGCACCTTGTGGTGAGATTTCGTCGCGGGGCGTCTGTACGCGCGGGGGCGGTCGGACACCCCTCTGGGCAACGACGGTGCAGCCATCCGGTGTACGGACATCGGATGTGTCCTTCCCCTGTAGGAGCCCGGTCCTCCGGGCGATCCCACCGGGGCTGGCCGATCGCCCGGAGGACCGGGCTCCTACAAGAGCGGATCGAAGCCGATTCGACTTTTCCTGGACAAGCAAGAGAAAATCTCCGGGAGCGATTTTGCGCGCAAGCCCCGAAGGGGTGAGGCGCGTGGACGCACCGAACAAAAGTAGCTCGGGCCCCGCCCAGCGGGGTTCGAAACGCCTTTGACATCGATGCAGTATCGGCCCCAATGCACGTAAGGCCCGCCGACTCAACGTGAACCCTGATCCTCCCCCGGCCTAATCCCAGTCAATCACGTCCAGCACCAGCTGCACGTCCTCCAGGTATCTGCGGGCCGGGCGCGGCAGTTCGATCACGTAGCGCGCGCGTACCCCGTCCGGCGGGATTTCCTCCACCGGGTCACGCATGATGGTGTCGGTGTTCTGCCAGCGATAGGTGAAAGGCTTGTCCGCCGTCTCGTCTCCCAGCGCCAGTTCCAGTCGATCATCCAGGAAATGATCGCCCTCGAAGCGGGAATTGCTGAACCGCCGCTCGCGTTCGTAATGGGGCTTGATGGCCAGGTCCACCACCCAGCGTGAGTAGGCGTCCCCCGAGGCGGCGCGGTGCTCGCGCCGGTGATCCCTGTATGCGAACAGGTAGCCGGTGTAGAGGACACGATCCCGGCTGCCTTCGGGCTCGTAGTGATCGCCCGCCGCCGAGAGGGGCATCTGTTCGGCGGTGAACTCGCGCTCGTTGCGCATGTCCAGGTATCCGGCGATGCCCCGGATGGCGATGCCCACCTCGATGGTCAGGTAGCGCAGCACATCGCGCCGATCGGTGCCGGGCAGGCGGCCGGACACATGACCGAAACGCAGCCGCGCCTGGAAGGACGCGTTGCCGAACAGGAAGCGGCGCAGGTTCTGATAGCCTTCCTCGCTGTTGACGATGCCGAGCGGGCCGGAATGGGCGCGATGCACGTAGGCCCGGGGCCCGCTGTAGACATAGGCGTTCTCGGTGAGCACCAGGCCGTCGCTCTTCGCACCCACCGCAAGGCGCGATCCGCCCACCACGTAATCCGCCGCATTGGTGCCCACCAGGCTGAAGGTGCGCTCCACCGGCGGGGCATATGCACAGGGCCTGTACACATGCGGCTCGTCGGTGTCATCGAGGCCCAGGTAGCGGCGCATGTAGCGCGGCGTGAACTGGTCCTCGCGCATGCCGCCGGTCATCTCGCGCACCCAGTTCACCGGCGCCAGGCCGCCCCGGAAACGGATGCCCCGGTGAGGGGTGCCGAAGGTGAACAGCTTTTGCACCTTGACCGGCTGCAGCAACTCCGGCGCCACGCCCGGGTTGCGGTCCGGCGCGGCGTACTCCTCGAGGAAGCGCGGGTTCTGCAGGTAGCAGCGGGAGATGAGCCCGCCCATGCTGTGCGCCACCAGATTGACCCCGAAGTCATCGGGGCCGCCGCAGGCCAGCCGCACCTTGTTGAGAAACACCAGCAACTGCACCGCGTATTGGGGAAAGACCGGACGCGCCTCGTCGAACAGGGCGGCCTCCGGATCGTAATAGCGGAAGATCCACAGGGTGCGGCGCCAGTCGGTGCCTGTCGGTACGCTGTCCGGGATCGGCTCCCCCTGCGTGGAGGCGAAGCGCCCGAAGGCGTCCACGTAATCGTGGTCCTTCATCAGGCGGATGACCGGGCTTTCGAAGATATGCATCTCCGGGTCGCGGCCCATGCCCTGGCGGCACTGGGTCGAGCCCAGGTTGAACCCGTAATAGGGCAGGTTGAAGGTCTCCTCCACGGCCTTCGAGGTCATGGCATAGCCGCGCACGTACACGATGGGATACGGGGTGTTCATGGCAGCGTCTCCTTGCTGTGTGGTGGGTCCCTTGCGTGGGCTGCGGGCGCGGCCTTCGCGCAGTTTGCAGGTGCCCTCAACCCTGCGCGGTTGCCGGGACGCGGGACAACCGGGAGCATAGGACACCCCGGCGTCCGGGGCAAAAAGTCCCGGTGCTCCAACGTTTCGGGGATTGGTGCCCCGGTCCCGTCGAAGCCGGCACGGGTTTCCGTGGCCGGGTCGATGCGTATACTGGGGGCACACCCGCCGTGTGTTTTGCCCGATCGAACGGCGCCGGCCCGGGTCTTGGGGGCCGGGCGCGCGCTGACCGGGGCATGGCGGGATTCGACGGCCGGTACTTGCCGGCCCCGGGGGGGCAATCATTTCCACGCCGTAAACGGGAACGACCTGTTTCCCGTCGCCGGCCTTGCGCGCGTCGGCGGCTGCACAAAACATCATTTCCCGGATTTTCCGGTCGGGGGGCGGAGTTTTCATGATCGATGGACATACACGCGCGGCTCACCGGACGCAGGGTCCGTCAGTCCACCGGGGCAGCGCCGGGCGTGCGGCACCCGCCGCCGGCATGACGACGGCGATATGCCGGTTCCTTGTGCTGAGTGTGATCGGGTTGTGTATCGCCATGTATGCGCAGCACGCACGCGCGGACACCAGCGACACCCTCCGGGTGCAGCTGTTGTGGGAACACCAGAGCCAGTTCGCCGGGTTCTACGTGGCGCAGGTGCGCAGGCATTTCGAGGCCGAGGGACTGCGGGTTGAACTCATCCCGGGCGGCCCGGGCATCAATCCCATCACCGAACTCCAGGAAGGCCGGGCGGATGTTGCCATGTCGTGGCTGGGCAACGCCTGGGTCCGATCGACACCGGACAGCCCTGTGGTCAACATCGCGCAGATCCTGTCGGGTTCGTCGCTGGCCGTGCTTTGCAGGATCAGCATGGGGGTGCTGACGCCCGCCGACATCCAGGGCAAGCGGGTGGGTCACTGGGGACTGGGTGACGAGGAGATCATCCGCCAGATGCTGCGGCGGTTGGATGCCCCACGGGATTCGGTGGTGCTCGCGCCCCAGGCGCCCGGCGGGGTGGACCTGATTGTGGGCAATGTGGATTGCGCCAGCGCCATGGCCTACAACGAGTACTGGCAGGTGATGCAGGGCGGCGTGCCGCCCTCGGACATCATCATGGTCAGTCCGGAGGTCTTCGGTATCCCCCATATCGAGGACGGCCTCTATGTGATGGCCGACCGGCTCGAATCCCCGGAGTTCCGCGCGCAGATGGTCGGCCTGGTCCGTGCCCTGCGCCAGGGCTGGCGCGAGGCGGCCATCGCCCCCACCCTGGCGGTGGAGTCCGTCCTGCGTTTCTCGGAGGACCTGGACCGGGACCATCAGCGGCACATGCTGGAGACCATGCTCAGCACGATCCCCGACGGGGATGATTTCGGTCACTTCGACCTGGCACGTTACGACGCTGCGGTCGAAAGCTGGCTTTCGAACATCGACGGCGCCGAGACCCCGCCCCGGATCTGGACCCACATGATCTGGAATCAGCTCCGGGCCGAGGATGGCGAGTACACGCCGCTGAGCGCCGCCACCCAGCACTATTCGGCCCGTGTCATGGCCCATCCGGCCTTTGAGGCCTTCGTGCTGTTCGGCGTGCTCGTGTTTGCCTTGTCCGGCGTCCTGGAGGCCATCAACCGGGGCTATGACATGTGGGGGCGGCTGATTCTCGCCTTCCTCTCCGGCATCGGCGGCGGCACCCTGCGGGATCTGCTCATCGGCGGCGACCGCATCCCGTTCTACTATGTCAAGGATCTCTCCTATCCCCTGGGGATCCTGCTGGTGGTCGTGGGCGCTTCCGTGGTGACGTCCATCTTCCAGGGCTCCCACAAGAGCCGGGCGTTCAAGCAGACCAAGAACTACGCGGACATCGTGGGCTTCTCCGTGCTGGCCACGGCCGGTGCGCAGATCGCGGTGGCCTCCAACATGCCCTGGTACTGGGCGCCCATCTGCGCCGCGCTGACCTGCGCCGGCGGCGGCATGCTGCGTGACATCGTCATCAACCAGGAGCCCAAGACCTTCAAGGGCGTTATCTACGAGGAGGCGGCGGTCGTGGGTGCGCTGGTGTTCCTCGCCGGCATGTTCGTCGCCGACCGCTTCGAAGGGTCGGCCATCCCCGTCTATCTCAGCGTCGCGGTGTGCGTGCTGGTGATCATTGCGATCCGGGTCGCCGTCCACAAGTTCGATATCAAGTACCCGCGGCTGCAGATCTTCCACAAGGCACGTGCCGGGTAACCGGTCCGTGTGACAAGGCGCGCCGCCCGTCTGCGTTCGCATGCGGCGCCCTGGAGATGGCACCTCGCCTGCGTCGCCATGATGGTTGCCGCCTCCGGCTTGCGCATCGCAGGGACGCAACAGTCGGGGAAAAGGTTCCCGTGCCCGCCCTGTGCATTCCTCAGCCGCAGGTGACCGGCGGAACCGTGCATGGACGGGAACTCTGTCTCGCCCTGATGCGTCCTTGGGGCACCGGACACCCGCGTGTCCGGGTCTCAGACCACCCAAGTGGGGGATGCACTCATGCAGATTACAGCGCAGAAAACTGAAGACGCCGTAGACCGGCTGGAGCTTGAGCACAAGGTCAAGGACATGTACCGGCGCGTGGCCGAAGAGCCCGGCGGTGAATTCCATTTCGAGATGGGCCGCAGGCTCGCCGAACGGCTGGGATACCCGGCGGCGGACCTGGACCGGATTCCCGCGCAGTCGGTGGATTCGTTTGCCGGTGTCGGCTACCACCTGGACCTGGCGGACATCGGCCCGGGGGCCATGGTCCTGGATCTCGGCAGCGGATCCGGAATGGATACCTTTATCGCGGCCCTGAGGGCGGGACCGCAGGGTCACGTGCTGGGACTGGACATGACCGAAGCTCAGAGAGTCAAGGCGCTACGCCTGGCAGAGCAAGCGGGCATCGGCAACGTGTCATTTTGCGATGGCTACATCGAGGCGCCGCCTTTCGGGGATGCCGGCTTCGACGTGATCATCAGTAACGGTGTCATCAACCTGTCGGCAGACAAGCAAGGTGTATTCAACGAGGCGGCCAGGGTGCTGCGGCCTGGCGGCCGGCTGGCGTTGTCCGATATCGTGACCGAAGCGGCGCTGCCGATGGAGGTGAAATGCGATGCCACCCTTTGGGCCGCCTGCATTGGTGGTGCCATGCAGGTGGACGACTACCAGCGCGCGATCGAATCGGCCGGTCTGAATGTTGCGCTGGTGTGCCTGAATCCGCAGTATGGTTTTCTGACCGAATCGGCCGCCGGCGCCAGTGATACCTGGGGCGTCAAGAGCATTTCGCTGGTGGCGGTGAAGCAGTGATGCCGGGCCGGCTCGCCGTCGCGGGTTCAGTGTCTGCACACCGGACATCGCCCGGGGGCTCTTGCAATTATCGGGGGGAGACGCACGTCGATGCCAACCATTATCCAGCGCGCGATTGTCGGGGTCGGACTGGCGTTCGTCCCACTGCTATGGATCATGCCGATGGCATGGGCGGACGACGGTGCCTCCGGCCGCCTCGAAGTGCGAACCGATCCCGGATCGGGCCTTACGGGCTGGCACTGGGAGGGGCAGCGCCTGGCAGTGGAGCTGGCCCAGCTGCTGCCGGACCAGACCCGTGCCTTCTTCATGGGGCGTGGTTTCGATGCCGATCAGGCCGACGGGATCGCACAGACCTGCGTGTTCCAGAGCATCATGCGCAACCATGCCGACGATGTGCCGCTGCAGCTGGATCTTACCCGATGGCGCACACATGGAGCGGACGGCGAGGGCCGTTTGCGGCTCAACCGGGAATGGCAGGAGGCATGGCGCGCGCAGGGCGCGCCGGCGTCGGCACGCATCGCGTTTCGCTGGGCCCTGTTCCCCACCCGGCAGCACTTCGAGCCGGGTGACTGGCTCATGGGCATGATCATCTTCGACCGTGTGCCCGGAGACCGGTTTGATCTGGAGCTGCGCTGGACCGAGGACGGCCGTGAACTGCGCCGGATCCTGCCCGACATTCAGTGCGCGCCGGATGTGCGTGTCCCCGCATCCTGACCCGGAGGTGTCATGATTCTCCACAGACCGCTTCTGTTCGCCGTGCTGTTCACCGTTATGATCCCGGTCACTTGGGCCGGGGAATCCGTGCGTGGGCATCTGACCCCCATGCCCGGAACGCCGGCGGCGCCCGGGTTCGTGCTGGAGGACATGGACGGACAGGTGCACCGACTCGAGCAATATCGGGACCAGGTGGTGGTGGTCAACTTCTGGGCGACCTGGTGTCCGCCGTGCCGCGATGAACTCCCTTCCCTGCAGCGCCTGTGGGAACGCATGCGTGACGAGGGCGTGGTGGTACTGGGCATCAATATCGGCGAGGACGCGGACAGCATCTTCCTGTTCACCGCGGACTATCCCGTCGACTTTCCCCTGCTGCTGGACCAGGATTCCGCGGTCATCGAGGCGTGGCCCGTGGTGGGCATACCCACCACGTACATCGTCGACCGGCAGGGCCGCCTGGCCTACCGGGCGATCGGTGCCCGCGAGTTCGACGAACCCGCGATCCGCGCCACCCTGCGCGGCCTCCTCGAAGATTGATCCGTTTCGGGCGCGGGATCAGTCCTTGTCCTTCACCGGTTTCCCGTACAGTGCGCGCAGTTCGTCCTTGGCCTGTTCAAGCACCGCCCGGCGGTCTTGCGGGAGATTCCTGCCGGCGCGGTTGATGTAGAAGTTGAGCATGGACATGGCCGAGCGGAAGGGAGTGCTCCTGCGGCGTTCGCTGCGCTCGGCGGAGCGCTTCAGGGAGCGTGCGATTTCCCGCGGGTCGTCCAGGGAAAAGACGCCCGCTTCGAGGTCGAGAGCGTGGCTGGTCTCCGTGACCTGGTGCGACCAGTACGTGGATTTTCTTCTGGCCATCGCGCCTCCCTCCGGACGCCATGCCGCCTGATCTTCGTCGGGCCGGGCCGAGGGCGCCGCTACTCGGCGTGCAGGACCTGCTCCAGAATATGGTGAATGTCCTCGCGCCAGGCGGCAAAGGTTCTCGCCAGTGCCTCGTCGGGAAAGAAGGCGGAGAAACTCTCCGGGTCGTAGGTGATCATCAGGGTTTCCTCTTCCTCGGCGAAGAGCACGATCTTCCAGGGCAGATAGGGAATCATCTCCGGGTGCCGTTCGGTGATGGCCTGCACCTCGTCGCCCCTGCCGAAGAAGACCACCCGGTAGCGGTCGGTCTCATAGCCGCTTGCTGTGAGGCCGACGTCCACGCGTTGTACCCGCGACACCGTATAGCCATGGTCGCTGATGGCCTTCTGCACGGCCAGCATGGTCTCCGGGAAGGACTGTGTCGACCGCACCATGATCAGTTCCGACGCGGCAAGCTGAGTACCGGCCAGCCATGCGGCAAGCAGCATGAACCAGGTGAGCGCGCGTCTCATAGGGTGGCCTCCTCCAGGATGTCGCGGTAGAACGCGTACATCTCGTCACAGAGCTGATTGAGATAACTGTTGTTGAACAGCGGGCTCAGGTACTTGGGGTTGATGGACATCACCTGCACCACGCCGTCGCGCTCCACCACCGTCACCCGGCAGGGCATGAACAGGCCCACCCGCGGGTCAATGGCAAGCGCCTCGTTGATCTGCTGGAAATTGCAGAAGTAGACCATCTGCTGCTGCCGATTCTCCCGGCCCGGTTCCACCATGCCCTCGTCCAGGTACTGTTCGCGGATAATGCGGAAGTTCATGCCCACCGCTGCACGCTTCACGTTCTCCAGCGTGGTCGCGAAGTCGTGATTGGATTCGTACATAAGCACCGGACTGTCCGCCTCCAGCCGGATCGCGGTGACGGGCGGCGGCCGGTCCTCGAAGCTGCGCACGAAGCTGACGATGTCGTCGATGTCTCCTTCCTCCAGTCCCAGGTCCGTCACGGAGGGCATGGGGGTGCCCTCGCGGCCCTGCATCAGGGTGCGCTTGATCATGGCGTCGGTGGCGGCCTTGAGGAAGCCGGGATTGTTCAGGGCCGGGGCCAGGATGGGCAGGTCGCGCGGGCGTGAGAAAGTCACCCCCGTGCCGGGGCTGCCTTCGCCCCGGGCACCGTGGCAGCTTGCGCAGTGTGTGCCGAACAGTGCCTCGCCCCGTCGCGGGTCGCCGATGACCGGGGCCGTGGACAGTTCGGGGGCCGGGGGGCCGAAATCGCGGATGTAGTCGACGATGGCCTGCACTTCGGTATCGCTCAGGCGGTCGAATGCCGGCATGACCCGGCCCGGCCGGCCGTGGCGGATGGTCGCGAACAGATAGCTGTCGGGGACGTTGGCCAGGAAGTCCTCCAGGGCCAGGGGTACCCCGACGCCGCCCCGCCCGTCCGAGCCGTGGCAGGCCGCACAGTTCCGGGTATAGAGCTGCTCACCCTCGGGCACGGCCTGGCCCCAGAGCGGTGAAGCGGCCAGCAGTGATGGCAGCAGCCATGCCACGAACCATCCGAGTGTTCTCCGTCTCATGGGCTGCAGATCTCCTGTCGTCATGGATGCCCCTGGGCATGACACGCCCGCCGACCGTTCATCGTGCACCGGATCCGCCGGTGACGGAAGCTTGGGTGGGGCCAGCGCCAGGGCGGGTGGCCGTGGGGGCTGAACGAATCTTCACGAAGATCGGCGCCGGCCGCATTGATGTATATCAATCGCGACTAATATTCGAAATTCATGATTTATCTGGGTGGCGCGTGTCACCGGGGATTTCACCCCCCGAAGTGGCACCCCGCCGCCGTGCCTGCGGTGTTGGTCCGGTGAACTAGACTCTTGGCCAGAGGGGAAACAAGGAACACCGCGGACCGGCAGCCCCGGGATCCCGGGGCTGCCGGTCCGCCCGGCTGCCTTGTCGTACCGGGCTTCTCCGGCGCCGGCACCACGGCGCCCCGGCCTGGTCGGAATCCAAACTCAAGGGCCAGGGATGAGCGAACTGATCCGCCTGCTGGGTCCGCCGCACATCGAGCGGGACGGGACCCGCCTGCCGGGGCCTCGGGGTGCCAAGGCCTGGGCGCTGTTCGCCTATCTGGTGCTGCGCCGCGAAGCCCCCGGTCGCCGCCATCTCGCCGAACTGTTCTTCACCGAAGCCGAGGACCCGCTCGCCGCCCTGCGCTGGAACCTGTCGGAGCTGCGCCGCGCCTTCGCCCGGCCCGATGCCTTCCGGGGTGACCCGGTGGAACTGCGCCTCGGTGGCGGGGTCGAGGTGGATGTGCTGCGCCTGCTCTCCGCGACCCCCGAGGACCTTGCCGCCATGGTCATCACCGGGGGAGAACTGCTGGAGGCGATCTCCCTGGACTCGAACCCGGCCTTCGAGCCCTGGCTGCTGGCGGAACGCCGGCGTCTGGCCACGGTGGTGGAAGCGGCGTTGCGCGAACAGGTCCTGCTCCGCCTCGCCGCCGACGACGGGATCGAGGCCTCGCGTACGGCTGCCCGTCTCGTCGCGGCCAACCCGTTCGAGGAGGGGCACCACGAACTGCTGGTCCGCAGTTTTCTGGCCGCCGGCGATCGTGATGCCGCCGCCGGGCATGTGCAGGCCTGCACCGATCTGTTCCGCCGCGAACTCGGCGTCGAGCCTTCACGACGTCTCCGGGATCTCCTTGGCGCGGGGGCCGTCGGCGCAGCGCTGCCGGTCGGCGGCTCTGCCACCGCGCGGGCGCAGATGGAAGCGGGCGAGGCGGCACTGGCCGCCGGCGCCACCCAGGCCGGGATCGACCTCCTGCGGGGCGCGGCCCGCCAGGCCGCTGCGGTGGGCGACGATGCGCTCTCGGTCAGGGTCGGGCTGGCCCTGGGGGGTGCGCTGGTGCACACCATGCGGGGCCACGAGGAGGCCGCCACGGTGCTGCACAAGGCGGCCGACGCCGCCTGTCGCCTGGGCGATCGCGTCATGGCGGCCACCGCGTATCGCGAGATCGCCTTTATCGACGTGCAGGCATGCAGGCGACAACGCGCCCGTGTCTGGCTGGACCGCGCGGAAGCGGCCGCCGAGGGCTGGCATGATGAACTCGCCTCCATCCACGGCGTGCGCGGCATGGAACTTTCGGATGCCGCCGACTATCCGGAGGCCATCACGAGGCTGGAGCAATCCCTGGACCATGCCCGCAGAATCCAGGGGCAGCGCCAGGCAGCTCTGTCCGATTCACTGCTGGGGCGCGTCTACCTGCTCACCGGGCGCTATGCCGAGGCCCGTGCCCATCTGGAGCGGGCGGCGCAGGCCGCCGAGCGCGTGCGCTGGCTCGCATTCCGGCCCTGGCCGGAGGCCCTCCTGGCGGAAGTGGACATCGAAGAGGCGCGTCTGGATGCGGCGCGCGACAGGCTCGAACACGCCTTCGCCATGGCCTGCCAGCTGGGCGACCCGTGCTGGGAGGGTGTCGCGGCCCGTGGACTGGGGGTGCTGGAGGCGCGCAGGGGGGATCATGACCTGGCGCTGACCTGGCTGGTCGACGCCCGGCATCGCTGCCTGCGTCCCGCTTCTCCCTACCAGTGGGTGCATGGCTGGATCCTGGACGGCCTCGCCGACGTTGCCCGTGTGGGAAATGCGCTTCAGGCAGCCGACTGGGCCCGTGCGCTGGAGTCCCTGGCGACCCGTGGTGCCATGCGGGAATTCGCGGTCCGTGCCTGCCTCCACCGCCATGGCCTGGGCGACAGCCAGGCCATGCGCGCGGCCCGTGTGCTGGCGGCCGACATCGACAACCCGCAATTGCGGCAAAGGATTCACTGAGGTCCGGGCGCCATCACACGCCCGTTCACACGCCGGGAGGCCAGGATGGTTGCGTGCGGGGCGGCGCGCCCCGCGGCACATCCAACGCACGAGTCGGGGATCTGTGCCCCGGCTCCCCGCCCGGAGGAGATCATCATGTCACTCTATGAGGAAATCGGTGGAGAACAATCCATTCAGACCGCGCTGGACCGTTTCTACGACAAGGTCATGGACGACCGGCGCGTGAGCCGCTTCTTTGACGGGCTCGATGTCCAGCGTATCAAGCACAAGCAGAAGGCGTTCCTGTCCATGGCCTTCGGCGGTCCGGCCGATTACGACGGCCGCGACCTGCGCGCGGCGCACGAGAGGGCCGTCTCCCAGGGCCTCAGGGAGGCGGAGTACGAGGTGTTCATGGGGCACTTCCGTGACACCCTCGAAGAGCTTGGCGTGCCCGACCCGAAGATCCGGCAGATCCTGGACATCGCCGCCACAGGCCGCGACGACGTCCTGAATCGTTGACCCACCAGAACGGAGGATGGCAACCATGCCCAGATACGTGATTGAACGAAAGCTCGGCGATGTCAGCGAAGCGCAACTGCAGGAAGCGGCGGCCTACTCAAAGCAGGTGCGCGAAACGCAGTTTCCCGATGTGGGGTGGGATCGGTCCTATGTCGTGAAGACCGATGCAGGGCTTCATACCTTCTGCATCTACGAGGCGGACAATCCGGAGCGGGTCGTGGAGCATGCCCGCGCCGCCCGGCTGCCCGCGGATGCCATCCACGAGGTGGTGATGGTCGTGGATCCCGCGGCCCTCTGACACCCGTCCCGACACCGTGGTGTGAACGGACCCGGCGGTCTCAACCGTCCAGCTCGGGATAGCGCCGGAAGATGCCGTCCTCGTTGAAGGCGATGCGCCGGCCGGACTGGAGATAGGCGGCAACCGCCGGGTGCCGCGCGACGCGCTCGTGCAGGGCCGTGAGCCCGGGGAGCGACGGATCCAGGCGCGTCATCATGGCGGGGAAGGCGTAGCGCAGGCCGGCCATGATCTGGAACATGGACAGGTCCACGTAGGTCAGCGAGCGCCCCGCCATGTAACCGCGGCCCGAGGTGTTGCGTGCCAGCACCCGCTCGAAGTATCCGAGCAGTTCCGGACCCCGCTCCATGGTGAAGTACAGGGCCCGCCGCTTCGCCTCGGGCATCTGGTCCTCATAGTAGAGCGCGGCGCCCGCAGGGTGGTGGGTTTCGTGCACGTCCACCAGCAGGTCCTCCACCGTCAGCTGAAGCTGATGCAACCACAGCCGCGTGGCCCCGGATTCGGGCGCCAGCCCGAGGCGGGGTCCCAGGAAGTGAAGGATATTGGCCGTCTGCGCAATGATCCGCCGGCCGGCACGAAGGAACGGCGGTGCGAACGGCGGACGCGCCAGGCCGGGATCCTCCAGCACGTCCAGCATCGCCTGCATGTCCTCGCGGGCCACATCCACGTAGTCGGCCCCGGCCGCTTCCAGGGCCAGGCGCACGAATTCACCGCGTCCCTGGATCGAGGGCCAGTAGAAGAGCTCGTACTTCATCGGGGTCACCCTCCGGACGGCATGGCGGCCCGGGCGCGAGGCCGGAAACCGGCTCCCCGGGCCCGAGTCCGGCCCCCATCTCTCACGGATTGACGGAGTGTAGGCCACGCCTGCGATGTCTTGCGCGCCGCGCACCCCGCGGGCGGCGGGAGATGCGGGTCCGACGACGCCCCCGACCCCCGATTTGGCCGCAGGACGTGACCTTGCCATTATGGACCCGGCGGAATGGTCGCGGCGGCCCGGTGTCAGAGTCACGGTATCGAGCCGCATACGTTCCCGCCCCAACACCTGTGAGCGGAGCAAGGGTGTCTGAAACCTCACCGCCATCGCGCTGGCTGTACCGTCTCGTGAGCTGGCATGAGCTGCGACTCATGCTGGGGAACCTGGCCCTGATCACCGTGCTGCTGGTCATGGGCAGCCTGTTGAGCCGGGTGAACTCCGGGGCGGTGCTGGCCGGCTGGACGCTGCTCTGGCTGCCGCTGCTGCTGCTGCTCTACTGGCGGCGGCGCATGGCTCGGCTCGCCTGGCTCAGGGTTCATCTCAGGGACGGGAGCCCCTGGTATGCCCGGCTGCGGGGCGGCATCCTGATGCTGCTCGGACAGGCTCTGGTGGCGGGAGTGCTGGCCCTGGCGCTGTTGATTTCCCTGGCCCGGGGTGTCCCGCCGTCCACCTGGATCGTGCTGGTCCTGTTCGTGCCGGTCTGGGCCATGGCGTGGAGCGGTCTCGGGCGGTACCTGCGCCGCCACGCCAGCGCCGAGTTCCTGCCGCTGACCGCCGCACGGACCCTTGTCCGGGTTTCCGGTGCGGTGCTGCTGCTGGGGCTGGCGACCTGGGGCCTGTGGCGGCCCCTGCCGGACCTGGGCGCGATGACGCTCCATGAGGCCGTGCGCCACCTTGCCGGCCGGCAGGAGGCCCAAAGCCCGTTCCTGGCCCACCTGCTTGCGTTCGCGGCCGCGCTGGACGGTGTGCGCCACTGGCTGGCGCAGCACTGGTTCGACGGTTTGCCCGGCATGGCCCTGCAGTTCCTCGCATGGGTGGTGGTACTGGTCCGGGAGTGGCTGTTCATCTGGCCCTATCTGCTCCTTTGCGAAGCCCTTTCTCATGTAGCCTGTGGCCATGACTACCGCGACGAACCCCAACCATCCGGCACCTGACACCGACCACCGCCGCCTACCGTACCTGGCGGCGGTCATGGCCGCCATGGCCGCGCTGCTGTGGACCCTGGCGGCGCAGGATCCCTGGGGATGGCTGTTGCCCGGGCGCGTGGGCATCGAGATCGACCGGCAGGTCTACCTGGTGCCGGAACGTGATCTGAACCGTCTGTCGCAATCCCGCCCCGACTGGCTGTCCGACGCCGAGGCGCAGGCCCTCGCGCGCATGGGGCAGGGGGTGAACCGCGAACTGGACAGGCTGTTCGAGCGGGTGCACGGCCGGGTGCCCGGGTTCGTCGACTGGTACTACTCCATGACCGGCGTCACCCTGCGCCTGATCGCCGCTATCCCGAACCCGTTCGGGGGCAACGGGAGCGATGTCCTCTCCGGCGCCGTCACGGACCATCTGTTCCCGGCGAAGGCCTGGCAGGCGGAACTGGCTGCTCTCGACGAGGCTGTGGTCGAACTCTACGGCCGGGAACTTGCGGCGCTCGAGGACCGGTGGCTTGCCTGGCTTGCCCGGGAGCTGGCCCCGTACCGGCGGGACGAGCCCCTGCCCCCCGGCCAGGCGACCATCGACCTCAATGAGCGTGTGCAGGTGCATGTGGTGGATATCCTCGAAGCCGACCGGATCGGCATTCAGGCGGCTGCCGGTCTGGGTGCCGGCGCCCTGCTGGCCAGGGGCGCCATCGCCCGGGTGAACGCGCGCGTGGCCAGCGCCCGGGCCGCCGCCCGTCTGGGCGGCCGTGGCACGGCGGCCACCGGCGCCGCGGCCTGCGGCGTGAGTGGCCCCCTCGCCATCGGCTGCGGCGTGGTGGTGTTCACCGGCATCACCCTGGGCACGGAATGGGCGCTGCTCAGGGCCGACGAGGCGCTCAACCGGGAGGCCCTGGAACAGGCCATGCACCGGGGCGTCGATGCCCTGCGCACGTCCATGATGGAGTCCTACGGCCAGGAACTGCTGGGCGGTCTTGAAACCGATCTGGGCACCCTGGCTGAGGGTGTCCAGGGGAGCCTGCGGCCCATCGACCGGATTCGTGGGCCGGATGCCGGGGAGGCCCGTCCCATGCCGGCGCATCCTCGGGCCGACTGATCCGCGCCGGGGGTGCCGGGTGAGGATTGCCCGGATCCGGATTCAATCCGGTTCCGCGGCCGGTCCCGGATGCCGGCACGCCCAGGGTCACGGCAAGTGATGGCTGAATTCCGGAGGTCTGTTCGATGCGCATGAAATGGGTGTTCCGGCTCATCGCCGGGTTGTTCCTGTCCGCCTGGATGGCCGGGACGGCACAGGCGCAGTTGCCGGGACCGGCGCTCTGGGAGGTGCGCGACGGGGATGCCGGCCTGGTGATCATGGGCTCCGTGCACATGCTCAGGCCGGACACCCGGTGGCTGCGACCGGAGATCGGGCAGCGTTTTGACGAAACCGCCATGCTGGTGCTCGAGATCGCCGACCTGCAGGGCGCGGAAGCCGTAACGACGCCCATCGTGCTGCGCAAGGGTTTCTATCCACCCGGGCAAAGCCTTGCCGACGAACTCAGCCCGGATACCTTCGAACGTGCAGTGTCCCTCGCCGAGGACCTTGGCGCCGGCGGGGGCGGGTTCGTGCGGATGCGTCCATGGCTGGCCGGGATGGTCCTCACGCAGCTCTGGGCCGCCAGTCACGGCTACGATCCCGGTGCCGGCGTGGACCGGTATTTCAGCCGCCGCGCCGCGGCGGCGGGCAAGCCGGTGATCGGGCTGGAGACCGTCGAAGAGCAGATGGACCTTCTCATCGAGGGGCTGGGAGACGACGGCGAGACCATGATGAAACAGACCCTCGGCCAGCTTGAGGACCCCGGGTACATGGACGCGCTGGTGGGGGGCTGGCTCAAGGGCGACATGGAGGCGCTGGAGCAACTCATGCGCGAAGCGTTTGCCGGCTTCCCGGAATCCCATGAAGTGTTGATCGCCGCCCGGAACCGGCGCTGGGCCGAAGCCATCGGGGACCTGCTCGCCACGCCGGGCAGCGCGTTCGTGGTCGTCGGTGCCGCCCATCTGGTGGGTCCCGACAACGTGCTGGACCTGTTGGAGGCGCGCGGATATACCGTCACGCGGCAGTAGCGCACCCGGTGTCCGGGGCCTCCCCGGGCCGGTGTCAGGGCTTGTCGTTGTCCTTGCGGGCCGAGACGCCGGCGGTCAGCGCATAGCGCATGGCGTCCTCGAGCGACAGGTCCAGCGGTTCGATGCGCTCGCGCGGTAGCATGAGGGTGTAGCCGCCGATCTGGTAGCTCATGGGCATGTAGACCGCCACGGTGCCCTCGCCGCCCAGGTTGTCCGGAAGCCCCTCGAAGTCCTCTCGGGTGAGGAAGCCCACCAGCCTGAAGTCGGTCCCGGGCAGCGTGACCAGCACGGCCTGGCCGAAGCGCTCCCGGATGTCGCCGGCGAGCAGCCTGGTGACATCGCGCACCGTGCCGTGGATGGTCTTGACCACCGGGATGCGCTCCATCAGGTGCTCCATCCAGTCGAACAGCCAGCGCACCGCGTAGGCGCGCAGCAGGATGCCCAGGGCCAGGATCAGGGCGATGCCTGCCAGGATCCCCAAACCAGGGAAGTACAGCAGATCCGGGAGGATCGCCTGCAGCAGTCCGCCCAAGGCCCACTCGGCCGTGCTGCCCAGCCACCAAAGCAGGACCATGGTCACCGCAATGGGCAGGATCGCGGCAAGGCCGGTGAGAAAGATTCGCGCAAGAAGTTTCACGGCGGCCTCCGGAATGGAACGGGTAGCCCGATACTATCGCACCCGCCGTGTATGTCACGGGGCGCACCCCGCATCCGGCGTATCACGGGGCGCGATACGGCCGGTGTAGAGCGGGTCGCATGAGGACTCCGTGAGCAGCGCGACTCCCCGCTCCAGCAGATCGACAAACGGGGCGGTCAGGGTGACCAGCACATTGGGCTCGTCGATCGCCGGGTCATGGGATCCGCCCTGGATACGCTGCTCCACGACGGCGCAACCCTCGGGGTTGAAGTGGGTTCTGCGGTGTGGACGCCGGTCGACCGGGCGCTTCACCGCGCTGGCATCCTACCGCCTACGCTCACTCGAACTCCCGTCCCACACAGCCACGCTTAGATGCAGGATACTTGCGGGACACGAGACTAGAATGCCAGGTGTGAGCATGGCCCGCGCAACATCATTGCGCCCTGCGCCCGTGTGCGCCGCCCTGCTCGGCGCATTGATGGCGTGCCCGGCAGTTGCTGTCGGGCAGGGTGCCGACCAGCCGTCCGACGACCCCGGTCAGATGACGCGTCGGGGTGCGGATCACGCATCCGGGCCGCGGACGGATGACACGCGCCGTAGCGCCGCGGGAAGTGCCCGCCGGGACCGGGCCGTTTTTCTCTATGGGGGCCAATGGAGCGCCACCCGTTTCGTCGAGATCCTCCAGCTGCAGACGGATTTCCGGAATACGCATATGGGCGCCATCGGGGTTTCCCGGATCATGCGCCGGTTCAACCGGCACCTGCACCTGGAGGCTGAGGTGAACGTGGCCCGGCACCGGGGCATGCAGGCGCACTTCGAGGTGAATGCCGCGGTGAGTCTGCGCTGGAACACCTTCCCCTGGGACCGGGTCGTGGACACGTCGCTTGCCTACGGCCTGGGGCCCTCGTTTGCGTTGGATCGTCCGCGGATCGAGGAGCGCCCGGACCGCCCCGCGAGTCGCGTGCTCGTGTTTATGGTGGGAGAACTCGCCCTCGCGCCCCCCGGTCACCGGAACGCATCCTGGGAAGGATTCGTCCGCATTCACCATCGATCCGGGATGTTCGACGTGGTCAGCGAGTCCGCCGGCTCCAACTTCGTGACCGCGGGACTGCGCCATCGGTTCTGAGCCGGGGTCAGGCCCTGCGTATCGGTGAGATATGCGGGTTAATGCCCCCGCCTGCCGCGTTCGACCCGTGTGATCCGGCCGTCGACCAGGGTGACGACCCGGTAGAAATCCCGGGGGCCGAAGTTGTAGAGCCATTCCTGTTCCAGGGCCAGGCTCCCGTGACCGGGGGCTTCGGGGAACGTGCGAATCCACCGCACCCGCATTTCCCGGTCATCCGGGTCACCGCAGCGCGCATGCAGCTCCAGGAGTGTCATCCCCTGGCGCAAGGCATGGGGCGTGCATCGGCCGGGCGCATCCGGATTGAAGCCGTAGCCGTGGGATTGCACAGAGGCCAGGCGTGAGGCGCGGAAGCGAAGCTCCTGGATGAACCGCCGGCGCCCGAAGTTGTAAAACCACACCTCTTCGTAGGGCAGGACCATGTAGGTGCCGAACAGGTGCTCGCGTACCGGTACCCGGAGGTCCGGTTCGCCGCAGACCGCCCGCACGTCGAAACGCCGGTCCCCCGCCGAGACCAGTCCCCCGTCGCAGCGCAGCCCTGCGGCGGCCGTGCCGGTCAGCATGGCCACCGCCACCAGACACAGGGCGGTTGCGAGTCGTTTCATGGCGGAGTTCCGGTGCCTGCCGGGAATACCGGGTTGGACCGCACCCATCCGGTCGAGTGCCCTTGCGCAACCGCCTGGGGCCGGACTGATCTCCGGGCACGGGGGATCAGGTTCATTCAATGCGCTGGTTACAGTGCCGGGGGGCTCAACGCTCCCCCGCTGGAGGTTCTGAGCCTTCTCTTGACTCTGCGCCGGTGGTTGCTTCGTGATCCAAGTCGTCCTGTCCAGGCTTCAAGGCGTCCCTCGGCGCTTCCGTTGCAACGGCCGGGAGAGTCACCGTTGAAGGGGTGTCAGGTTCTTGCGTTTCTTCCGAATCACGGTGTGCCGGGTCCTCCCTTCGGATCGATGGCGGTGCCGGTATCCAGGCCCGCGGAAGCTTACCTCTGTCCATATGCCCAACCTGGACCGTGTGCCCACGCGTACACCAAGCGACGCCAGCATCGAGTGGCGAAACTCCTGGACCGCCCCCATTGCCGCCAATACGATGGAGACTGCCCGTTGCTCCCGATTGCTATCGGCAACGACCGGAATGAGGCGGGCTCGCTCGCCCTTTGAAAAACACTGTGGCAAGTCCATTATTATTCCCCCTTTGGTATGTTCGGGCGATCCCGTCCCCTGGCGGACTCTTTCTGAAACGCATCACTGAACGCGGCTGCCAGTATTCCTGTGGGCATGGCAATAAGCCCAATGCCGGCGATGGCCGTGACCCCGGCAAACGTTCGCCCAAGGACCGTGACCGGTGTGACGTCCCCATAACCCACTGTCGTGAGGGTTGCGATGCTCCACCACAATGCGCGCGGAATGCTGCCGAAAGCCTCCGGCTGGCGGCCGCCTTCCACGACGTAAAGGGCGCTTGCCGAGAATACGAGCAGTAGGCCTGCTGCGATCACGCTCACCAGTAGTTCGTACCTCCTGGTATGGGTCGCGCGGATCAGGGCCGAAAGGGCCATGCTGAACCGCCCCAGCCGAGCCAGGCGTAACAGCCGTGCCAACTTGAGAAGGCGAACAAGGAAGGTGTTGTGCGTACCGGCCGTGATGATGAATGGGAGGATGGCGGCCAGGTCCACAAGCGCCCAACCGGTGAAGACGTGGCGCATGCGACCGGCAAACCCGCGATACCGGGACTCTTCGCCCGCCGCGTAAAGCCGCGCCAGGTATTCGACGAGAAACAACGATACAATCGCCACTTCGAGCCCAAAGAACAGGCTGCTCGCCTGTTGGGTCAGGAAGGGTTCCGTTTGATCACCTCCATGCCTGCCATCTCCCCCATACGCATCCACGCCATGATCCTGCGCTACCTCTACCTGCTGCGCGGGTCCTGGCCGCGCATCCTGGAGCTGGCCTACTGGCCCACGGTGCAGATGATCCTGTGGGGATTCATCACCCGGTTCTTCACGGGCCACAGCGAGTGGGTGGCGCAGGCGGCGGGAATTCTGATCGCGGCGGTGCTGCTCTGGGATGTGCTGTTCCGGGCGCAACTGGGGGTGACGCTGCCGTTCTACGAGGAGATGTATTCCCGCAACCTGGGACATCTGTTCGTGAGCCCGCTGCGGCCCTGGGAGCTGGTGATCTCGCTGCTGGGCATCAGCCTGGTGCGCACGCTGATCGGGGTGATCACGGCGGCGCTGCTGGCCATACCGCTGTATCACTACTCCATCTTCGACATGGGGCTTCCGCTGCTGGCCTTCTTCACCCAGTTGCTCGTGATGGGCTGGGCGCTGGGACTGATGATCAGCGCGCTGGTGCTGCGCCTCGGCATGGGCGCGGAGAGCCTGGCGTGGGTGGGCGTATTCGCCCTGGCGCCGTTATCCGGGATCTACTATCCCGTGGACACACTGCCTGGCTGGCTGCAGCCCGCTGCGCTGGCCCTGCCGTCGGCCCACGTGTTCGAGGGGATGCGGGCGGTGCTCATCCGCGGCGTCTTCGACACGGGCCATTTCCTCGCCGCACTGGCGCTCAACGCCCTGTACATCGGATCGGGGGTGGTGCTTTTCCTGTGGTCGTTCCAATCCGCGCGGCGGCGGGGGGCCTTACTGCAGATGGGGGAGTGAGCGTGCACTGCATTCGACCGCAAAGCGAGCGCTATTCCTCGCAGCTGTAGCCCAGCAGCTCCAGCCCTTCGGTGAGGTAGTCGGAGACCATCGGTGTGGCGATCAGGTAGTCGGCGGTGTTGGGGGTCCAGTTGTCCTTGGCGTCCTCCACGGCCATGTCCCACTCGTCGGTTTCGTAATCGCCCCGGCCCAACCACATGAGCGCGACGATCTGCACCTGCTGTTCCGGGTCCAGATCGTCGATCTGGGTCTTCAGGTCCAGGAAGGTCATATCGTCCGCGTGGTCGGCGAGCACCTGCATGGCCCAGTCGTCCCCCGGATTGCCCGGCTCCTCCGGGATCACCACCTCCTCCTTGGCGTGGAACTCTCTTGCGCGGCTGATAATGGCGCAGACGATGTCGGGATTCATCTCCAGCATGTGCACCTCCGGGGCTTGATCAAGGCCGTTCCTGCACGGCCCCGGTGCCGTCGGGTAGCCGGGGCATGACCGTTAGCATAGATCACCGCGCCGCCGTCGGGGCGGTCATTCTTCAGTGTCCTCCTGAACCAGCACCCAGGGCGCGGCCACCACGGCCCGGAACCGGGATGCGCGCGCCTGCCAGTCCCGGGCCTGCCGGTCCGTGGCCGGACCGACCTGCCCAGCGTCGATCCATGCGCTCACGGTGTCGCGATCGTCCTCCACCATGCGGGCCGCCACCTCCACCAGGTCCAGTTCCGGTGCCACATGCACCACTCGCCCCCGGGCGAAGTGGCGCTCCAGTTCGGGCCACGTGACGGGCCCGGTCTCGGCGGTGAGCCGGGCACGCAGTCCGGAGGCGGTGTCATCGGGTGCAACGGGCATAGGGAAACGCGCCAGTGGAAGGTCGAAAGCGGAAAGATACAAGAAAAGGGCCGTTCTGACAGGTCTTCGGGAGATCAGCGGAGGGTGCATCCCCCCTACCCGGGCGGGTGATCCCCGCCGTCGCCATCGTCGGTGTCCTGGCCCCAGGCCCCCACCAGATCGCGGATCTGCTGCTCGTTGCGTGAACCCGTCAGTACCCGCTCGATCCGGCCCTCGCTGATCACCACCAGGGTGGGCGTTCCCAGGATGCCAAAGCGCCGGGCCAGTGCCCGTTCTTCCAGGGCATTGATCTTGACGATGTCCTTGCGGGTGTCCAGCAACGGGTTGATGACCATGGAGGTGGTCCCGCAGACATGGCAGCCGGGCCGCCAGAAGTAGAGGATCAGCCGGGGCTGCTCCAGCAGCTTCGCGTTCACCACGTCATCCAGGCGCGGGGCACTCCGGCCCCGCTGGTTGCGGGTGCGCCAGACCAGCCAGAACTGCGACGCAACAAAGGCGCCGATGAACAGCAGGAAGTAAAGGCCGAGCCGGTCCATGATCCTTGTATACGCAATATTTGGAGAAAGGACACATTCCGGGGCTTCTCCGCGGCTCATTCCCCGGTCCCCGTTCAGTCCCGGTTCAGTGGCGGGCAGGCAGTCTGACACTGGCGGGCAGGGTGCCCGCAATCGAGAGGAGAAGCCGTCATGCGCAAATCCGTCTTCCGGTTGGGCGCCGGCGTACTGGGCGCCGTTCTGCTGCTTCCGGGCGCCGCCCTGGCGGGCCATTACGGCCACGTCGTCCCGGGCAGCGTCACCACCATCACCTACACTACCACCCATGTGCGCGGTGGGCCGCCGGCCTGGGCCCCGGCCCACGGCTATCGCCAGAAGCGTGCCCCCCGCCACCGTGTGCGCCACTACAAGGGCTATCGGCAACCGGTGGTCGTCTACCCGGCCCCGGTGCACAGGGCGCCGGCATACCGGGCCCCGGCCACCGTCTATCACGGACCGGCCGGTCACAGCACGCTGGACTTCAGCATCCGCTACCGGACGCGGTTCTGAGGCCGGGCATTGCCGTCCGCGGATTCAGGCTGCATTCAGGGCGCCCGGGGCACCCTGGGCGTGGCAAGAGCCCCCAGGTGGAGGAGAAACTGTCATGAAACTGCGACTCACGGTACTTTCCCTGACGCTGGCCGGCATGGCCATGGGCGGTGCCGCCCAAGCCTATGATCGTCCGTCCGGCGTGTTCTACGACCAGGCCCGGGTGGTGGACGTGCGGCCGGTCATCGAGGTGGTGCGGGTGGCCGCACCCGGCCAGGAGTGCTGGACGGAACCGGTACGGCACGTTCAGCAGACCGGCCCGGACACCGGCGTCTATACACTCACCGGCACCATCATCGGCGGTGTGCTGGGTAACCAGATCGGCAAGGGCAACGGACGTCGCGCGGCCACCGCGGTGGGCACCGTGGCCGGCGCCATGATCGGCAGCGACATGGCCCGCAGCCGCCAGCAGACCCGGGTCTACACGACCCATGAGCAGCATTGCCGGACGGTGGAGCGTTTCTACGAGGAAGAACGCCATGCGGGCTATCGCGTGACCTACCGCTATCGCGGGCAGGAGTACACCCGCACCATGGCCTACGATCCGGGCGACACGGTCCGGGTGAGGGTGGCGGTGGACCCGGCCGATTGAGGCCGGCGCCGGCCGGTGCTTTCCTGACGGGCCGGAGGCGGTACACTGGGACGCTATGCCGATGCATGTCACGCTACCGCCTCCTCGCCCCGCCCGCCGTTGCCGGATCGCGGCAACAGGGGGGCTGCTGGTCCTGCTGCTGGGGCTGGGCGTCCCGATGACCCCTGTCACGGCCATGGCCGCGCCGCCGCTTCCCGGCGGGGCGTTTCCCGAGCTGGCCCAGGCCGACGGGGTCTCCCTGAATCAGGCGGTGGCCCAGGTACAGCGGCGCACCGGCGGCCGCGTGCTGTCGGCCGAGACCCGGACGGAGAACGGCGTGCCGGTGCATCACATCCGCGTGCTCACCGACAATCAGCGGGTGCGCACCATCCGCGTGGACGGGCGTACGGGGGAGTGGCTGTAATGCGCGTCGTGGTGATCGAGGACGAGGCCCCGCTGCGCGAGCAGCTTCGCGAGCGCCTGGAATCCGAGGGCTGGATGGTGGATACCAGCGCCGACGGTGAAGATGGCCTGTTCCGGCTCACCGAGTATCCCGTGGACGTGGCCGTGGTGGATCTCGGTCTGCCGCGCCTGCCGGGACTCGATGTCATCCGCCGGCTGCGCGCCGGGGGCGGGCGGGTGCCGGTGCTCATTCTCACCGCCCGCAGCCAGTGGCAGGAGAAGGTGGAGGGGCTGGAGGCCGGTGCCGACGATTACCTGGCCAAGCCGTTTCACATGGAGGAACTGGTGGCCCGCATCCGCGCGCTGGCGAGGCGTGCCGCGGGGAGTCCCGACGGGCGTCTCACCCTCGGCCCCCTGGTGATGGACACCGGTGCCCAGACCGTGACCCGGGATGGTGAACCCGTCGTGCTGACCTCCTTCGAATACCGGGTGCTGGAATACCTGGCGCGCCACGCGGGCCGGGTGGTCTCCAAGCAGACGCTGACCGATTATCTCTATGCGCACGATGACGACCGGGACAGCAATGTCCTGGAGGTGCTCATCGGCCGGCTGCGCCGCAAGCTGGACCCGGACGGGACCCTTGCCCCCATCGAGACCCTGCGCGGCCGGGGCTACAGGCTCAATCTGGTTGACGACGGAGGGTCATGAGTTCCCTGAGCCTGCGGGTGGGGTTCATCGCCGCCCTGGTGGTGGCGGTATTCGCCGTACTCACCGCGCTGGCCCTGGAACGCGCCTTCCGCGAGAGCGCCGCCCAGGCCCTGGATGAACGGCTGCACGCTCAGCTCTACCTGCTCATGGGCGTGACCGAGGTGGATGAGGACGGCCGTGTCACGCTGCCCGAACGGCTGCCCGAGGCGCGGCTCATGCTGCCCGGGTCCGGGCTGGTGGCGGAGGTTCGGGCACCGGACGGCACGCAGTTGTGGACCTCGCCCTCGGCCCTGGGCCATGGCCCGGAGGGGGACGATTTTCCTTTCCTGGTGAGTCTCACCGTGCACTGGGAACTGAGCGAAGGTCTGCATCCGCTGGAGTTTCGCGTCAGGGAGGACCGTGCCGCCTTCGAGGCGCAGATCTCGGGATACCGGCAAAGTCTCTGGGGCTGGCTCGTTGCCCTGGCCGTGCTGTTGCTCGCCGCCCAGGCGTTCGCCCTGCACCAGGGGCTCAAGCCCCTGCGCCGGGTCGCCCGGGAGCTGAGGGCCGTGGAACGGGGCCACCAGGCGGGCCTCCAGGGGCACTATCCGGTGGAACTCAGGGGCCTGACCGAAAACCTCAATGCGCTGGTGCGCCACGAACGGGCGCAGCTGGCCCGCTACCGGGACGCGCTCTCCGACCTGGCGCACAGTCTCAAGACGCCGCTTGCGGTGCTGCGCGGCACCCTCGACACCCGCGAGCTGGACCGTGCGCAGGTCCTGGAGCAGCTTGAGCGCATGGAGCGCATCGTGGCCTACCAGTTGCAGCGGGCCGCCACCTCGGGGCGCAGCGCCTTGACCGTGCCGGTGCCCGTCAAGCCGCTGGTCGAACGCCTGGCCACGACGCTCGCCAAGGTCTACCCGGAACACGACGTGGCATTCGAGTCCCGGGTCCCCGGGGACCTGCAGTTTCGCGGCAATGAGGGCGACTTCATGGAGCTGATGGGCAACCTGCTGGACAACGCCTGGAAGCATGGCGGCAGCCGGGTGCGGGTGGACGCGGGGCCGGACGGCAAACGCCTGGAACTCGCGGTCTGCGATAACGGCCCCGGCATCCCCCCGGATCAGATCCCCACCATCCTCAGCCGTGGCGGCCGCCTGGACGAGCAGGTGCCGGGTCAGGGTATCGGACTGGCCGTGGTTGCCGACATCGTCGCCGCCTACGAGGGCAGGATCGAGATCGACCGGGGCCCGCTCGATGGCACCCGTGTACGGGTATGGCTGCCGAGCGGGTGAAGCGGGCATTAAGGCGCAGAGGCAAGATACAAGAAACGGCGCACTGGAATTCACTTGTATCTTGCGTCTGCAGGGCCCTTCAGGCCCTGCCCACATTCACATCCGTTGGCGCGTGATAGTAGTCGCTGTCCTGGGCCATCTGTTCCACCACGCGCTTGAGTTCGGCCACCCGCTGTTCGGCGGTGGCGACGGGCGCGCAATCCTCGCACATGGGGTCGCCACAGGGCTGACGGCTGTAGAGCCAGTAGTGCACGGCGCCGGCAAGCAGGCCGTCGGCGACGTCCCAGGGATGGTTGTCGGGGGCGTCGGCCGCGAGCCGGTTGGCCAGCTCCACGGTTTCCGTGGCGGCGGTTTCGTAGATGTCGGGGATGTCATTCATCAGGGAGAACCTCGGGCAAGAGCGTCCATTCTATCAGACACGCACCGCCACCAGCGGTACCAGCCGTTCCGTGGCGCTCAGCCCGCCGTGCACCGCCACCATGCGGCGCGGGCCTTCCTCCGGAACCCGGTCGAACACCATCCAGCCGTCGTGCATGAGCAGCGCGTAGTCCCCCACGCGTCCCGACAGCGCGGGGTGCGCCGGGCCGGGCCCGAACCATCCGGCATTCAGGAGTTCACGGCTGTCCGCCAGGGTCAGGCAGTAACCGAAGCGGGCATTGACCAGTTCGCGGAAACGTTCATGAAGCCCGGGGCGCACGTATGCGAAGGCCACCCGGGGTTCACCGCACAGGGGATGGCGAAGGCAGGCGGTGATGTCTGGATGTGCGTCCAGATCCAGGCGCAGCGGCGCGTCGATCATGCCGTGATCGGCGGTGAGCAGCACCAGGGTGTCACTGCCGGACAACCGCTCCAGGAGCTGCGCAAAGCCCGCGTCCAGCGCGCCAAGGTGCGCGCGCAGCTCCGCGCTGTCGGCGCCATGCAGGTGGCCCAGGCGATCCAGGTCCGGCCAGTACGCGTAGGTGAATCCGGGCGACCCCAGCACCGCGCGCCGTGTCCCCTGAAAGAAACCCTCCAGGTCCTCGTAGACGTGGGACCGGGCCGCGCGGGTCATGCTGCGATTGAACGGGGAGTCGGCGATGGCGGCCGGACTGACGCAGTTGACCGGCACCGCGAGGTGCTCGAACAGGGGATCAAGGCCCAGCAGTTCCCGGGGTGTGATGTCCAGGTCCGTATACGCCGGCCCGTCGCCCCGCGGATGACCGGGCAGCACCGCCATGACGGTATCCAGCGATTCAAGATACATATGCCAGCCGGTCAGACCGTGCCGCGCGGGCGGCTGACCCGTGAGGAAGCAGGTGATCCCCGCCGCGGTGGTGCTGGGGAACACCGACGACAGGCTGAGCGCGCGGCATCCGCGAAGCGTCGGACACGGCGCCCGGCCGTTGAGCATGGCGTCACCCAGGCCGTCAATGACCATCAGCAGCACGTGTCGATGCCCGCGCACGGCCTCGGGCGGCAGGTGGTCGAGGTGGGGGCAGTCCGGGGATGCGGGCCGCCTGTCGTCGGACAGGCCCAGTGCAAGACTCATCATGAGATTGGCGACATTGTCACCCGAGTAATCCGGGACCCTCCAGCCGGGTTGCAGCGTGACGCCCGATGGCGTGTGCGTGGACAGGATCTGGGTGCCGGACATGGATTTGAGCGTAGCGCGGGACGGACCGGTTGGCCAGACACGCGTGCGCGCCGGACACGGGGTGTCGGGTGATCCGTGTGCGACACCTCTGCGGGTGATTGCATCGCGCATGCGGTGGGACACGGTGGATTGCCACCTCGACGGCGCATTGTGCACCTGCGTAAACGGCCCTCCGGGGGCCGCCGGCGTTCCTCCGGACCCGCGAAAAAAAAGTAGCGCAGAGGCGAAAAGTTGCGTAGGTTGTACCGGTGGCGGATCGTTTGTACGGTATCTCGTGCGCTGGCAGTCCGGTGGCTGTCGTCACGAAAGGGCCCGCAAAGACCTGCGCATCAACGGTAAGTGTTCAATATTTTTGTTTTGAGGTAGGAGTCCATGGCAACTGGTACTGTGAAGTGGTTCAACGAATCCAAGGGGTTCGGTTTCATAACTCCCGATGACGGCGGCAAGGACGTGTTCGTCCACTTCAGCGCCATCAGCGGTTCCGGATTCAAGACTCTGGCTGAAAACCAGAAGGTCAGTTTCGATGTGCAGGATGGCCCAAAGGGCCCTCAGGCAGCAAACGTCGTAGCAGAGTAAGACCGGAAATCGTATCCGGGAGGGCCGTCACGGCCTCCCGTATGAGCCCCGCCCGAGGCGGGGCTTTTTTTGTGCGCCCGGCACGGGCGCACTCCTGGGGGTGCAAGTCCCCCCGTAAGCTGGCCACAGCGAACGAAGCGAAGCGCAACTGCGGAAGGGTGACCGACCGTGGGGAGGAAGCGTGGAGCGTAACCCGGGAGCCGATGGACAAGAACCGGATACAAGGCGCTGCCGAGCAGGGCGAGCGGGCAAGAAGCCGCGAAGCTCTCGTGGCCAAGGCGAAGCGGCGTAAATGCGGCGGTTGTGCGGTGAAGGGGTGCGTTCTTACCCGGGGAGATCTCGCCTTGTGCCTGAAAGGGCGACGGTGTAGAGCCGGAGCGAGAAGTCAGCAGAGGCCGTAGTAGCTGCCAACAAGGGGCGAAGGGCCGAACGAGAAGGAGCGTCAAACGCCTTGTCGATGAGAACGGTAGAGCATCAGATGCCCGCATCAGCGGGGCGGGTTGTGAACGGCCAGGGTGAAGCCCTGCCCCGAAGGACCAGCGATGAAACCGGCCTCCCGCGACGAGGATCGGAGGACGCAGGGCGGGACCTGTTGGCGCAGGCGCTCGCGAGGGAGAACATGCAACGCGCCTGGAAGCGCGTGAAGGCAAACAAGGGAGCTGCGGGTGTTGACGGTCTGGACATAGCCCGGACGGGAGAACACCTCAAACACGCATGGCCGAGCATCCGGCAGCAGTTGCTGGACGGCACGTACAGGCCGCAGCCTGTGCGGCGCGTGGGCATCCCGAAGCCGGACGGGAGCGAACGGGAGTTGGGGATACCCACCGTCACCGACCGTCTGATTCAGCAGGCACTGCTGCAAGTGCTGCAACCGCAGATTGATCCGACCTTCAGCGAGCACAGCCACGGGTTCCGTCCCGGTCGCCGGGCGCGGGACGCGGTGCTGGCCGCGCAGCGCTACGTGAGCCAAGGTTGCCACATCGTGGTGGACATCGACCTGTCGAAGTTCTTCGACCGGGTCAACCACGACATCCTGATNGAGCGCCTGAGCAGGCGCGTGAACGATGCCGGGGTCATCCGGCTGGTGCGTGCCTACCTGAGCGCGGGCATCCTGGATGGCGGTGTGGTGATCGAGCGCGTGGGGGGGACGCCGCAGGGCGGCCCGCTCTCGCCGCTGTTGGCCAACGTGTTGCTGGACGAAGTGGATCGAGCGCTTGAACGCAGAGGCCATCGCTTCGCCCGCTACGCCGACGACTGCAACGTGTACGTGCGCAGTCAGAAGGCGGGCGAGCGGGTGATGCGTCTGCTGCGGCGCTGTTACGACAAACTGCGCTTGCGGATCAATGAATCCAAGAGTGCGGTGGCCCGCGTATTCGGCCGCAAATTCCTTGGTTACGCCCTGTGGCGGTCCGGGGATGGCGAGGTGCGACGCGGGGTGTCGGAAAAGGCGCTGGAGGCGTTCAGGCAGAGGGTCAGGCAACTGACCCGGCGCAACAGCGGGTGCAGCATGGCAGAGGTGATCGGCAGGTTGCGCAGTTATCTGCTGGGCTGGAAAGGGTACTTTGGGTTGGCGCAAACCCCCAGTGTCTGGCGCAGGCTGGACGAGTGGATACGCCGCCGCCTACGGTCCTTGCAGCTCAAACAGTGGCGACGCGGCAAGACGATCTACCGGGAACTGATCCGGCTGGGAGCCAGTGCCCGGGTGGCGCAATCGGTGGCGGCGCTGAGCCGCCGCTGGTGGCATAACAGCCTCTCTGCCGTGCACCACGTGCTGACGATTGCCTATTTTGAGCGGCTGGGAGTGCCGCGTCTCTCATGACCTCAACTTCTCGAACCGCCCGGTGCGGACCCGCATGCCGGGTGGTGTGGCAGGGGAACGGTCAGCTATGCTGACCGCCCCTATGCCGATTCGGACTTATATACTTGACAAACCTACTGGATGGATGTACAGTCAGCCTATATTGAGGGGAACGCTATGTGTGATCTGACTGCTCCTGAATTCCAGAACGAGGATATCGCCCGGGAACATATCGAGGCGAGCCGTTGGCCAAACGGCCCTGTGTGCCCGCATTGTGGTGGGACAGAGCGTATTTATCCGATAAAACCGAATGAAAAGAAGAAGATACGAAAGGGCCTGTATAAGTGTAATGATTGTGAGAAGCAATTCACGGTAACGATCGGGACAGTATTCGAGGGTAGCCGAGTGCCCTTGAACAAGTGGCTGATGGCGATTCACCTGATGTGCGCGAGCAAAAAAGGGATTAGTTCCAATCAGTTGCATCGCATGCTCGGTGTCACCTATAAGACAGCGTGGTTTATGACCCACAGGATTAGGGAGGCGATGCGTGAAGACGCCCCTTCCCCGATGGGTGGTGCTGGCGGTACGGTTGAGGTGGACGAAACTTTTTGGGGCAATACAAAGCCGAAAGGCGATAAGAAGGGCCGTGGTTACCACCACAAGGAGAAGGTACTTACTCTGGTTGAGAGGGGTGGGCGTGCGCGGTCTTTCCATGTGCCGTCTGTTAATGCCAAGACGCTTCGACCGATACTGAGGGCGCAGATATTGGCAGACACTCACGTCATGACTGACGAGGCGGGCCAATACTGCCATACTCGGGAACCAATGACGGCTGACTTTGCCCAGCATAGCTACGTCAAGCACGGCCTGGGTGAATATGTTCGTGGGGACGTACACACGAATACGATTGAGAGTTACTTTGCGATCCTGAAGAGGGGGCTGAATGGGACTTTCCACCATGTCGGCGCCCATCATCTATGTCGCTATATCGGAGAATTCGACTTTCGGTATAACTATCGAGCTAACCTTGGATATAGCGATAAGGATCGCGCAGCGGCTGCTCTCAAAGGCATAGAGGGCAAACGTTTGATGTACCGGGACTCACTACCAAGATGATTGATCTTACTTTTCATGTAGAAGGCATTGATGAGGACGACGGAGACGTCAGACTCAAGGCTTTCATTGATCAGTTATCTGCTCTCCGCAAAGCATTAAATGCAGCGGACGAGATAGTTACACATTCCGAAAAACCGACAGCGATTTACCGTGTTTCTGGGTTGAGTCATGAAAGTCCTGCGGCTGTAACACTAACGGCTACCCCAACTGATTCTAAACACGATTACACCGGGAGTGTGGTTGATTACTTCGTTAATGGTATTAATACCATACGAAATAGCGAAGACCTCCCGGAAGACGCCACAGAATCTTTTCTTGATAGTGTAACTAGCTTGGTTAATGGGTTAGATAAAAAATTCAAAAGGATGTGGATTGATGTTAATGGAAAGAAAAGGGTTTCTATAGACGGGAGTCTCGCGTCTGCCCTTAATAAGGTACTTAGCCGTACCATGGTGACCTACGGCACGGTTAACGGCATTGTTGAAAGGTTTAATAGTCACAGTGAACCTCATTATTTCTATCTCTATTATCCTTATACAGGGCATGCCGTTAAATGCATTTTTCCTAAAAGCATGTTGATGCTTGCTGCCCAAGCGGTAGAGAAGAATGTCACAGTAACCGGCGAATTAAAAATTCGAGACAAGAAGTTTCATCCGTCCGAGTGCGTGGTCAAAGATATAGAAATACACCCAAGCGATTCTGAATTGCCTTTAATGAATGATCTTATTGGTGTAGCCCCAGACGCTACTGGGGCAGAAAGTACATTTGAATTTATACAAAAAATAAGAGATGAATGGTGGCATTAGGAGACGGCATATACTGGGATTCCTGTATTTTCTATGCGCTATTGAAGGGTGAAAAGCATAGGGATGGTGAATTAGAGGCTATAAAGCGGCAGGCGAAAGCGTTTGATGAAGGTAATCTGTATATAATTACCTCTTCAATAACATTGACGGAGGTAATGCCAGCTAAGTTGGAGCAGGCACACCAAGAACTTTTTGCTGGGATGCACAAACGGTCTACGTTTGTCTGGGTAGACGCAAACCCTAAGGTGACCGGATTAGCGGTGGAGTTGCGTACAAAGTTCGTAAAAACTCAACCAATTACAGGAAATAATCTCTGGTTAAGTACGCCTGATGCGATTCATATAGCTTCTGCAATATCGGTTGGAGTGCCTGAATTGATTACCCTTGACGGGAATGATAAGCCCAAACTCAAAGAGACATCTATGCTGGAGTTTAGCAATGAAATTGAGGCTCAATATGGGCTGAAAATTATGCGGCCGGACACTACTGGGCAAATCGACTTGTATGAATAAGAAGCGAAAAAAATCAGATCAGGAGAAAGAACGGCATGACCCAGAAGAAGTGCTCAAACGAATGCTAAGAACACCCCCGCCCAAGAAGGAAAAGGGTGACAGAAAGAAGGAGGAGCCGGCTGCTTAGCCGGCTTTTTTATGGTGCACTGGTCAGATTGCGGGATTTACAGCGGTAGTGGAGAGTGCGATTGTGGTGCTGCTAGAGCTGGCAATAAATTCTATTCATCGCTTTGTCATCACGCTTGTATCCTGGTCTCGCACTGGAAAATCGCTGTCCAGATAGCGATACGCCGAGCATTTCGTCGGTGTGGAATATCTTCCAGCCTTGAGCATCCCCAGACGAGCTTGATCCGCCGGCTTGGTAAGCGCGTAGCGCGTCATGCCCCTGGGCATCTTCTCCGTGGGCGTGGGGCTCAACAACGCGGCGATAACCGTGATAAGTGAATTCAAGCAACCGCATTTCTCGGATTGCTTGGCAAATTGTTTGATTCACCATCCGAACATTCCTGCCCTAACTCACTGTTCATGCTATAGGGCGTGAGAAGGTTTGTAAAATATATAGGTCCGTTTTTTTTACCCCGATTCAAGGTTCAAGATGTACAAGTTTGGTAATTACCCGACACACGGGGCCTCCGGCAGTTGATCATGCCGCCTTTTTTTCCACGTTGGCGTCGTCCTTGGGGACGATGGGTGGAAGCTTCTTTGTGCCGAGCGCTTCGCGCAGCGCCTGAGCAGGGGTTCGGCCCTTCAGGCGATAGCCCTGATGGCTGCGCCTGAGGTTGTAGAACTCGAGGAACCTGTCCAGATCGCGCTGGATCTCCTCGGGCGAGAGATACCAGGTCTGGCGCCCGGCGACGCGGAAGCATTCATCGAGCAGCGTGCGGTTCATGCGCTCGACAAAACCGTTGGTGCGTGGGCTGCGGATCCTGGTGGTGCGATGTTCGATGTCATGGAGCGCCAGCAGCAGCTCGTAGGGGTGCTGCTCGGGACGCCCGCAGAACTCGCGCCCGTTGTCGGTGAGGATCGCTTTTACTGCCACGCCCAAGGTCTCATAGAAGGGCAGCACCCGGTCATAGAGCAGATCAGCCGAGGTGATGGGCATCTTCGAGGTGTAGACCTTGGCGAAGGCGAGTGAACAGAAGGCATCGACCACGACCTGGACGTAGACCTTGCCGACGCCCTTGAGGGTGCCCCAGTAGTAGGTGTCCTGGTTGAGCAGTTCTCCGGGGCCATTGGTCTCGACATGACGCATACGGAACTCGCAGGAATGGCGCTCAAGCAGGCGGACCTGGGCATCGGAGAGCACGAAGGTGTCCTCTTGGGCCCGGGCCTCGAGGCGCAACAGGCGCTTGTGGCGGGTCTCGAGATCGTGGCGAAGCCACACCCCGCGCACACCGGAGGGGCTGACGTTGACATCCCGGAGGCGCAGCTCATTGGCGATGCGCTGGGCGCCGTAAGTGGGGAACTCAAGGCAGAGCGCGAGGATCGCCTCCTCGACCTCGGGGGCGACCCGGTTGGGGTGGGGGTTTCTGGGCCCCCGGCGTTGCTCGATGAGGGCGCCCACACCGCCCACCTGGAAGGCCCGGCGCACCTCGTAGAAGGTGTCTCGGTGATAGCCCATGATCTTGCACGCCTTGGACACATTGCCCAGTTCCTCGGCCAGTTGCAGCAAAGACAGCTTGCGCTTGGTACTCTCTGTGACTGCGGTCATCGGGAGTTCTCCTTGGTAGATGGATTGTCTGGCGACTACCAATCTACCGGAGACCCCGGTGCCCGCCCTAATCAGGGCGGACTGTCGGAAAATTACTCAACTAGCTCATCAAGATTCAAGATTCAAAGGCGGCACTGAGGTTCATGCCGGGCGCCCGCCCCTTTGAATCTTGAATCTTGAACCTTGAATCGCCTCTCCCCCCTCCCTTGCAGGCTACGAGTGCCTTCGGTAAGGTCGGTGGGTTTCAGCAAGTCGCCCCTCCAAGGAGTATCCATGTCTGCACTGATCTGCGGTTCCATCGCCTACGACACCATCATGGTCTTTCCCGACCGGTTCAAGAACCACATCCTGCCGGACAAGGTGCATATCCTGAATGTGTCGTTCATGGTGCCGCAGATGCGCCGGGAGTTCGGCGGCTGCGCGGGCAACATCGCCTTCAACCTCAAGCTTCTCGGTGGTGACCCCGTGCTCATGGCCACCGTGGGCGGGGATTTCGCCCCGTACGCCAACTGGCTGGACGAGAACGGCATCAGCCGCAAGCACGTGAAGGTGCTGAACGACATCTACACCGGGCAGGCGTTCATCACCACGGACCAGGACGACAACCAGATCACGGCCTTCCATCCGGGCGCCATGAGCGAGTCCCATCAGAACAAGGTGAGCGATGCCGACGGCATCACCCTTGGCATCGTCTCGCCGGATGGCCGCGACGGCATGATCCAGCACGCGGAACAGTTCGCGGAAAGCGGCATACCCTTCATCTTCGACCCGGGCCAGGGCATGCCCATGTTCGGCAGAGAGGATCTGGTGCGCTTCGTCGAGCAGGCCACCTGGGTGACGCTCAACGACTACGAGGCCCAGCTCATGTGCGAGCGCACGGCACTGAGCATCGACGAGCTGGCCACCCGCGTGGAGGCCCTGGTCGTGACCCGGGGCGGCGAGGGATCTCTCGTCTACACCGGGGGTAAGTGTCTGGAGATTCCGTCCGCGAAGGCGCGCGAGATCCAGGATCCCACCGGTTGCGGCGACGCCTACCGCGCCGGCCTGCTGCACGGCCTGCTGCACGGCATGGACTGGGAGACCACCGGACGGATCGCCGCACTCATGGGCGCCGTCAAGATCGAACACCACGGCACGCAGAACCACCGTTTCGACCGCGACGGCTTCGCGGAGCGCTTCCAGCGCGAGTTTGGCTATCGGTTTTGAGATCTGAAACGAGCTGCGACGGAAAGGCGAACCGCGACGCAAAGACGCGAAGGCGCAAAGGTTCGCAAAGATTTGTCGGATTTAGGGAAGGCCGGCTAACGCCGGCCTTCCCCGCGGGCATTACTGTCTTTTAAATGCTCAAGAGACTTTGCGTTCCTTTGCGCCTTCGCGCCTTTGCGTCAAGGCTTTTAACCCGCCCAAATCAGGCCAGGCGCAGATCCGGCTCCACGTCCTCGTAGGCGTTGAGCACGTCCTCGCTGCCGGGGTCCACTTCCACCAGGCTGACCGGGTAGCCCCAGAGGTTGGCCAGGTGGCGCAGTACCATCAGGGTGCTGCGCTCCTCCAGCAGGCGGCCGTCCAGGATGCGATGCTCCAGGATCAGGCGGCGGTCGCCGGTCAGGTCCACGTCCACCACCTGGATGTCGGCTTCATGGCGGGCCAGGTCATACTGCGCGGCCAGCGCGCGGCGCACGTCGCGGAAACCGGCCTCGTCGTGGATGGCCTCCACTTCCATTTCATCGTCATCGGCATCATCCAGCACGGAGAACAGGCGCCACTCGCGCATCATGCGCGGACTCAGGAACTGCAGGATGAAGCTCTCGTCCCGGTACTCCGCCCAGGCGGTCTTCCACGTGCCCAGGGGGTCCTGGCAACCGGCGATGTCCGGGAACCAGCGGCGGTCCTCGTCCGTGGGGTGCTCGCAGATGCGCTTCAGGTCCTGAAGAATGCCGAAGCCCAGCGCGTAGGGGTTGATGCCCGAGAAACGCCGATCATCGAACTCCGGCTGGAATACCACGTTGGTGTGGGCGTGCAGGAACTCCATGAACGCGCCGTCGGTGATCTGCCCTGTCTCGTGCAGGCGGTTCATGATGGCGTAGTGGACCGTGGTGGCGCAGCCCTCGTTCATCACCTTCGTCTGCTTCTGGGGATAGAAGTACTGGGACACGACCCGCACGATGCGCAGGATCTCGCGCTGCCAGTGGGCCAGCCGGGGCGCGCGTTTTTCCAGGAAATACAGCAGGTTTTCTTCCGGCAGGCCGAGCTTCCTGCGCCGGGCATCCATGTCCGGATCCTCGTCCCCGTCTTCGGGCGCGCGCTTCGGCAGCGTGCGCCACAGATCATTGAAGGTCTGTTCCTCGAAACGGCGCCGTTCCCGCTCACGTTCCATCTCCCGCCTGAGGTTGAGAGGCTGGCGCCGGGGATAGCGGTGCACGCCGTGGCTCATGAGCGCGTGGGCGGCGTCGAGCACCTGCTCCACAGCGCGGGCGCCGTAGCGTTCCTCGCACTCGCTGACATAACGCTTGGCGAAGTCCAGATAGTCCAGGATCGAGTCGGCGTCGGTCCATGCCTTGAAGAGCTGGTTGTTCTTGAAGAAATGACTGTGGCCGAAGGCGGCGTGGGCCATGACCAGGGTCTGCATGGTCATGGTGTTCTCTTCCATGATGTAGCACAGGCATGGGTTGGAGTTGATGACGATCTCGTAGGCCAGCCCGGTCATACCCTTGCGGTACATCATCTCGTCCCGGGCGAAGTGCTTGCCGAAGGACCAGTGCCGGTAGAACAGCGGCATGCCCATGGAGGAATAGGCATCGAGCATCTGCTCCGAACTGATCACCTCCACCTGGCTGGGGTAGGGGTCCAGACCCATCTCGTCCACCGCGATACGCTCGATGGCGTCGAAGGCCTTGCGCACCAGGCGGTAGTCCCAGTCGGGGCCGGTGTAGATGAGCCGGGCGTCTTTCTCGAACTGGCTGATCATGTCAGGCCCTCAACTCCGCGGGCGTGAACAGGTCCTGGAACACCGGGAAGATGTCTGCGCGCTTCTTGACCCGGCGCATGGCCATGGGATGACCCGCCGCCACCAGCCGCTCGTAGACCTCCCACAGGTCGGAGGCCGCCTCCCAGCCCCGCTCCTCGGCCACCTCGATGTAGGCGAAGTAGCGGCATACGGGGAGGATCACGTCCTCCAGCATCTGTACCACCGTGGGGTTGTCGGCAGGCGTGTTGTCGCCGTCGGAGGCCTGGGCGGCGTAGATGTTCCATTCCGCCGGCGAGTAGCGTTCACGGACCACGCGCTCCATTTCCCGCAATGCCGGAGACACCAGGGTGCCGCCGGTTTCCCGGGAGTAGAAGAAGGTCTCCTCGTCCACCTCCTGTGCGATATGGGTATGGCGGATAAAGACAATGTCCACATGCCGGTAACGCCGCTCCAGGAACAGGTACAGCAGCATGAAGAAGCGCTTGGCCAGATCCTTCATGTCCTCGGTCATGGAGCCGGAGACGTCCATCAGGCAGAACATCACCGCGCGGGAGATGGGCCGCGGGGTGGGGACGAAGCGGTTGTAGCGCAGGTCGATGGGGTCGATGTACGGGATCAGGCGCGAGCGCCGGGTGAGCGCCTCGCGCTGGCGGATAAGTTCGCGCAGCTGCTCCATGTCCTTGCCGGAGCGCTCCAGTCGGTCGATCTCACGGTCAAGGGCCAGGATCTCGTCGCGTTTGGGCCGGCGCAGCGCCAGTCGCCGGGACAGCGAGTTGCGCATGGTACGGGTGAGGTTGAGGCTCGACGGCGAACCGGACACCGAAAAACCCGCCCGCTGGATGCCCTGCTGCTCCACCTTGGAGAGTTGGGTGCGGGCAAGCTCCGGCAGTTCCAGGTTCTCGAAGAACAGGTCCAGGAATTCGTCCCGGCTCACGGTGAACTGGAACTCGTCTTCCCCTTCACCGTCCGGGCTCCCCTCCGGGCCGGGCCCGCCGCCACCGCCGTCGGGGCGCGGAATGCGGTCGCCGGCATGATACTCCTTGTTGCCGGGCACCACGTGCCGGCGCGTGCCGGTGCTCCGGTCCTTGCGAAACGAGGGTTCCTGCAGTCCGTCCGAGGGGATGCGGATCTCCTCCTCGCCCTGGCCCACCTCGGTGACCTTGCGCCGCGCGGATACGTCGCGCACCGCATCCAGGATCTGCCGCTTGGCCCTTCGGATGAAGCGCTGGCGATTGGCCAGGCTCTTGTCCTTGGGGTTGAGACGCCGATCAACGATGTTCACCACAGGTGTGACCCCTCCGGCGGGTGTTCAGCCCGCCTGCTTGACGCGCATGTACCATTCCACCAGGCGGCGCACCTGACGCTCGGTGTAGCCCCGTTCCACCATGCGCTGAACGAAGTCGCTGTGCTTGCGCTCCAGGTCGGAATCCGCCTTGGTGCCGAAGCTGATCACCGGGAGCAGGTCCTCCACCTGGCTGAACATGCGTTTCTCGATCACCTCGCGGATCTTCTCGTAGGAGGTCCAGGAGGGCATCTTGCCGCCCTGGGCCGCCTGGGAGCGCAATGCGAACTTCACCACCTCGTTGCGGAAGTCCTTGGGGTTGGCGATGCCGGCGGCCTTCTCGATCTTGGACAGCTCCTGATTGAGGCCGGGGCGGTCGAGCATCTGTCCGGTATCCGGGTCCTTGAAGTCGTGGTCCTCGATCCACGCGTCGGCGTACGCCACGTAGCGTTCGAACAGGTTCTGGCCGAAGTCGTGGTAGGACTCCAGGTACGCCTTCTGGATCTCGTTGCCGATGAAGTCCGCGTAGCGCGGTGCCAGCTCCGACTTGATGAACTCCAGGTAGCGCCGCTCCGTCTCCTCCGGGAACTGTTCCCGGCGAATGGACTGCTCCAGCATGTAGAGCAGATGCACCGGGTCGGCGGCCACCTCGCGGTTGTCGTAGTTGAAGGTCTCGGAGAGGACCTTGAAGGCGAAACGGGTGGAGACGCCGGTCATGCCCTCGTCCACGCCCGCCACGTCCCGGTATTCCTGCATGGACTTGGCCTTGGGGTCGGTGTCCTTGAGGCTTTCGCCGTCGTAGGTGCGCATCTTGGAGTACAGGCTGGAGTTCTCGTGCTCCTTCAGACGCGTGAGCACGGAGAACCGCGCCAGCAGGTCCAGGGTGGCCGGGGCGCAGGGCGCCTCGCTCAGCTCACTCGTGCGGATCAGCTTGTCGTAGATGAGCCTTTCTTCCGTGGCTCGCAGGCAATAGGGCACCTTGATCACGGAGATGCGGTCCAGGAAGGCCTCGTTGTTCTTGTTGTTGCGGAACGCCTGCCACTCGGCCTCGTTGGAATGGGCCATGATCACGCCCTGGAAGGGGATGGCGCCGATGTTCTCGGTGCCCACGTAGTTGGCCTCCTGGGTGGCGGTCAGCAGGGGGTGCAGCATCTTGATGGGCGCCTTGAACATCTCCACGAACTCCAGCAGCCCCTGGTTTGCGCGGTTGAGCCCGCCCGAGTAGCTGTAGGCGTCCGTGTCGTTCTGGCTGTAGAGCTCCAGCTTGCGGATGTCCACCTTGCCCACCAGCGACGAGATGTCCTGATTGTTCTCGTCGCCCGGTTCCGTCTTGGCGATGGCGATCTGGCGCAGTTTGGACGGATAGATGCGCACCACGGAGAAGCGCGCGATGTCGCCGCCGAACTCGTCCAGCCGCTTGACCGCCCAGGGCGATATGAGACCGGTGAGGCGGCGTTTCGGGATGCCGAACCGGGCTTCCAGGTCGGCGCCGTGGGTCTCCGGGTCGAACAGACCCAAGGGGCTCTCGAACACCGGAGAGATCTCGTCGCCGGCCTTGAGCACGTAGATGGGATGTTTCTCCATGAGGCTCTTGAGCCGTTCCGCCAGGGAGGACTTGCCGCCGCCCACGGGGCCCAGCAGGTAGAGGATCTGCTTGCACTCCTCCAGGCCCTGTGCGGCATAGCGGAAGAAGCCGACGATACGCTCGACGGTCTCCTCCATGCCGTAGAAGTCCTCAAAGGCCGGATAGACCTTGATGGTCCGGTTGAGAAAGATGCGTCCCAGGCGCTCGTCCTTGGCGGTATCGAGGACATTGGGTTCGCCGATGGCGGCAACCAGCCGTTCCCCGGCGGTCGCGTACATCAGGGGGTCGTCGCTGCAGGCCTCCAGATAGGCGGCCAGCGGCATCTCCGATTCCTGGCGCTTCTGATACTCCCGAGCATACTGGGCAATCAGGGTTTCTGCGGAATCCATAACGTCTTTACCTCCTCGTCAGGACGCAGTGTGTGGCCAATTCGGCCATGCAATATGAGGGCCATGGCAGAGAACGAACCGCGCGTTCGACCCTCGGACGCCGCCTGGGGCGTGTACCCGATGTGTTCCGGTCAGCGGTATGGCTTTGGCACGCCGGACGCGCGCCCGTTTCCCGGCACTTCACCTGCTCTATTGGACGCCCCGGAGCCGATGCAGTTCCGATGCCCATTCCGGGGCGGGGCGGCGCCGTGCACCGTGACGGTACGCCTGCGCCCCCGGGTTGTGCGGAGGAAGTCAATTCGGAAAACCGGCGGCGGGGCGTCGGGTTATGCAGCACAAAACCTGACTGAAAACGATGGATCACGTCATCAACCGGCCGGCACCCGTGTCACGGTACATGGACTGGCAGTTCCTCCCGCGACCGGCGAAGGCGCTGCCTGCTCCCCTAAAGCTTAGTACAGGTGAAGGGGCAGTGAGAAAGACAATTTACTCATCCGACGAACGCGCCGTTTTGTCAAGTGAGGTGTGACAGGGGAATGTGAGAAGGGTGAATTGAGAAGTGGGAATAAAAATCGATATCGACCACCTGCGTCACCCGTCCGGGGTGAATCCTCCTTTTTTCGCACTTCCCAATTCACCCTTCTCACTTCAAAAGCGCCATCGGCCTGAACTGCAGCGTGTGGAACATCTCCAGGTAACGCTGGGTTTCCGCACGCTCCAGATTGGTCACATACTTCCAGAAGCCGTAGATGCGCGACAGGGTCATCATGCGCTGTGCATACAGGCGCCAGGTATAGCGTTCCTCCACCCGGCTGATGGCGGCCCGGGAGACGGCATCCCAGTGCGCCGGGTCCGCGGCGCAGCGCTCCAGGAACTCCGCGAGCTGTATCGCCGCGTCCTCGCCGTGATTCGGGTCGATATGAAAGCCGCTCTCCCCGTGTTCGATGATCTCCAGCGGGCCGCCGTAGCGGGTGGCGAAGGTGGGCAGGCCCGAGGCCATGGCCTCGATCACCGTCAGGCCGAAGGCCTCGAACAGGGCCGGCTGCACGAAGACCCCCCGGTGATCGGCGATGCAGCGGTAGATCTCGCCGGATACCGTCTTGTCCAGGCGAACTCCCAGCCAGCGTACGCATCCGTCCAGGCCATGCTCGTCGAACAGCGCGTGCATGCATTCGATCTGGGTCTGCTCCTCCCGGTCGTCGGAATGATGCGGGTCCACGGCACCCGCCACCACCACCAGGTTGGCCTGATTGCGCAGCTCCGGGTGTTCGGCATACCAGGACACCAGGCCCGTGATGTTCTTGATCCGGTCCAGGCGCGCCATGGTGAAGATCACGGGGCGGCCGGGATCCGACAGCACTCCCCGGGCATCGTCCCGGGGCCCGCCGAAGATCATGTCCTCGATCTCGCCGTGCAGTCCGCTGATGCGGTGTTCCGTGTCCGTATACGGAAAGTACACGCGCTCGTCGGCGCCCGGCGAGACGATGTTGAACTTGGGGTCGAATACGTTGATGCCGTGCACCACCCGATACAGATCCGGCATGGCAAAGTGCATGTAGCTCTCGTACTGGCCGATCTCGTCGTTGGTGCCGGCGATCTCCTGGTAGGTGCTGGTGATGATGAAGTCCGCCGAGTTCATGGCGATCAGGTCGGCGGTGAACTGCGTGGCGAAGTGGTACTGGGCGTCGTTGTCCTTCCAGTAGAGATCCGAATAGAGGTACTTGGTCTTCTCCAGGGCATGGGCGATGTTGCATTGGGTGACGTGCATGCGCGCCGAGAGCAGAGAGGCCACCAGGTTGCCGTCGGAGTAGTTGCCGATAATCAGGTCGGGCCGCCCGCCCAGGTCCGCCAGAATGGTGCGTTCCACCTCGTCGGCGAAGCGCTCCAGGTAGGGCCAGATCTCGAAGCGGGAGATCCACTGGGGGATGATCTCCCCGTCGTCACTTCGGAACGGCACCCGCAGAATGCGCGCGCCCTCGGTGCCGGAGATGGCCTCCTCGGGCTCATCGCAGGTGGTGCCCCGGGCCTCCGGGATGAGGCGGGTCACCACGCGGATGCGGGGCTCGATCTCCAGGCCCTGCTCCGAGAGCCGGTCGCGCATCTCGCGCTCCAGCGCCCTGACCTGGTCCAGGATGTAGACCACCTGTCCGCCCGTGTCCGGCAGGCCGAGCACGCCGGCCTGGCCGAAGAAGCCATGGGGGGAGAGAATCAGGAGGCTGAAGATCATGGGGATGCGCGCCAGGAAGCGCTCCAGGCTCTCCGGAGACGGGGCCTCGAGCAGCTCCGAAAGCAGGCGCAGCGTGTCCAGGACCCTGCCCGCGTCCCGTCCCCAGCCGGGTTCGAAGCCCAGATGCTGCAGTTCGTGGGCGATCTCGGGCCAGGCGGTCTCACGGCGCTGCCGGGACAGGTATTTCTCCGCATCGCGGATGGCGGTGCGCAGGGCGTCCACGTTGCCGATGTGGTCGTTGATCATCAGCAGCCGGCCGTCGCAGCGGTGCTCGCGCAGGAACAGGAACAGCTTGTCGAGCCCGCCGTTGGCCCGATCGAACAACTGGCTGGAGAGCTTGCGGTTGAGAAACTCCATGCCGCGTCCGATGGACCGGGTCTCGCGCATCTGCGGGAACTCCCGGTTGAAGGGTTCGATGTCGAACTCCAGCGGCCGCGTGTGACGCGGCGCGGGGCAGACCAGGTGCTCCTTGATCTCCAGGAACCGGCTCACGGTGAGTTCCTCCACCCCCAGATCATCCGCGTGAATGCGCACGAACGACCAGCGTCCGATGCGCGGGCGCAGGGCGAGACACACCCAGGGGGCAGCCAGGACCGCCTCCTGGCAGTCATCCACGATGCGCGCCAGCGGGCTGTCTGCGAGTCCGGCGTCGTCCTGCTCCAGGCAGAGGGCGTCGAACACGTCGCGTAGCTCCGAGCGCAGCAGGAAGGGGCGGCCCAGGGAAAGGTAACGCCGCAGCAAGAGGTAGGCGGCCTCGCGTTGTGCCTGCAGGCGGTCCTGAAGCTGCTGGGTCATGGGGGTCTCCGAAGGCGGGCGGGAGGCACATCCGACACCGGCGCCCGCGTTGAGTTTGTGGCGTGCCAGATGTTATTGTACAAAAATAGTTTGTTGCAAACAGATACTGTAAGCCATGTCCATGACGCATTCCTCCGTGGCCGGATCGCCGGGTCCCGACGATGCCCGCACCCCGCCCGCCGGCGTGCAGTCGGTGATCCGCCAGTTGCGCGTGGTCTACCGTGCCCTGCAGACCCATTCCCGCAGCATCGAGAAGGCCTGCGGGGTCAGCGCCGCGCAACTGTGGGCGCTCTGGGAACTGCGCCGCGCGCCGGGCCTGAGGGTGGGGGACCTGTCGCAACGCCTGTTGATCCATCCCTCCACGGCTTCCAACATGCTCGATAAGCTGGAGGACAAGCGGCTGGTGGAGCGCCGCAGGACGGGCATGGACCAGAGGGTCGTAAGCCTGTTTCTCACCGACCGGGGTGAAACCCTGCTCCGGGCGGCGCCCGCGCCGGCGCAGGGGGATCTCAATCGTGCGCTTCAGGCGCTGCCGGAACAGCAGCTGGCCGCCCTGGAGTCCGGCCTGGCAGCGCTGCTGGAGCGCATGGAGGCGCGTGATGAGCGCGCGGCCCTTCGCCCCATCGCGGGGGATGAGTAACCAGTCACGTACGCCGCAGCGGTCTGCGTTGAGTATGGGGACCTGTGCGCGGTTCCATCCGGCATGTCCGGGAGGAGCACAACGATACATGAATGAAATCAGAGTCAACTTCGAACGCCTGCGCGAGGATGTGCAGAGTCTCTCACGCATCGGCCAGAAGGAGGATCAGGGGATCCACCGCATGGCCTTCAGTGACGGCGACCTGGAGGGCAGGCGCTGGTTCCGCTCGCGCATCGAGGACGCGGGTCTCGATGTCTTCGAGGACGGCGCCGCCAATCTGCACGCGCGCCTGGACTGGGACGGCAAGCGCGCCAGCGTGATGATGGGTTCGCACCTGGACACCGTGCCGGGCGGGGGTCCGCTGGACGGCGCGCTCGGCGTGCTGGTGGGCCTGGAGGTGATGCGCACCATCCAGGAGGCGGGTGTCCCGCTCAGGCATCCCCTGGAAGTGGTGGACTTCACCGACGAGGAGGGCCGTTTCGGCGGCCTGTTCGGTTCGCAGGCGATTGCCGGGCAGCTCACGCCGGCGACCATCCACAATGCCCGGGATCTGGATGGTGTGGCCCTCACCGAGGCCATGGCCGCCTGGGGTCTGGATGCCAACGCGGCATTGTTCGCGCGCCGCGCACCGGAATCCATCCATGCCTATCTGGAGCTGCATATCGAACAGGGCCCCGTCCTGGACCGCAACCATGTGCCGATCGGCATCGTGGATGCCATCACCGGGCTCTTCAAGTGGGATGCGCACTTCAGGGGCCAGACCAACCATGCGGGCACGACCCCCATGGACATGCGTGCCGACAGCTTCCAGGGCCTGGCGGAGTTTGCCGGCGAGATCAATCGCATCCTGGAGGAACACGGCAGCCCCCACAGCCGCGCCACCATCGGCCGCGTGGAACTCAAGCCCGGGGCCGCCAATACGGTGCCCGGCGAGACCGGCTTCTCCCTGGATGTGCGCGACACCGACGGGGAGACCCTGAGGAACCTGGCGGACGCGTTTCGCCGTACGCTCTCCGCCCTGGCGCGCCGGCGTGACCTGATGTTCGAGTTCGAGGTGCTCTCCGAGATCCCGCCCACGCGCTGCGATCCCGGTCTGGTGCAGCTGCTGACCGAGACCGCCGATCGGCTGGGCCTAGAACACCTGCGCATGCCGAGCGGCGCCGCGCATGATGCCCAGATCATGGGCTCGGCGACGCGCACCGGCATGATCTTCGTGCCCAGTATCGAGGGCAAGAGTCATTCGGCCTCCGAGTGGACACCGTGGGAAGACATCGAGAAAGGCGCCAACCTGGCGCTTCACGCCATCCTTCAACTGGCCGCTGCGGATGCGGGCACGACCACCGGGGAGCAGCAAGCGAAGAGGAAGAAGGCATGAACGACAAGCCGGACAACGTGACCGACCTGTCCAGGTTCGACAACGTCGACCCGCTGCGTGATCAGTATCGCGATACGCTGATCACCAACCGGGAACTCAAGCGTGAGCTGGGGGCGCACCATGCGGCCCTGCTGTGCATCGATCTCCAGTATCTGGATGCGGCGCGTGGCCACGGGGTGTTCGCGTACGCGGAGCGCCCGGGTGTGCCCAGGGAGGCCGACGAGTATTACTTCCATCGCCTGGAGACCCTGGTGCTGCCCAACGTGCGGCGCCTGCAGGATGCCTTCCGGGCCGTGGGCCTGGAGGTCATCCACACCCGCATCCAGTCGCTCACCGCCGACGGGCGCGACCGGGGCCCGGGCCACAAGCGGCTCGACCTGCACGCCGCGCCGGGATCCAGGGAGGCGGATTTCCTGGAGATCGTGGCGCCGCAGGGCGACGAGATCGTTATCAACAAGACCGCCAGCGGCGTGTTCACCTCCACCAATCTGGAATACGTGCTGCGCAACCTGGAGATCACGTCCCTGTTCGTGGCGGGCGTGTACAGCAACGAGTGCGTATCCACGGCCATCCGCGACGCCTGCGACCTCGGGTTCTACGTCACCCTCATCGAGGACGGCTGCGCCACGGTGACCCCGGAGATGCAGAAGGCGACGCTGACCACCATCAAGGACCGCTATGCCCGTGTCATGACTACGGACGAGGCGCTGGCCGAGATCGCCAAGGTGGAAGAGGCCTCCTGAGCCGGGAAAGAGCCGCGCCAAAGACTATAAACAGGGAATCACCCCGTAATCCGTCGCGTTGACCATTGTTCATCCGTGACCCGAAGAGAGGCACGCCATGGTAGTTCCAAACGATCCGCAGCTGGAGCGTCCGCTGCAACCCAAGGACGGCACCGCAGGCATCGAACGCCCGCGCGCCCTGTTCGAAAGCCTGCCCGAGGACCCTCGCCCGCTGATGTCGCTGTCCAGCCGTCACGTGGTGTCCTCGCGCCAGTTCGACCGGGACACGCTGCTGCAGGTGTTCCGCCTGGCCGCGCAGTTCGAGAGTACGCCGGCGCTGCTGCACCCGCCGCTGGCGGGCAAGATCCTCATCAGCGCTTTCTATGAGCCCAGCACGCGCACCCGCCTGTCCTTCGAGAGCGCCTGGCATCGGCTGGGCGGGGACATTATGTCCATTACCGATCCCAAGAGCACGGGCATGGCCAAGGGCGAATCCCTCTCGGACATCGCCGAGATGTTCAACAACTACGGGGATGTGATCGTGCTGCGCAACAGCGAGGCCGGCTCCATCTACGAGATGCTGGACTCCCTGCGCATTCCCATCATCAACGCCGGTAACGGGATCGATGAGCATCCCACCCAGGCAATGGCGGACGTCTACGCCATGCTCAAGTGGCGCCCCGAGCTGGCTCGCCCGGACCTGCCGGCCGCAGAGCGGATCCGGATCGGCATCATCGGCGTGCCGAGCCGCATGCGCACGGTGCGAAGCCTGTTGCTGCTGCTCACCCTGTTCTCCTCGTCCGTCGAAGAGGTGGTGATCCTCAGCCGGGAAGACGATCTCTTCGACGAAGGGCAGCGCGAGGAGTTGGCCGGCGCGGGCCTGAATATCCGGGTCGCCACGGATCTGGATGGTGAGTTGCCCGGTCTGGACGTGGTCTACATCAACGCCATCGCCTGGGTGGGCGATACCTTCGAGGCCATGGGCATGGACATGCGCCTGACCCCCGATTCACCGCTCAAGGAAGGTGCGATCATCCTCCACCCGCTGGCGCGCGGCGAGGAGTTGTCCACGGACCTCGACAAGACACCCCACAACTGGTACTTCGCCCAGGCGCGTGGCGCGGTGTTCATCCGCATGGCCCTGCTCACCTGCATGGTGCGCCGGATCAGCGAGGTGATGGACACCCCGGACCCGTCCCGGGCCTGAATTGATTCAACGGCTGCCGCGAAGATGCGGAGTAAAGCGATCCCGGGATGCCGCCGGGATCAGGCATCGGGGATTCGCCGCCCGCGGGGCGCTTCTTATCCTCCGGATCCCGACACCCGCTTTCCTCCGCGCCTCCCCGGCAAGCCTTGACCCTGATTTCCGATTTCGCAGGAGAATGCACACATGTGTGGAATAGCTGGCGTGATGAACGCCGACCCCAATCAACCCGTCGATCCCGAGACCCTGGTGGCCATGGCGGCCATCCAGTATCACCGCGGGCCGGACGGTTTCGGTTACCGGGTGGAGAAGGACCGTGGCGTGGGTTTCTCCCATGCCCGGCTCACCATCATCGACCTGGACGAGAACCGCGGCCGCCAGCCGTTCGTCTCCCATGACGGGAACCTGTTGCTGGCCGTGAACGGCGAGCTCTACGACTATAAGCGCATCCGCACCGAACTGACCTCCCGGGGCGCCAAGTTCCGCACCAAGAGCGACTCGGAGATGGTGCTGCATCTGTATGAGCGCTACGGCCTGGAGGAGACGCTCAAGCAGATGCGCGGCGAGTTCGGCGTGGCCCTGTACGATCGTGCCCGCGACCGGCTCATGCTGATCCGCGACCGTTTCGGCGTGAAGCCCCTCTACTGGACCGAGGTGGATGGCCGGATCGTCTTCGGTTCCGAGATCAAGGTGCTGTTCGCGCACCCGGCCGTGCCGCGCCGCTTCAATGCCAGGGGGCTCTATCACCAGCTCATGCAGACGGTGGTTCCCGGCACGACGGCCTTCGACGGCATTCACCAGGTCAAGCCGGGCCACGTGGTGACCATCGAGCGCCGTCACGGCAAGTTCGAGATCCACGACGAGCGTTACTGGGATATGGACTTCCCGTTGCTCTCCGAGCGGGGCGAGCCCGAGGACGACGAGGTCTACATCGAAGGCGTGCGCCGTGAGCTGATGGAGGCCGTGCAACTGCGCCTGGAGGCGGACGTGCCGGTGGCGTGCTACCTCTCCGGCGGAATCGATTCCTGCATCACGCTGGGACTGTCCGCCGCCAACCAGCAGGCGCCGGTCAAGGCCTTCACCATCGGCTTCGACAACGCCGACTACGACGAGACCGCCATCGCTACGGAGATGGCCGAATCCGTGGGGGCCGATCAGGACATCATGCGGCTGAACGCCGACCATCTCTACGACAACCTCGTCGAGACCCTGTGGCACGCCGAGCGCACCATCTACAACACGCTGGGCGTCGCCAAGCTGCTCATGAGCCGGCATGTGAACAAGGCCGGCTACCGGGTGGTGGTCACCGGCGAGGGTTCCGATGAGCTGTTTGCCGGATATCCCGCCTTCCGCCGCGACATGTTTCTGCACGGCCTCGATACCATGGATGCGGCCGAGCGGGCGAGCTGGGAGCAGATGCTGGCCGAGAGCAACAAGCTGTTCTCCGGCGCCATGCTCGCGGAGAACGAACTGAACGATCCGGCCCTGAACGACCTGGTGGGCTTCACGCCGTCCTGCCTGCAGCCGTGGCTGGCGAGCGCAGCCCATGTGCCCGGTCTCCTGTCCGCGGCCATGCGCGAACAGGTGAAGGGCTATGAACCGGGGCGTGCCATCGCGGAGGCGCTGGACGGCGACATGATCGAGGGGCGCCATCCTCTGGACAAGGCCCAGTACGTGTGGATCAAGACCATGCTGGAAGGGCAGATCCTCACCTGGGGCGGTGACCGGGTGGACATGGCCAACTCCATGGAGGCGCGCCCGCCGTTCCTCGACCATCACCTGGCCGAGTTCGCCACGCGGATTCCGCCTTCCATGCGCATTCGCGGCCGTACGGAGAAGTACGTGCTGCGCGAATCCATGAAGGGGCTGCTGCCCAAGGTGCTCTACGAGCGCGAGAAGTTCGCGTTCATGGCGCCCCCGGCGCATACGGATCCGAAGAAGTGGGCGGCCATGCGTGCGCTGGCCGATGAGTACCTGTCCGACGAGGCCATCGAGGCCGCCGGCCTGCTGGACCCCGCGGGCGTGAAGGCGCTGTTCGATCTGCACGAGGCCGAGGACACCACCGTCTCCACCCAGGTGCAGCTGGATGCCGTGATCAACCACATGATCGGCGTGCAGGTCCTGCACCGCCACTTCGTCGCCCGGGACGTTCCGGCGCTGGCGCGGCAGAAGGCGAAGGAACTGGGGTGGGCGGCCTGAAAGTGGGAGGTGTGAATTGGGAAGTTGGAGAAGAGATCCTGACTTCCCACTTCTAAATTCCAACTTCGCACTTCGTTCGACCATGTAGATACAACCGCTGGAGCATCAAACATGGAACTCGTCCTAGAATACTTCGAACAGGTTCAATGGGACGATCTGATCTTCTCGACCCTGCGTATCCTGCTGATCCTGGTGATGGCCTGGGCGGTTATGTATGCCGTGCGCACGGCGCTGTCGCGTATGGAACGGCGGCTCGTCGAGCGGGGCAAACAGCAGGGGGACGTCCCCTCGGAGGCCAGCAAGCGCGCCGAGACCCTGGTGCGGCTGCTGCGCCAGGCGGTGATGATCGTCGTCTGGGTGATGGCCCTGCTGGTGATCCTCAACGAGTTCGGCGTCTCGGTCACGCCCATTCTGGCCTCGGCCGGCGTGCTGGGGCTTGCGGTGGGCTTCGGCGCCCAGAACCTGGTGCGGGACATCATCAGCGGCTTCTTCTTCATCCTGGAGAACCAGGTGCGGGTGGGGGACGTGGTGGTGGTCAACGGCACCGGCGGGCTGGTGGAGTCCATCAACTTCCGGACACTGGTGCTGCGCGATCTGGAAGGCAAGGTGCACATCTTTCCCAACGGCACCATCGACGCGGTGACCAACCTTACCCGGGAATGGTCCGCCTACGTGTTCGACATCGGCGTGGCCTACAAGGAGGACACCGACAGGGTGGTGGATATCCTCAAGGCCGTGGGCGAGGAGATGAGGGCCGACGCGGAATACGGCCCGAACATCATCGAGGACATGGAGATCTTCGGCGTGGACAGGTTCGGGGATTCCGCGGTGGTCATCAAGGGGCGCATCAAGACCCGGCCCATCAAGCAGTGGTACGTGGGACGCGAGTTTCTGCGTCGCGTCAAGTATGCCTTCGACGCCCAGGGTGTGGAGATCCCCTTCCCGCATCGCACCCTCTACTTCGGCGAGGCAAGCCCTCCCTTCCTTGCCCGGATGCTCAACCGGGAGCCGGCTTCCACGGACATCGATCAATAACCGCACAGATCCTTCTCAATCACTAAGGAGTCGATACCATGCACGACAGCATCGCACTGCGCGCACGCAACAACAGACGCCCGGTCCTCGCGATCCTCGGCCTGCTGCTTGCGCTGGCGTGGGCGCTCCCCGGCCTCGTGATGGCCCAGGGCGGCGCCGCGGATCAGCCTCAACTGGTACAGGTCGTCAAGAGCAACAAGTCCTTCCCCGAGACCCTGAGGGTCTTCCGGGAGGAAGTGGTCAAGGCGGGTTGGAGTGTGCTCAATGTCAACAATATGGCGGGCGTGCTGTCCGAGCGGGGCTTCACCCTGGATCCGGTGGTGATTCTGGATGTATGCAGCGGCAAGTACAGTGCGCGGATTCTGGGCAATGACGACTATCGCCCCATCTCCGCCTTCATGCCGTGCCGCGTGAGCATCTACCAGACCTCCGGCGGGGAGGTGTTCATCGCCCGCATGAACACCGGTGCCTTCGTGGACATGATGCCGCCTGAGGTGGCCGAGATCATGTCCGCGTCTGACAGCGAGATCGAGGAGATCATCGCCAGGACGGTTCGCTGATCGGGTCGGGCCGCGTCCCGCGACATTAGCGGCTCAGTGTGCCTTCCGCCACCCTGTTGCCATTGGAGTAGATGGCGATCTGATCGCCGTCACGCGTGAGTTCCATGCAGGCCTTGTTGCCCGCCAGCCGGCCGCTCAGCCACTCTCGGCAATACTGGCCGTTGTCGCTGACCCACCAGCGCGCCGATGCGCCGTGGCCGTCGACCAGTGAGCCATCCGGGTGAAACTCCAGTACATAGGCCGATTGGCTGCGCAGATAGATACCTGAAAGTGTGGCGCCGCTGAGCAATGCCTCCACCTCGGCATGATCGCGAAGGTAGTCCTGGGCCGCCACCGTGCCCCCCGATATGGTCAAGGCCAGAAACGCCAGACGTGTGATCGTGGGCGTCATGAGGCGTCCTCGTCGGTCCGAAAGGGATTTCAGCATAGCGCACATCAGCCGGCCCATCACACCGGCCGTGCATGCCGGGCCGTTCGGCTGGGGCGGCCGCGATGCGGCGTTAAAGATGTACTGTGGATACAAAATTTGACCGATATCAAGGCGCTGCACCCCGGTGGGCAATCAATAATGGAAGCCAGAAGGGGCCCGGTCCGCGGGACATTGGACACATTCGGTGACCACCACGTGCCACATGCTCGTGGTCAGCACACGAAACTTCAATGCAGACAGCATGTTAGCCTGTGAGGAACGATGCACCGATGGACCTGCCCGGATCGCCGGTGATGCGCTTACGAGACAAGATGTGGTGAAGAAATGACCGATAACTCCTGCGTCTATCTGGTGGGAACGGGACCGGGTGACCCGGACCTGCTGACCATCCGGGCACTGCGGCTGATCGAGCGGGCCGATGTGGTTGTCTATGATCGGCTGATCTCCAGGGGTGTGCTGGACCTCATCCCGGCGGGCGCAAGCCGGATCTACGTGGGCAAGGAGACGGATCGCCACACCCTGCCCCAGGACGAGATCAACCGGCTGCTGGTCAGGGCGGCCGCCAGGGCGCGGGTGGTGGTGCGGCTCAAGGGCGGTGATCCGTTCGTGTTCGGACGCGGCGGCGAGGAGGCCGAGTACCTGCGCCGGCACAACGTGCGCTTCGAGATTGTCCCGGGCGTGACCGCGGCCACCGCCGTTACCGCGTATGCCGGCATTCCGCTCACCCATCGCGGGCTGGCGACCGGCGTGCAGATCATTACCGGCCACAGCCGCAGCAACCTGCCCCTGCCCCATGACTGGGCGCGTCTGGCCAATTCCGACCATACGCTGATCATCTACATGGGGCTCTCCAATATCGACGAGATCAGTGCCCGGCTCATCCAGGCTGGCCTGTCCGGCGACACGCCCGCCGCGGCAGTCCAGGATGGCGCGACCACGCAACAGCGGCGCATCATCACCACGCTCGCCGAACTGGGTCCGCGGGCCCGCGAGGCGAAGTTTCGCCCGCCGGTGCTGTTCATCGTCGGCAGGGTGGTGTCCATGGCCGCGGCGCTGGACTGGTATCGCCCCGAGTCCCCGGAGGCGCGCGAGGACGCGCGTGAGCAGAGTGCGTAACCGGATGTCCGCATGGCTGCTGCTGGGCGCGCTGCTGAGTCTGCCGGCGGTGTCCCCGGCGGAGCCGCAGCTCAGTGAGCCGCGCAAGGCCGAGCTGCGCCATCTGCTCAAGCAGGACTGCGGCTCCTGCCACGGCCTGACCATGCGCGGTGGGCTGGGCCCGCCGATCACGCCGCAGGCCCTGGCCGAACGCGACCGGGAGACCATGGTGGCCACCGTCCTGTACGGGCGCCCCGGCACGCCCATGCCGCCCTGGTCTACTATCCTGACGGAGGACGAGGCGAGATGGCTGGTCGATCTGCTTTACGAGGGGGATATCCGGTGAGACCTTTGGAACGACTCGGGCGGTGGCTGACACTGGTGCTGCTCATGGCCCTGGGCCAGGCCGCGGTGGCCGGTGGCGAGGCGGGGCAGTTGCGCGGCACCGGCGACCTGGGCGTGATCGTCGAACGGGCCACCGGCAGCGTGCAGATCGTCGACACCACCACCCGCGAGAGCCTTGCGCGGATCACCGGCCTGGGCGATCTCTCCCATGCCTCGGTGAAGTACTCGCGCGACGCGCGCTACGCCTACGTGTTCGGGCGCGACGGCGGCCTCACCCAGTTGGACCTGCTCACCCGGCGCATCACCAATCGCATCATCCAGTCGGGCAACAGCATCGGCGGCGCCATCTCCCAGGACGGCCGCCTGCTGGCCGTGGCCAACTACGACCCCGGCGGCGTGAAGGTCTTCGACGCGCGCACCCTGGAACTGGTGGCCGACATCCCGGCGGTGGACGACAAGGGCGAGCGTTCCAAGGTGGTGGGGCTGGTGGATGCCCCGCGCCAGCGCTTCGTGTTCACCCTGTTCGAGGCCGGTGAGATCTGGGTGGCGGATTTCAGCGAGGGCAAGGAGCCGCGCATCACCCGACACCGGGAGGTGGGTCGCCAGCCCTACGATGCCCTGATCACGCCCGACGGGCGCCACTACATCGCCGGCCTGTTCGGCGAGGACGGCATGGCCCTGCTGGACCTGCGCAACCCCGATGCCGGCGTGCAGCGCATCATGGACGGCTACGGCCGCGGCGACGAACCACTGCCGGTGTTCAAGATGCCCCACCTGGAGGGCTGGGCCATGGCGGGCGACTACGCCTTCATGCCGGCGGTGGGCCACCACTCCGTGCTGGTGGTGAACCGGCGCGACTGGAGCGAAGTGGCGCGTATCCCGGTGCATGGTCAGCCCATCTTCGTCATGGCAAGCCCCGACCAGCATGCGGTATGGGTCAACTTCGCCTACCCGGACAATGACACCCTGCAGATCATCGACGTGGACACCCTGGAGATCACCGGCGAACTGAAACCGGGCCCGGCGGTGCTGCACATGGAGTTCACCCCGCGCGGCGAGCACATCTGGGTGTCGGTGCGCGACGCTGACGAGGTGCACATCTACGACGCATACTCCCTGGAGCGGCTCGGGCGCCTGAATGTGGAGAGTCCCAGCGGCATCTTCTTCACCGCCCGCGCCCACCGCATCGGACTGTGAGGCGCGCCCCCGTGGAACTCTCACCCCTGGAGAAGCACCTGCTCAACGACTTCCAGCACCATCTGCCGCTCAGTCCGCGGCCCTATGCGGACATGGCCGCGCAACTGGGGGTCAGCGAGGAGGAAGTCCTCTCCGCCCTTGCGCGGCTTCATGAACAGGGGCTGGTGAGCCGGGTAGGCGCGGTGTTCCGGCCCCACAGTATCGGTGCCAGCACCCTGGCCGCCATGGCGGTGCCGCCGGAGCGGCTCGAGGCGGTGGCCGGGCTCATCAACGGTTACCCGAACGTCAATCACAACTACGAGCGAGAACACGCGTACAACCTGTGGTTCGTGGTGACCGCCAGGGACGAGGACGAACTGTGCGCGGTGCTCGAGGACATGGAGAGCCGCACGGGCATTCCCATCCTCGCCCTGCCGTTGCTCGAGGATTATCACATCGACCTGGGGTTCGACCTGCGATGGACATGAACCGGTTCAGGAACCATCTGCGAGGCATTCGCGGGCGGGTCGGGTCGCTGGACCGCACCGACATCGCGCTGATCGGGGCCATCGAGAAGGGCCTGGCGCTCACGCCCCGGCCCTATGCGGAGATCGCCCGCCGGCTCGGGCTGAGCGAACAGCAGGTGGTGGATCGCCTGGCGGCGTTGCGCGACCGCGGTGTGATCAAGCGTCTGGGCGTGGTGGTGCGCCACCGGGAACTGGGCTACCGGGCCAACGCCATGGTGGTCTGGGACGTGCCGGACGACAGAGTGGCCGAGCTGGGGCCGCGCTTCAGCCGCTATGACTTCGTCACTCTGTGTTACCGGCGGCCCCGCCAGCTGCCGGAATGGCCTTACAACCTGTTCTGCATGATCCACGGCAAGTCCCATGACGAGGTGCGGGCGCGCATCGTGCAACTGGTGCAGGAATGCGGCCTGCGGTCCGTCGACCACGAGGTGCTGTTCAGCCGCCGCCGCTTCAAACAGTGCGGTGCGCGCTATCACGGCAGCGATGCGCCCCGGCCGACGTGCGAGGCGGGCTATGGCACATGAGGCCCCCGCCGGTGCACTGGACGCCCTGGACCGGCAGATCATCAACACGCTGCAGGACGGATTCCCGATCTGCGAGCGGCCCTACGCGCAGGTGGCGGCTCGACTGGGCACCGACGAGCAGACCCTGATCGGGCGTCTCGGGCGCCTGCTGGATGAACGTTTCCTGACCCGCTTCGGTCCCATGTATCAGGCGGAGCGCCTCGGGGGCGCGTTCTCCCTGGTGGCCATGCGCGTGCCTGCCGGAGACTTCGAGCGCGTCGCAGGCATCGTCAACGGATTCACCGAGGTGGCCCACAACTACGAGCGCGAGCACGCGTTCAACATGTGGTTTGTGCTCGCCACCGAGACCCCGCAGGCCATCGCCGAGGTGCTCGAACGCATCGAGCAGGCCAGCGGTTATCCCTGCTACAACATGCCCAAGCTCGAGGAGTATTACGTGAGGCTCAAGTTGCCCGTCTGACCTCATGAACCGCGCGACATCACAACCGACCCCGCCCTCGCGGCCGGATGACGAGGCCCCCATCGACGCCCTGGACCGGGCGTTGATCGTCGCCACCCAGTCCGGCCTGCCATTGGTCCCGGAGCCGTATCATGCGCTGGCCGGGGAGCTGGGCGTCGACGCGCAGGAGGTCATGGACCGGCTGCGCAGCATGCAGGAACGGGGCATCATCCGGCGCATCGCCGCGGTGCCCAACCACTACCGGCTGGGATTCACCCACAACGGCATGAGCGTGTGGAATGTGCCCGACGACCGCATCGGCGAACTGGGCCCCCGGGTGGGGGCCCTGGATTTCGTCAGCCACTGCTATCACCGGCCGAGACATCCGCCGCACTGGCCCTACAACCTGTTCGCCATGGTGCATGCGGACAGCCGCGAGGAGGCCGAGCGCAAGGTGTGCATCATCTCCGAACTGCTGGGGCCGGACGATCTGGGCCACGAGGTGCTGTTCAGCCGGCGCATCCTCAAGAAAACCGGCCTGCGACTGACGGCCTGAGGACAAGACCATGTTTAGAATCAGCCAGTACATGCGCGAACTCCACAGCCTGGTCGAGGGCGCCGACGCGGTCTTGCCGCCCCACCGCCGGCCCCCGGGGCCGGTGGTGATCTGGAATCTCATCCGGCGCTGCAATCTCACCTGCAAGCACTGCTACTCCATCTCGGCGGACAAGGACTTCCCGGGCGAGCTGAGCACGCAGGAGGTGTTCACGGTGATGGACGACCTCAAGGGCTTCGGCGTGCCGGTGCTGATCCTCTCCGGCGGCGAGCCGCTGCTGCGACGGGACATCTTCGAGGTCTCGCAACGCGCCAAGGCCATGGGTTTCTACGTGGGCCTTTCCACCAACGGGACGCTCATCACCCGCGACAACATCGGGCCCATCGCCGAGGTGGGCTACGATTACGTGGGCATCAGCATCGACGGCATCGAGGAGACCCATGATCACTTCCGTCGGCGCAAGGGGGCGTTCGAGGAGTCCATGAACGGCATCCGCCTGTGCCGGGAGAACGGCATCAAGGTGGGCATGCGCTTCACCATCACCATGGACAATGCCCACGAACTTCCCGAACTGCTCGCCCTGATGGAGCGCGAGGACGTGGACAAGTTCTACCTGTCGCATCTGAACTACGCCGGACGCGGCAACCGCAACCGCAAGGACGATGCCTTTCACCAGGTCACCCGCCAGGCCATGGACCTGCTGTTCGACACCTGCTGGCAGGATGTCCGGGCCGGGCGCCACCGGGAGTTCGTCACCGGCAACAACGACGCGGACGGCGTGTACCTGCTGTTCTGGGTGGCGCGCCACTATCCCGAGCATCTTGACTACATGCGCGCCCGGCTCGAGCAGTGGGGCGGCAACTCCAGCGGCGTGAACATCGCCAACATCGACAACCTGGGCAACGTCCACCCGGACACCTTCTGGTGGGACTACAACCTGGGCAATGTGCGCGAGCGCCCCTTCTCAGACATCTGGCAGGACACCCGCGACCCGCTCATGGCGGGGCTCAAGGCCGCGCCCCGGCCGCTCAAGGGGCGCTGCGCCGAATGCGCGTACCGGTCGGTGTGCGGCGGCAACACACGGGTCAGGGCCTGGCAGCTGACCGGCGACCCGTGGCAGGAGGATCCGGCCTGTTACCTCACCGACGAGGAGATCGGCGTCAGCGGCACGGGCGAGCGGCTGCAGATGTTCCCCTACTCGCGCCGCAGCATCCCGGAGAAGTATGACTTTCGATGAAACCGGGCCCCGACCGGGGCCCGAAACCGGCGGATGATACCCGATGCGCAAGCTCCCTCTACGTCACGTTGTTGCCGCGCTGTTGTGCGCGGTGGCTCTCCTGTTGATCTCGTCGCCGGGCCTCTCGGCGGAGGCCAAGCGGCTCTACGAGCAGCACTGTGCCAGTTGTCATTCCGCCGACCGGCTCGGCGGCATGGGCCCCGCGCTGTTGCCGGAGAACCTGCGGCGCCTGCGCCCGGACGCTGCCACCGAGGTGATCGCCGACGGCCGCATTGCCACCCAGATGCCGGGCTTTTCGCACGAACTGGATGCCGAACAGATCAGCCTGCTGGTGGACTTCATCTACGAACCCCTGGCCGAGATGCCCGTCTGGGGGATGGCGGAGATGGACGCCTCCCGGGTGGTGCACCATGAGCGCAGTGAGCTCAGTGATACGCCGCTGTTCGACGCCGATCCCCTGAACCTGTTCATCGTGGTGGAGCTGGGCGACCATCACGCGAGCCTGCTGGACGGCGACAGCCTGGAGGTGCTCACCCGCTTCCCCACCCGCTACGCGCTGCACGGCGGCCCCAAGTACGAGCCCGACGGGCGTTTTGTCTACTTCGCCTCACGCGACGGCTGGATCAGCAAATTCGACGTCTACAACATGAAGACCGTGGCCGAGATCCGCGCCGGCATCAACACCCGCAACGTGGCCGTCTCCGGCGACGGCCGTTATCTGCTGGTGGGCAACTATCTGCCCCACAGCGCCGTGCTGCTGGATGCCGGGGACCTCACCCCCCTGAAGATCCTGGAGGCGCGCGACGCGGAGGGAACCTCGTCGCGGGTCAGCGCCGTCTACACGGCCGCGCCGCGCGAGAGCTTCATCGTCGCGCTCAGGGATGTGGCCGAGGTGTGGGAGATCGGCTACGGGACACCCGGGTTCCCCCTGCGGCGCATCGAACTGGACGACTACCTGGACGACTTCTTCTTCGACCCCGGTTACCGGCACCTGATCGGCGCGGCGCGCAATGCCAACAACGCCCAGGTGGTCAACCTGGACGAGGGGCTCAAGGTGGCCGAACTGGATCTCACCGGCTTGCCGCACCTGGGTTCCGGGATCAGCTGGGAGTACCGCGGCCGTCCGGTGCTCGCAACCCCCAACCTTCGGGAGGGGCAGGTCAGCGTCATCGACATGCAGGAATGGAAGATCATCGAGCGCATCGACACCCTGGGCCCGGGTTTCTTCATGCGCAGCCATGGCGACTCGCCCTATGCCTGGGTGGATGTCTTCTTCGGCCCGAACAGGGACGCGGTGCACATCATCGACAAGAACACCCTGGAGATCGTGCGCACCCTGCGCCCGGCGCCCGGCAAGACCGCCGCGCACGTGGAATACGACCGCCACGGGCGCTACGCCATCCTGAGCATCTGGGACGACGACGGCGCAATCGTGATCTACGACGGCGACACTCTGGAGGAGGTCAAGCGCATTCCCATGAAGCGCCCGTCCGGCAAGTACAACGTCTACAACAAGACGCGCCTCGACCCCGGTACCAGTCATTGAGGAACGACAGGGCCGGAAGGCATGCAGCGGGGTGAAGACCCGATCCGGTCTTCGGCCTCCAACACACAGAAGAAAGACGGTACCCGCTCCAGGGCGCCGGCTCCTGACGCCGCCTTGATCCGGCCCCCGTTTTGCGCCTTAATGAACGCTTCAGTACACCGCACATCCCGGCGCCGCCCCGCGCCGGGATGCCGTGTTTCTCCAACGGCCCCGGATTGATATCAGAACGAGCGAGGCCGTACGGGAACCGGGAGGGGAGGGATCCTGCGCATGACAGTTCCTCTTCGTACTGCCGGGCATCCTGCCCGGGATACCGCCGTATGCAATCTGACGCCCGGCGGCTGCGCCTGATTGGGTGATCGGCTGATGCAGGCTGTCACCCATTACTGCGGCGTCAGTCTATTACACGGTTATGCCCTTTAAAGGACATGAGTCTTAAAGCCAAAAAACTCCGGAAGGCGCTCAGTAAGAGCGCGAAGAAGGGCTTCCGTGGCTACCCAATAGCGACGATCGCCCTCTATGGCCCAGACGACAAAACAGCCACTAAGGTGGTCGCGAGTATCGTTGCTCACGAGGATGCCGAGCCGGATGCGATGAAGAAGTGGTACTCCGACAAGGATCTAAGAAATAATGAATCCATTTTAAGTGGTATAAAGGATTTTCTCGCTGCTCATGGCGCCCGGTCCGTTGTAATGCCTGACCGCATTATCGGTTGTCCTCACGAGGAGGGAGTGGACTACCCAGAAGGACAAGAATGTCCAACCTGCCCTTTTTGGAAAGGCCGGGATCGCTGGACAGGAGAAAGGGTCCATTAAGGTCCCCCTAGACAGAGCATAGCAACCACGTCGAGCCGGCGGCTTACCCTTCCGCTGCGCTACAGGGAAACACGCGGCTCATATGGACGTATGCGGCTGGGGCGAAGGAGCGATCCTGGTGACAAACCAGAAGCGATCCCACCCACTTCAAGGCGCTGAGAGGCGAGGCATCCAGGCGCAGCCGGCGACGGGTGTAGAGATGCCGGATTTGGGAGTGTTTCTCGGACGAGAACGGGACAGATCAACGCCCGGTGAGCGCCCTCTACATGCATTCGCCAGATGAAGAGCGCAGCCAATCCTCAGATCAGGCCTGATGGGATGCAGAGAATGGCGGGCGTGCTAACTAACTGAGCAGTTCGCGGCAGACGGCGAGATTGGGTGTTCGTCGATAACCGAGGGCTTGGCAGGCGGCCCTGAGCCGGTAGGCGGCCCCGACCAGTCCCTTGAAGCGGCTTTCGAAGTGGCGCGTCATGTAGACCCAGTGACGCGGATCGATATCCAGGCGCTCCAGGATCGGGGGCAGGCTGGCGGGGATGGCGCCGCACTTGTCCTCGCGCAGGATCCGCCCGGTCCAGTCGACCAGCTCCAGGTAATCCTCCAGGCGAAAGGGAAGCCCCTTCGGCATTGCCTGGCGGGGATTGCCGACGAAGGGCAGCAGGTGGGCCGGCTGCGTCAGGCCTGTGGCCAGAGCTGCCCGGATCCGTTCCCGTACCGAGGTATGGTGTGAGGTCTCCGGCGTCTCGGCCATGCCGGCGCGAACCGGATTGAGGTCCACATAGGCCAGACAGGCCGCCAGCGCCTTTTCATCGAGCAGGGCCTGGCACTTGAAGCGCCCTTCCCAGAAGCGACCGGTGCATTGATCCTCCTCATTGGCTCCCCGGGCGATGGACTCGTTCAGGCAGCGCATAAACCAGCTGATGTCGCCCAGACGGCTGCGCCACAGGGCCACCAGCTCGTGGACCAGCGCCAGCTCCGCTTGCAGCAGTGTCTCCCCGGCGAGATGGCGTTGTACCAGCGGATGGCCGGTGAACAGTTCCCGCCAGCGCCGGATGACCTCCTTCTCACCCCATCCCTCCGCCCGGGCCCGATCCACATGCAGCACCACATGGTAGTGATTGGACATCACGGCATAAGCGCAGAGATCAATGGCGAAGACCGCCGCCAGCGCCTTCATGCGCGCTTCGATCCACTGCCGGCGGTGCTCGTGGCTTTTGCCCGACTGGGCATCCTCCCCGCAGAGAAAGGCGCGGCGCACGCAGCGCGATACGCAGTGGTAGTAGGGAGTGGCGTCGAGCGAGACGAGGGCTTTCCTTGGCTTGGGCATGATATCGATCCTTGATATCGAACGGGCCTTCAGGTTGGCATACCTGAGATTTGTGGGCAAGCTTGGGGCTGGGTGTCCAGACAGGCATCTAAGAGCGGGTGTCCAGGCAAGCAGTCCTCCGCCAGAAAGATCCCTTCAGCCAAGCATCTATCCGGGCAAAGGTGGGTGTCCGGGCAAGGATCAGGCAAAGGTGGGCAAAGGTGGGTGTCGCAAGGATGGGTGTCCGCCGGAAAGCTCACGGATGGATGTCCGCCAGAAAGATCTGCGGTTCGGAACTCACTTGGAATCAATGGTAGGGGATTTGCAGAATGGTACGGGATTCGGCTGCCCCATGGGGTTAATCTCATCAGACAGGATGGTGAGTCTGAGTACGACGTTCGTGGTGCTTGCGGCACTGTGCTGGGGCCTTTCTGGCGGGATCGGCGGCATTCTCACGGGCCAAGGCTGGGACCCGGTTGTGGTGTCGTTCTACCGGGGCGCCATCGGGTTCTTGTTCGTTCTCGTCTGGCTGGCGTTGCGCCCGCGCGGCAGCGGCCTGGCAAGTCGCCGCTTATGGTTCTGGTCGGCGGTCGCCGGTGTGGGCGTGGCCGGCAACTTCGCATTTTATTTCATAAGCATAGCGGAGGGCAGTGTCGCGGTTGCTGCGACCCTGATGTACTGCGCACCGGTGTTCGTCTATCTCGTGTCCTTCACCCTCAAGCTCGAAAGCCCCACGCTGTTCAAGTGGGCCGCGATCGCGCTGGTGATGCTTGGCGTCGTGCTGCTTACAGGTATTTACGAGATTGGGGCGGGCGACGTCACGCCGATCGCCGCCGGTGCCGGGCTGCTTTCCGGCCTGTCCTATGCGGTGTTCATTTTCGGTTTCAAGTATGCGGCACCTCACGGCAGCCCGCAGGCGATTCTCGTGATAGCGTTCGCGGTGCTCGCCATCATACTTATCTGGCTGGGTGATGCCGATCAGACCGTGGCAGTGCTGAGTACGCCGAGTTGGCCACTGTTCGTGGTGTTGGGGGTGCTTGGCGCCGGATTGTCGTTTATCTTCTATATCGTCGGCCTGAACCATACCGCGCCGGCCGTAGCGTCTGTTGTGGCGATGGTCGAGCCGGTCACCGCTTCGCTATTCGGCGTTGTGGTTCTGAATGAAAGCCTGGTCGGTCTGCAGATCTTCGGCATGGGGCTGATCTTGGTAACGGTCACCGCGCTGAGCGCGTATTCGCGCGCTCAATGAGCCTCTGTCGACTGAATGGAGCTTGTTCTTTGTCGGTTTCCTCGCACTTTCTTACATGCTCATGGCGGCGTACCTGTCATATCGATATGCCGAACAGACCAGTATCCTGATTCAAGCGACATTCGAAAAATGTTTCCCATAGAGATCTGGATTGCATACTCCGTAGCATGCGTTCTTCTCGTGCTCTCGCCCGGTCCGGATAACCTTCTGGCCATCGGCCGGGGACTCAGTCAGGGCCGGTTGGCCGCCTGCGTGTCGGGTATGTCGTCGGGTTCCGGCATTCTCTTCCATGTTGGCGCTGCCACCTTTGGTCTTACGGTGCTGCTACAGACCTCGGTGGTGGCTTTTTGGGTGGTCAAGATCCTTGGCGCTGCCTACCTGCTTTGGCTCGGTATCAAGGTGTTGCGCTCGCGCCAACTCTTTAGCTGTGAGCCGGCGGAAAAAGCCCCGCTGCGTTCGGTCGCCTCAACGGCGTTCCTCTCTGCGGCTCTTAACCCAAAGCCCGGTTTGTTTGTGTTGGCGTTCATTCCGCAGTTCGTCAGCCCGGAGCGAGGCTCCGTCACAGTGCAGATGCTCGTTTACGGAATCTGGTTCGCGCTCCTGACGGCCGTTGGGTTTGCCCTGATGGGCGTATTCGCCTCTGGCCTGAGCGCGTGGCTTCGCGCGCGTCCGCGTATTGTGGCGGGCCTGAACGTCGGCGCAGGTCTGGCATTCGTGGGTACGGGGCTGTCCATCGCAGCCCTCAAGCAGCGGTAGGGGCCCTCGGGTTGTCCCGGTACCCGGTCGTAAACGTAAGGGGTTGTGCTGCAGATGGCTTGAACCGGCGTTAGTCTTCAGGAAGAGGTGCGAATGCACAAAAGCAGACTCGGAAACATCGTCATCGACTGCCAGACTGACGACTTGCTGTCAGAAGCGCGATTCTGGAGTGCCGCACTGGGTTACCCGTTGCCCCGTGATCCGGATGAAACCAGCAACTTTATCCAGCTCGAAACGCCTCCCGGCGATGTACAGGTCATCGTTCAGCGCGTTCATCATGAGGCACGCGCTCACCTGGACATCGAGACAGACTCGATAGAATCAGAGGCGGCGCGATTGGGACAGTTGGGCGCAACAGTCGTATCCCGCAACGACGGATGGGTGGTCATGCAAGCGCCGAGCGGGCATCGGTTCTGCGTGGGCAGTCCCTATCGTGGCGGCTTCGATCAGGGGGCCAGCACCTGGGAGTGATGCCTGGCCATTCCTTCGAGCCTGCGCCGCCGGGCGGCCTGATCTCAGGTGTTAGGGTGCCGGTCCCACACTGTTCGCGCCGCGAAGGCGATGAACCAAGGCCACGAGGGTCGCTTCGGCGTCATGATTCATTCAGGCGGCCCCCCCGGGACATTGCGCCCCATCCGCATCGGGCAGCCCGGCAGTGTTGCACTGCCGGGCTGCCCGTCATGCCGTGCTCAGCCCTCCAGCCGGAATCCGATCTTGAGTGTCACCTGCCAGTGGGCGATCTTGCCGTCCTCGATATGGCCGCGGGTCTCCACCACCTCGAACCAGTCCATGTTCCGGACGGTCTTGGAGGCGCGTTCGATGGCCGTGCGGATGGCGTCATCCGAGCCCGAGGTGGACGATCCGGTGAGTTCCAGGGTCTTGTAGACGTGCGACATGGTGGTTCTCCTTGAGGCTGCTGGTGGATGTCGGGACAGTACCCGTGCAAAGGTCCGACATCCCTGAGAGTAGCGGATGCGCGGCCGCTTCGCCGCCTGCCGAGGGGCATGCATGGCGGGTTTTCGGTATGCTGGATGTATGTATCCGGAAGATGCGGCATTTCGCAAGGTGCTGGTCCTGAATCCGAAGGGCGGGGCCGGCAAGTCGACGCTGGCCACCAACCTGGCGGCCTATTACGCCGTTCGGGGATTGCGCGCCACCCTCATGGACATGGATGCCCAGGGCACGAGTATGCGCTGGCTCGGAAAGCGCGGCGAGGACCGCCCCGGTGTCCATCCCCTGAAGGCATTCGACCTGCCCGCCAACGTGACCCGCAGCTTTGCCATGCAACCGCCCGCGGACACGCAGCGTCTGGTGGTGGACACGCCCGCCGGTGTCTCCCGGGATGAGTTGCGTGAGCTGACGCGCGATGCCGACCGTATCCTGATCCCCGTGTTGCCCTCGGATATCGACATCCATGCGGCCACCCGGTGCGTCGGGGACCTGTTGCTGGCGGCGAAGATCCCCCGCTCGGACAATCGCATCGCCGTGGTCGCCAACCGCGTCAAGCGCAATACCCTGGTGTTCCGTGCCCTGATGCGCTTTCTTACCAGCCTGGAGATCCCGGTGGCGGGCGTGCTGCGCGACTCCCAGAATTATGTGCGCGCCTTCGAGGCGGGCCGGGGGATTCATGAGCTGCGCGGCGGCACCCAGGCCCGGGATGTGGCCCAGTGGACCAGCCTGGTGGGCTGGGTGGAGGAGGGCCGGGTGCCCGCCATCGAGTCGCTCTGGGAGGACCCGGCCAGGGAGCGGAAACCAGGTCCGGAGAGCCTGGTTTCGGACCTGTCCCGCACCTGAGAAGGCTCACCCCCATGGCATCCCCCGTCCTCTATATCCCCCACGGTGGCGGCCCCATGCCCCTGATGGATGACCCCTCCCACCGTGATCTGGTGGCCTTCCTCAAGGCCGTTCCTGCCCGGCTGGGGACACCCGCGGCGATCCTGGTGGTCAGCGCGCACTGGGAGGCGGAGATTCCCACGCTGACCGGTGCGCCCCGGCCGAAGCTGATCTACGACTACTACGGCTTTCCCGACGAGACCTACCGCATTCGCTATCCGGCGCCGGGCGATCCGCAACTGGCGAATCGGCTGCATGGCATGCTGCGGTCGGCGGGCCTCGAAGGGCGTGTGGATGCGCAGCGGGGGTTCGATCACGGCCTGTTCGTCCCCCTCGGGCTGATGTACCCGGATGCCCGCATCCCCTGCATCGAGCTGTCATTGCTCGGACACCTGGAGCCGGGCGCGCACATTGCCCTGGGCAGGGCGCTGGCGGCCGTTCGCGAGGACAACGTACTGGTGCTGGGGTCGGGGTTCTCCTTTCACAACATGCAGGCGCTGCTGGACCCCCGCGTAGGTGATCCCCGGGAGGTCGACGCCTTTCACGACTGGCTGATCGAGACCTGCACGTCGCTCGAACTGGCACCGGCGGAACGCGAGCGCCGGCTGATCGGCTGGCGGGACGCGCCCGCGGCGCGCTTCTGTCATCCCCGGGAGGAGCACCTGCTGCCCCTGCACGTGTGCTATGGGCTGGCGTCAGGCCGCACGCCGGCGGCGCAGGCGGTGTTCGACGGACCGGTCATGGGACGTCGTGCGGTGGCGCTCCTGTGGTGACCTGCCGCGCCACATCCAGGAAGACCTCCTCCAGATTCTGCCGGCCGTAACGCCGGATCAGGGCCGCCGGGGTGCCGGTGTCCACGATCCGGCCCGCGCGCATCATGACCACCTGGTCGCACAGGCGCGTCACCTCCGGCATGTTGTGGGAGGCAAGCACGATGGTGGCGCCGGAGCGTACCCGGTAGGCCTCCAGCCAACCGCGCACCCGGTCGGCCGTGTCCGGATCCAGCGACGCCGTGGGTTCGTCCAGCAGCAGCAACTCCGGTTCGTTGAGCAGCCCCTTGGCCAGCGCCACGCGGGTGCGCTGGCCGGCCGACATGTTGCGGTACGGGCGTTGCAGATGTGCCTCCAGGTCCAGTTCGGCCGCCAGCGCGCGGATGCGCGCGGGCAGGTTGCGCACCCCGTAGAGCCGCCCGTAGACCATGAGATTTTCCCGCACCGTGAGTCGCTGGGGCAGGTCGGTATAAGGGGAGGCGTAGTTCATGCGGCCCAGCACCCGGTAGCGGTGGCGGCCCATGTCCTCGCCCAGCACGCGGATCTCGCCGGCGCTGGGCGTCATCAGGCCCAGCAGCATGGCGAGGGTGGTGGTCTTGCCTGCGCCATTGGGGCCGAGCAGGGCGGTGGTGCTGCCGCGGGGCACGCGGAAGCTGACCTCCTCCACGGCGCGCACCGTGCCGAAGATCTTGGCGAGTCCCGTGACCCGGATGGCCGGTTCGACGGAGGTCACGGGCCGGGCTTCCAGCCAGGCAGATCCGCCAGGTCCGCGAGCATGCGGCGGTGGTGTGCCACCCGTGCCGAATCCGGGTCCGCGATGGCCGGGTGGCCCGCGATGGCTGCGACGTAATCCCCGGGGGCGCCCAGGTACCGGGCGCCGGTGGCGATGAGATCGCGGTACCAGTCATAGGGAACGGCCCGGGTGTCCAGCCGTTCCGGCAGGGCCAGGTAGGTGAAGGCACGGCTGCCGTCCGGCAGCGTCAGTGCGGTAATGCCGTAGCCGCGTTCGGCCTCGTCCAGGGGCCCGCGATCCCGGGCGGGAAAGGTGAAGATGGCACACCACACACGATCCGCGGCCCGCTCAGTGGCCACCAGGTGGCCCTTGCCGGAACCGTCATAACCGCGTTTGTGGAAGGTGAGACGCCAGCCGGTGAGACACACCCGTCCTTCCAGTTCGGCCGTGGGCACACGCTTGCGCAGGCGTTCGGGATGCAGGTTGGAGCCATAGGCCAGGTACCGGAGCCGGTTCATGCCAGCACCACCTTTTCGCCTTCGAGTCGGACGGGCACGGCGCTCAGGGACTGGCGCCGGCACGGTCCGGCGAGGCAGTAGCCGTCGTCGATGCGAAACAGGGCCCCGTGGGTGGCGCAGACGATGTGCTCGCCTTCCTCGTCCAGGAACGCGTCATCCTGCCATTCCAGCGGACCGCCGGTGTGCGGGCAGCTGTTGCGATAGGCCCGCACGATGTCCTGGCGGCGCACCACGAAGATCTCCTCCGGGCCCCGGCCCAGGTCCACGGTCAGACCCAGGGAACCCGTGGCATCCAGTTGTTCGAGTCGACAGAGTTCGGTCATATCACATCCTTCAGTCCGTCCAGCCCCCGTTGACCCACCTTTCGCCCGGCGAGGCGAACGGCCAGGTCCAGGGCCTCCGGTACGTTGCGGCCTCCGGCGAGGCCGTGAATGAGCCCGGCATTGAAGGTGTCCCCCGCCCCCAGTGTGTCGACCACCCGGGGCGGTGCCGCGGCAGGCGCATGATGCATCCCGCCGTCGTGATCCAGTGCCCAGGCGCCCGCCTCTCCCCAGGTACAGACCAGGATCCGCCCCGGACAGTTCGCGCCGGTGTGTTCCAGAAAGTCCCTGGCGCTGTCGAAGCCCCGCCCCCGGGCAAACGGCCTGGAGAAGAGCACCACATCGGGCAGGGAGAACAGCGTGTCCACGTCGGGACGCTCCTTCTCCACTTCCAGGGACACCGGCTGGTCCACCAGCCTGGGGCGCAGCGCGTGCAGCAACGCAGCGGTGGTCCGTGCGTCCCGTGCCTCCAGGTGCACCCAGTCCATGTGTTCCACGGGCACCGTGCGCAGGTGCGCCGCATCCATCTCCGGCAGGTCCCGAAAATGCACGATGGTGCGCGAGCCGGTCCGCGCGCTGAGGGTGACATAGGAGCAGGGAGTGCGGCCCTCGTGCCGGGCGCAGCAGTCCACGCCCACGCCCCTTTCCCTGAGCATGCCCGACAGGCGTTCCCCGTCCGGCTCCAGGGCCAGCACGGCGGCGAGGTCGACCCGGTGCCCGAGCTGCACCAGCACGCGCGCGCTGTTGGCGGCGTTGCCGCCCGGCGTCACCTGCTGCCCTGTGGCCCGCAGTTCCTCGTCCTCCACCGGGTAGTGGTCCACGGTGTTGACGATGTCCATGGTGGCGTTGCCGATGACGAGGATATGGGACATGGGGGAGTGCGCTTGTGGCCACGGGAGTGCGCGCCTAACCTATCACGATCCACTGGATACTTCAGGTCCCGGGCATGCGACTTTTCGAATCCTCCGAGCAGGCGGAAGCCGCCTTCTACGATGCCTTCGAGCGGGCGGACATGGACGCCATGCGCGAAGTGTGGGCCGATGAACGGGGCGTGTGCTGCGTCCATCCGGGCGGTGAGCGCCTGGATGGCGTGGCCGCCGTGATGGACAGCTGGGCGTCCATCCTCGCCGACGGGCCCATGCTGCGTTTTCGCATCACCCACCGGCAGGTGCGGGTCAGCGGCGATCTGGCCGTGCATGTGCTGCGGGAGAACCTCTACGTGGACGGCGCCCTGCGCGGCGTCGCGCTGGCCACCAACGCCTATCGCCGTGGCGAGTCCGGCTGGCGCATGATCCTGCATCACGCCGCGCCGGATCCCAACCCGCCCGGCATCGAACCGCCCGCACCGGGGGGCGTTCACTGAAGGCGCGTTAGGTGGCAAGGGGTGAGGCGTAAGGCGTGAGGCGTGAGGGGCGTATCGCTCAGGCGCCGAAGCGCACGTCTGCGAAGAAAGTCTGCGCGCCGCCGGCCTCGACGATCGAGGTTCCGCGCCCTTGTCGCCCACGGGTCAATCGGGCGGTTCCACCCGTTTGGGCGCGGGCGTCGGGAAACGCCACATGAGAATCAGCAGCAGCGGCAGGCCCGCCAGGGCGAGACCGGCGGTCATGGCGAAGAAGATCGCCCAGTCCCCGTCCAGCTGGTCCACCATCCAGCCGCTGGAGGCGGAAAGCCAGATGCGCGCCAGGTTGCCGAGCGAGGCGAGCAGGGCGTACTGCGTGGCGGTGTAGGCCACGTTGGTGAGGCTCGAGAGATAGGCCACGAAGGCGACGGTGGCGAGCCCGCCGGTGAAGTTGTCGCTCATCACGGCGATCTTGAACACGGTCATGTCGTGGCCGGACATGGCGAGCCAGGAGTAGGTGAGATTCGTGCTGGCGGCGGCGAAGCCGGCGAAGAACAGGGATTTCATCACGCCCAGGCGGAACACCAGGTATCCGCCCACCACGATACCGACCCCGTTTGCGGCGAGCCCGTATACCTTGGAGACGTTGGCGATGTCGACCAGGGCAAATCCCATCTCGCGGTAGAACACGCCCGACATGCGCCCCAGCAGCGCGTCGCCGAACTTGAACACGAAGATGAATACCAGGATCAGCACCCAGCCGTCGCGGCGCATGAAATCGGCGAAGGGGGCCACCACGGCGCCGTAGAACCAGGCGGTCAGGTCGGCCATGCGACCGCGCAGCCAGCTCATGTGGTGCAGGCGGTCGGCGACGCGCCGCTCGCGCGCCACGGTCTCGGCCGTGGGTCTGGCCGTGGGTTCGGGAGACAGCAGGATGGCCAGCACGCCGATGCCGATGGCGAATGCCAGTACGCCGTAGGCCACGTTCCAGCCGAAGGCGGACGCCAGGTAGAGCCCCCCGGCGCCGCCCACGAGGGTGCCGCCCAGATGCCAGCCCCAGATGGCGGCCGCCGAGCCGGCGCCGTATTGGTGGGGTTCGAGCACGTCGATGCGGTAGGCGTCGATGACGATGTCCTGGGTGGCGGAGACGAAGGCCACGAACAGGGCGGCCACGGCCACGGCCATCAGGTTGCCGGAGGGATCGGTCAGGGCCATGAACCCGATGGCGAGGATCAGCCATCCCTGGGCGAACAGCGTCCAGCCCCGCCGCCGTCCGAAGCGGGCCGTGAGCCACGGCAGCGGCATGCGGTCCACCAGCGGCGCCCACAGGAAGTTGATGGCATAGGGGGTGGTGGCCAGCGCGAACAGACCTATGTCGGTGCGGCTCACCCCCTCGTCGCGCAGCCAGATGGAGAGATTGCTGAACACCAGCGGCGCCGGCAGCCCGGAGGAGAACCCCAGAGCCAGCAGCGTCAGCATGCGCCGGTCGTAGTAGACCTTCAGGCTCTCGATCCAGGCGTTCATGGATGGGTGTCGTGATCCTTGAAAGGATTTGCATCCGTGTCGCGGCGGCGAATCCGTTCAGAGCTCCGGCGGGAAGGGCACATCGTAGTCCATGATCAGGGGTGCGTGATCGGAGAATCGCTCCCCGGTATAGATACTCGCCGAGCGGATCCTGTCGCGCAGGCCCGGCGAGACGATCTGGTAATCCAGACGCCATCCCACGTTCTTCGCCCGGGCCTGTCCCCGGTTGGACCACCAGGTGTACTGTTCCGGCCGGGTATCGACCACGCGAAACGCGTCCACCCAGCCCACCTGATCGAACAGCGCGTCCAGCCAGGCCCGTTCCTCGGGCAGGAATCCGGAGTTCTTCTGGTTGCTTTTCCAGTTCTTCAGGTCGATGGGCTTGTGGGCGATGTTCCAGTCTCCGCAGATGACGAACTGGCGGCGCTTGCGCCGCAGCGCCCTGAGGTGATTCATGAACAGGTCCATGAAGCGGTACTTGGCGGCCTGGCGTTCCTCGCCGGAGGAACCGGAGGGCAGGTACAGGGAGATCACCGAAAGTTTCCCGAACTGTGCCTCGATGTAACGCGCCTCCTGGTCGAACTCCTCGGAGCCGAGTCCGGTGATGATCCGGTCGGGTTCCACGCGGCTGAACAGGGCCACCCCGCTGTAACCCTTTTTTGCGGCATCGTAGTAGTAGGTGAAATGGCCTTGGGGCCAGAAGGTCTCGTCGCCGAGCTGGTGCTCCTGGGCCTTGGTCTCCTGGAGGCAGACCACGTCGGCCTGCTGTTGCTTGAGCCAGTCGAAGAAGCCCTTGCGGGCGGCGGAACGGATGCCGTTGGCGTTGAGGGTGATGATGCGCATGGGTGCGAAGGTTACCGGCATGGCCCGGAAGTGGAAAGGGCGGCATATGGATGCGGGCAGGGAAGGCCGGGACGGATCCGGCATCCCGGCGTCCGGGCGGAAAGGCGAACCGCGAAGGGTGCCCGGGTGTGTATCTCAACAGACTTCGTGGTTCGCCGTTGAGATCACCCGGGACGATGGCCGCTGTCGTCCCGTTCCCCTGACATCAAGGATCTTGTATCTTTGCCCCCCATGAAAACCTACCGGTCCGAGTTTCTTGCCTTCTGCCTGGAGCGCGGCGTGCTGCGCTTCGGGGAATTCACCCTGAAGTCCGGCCGTGTCAGTCCGTACTTCTTCAATGCGGGCCTGTTCAGCACGGGCTCCGACCTGGCCCGCCTGGGCAGCTTCTACGCCCGGGCCATCAGCGACTCGGGGCTGGCATTCGACATGCTCTTCGGCCCGGCCTACAAGGGGATCCCGCTGGCGGCGGCCACCGCCATCGCCCTGGCCAGGCATCATGACCGGGATCTGCCCTGGTGCTTCAACCGCAAGGAAGCCAAGGATCACGGCGAAGGCGGCAACCTGGTGGGCGCGCCGCTGGCGGGTCGTGTGCTCATCGTGGACGACGTGATCACTGCCGGGACCGCCATCCGCGAGTCGGTGGACATCATCCGTGCCGCCGGCGCGCAGCCCGTGGGCGTGGCCATTGCGCTCAATCGCCAGGAGCGTGGCCGGGGCGAACGCTCGGCCATTCAGGAAGTGGAGGCCGAGTTCGGCCTGAGCGTGGTCAGTATCGCCACCCTCGATGACCTCATCGCGTTCATGCGCGAACGCGGCGGCCTCGATGCGCATCTCAAGGCGGTGGAGGCCTACCGGGCGCAGTACGGGATATAGGGGGCCGTGTCCCCGGGGATCGGGCCGGCTACGAGCCGACGACCTTTCTGTTCACCACAGTCACCACCAGGAAGCCCAGCAGTACCCCTGCGCCATTGGCCGCGATGTCCAGCCATTCGAAGGTGCGCGTGGGAATGAAATGCTGCACCACCTCCAGGGCCGCGCCCAGGCCGAATGCGCCCGCCAGCACGAGCGGTGCGTGCCGCGGGTATGCATACAGGCCGAGCAGCGCGAGAATGCCGTAGGCCGCCACGTGGCTCAGCTTGTCCGGGAGTCCGGTCTCCGGGACCTGGGCGGCAGGCATCACACTGCCGGCAATGATCAGTGCCGCGAACCACCAGAAGGCGATGATCCGTATCCGGGCCCAGCGCTTGCGGGTGACGGGGTCGTTCATGCGGGTATCTCGATGTGGCCGGGCACCGTCATCTCAGGATCAGGCTCAGCCCGACCAGCAGCGTGACCGCCTCGTAGATGCGTTTGATCCACCGGTTGCCGTGGCGGATGGCCAGACCGGCGCCCAGATACCCGCCGATCAGCGAGCCCGCCAGCAGGGCGGGCAGCCAGCTCCAGCGGATCTCGCCCAGCACGCCCAGCACCAGGGCGCCCGTGCCGTTCCAGAAGACCCCCACCAGCACGAGCGTATAGGCCACCGCCCGCTTGTAATCCAGGCCGAACCAGCGTACCAGCCAGAACGTGGCGAACAAACCCGTGCCGGAAGTGAGCGAACCGTTCAGGATCCCGATAAGGAACAGGCCCGCGCCGCCCACCAGGTAGCCGTGGCGGGTACGGTGGCTGGGTGCGTAGGTCTGCCCCAGACCGGGACGGAGCACGGAATACAGTCCGAGGCCCATGGTGAGCAGACCCAGGGCGACTTCGGCGCCGCGTTCGGGCACCTGAAGGATGAAACTGGCACCGATCGTTACGCCTGGCAGGCCGGTGATCAGGATAAAGCCTGTGAACCGGCGTTCCAGTGTGTTCTCCTTGAGGTGTCTCAGCGTGGCGCCGAGACCGAGGGCCACGCTGGCCACCTTGTGGGTGGCCAGCGCCACGCCGAAGGGCAGGCCCAGGAAGATGAGCGCGGGCAGCTGCACCAGACCCGCGCCGCCTCCGGACACGGCCGAAAGCAGGTTCGCGCCCAGGGCGATGAAGAACAGCAGGATCTGGTCCAGGATGTACAAGGCGGGTGGATAACGGCCCGATTGGATTTATCATGAGTGATCGGCGGGACTGGCCATCGGAGGGGCCGCGGTCCGGGCCGGACGATCGTAACACAGGGTCCGCGAGATGCGCGTAGCAGGCAAACTGGTGTTTTTTGCGGGCCTTGGGGTGCTGCTTGTTTCCGTGACGCTGCAGGCCCAGATGTACCGCTGGACCGACCCGGACGGCCGTGTGCATTACAGTGATTCGCCGCCGCCGGAGGCCGAGCGCAGGGAGCTCCGCGTTCTGGATGAACGCGGTCTGACGGTGCGTGAACTGGATCGGCCGAGGACCCGCGAGGAGATCCAGGAGGCCCGCCGCGAGGAGGCGCTGGAGGCACAGCGCCGGGAGGAACAGGAGGCCCGGGAACGCCGGGATCGCATCCTGCTCCAGAGTTTCGGATCGGAGCGCGAGCTGATCGCTGCCCGGGATGACCGGGTCACCATCGTGGATGGCAGTCTCGACATCACCGAAGAGAAGATTCGCAGACTGGAGGAACAGATCACGCGCCTGCAACAGCGAAGGGAGCGAAGCGGATCACCGGCCGGTCTGGACGAGGACATCGCCGGACTGGAACGCCAGCTGCGGCTGCAGCTCCGCTATCGCGACGAACGCCTGGAGGAACGCCAGCGCATCATCGATCAGTTCGATGCCGACCTGGAACGCCTGCGTGAACTGAAGGCGGCGGCGAGGTGACGTTCAACGTTCAATAGTTCAATGTTCAACGACCCACCCAACCTCGGCCACGTTCGACCCTTTGAACATTGAACATTGAACATTGAATTTTGAATTGCCGTTCTTAGCTCCGGATCAGCGTCCCCACGCCTTCGTCCGTAAAGAGTTCCAGCAGCACCGCATGCTCCACCCGGCCGTCGATGATGTGGGCGGACTTCACGCCGGATTTCACTGCGTCCAGGGCGCAGCCGATCTTCGGGATCATGCCGCCGTGGATGGTGCCGTCGGCAATGAGTTCATCCACCTGCCGCGCGGTGAGTCCGGTGAGCAGCCTGCCCTGGGGGTCCATGACGCCGGTGGTATTGGTGAGCAGGATGAGCTTTTCCGCGCGCAGCACCGACGCCATCTTGCCGGCCACTAGGTCGGCGTTGATGTTGTATGCGGTGCCGTCGTCGCCCACGCCGATGGGGGCGATCACCGGGATGAAGTCCCCGGAATCCAGCATGTGCACCACCGCCGGGTCGATGCCATCCACCTCGCCCACGTGACCCAGATCGATGATTTCAGGCGCATCGGCAGTCTCGCCGGGCCGCGTGTGCGCCAGGCGCCGCGCATGGATCAGGCCGCCGTCCTTGCCCGTGAGCCCCACGGCGCGCCCGCCGAAACTGTTGATCAGGCTGACGATGTCCTTGTTGACCAGCCCGCCCAGCACCATCTGCACCACGTCCATGGTCTCGCTGTCGGTGACCCGCAGGCCGTCCACGAAGCGTGACTCCTTGCCGATCTGCGCCAGCACCTTGCCGATCTGCGGTCCGCCGCCATGCACGACCACGGGGTTGAGGCCCACCTGCTTGAGCAGCACGATGTCCCGGGCAAAGCCCTTCTTGAGGGCGTCGTCCACCATGGCATTGCCGCCGTACTTGATCACCACCGTCTTGCCCGAGAAGCGTTGGATGTACGGCAGCGCCTCGGTGAGGACGCGTGCGACCTGGGATGCGGATTCCTTGTTCATCGGGTTTTCTGGGCTCGGCTCGATTGGTCTACACATTCTACAGAAGTGAGAAGTGTGAATTGGGAAGTGCGAAACAGGGGTTCCGTCCGACTTCCCAATTCGCACTTCCTACTTGGTCCTCACTTGATCCCGGACGACCCGAATCCCCCTTCCCCCCGGTGGCTTTCCTCGAAGGATTCCACCACCTGGAACTCGGCCTGCACCACGGGCACGATCACCAGTTGCGCGATCCGTTCCCCGGGCTGCACGACGAAGGGTTCACGCCCCCGGTTCCAGCAGGAAACGAACAGTTGGCCCTGGTAATCGGAGTCGATCAGCCCGACCAGGTTGCCCAGCACGATGCCGTGCTTGTGGCCCAGGCCCGAGCGGGGCAGGATCATGGCGGCCAGGCCCGGATCGTCGATGTGGATGGCGATGCCCGTGGGGATGAGTTGCGTGTCGCCGGGCGCCAGGGTGAGCGGGTCGTCCAGACAGGCACGCAGGTCCATGCCCGCCGAGCCGGAGGTGGCGTGGGTGGGCAGGGGAATGTCCCGGCCGACGCGCGGGTCGAGAATCTTCAGTTCGATCTTCATAGAGGCGATTCAAAGTTCAAGGTTCAAAGTTCAAAGTTCAAAGTTCAAAGTTCAAAGTTCAAGGTTCAAGGTTCAAAGGGATGGGTATCTCCTCCCCCTGGAATTACCTGCCGGAATCATGGATTACACCCCCTTTGAACTTTGAACTTTGAACCTTGATCTGCCCTCAAGCGTTCCGAAATCACCCGCACCAGTTGCCGGGCCAGCTGTTCCTTGGGCTGGCGGGGGAGTTTGGTGCCGCCCCCGGGCCAGAGGAGCGCCAGGGCGTTGTCGTCCGCGTCAAAGCCTCTGCCACCGGACACGTCGTTGGCCGCGATCAGGTCCAGGCCCTTTTTCATCAGCTTGGTCCGGGCGTTGCGCTCGAGGTCCCGGGTCTCGGCGGCGAAGCCCACCGTGAACGGGCGATCCGCGAGCGCCGCCACGGCGGCCAGGATGTCGGGGTTGCGTTCGAGCCCCAGTTGCAGGTGCCCGGCGCTCTTCTTGATCTTGTGGGTGGATACGGCGGCGGCCCGGTAGTCCGCCACGGCGGCGGCGGCGATGAAGACCTGGACTTGGGCCGACCGGGACAAGACGACCTCGTGCATCTCTGCAGCCGTTTCCACGGGTATGCACTCGATGCCCTCGGGCGGGGCCAGTGCCGTGGGCCCGGTGACGAGCGTGACCCGCGCCCCCGCCTCCCGGGCGGCCCGGGCCACGGCGTAGCCCATCTTTCCCGAGCTCCGGTTGCTGAGGTAACGCACCGGGTCCAGGGGTTCCCGGGTGGGACCGGCGGTCACGAGCACGTGCAGGCCCGCCAGCGAACCGCCGGCGAACAGCGCTTCGAGACCAGCCAACAATTCGGGTGTTTCGAGCATGCGGCCCTCGCCGGTCTCGCCGCAGGCCTGACTGCCTTCACCCGGCCCCAGCAGGTGCACGCCGCGTGCGCACAGGGTGTCGGCATTGGCACGGGTGGCGGGGTGCGCCCACATGGCGCGGTTCATGGCCGGCGCCACGCACAGGGGCGCCTCGCTGGCCAGGCAAAGGGTGGTGAGCAGGTCGTCGGCCCGGCCGTGGGCCAGGCGCGCCAGAAAATCCGCGGTGGCGGGCGCCACCAGGATCGCGTCGGCCCAGCGCGCCAGGGCGATGTGGTCCATGCCCGCTTCGGCCTCCGGGTCGAACAGTGTGCCGCGCACCGGCTGGCCGGACAGGGCCTGGAAGGTGAGCGGGGTGACGAACTCGGTGGCGGCCCGGGTCATCACCACGCGCACCTCGGCCCCCGCATCGCGCAGGCGGCGCGTCAGCTCGCAGGCCTTGTAGGCCGCGATGCCGCCGGTGACTCCCAGCAGGATGCGTTTTTGGGCGAGACTGGACATCCGTTCAGTGTATGGCCCCGGCGCGGCATTTGGAACCATCGTCCCTGGCGCGCATATCTCGCCACCGTTCGTGGCGAGGGCGTCAAGATGCCGCAGTGGCGGGGCGAACGCACCGGACGCGAACCGCCAGGGTGCCGGGGTTGTGTCGGGAAGGAATTCTCCGGGCGTCCCTGGCAATTCCCGCCGGCGACTCCGGGTTTGCGTTCATTTGCTGCCGCCCAACGGGTATCCTGCCCGGACACCCGGGCTGCCCATGCCAATGACCAACACCTACCCGCCCCGTTTCCAGCAGGTGCGCTGGACCATCTTCACCCTGCTCATCCTGGCCTACATGCTGGTGTTCTTTCACCGCATGGCCCCGGGGGTGGTGGCCAGTGATCTGTCCGCCGCCTTCGGCATCAGTGCGGCCGCGCTGGGGTCGCTGGCGGCCATGTACTACTACATCTACACGGCCATGCAGATCCCCGCCGGTGTGCTGGCAGACACGCTGGGCGCCCGGTACGCGGTGTTCCTGGGGAACCTGGTGGCGGGTGTCGGCTCCATCATGTTCGGGCTCGCGGACACGTTTGCCGTGGCCAGCACGGGCCGGTTCCTGGTGGGGCTGGGCGTCTCGGTGGTGTTCGTGGGGCTGATGAAGAGCAACACCGTGTGGTTCAGCGAACGCCACTACGGCACCATCAGCGGCGCCACCATACTGCTGGGCAACGTGGGGGCCATTGCCGCCACGGGACCGCTGGCCCTGTTGCTGGTGTACACCGACTGGCGCAACGTGTTCGTGGCGCTGGGGTTGCTGGCACTCGCCCTGGCGTTCGCATCCTGGTGGAAGGTGCGTGACCGCCCCGAGGACATGGGCTTCCCGTCCGTGCGTGAGATGGAGGGATTGCCCGCCCACCCGCTTCGCCATCAGCACTGGATCTCGGACCTGCGCCATGTACTCACCCACAGGCGCCTGTGGCCGGGTTTTGTCTACGATTTCGGCGTCACCGGTTCCCTGTTCGGGTTCGTGGGCCTGTGGGCCATTCCGCTGCTCCGTGACGTGCACGGGCTGGACCGCGGGGACGCCTCCGGCTACACCACGGTCGCGCTGGTGGCCTTCGCCCTGGGGTGCCTCATCTCCGGGAGTTTCTCCGACCGCCTGAGACGGCGCCGGCCGGTGCTGACCGGCGGGGCCGTCGCCTATGCCGGCGCGTGCGGCGCGTTTCTGATCCTGCCTTGGGGCCCGGGCCCCGTGGCTTACCTGCTGTTCACGGTGCTCGGGTTGTCGGCAGGCTGCTTCGTGGTGGCCTATGCGCAGGCCAAGGAGGTCACCGCCCCGGCGCTCTCGGGCATGGCCATTGCGCTGGTCAACACGGGACTGTTTCTCGGCGCGGCACTCTTTCAGCCCCTGTTCGGGTGGATGCTGGACCTGGGCTGGGACGGCACCATGGTGGCCGGCGTGCCGGTCTACGGCGCCGCCGATTATCGCAACGGATTGCTGCTCCTGTTCGGTTTCGCCCTGCTCGCGGTGTTTGCGAGCCTCGGTTTCACGGAGACCCGCTGCCGGAATATCGCGTGACAGGTACACTGGAGTTCAAAGTTCAAAGTTCAAAGTTCAAAGTTCAAAGTTCAAAGGGTGCATGGCATCATCTCCTTGAACTTTGAACTTTGAACTTTGAACTGTATTTACGCACACGGAGGTGCAACCCCATGCCCATCACCGACTGGCCCGCAGACGAACGTCCTCGGGAGAAACTCCTCAAGCGCGGCGCGGCCGCGCTTTCCGATGCCGAACTGCTGGCCATTTTCCTGCGCACCGGCGTGGCCGGCCGCACGGCCGTGGATCTCGCCCGGGATCTGCTCTCGCGATTCGGTGGCCTGCGCCCACTGCTGCAGGCGGATCTGGATTCGTTCTGCGCGGCGCGCGGGCTCGGGCAGGCCAAGTACACGCAGCTTCAGGCCGTGCTGGAGATGGGCCGGCGGCATCTGTCGGAGACACTGGCGCGCGGTGAAGCACTCGGCAACCCGGATGACACGCGCCGCTATCTGTCGGCGCGTTTGCGGGATTACCCCTTCGAGGTCTTCGCCTGCCTGTTCCTGGACAACCGGCACCGGGTGATCACCTTCGAGGAACTGTTCAGGGGCACCATCGACGGCGCCAGCGTGCATCCCCGCGAGGTGGTCCGCCGTGCGCTGGTCCACAATGCCGCCGCCGTGATCCTGGCGCACAATCATCCCTCGGGGGTGGCCGAGCCTTCGCGCTCCGATGAGGCCATCACCCGGCGCCTGCGCGAGGCGCTGGCGCTGGTGGACATCCGGGTGCTGGACCACGTGGTGGTGGGCGATGAACTGGTGTCCTTCGCGGAGCGGGGGCTCCTGTAGCCCGTTCAGCGTGACTTGCGCGGGGTCTTGCGGCGGGCGCCCGGCCCGGTCGGGGATTTGCCGGGCGGCCGGCGGGCGGGTTTACCCGTGTCGCGCCTGCCCCTGGGCGCCTTCGGTGCCGGCTCGCCCGCCGGCCGCAGACCCAACCGGCGGCCACACACCCACACCCCCTGCAAATGCCTGAGCAGCGGCCGCGGCATCTCCGAGGGCAGATCCACGGTGGACATCTCGTCGCCAATATCGATATGCCCGATGTACTGGCTGTCGAGGCCCGCCTCGTTGGCGATGGCGCCCACCAGGTTGCCGGGCTTGAGGCCGTGGGTATGGCCCACGTCCACCACGAAGCGTTCCATCACGACCTCCGGATGCCCCTTGAGCGGCAACGGCGCCTCCGACAGGCCGCCGGGTTCACTGCCCCTGCGCGTCCGTGGCCGTTCATCACGCCTGGCGCCCGCTGCCTCGCGCGGGGCGGGCGGCGGAGGGGCGGCCCGTTCATCCAGCAGCAGGGGTTCCTTGCCCTGCGCCAGCCTTGCCAGGGCGGCGGCGATCTCCAGCGCGTCCGCGCCGGTCTCCTGCTGGTAGTCGGTGACCAGTTCGAGGAACGGCTCCAGATCATCGGCTTCCAGGGCGTCGGCAATGCGCGCCTTGAAGCGTGCGACGCGCTGGGTATTCACGTCACCCGCGGTGGGCATGTGCATGGGTTCGATGGGCTGGCGCGTGGCCCGTTCGATGGCCTTGAGCATGCGCTGCTCGCGGGGCGCCACGAACAGGATCGCCTCGCCCATGCGCCCGGCACGGCCGGTGCGGCCGATGCGGTGCACGTAGGATTCGGTGTCATGGGGGATGTCGTAGTTGAGCACATGACTGATGCGCTCCACGTCCAACCCCCGGGCGGCCACATCGGTGGCCACCAGGATGTCCAGTTGCCCCTTTCTCAGCCGCTCCACGGTGCGTTCCCGCTGGTTCTGGGGGATGTCGCCGTTCAGCGCCTCGCAGGCATGGCCGCGCGCGGTGAGGCGTTCCGAAAGCTCGATGGTCTCCGTCCGGGTGCGCACGAAGATGAGCATGGCGTCGAAGGGCTCGGTCTCCAGCAGCCTGGTGAGCGCATCGAGCTTATGCAGCCCGCTCACGCGCCAGTAGCGCTGGCGGATGGTGGTGGCGGTGGTGGTGGCCGAGCGGATGCGCACCTCTTCGGGGTCCTTGAGGTGCTTGTGCGCCACCCGGCGGATCACCTCGGGCATGGTGGCCGAGAACAGCGCCACCTGCCGTGCAGGCGGAGTCTGTTCCAGGATCCACTCCACGTCGTCGATGAAGCCCATGCGCAGCATCTCGTCGGCCTCGTCCAGCACCAGCGTACGCAGCGCATCCAGTTTCAGCGTGCCGCGGCGCATGTGATCCATCACCCGCCCAGGCGTGCCGACGACCACCTGGGCGCCCCGGCCCAGCTGCTTGAGCTGCACGCCGTAAGGCTGGCCGCCGTAGACAGGCAGCACGTGGAATCCGGACAGGTGGCGGGCATAGACCTGGAAGGCCTCCGCCACCTGGATGGCCAACTCGCGGGTGGGCGTGAGCACCAGCACCTGGGTCCGGGTGTCGGACGGGTCCAGGCGCGAGAGTGCCGGCAGGGCGAAGGCCGCCGTCTTTCCGGTACCGGTCTGGGCCTGTCCCAGCAGGTCGCGGCCCGCCAGCAAGGGCGGGATACCCTGGGCCTGGATGGGGGTCGCCTGCTCGTAACCGGTGTCGGCAATGGCCTTGAGAACAGGCGCTGTCAGGCCGAGGGTGTCGAAGCCGGCCGGGGAGTCGATGTCGCTCTTCAATGTGAGGAATCCGTAAGCTGCGCGGTGGGCGCAAAGGGTGGGATCAGGCGGACATTATAGTGGGTCGGAGCACTCGGCCGCCCCCATTTTGACGCCGGACCCACCTTCGGCCACACTCTGCTGGATTGGTTCAATCAATCGATGGCAGTGCGCCGATACCGGCGCCACGGGGATGACTGACGTCATGGGTGAAGACCTGGGAAAACTGGTTCTGCGCGTCACGCTGGGGGTGCTGATCCTCATGCACGGGATCCACAAGCTGATCCATGGCGTGTCGGGGATCGAGGCGATGCTCGCGGGGGCGGGGCTCCCTGCGTTTCTCGCCTACGCGGTCTACGTGGGGGAGGTGGTCGCCCCGATCCTGCTGATCATGGGCTGGTACGCGCGTATCGGCGCGGTGCTGGTAGCCGTCAACATGGTGGTGGCCATCGCCCTGGTCCATCCCGCCGAACTCCTCGACCTGACCCGCCATGGGGGTTGGGCGCTGGAGCTTCAGGGCATGTTCCTGTTCAGCGCGGTGGCCCTGGCGTTCATGGGCCCCGGGCGAATCAGCATCAACAACCGGTGAGGGGTCAGGAGTCAGGAGTCAGGCGTAAACCCGGCTGCACGGGTTCCCGTCTGGCGCCTTACCCTTACCCTTCCAGCATATAAAACGCCCTGTCTTCCGTCGTCGCCCCGCGCAGCGTGCACACCCGTGCCGCGAAGCGGGCCGCGCGTTCCAGGATCGTCTCCCAATGCCAGCCGCGGATGAGGCCCATGAGGGTGACGGCGCTGAATGCGTCGCCGGCACCGACCGTGTCCACGAGCCCTTCCACCGGCGGGGCGGGCCGGGAGATCCAGGTGCCATCGGCACCCGCCACCAGTGCGCCCTCGGAGCCCCGGGTCAGGATCACGGCGTCGAGTCCGAAACGCGCCAGCAGCCCGCGAACCCGCGCTTCCTGACCGGCATCCGGGTCCGCGGACAATGCGGCCAGTTCATCGTCATTGAGCTTGACCCATGTTGCCCCGGCCATGAGCGCGTGCACGGTATCCGTGTCCCACCACGGGTCACGCAGATTCACGTCCATGAAAACCCCGCCGGTCATGCTCCCCTTGAGGGTGGACAAGGCATGCCGGGCACGGGCCTCGCGAACCGCCAGGCTTCCGTGATAGAGGATGGAGTTCTCGCGCCCGGCCACCGCCCGGAGCGCCTGGTCCGTGTTCACATGGTCATAGGCCTGATCCGCGACGATCTCGTAAGCGGGTTCGCCGCTGTCCAGACTGACCCGCACCGTTCCTGTGGGGTGATCGGGATCCGTTTGCAGACCGCCCGCATCCATGCCCCAGCGGGCCATGAGGCGCTGCACGTCCCCCCCCGGTTCATCCTCGCCCACCGCCCCGACGAACAGCGGCCCGGCTCCGAAGCCCGCCAGGTTCCAGGCCACGTTGAACGGCGCACCTCCCAGCACCCGGCGGTCCGGAAAACAGTCGAACAGCACTTCGCCGAACACGACGGGTCCGGGAGTGGCGGAAGGGTGTGATTTAGCGTCGGTCATGGTCGTTGTGGTCCCCGATTGTCAGTTGTCAGTCGCCAATTGTCCGTTGCAAGAACCCCTTGACATGCCTCGGGGGCCGATCACGCTCCTGACAACTGACAACTGACAACTGACAACTGACAACTGACAACTGACAACTGACAACTGACAACTGACAACTGACAACTGACTATTGACTACTCACCCACTGCGGCAGCTTGACGTCCTCCGGCACGACCACCTCGACGCCGACGGGCAGATGATCCGAATAGTTGACGTTGTACACGTCCACCTGGCTTACGCCCAGGCCGGGTGTCACCAGGATGTGGTCGAAGGCATGGATCGGACGCCAGCTGGGGTAGGTCTTCTGGGTCGCCAGGGGTTCCTGGAGGCGCGTCTTGCGGACCAGCCGGCGGACTTCATCGGTGTGACACGAGCAGTTCATGTCCCCCATCACCACCACGTGCTCGTGGTCGCGCAGCACCTCCGCGATGTACTCCATCTGCATCTGACGGGCGCGTTGTCCCAGCGACAGGTGCACCAGCATGATCACCAGAGAGCCGGTCCCGTGTTCCGCGCCGAAGTGCGCCTCCAGCGCACCGCGCCCGGGGATCACCCCGGGCAGCTTGTGCTCCACCACCGTGTGGGGGTGAAAGCGCGACAGCAGACCCAGGCTGTGCTGGGCGATCTTGCCCAGGTTGCGGTTGGTCTGGCTGTACCAGTAGGGGTGGTCGCTGCGTTCGGCCAGATACTGCGCCAGATTGATGAACTGGCTGCGCAGGCTTCCGGCGTCCAGTTCCTGGAGCCCGACCAGGTCAAAGCCGGAGATGAATCGCGCCACGCTGTCCAGGTTGCCCAGACGCCCCTGGTACGGGAGGAAGTGCTTCCAGCTGTTGGTGAAGTAATGGTGGAAGCGCTTGGAGCTGATGCCGACCTGGACGTTGTAGCTGAGAATGCGGATTCGCCGGCCGGATACCGGCGGCGTGCTGGGGCCTGTGTCAAGCGCCCCGGCCTCTGCATCGGTGATCAGGGGGCCGAGGGTCGGAGAAGGTTCAGGCTTCACGGGGGATGGGTTGCTCATTATTGTCCGGTTAACTGTAAGGGGCGGGCGATTCGGTCAGGGGTTCCGTGCCCCGCCGCTTCCCCGATGCACGGTGCGCGCGGCACGGGATCCATGCCGGGCGACACCGGGCGGTCCGGGGTCAGCGCGATGCGCCCGACTCGCCGGAGGCCTTTTCCACCAGGTGGTCCATCACGCGCATCATCCTGTCAAAGCTGCCGCTCATGCCGGGGCTCACCAGGTGACGGCCATCAACGGCCACCGCCGGCACACCTTCGATCCGGTAGTCGCGTGTGAGCTGGATCGCCTCACGCACCTTTTCCGTGACCTCGTCCGAGGCCAGTGCACGCCGGAATTCCCCGGGGTCGACGCCCTGCTGTTCCACGAAGCGCAGAACGGAGCGCTCGTCCGCCATGCGCCGGCCCTGGGCATGGATGGCGTGGAAGAACGGTGTATGCAGCTTGTCCAGGAGATCCAGTGATTCGGCGGCGTAGAACACACGGGCATGAAAGGCCCAGAGGTCATTGAACACGGCCGGCAGATAGCGGAAGGTCACGTTTTCCTGATTTCGGGCCTTCCATTCGTGGACATGCGGTTCGAAGTTGTAGCAATGGGGGCAGCCGTACCAGAACAGTTCGACCACCTCTACCCGGCCCTCGTCGGCCTGCGTGGACACGGGCGGGTCGATGACCTGGTAGTCGATGCCCGCGACCGGTTCGTCGGCAGACGCCACGGGCAGGGCCGCCAGCCCGGTCAGCAGCAGGAAGGTGATCAGCACGGTCAGTTTGTGAATCATGAAATACCTCATAGCTCACCATAGGAATGCAGGCCGGAAAGGAACATGTTCACCCCGAGAAAGGCAAAGGTGGTGATGAACAGTCCGCCGATGGACCACCAGGCCATGCCGACACCTCGCCAGCCCTTGGTGAATCGCATGTGCAGCCAGGCCGCATAGTTCAACCAGACGATCAGGGCCCAGGTCTCCTTCGGGTCCCATGACCAGTAGCCGCCCCAGGCCTCGGCGGCCCACATGGCGCCCAGGATGGTGGCGATGGTAAAGAAGGCGAAGCCCAGTGCGATGACCTTGTAGCTCACCTCGTCCAGCAGTTCCCGGGAGGGCAGGCGCGTGGCCAGCAGGCCCTGGGGGTTGACCCGCTCGCCGCGCACGCGCAGCAGGTAGGCGACCCCGAGCATGGCGGCGATGGCGAATCCGCCGTAGCCCACGAAGTTGGCCGGAACGTGGATCTTCATCCACCAGCTCTGCAGCGCGGGCACCAGGGGTTCCACCACGTGGGCCTGGCGGTCGAACACGTACCACAGCAGGAAGGCCACCGCGGCGCTGACCACCAGCATCACGAAGCCGCCCATGGCCCGGCTGCGGGTGCGCTGTTCGTAGTACAGGTACATCAGGGTGGTCATCACCGCGAAGATGATGAACACCTCGTAGAGGTTGCTCACCGGGATGTACCCCCAGGTGGGGTCGTGCAGGTAGGTCTCGCGCCAGCGCACGAACAGCCCTGCCAGGCCCATCACCGAGCCGGTCCAGGCCAGTGCCGAACCCACGCGGGCCGGGAAGTCGCTGCGGGCGAACAGGCCGATCAGGGCCGCCGCCGCCACGATCAGGAACATGGGTGCGATGAACTGCACGCCGGTGACGACATCTGCGGCACCGACATACCAGAACCCGGCGCCCGCGAGGCCCGTGATCGCCATCACCAGGGCGGCGGGGCGCAGGGCCGGGGTGCCGTCCCTGTAGCGGAACAGGCTGCCCAGGTAGGCGGTGGTGGCGGCGAAGTAGAGTACGCACATCCACATGGTCGCCGACTGCCCGGACAACAGGTACTTGAGGAGGAAACCGCTCTCGGCCCTTGCCAGATCGCCCCGCCCTCCCAGGACACCACCGTAGCTCAACACCCCGATCACGCCCAGCGCGGCGACTGCAATGGCGTAGGGCTGGAATGCCCGCCAGTACCATCCCATCCACAGGGTGCCTGCGGCGCTCAACACCAGAATGCTGATCTCGTAGCGGTCCATGCGGGCGCCGTAGACCGACAGGACGAACGCGGTGGCAGCCACCACCAGAATGCCCCATGCCCAGTCCCGGGCGCTCAGGCTGCGCAGAAAACCCGGCGGTTCGATCTCGATTGCGTCGTGGGGGACGGACATCTTGCTTACCTCAATGATTACGGCGGCTTCGGCGGTACGCGTGATTGCTCAGGTGTGTTGTTCGGCGGATCCGCCGGGCCCGGAATCGGGGCGCCGGCCCAGAACGGCCGCGGAAAGCCCCTGAAATTCCTTGTCGAATTCCACCATATTCCGGTTGCTGGTGCCAGCGAAGACCGCCCGCGTACCCTGTTCCTGCGGCTTGACCCACACCCAGACGCGGCGGTGCGCCACGTAGAAGAGCAGGAAGATGCCGAGGGTCAGCATCACGCTGCCGAAATAGACCACGTTCTGCCCCGGGGCCTTGGTGATCATCAGCCCGGAGGCCTCGATCGGGTTGAAACCGGTCATCTGGATGAACACCGGGGAGCCGTAGAACGTTGCGGCGTTGATCGCGGCGACGGCGTCCTCCAGGAATATCCGGTCGGCCTCGGTGATCTCGTCCACGCCCTCTTCGGCCAGCACCTCCAGGTACAGGGCCTGGAGACCGGCATGCAGCACGCGCACGAAGACGTCGGTGACCTGCTCCGCCTGATCCGGCGGAGTGCGGGTCTCGATCTCGTGGGCCAGGGCGTCATAGCCGCCCTGGGCGAAGACGTTCATCAGGCGCTCCATGGTCTGCACCAGCTGGGCCTGCATGGTTTCGTCGCCCACCGGCATGGCGCCGGAGGTGGCCGTCTGCCGCGCCACGTCCGCCACCACCCCCGGATTGCGCAGCATGGCCTGAAAGGTCATGAAGCGTTCGATGCCGCCGTCGGGGGCTGCGGGAATGTGCAGGAACCGGAACTCCCGGGTCGCGTCCTCGCGCATGCCACTCAGGTAGAACAGGCGGCCCTCTTCCTCCACGGGTGTCAGGTAGTTCTCGAACTCCCGGGATTCGCCGGTCTGGCTGCGCAGGCGCAGATGGACGCTGGGGCCGAACTGGCGCGTGACCACCTCGCCGTCATCTTCGATGAAGCGGCGCGTGTTGTGCATCTCCAGATTCATGATCTCCAGCCGCCACTGGCCGCTGTCCGCCACTTCCATGGGATAACTCTCGAACACCTTGCCCTCGAACGGCACCGGTTCGATCCCCCGGGGTCCGAAGGGCCAGATGTTGAAGCTCAGCTCGGAGCCTCCGTCGCCGAAGCTGGCCTGGTAGATGGCATGACCCTTGTAGATCAACGGGTGATTGACCCGGATGGTGTGTTCCAGCGGCTCGGGCAGGTCGTCGTCGTAGATGACCAGGTCGCTCTCGAAGGTGCGCGGTGTGCCGGTGGAGAAATGCTCCACGCGGAACTCCCTGACCTCGATGCGGAACGGCAGTTCCTGAACCACGTAGCCGTCGCGCACGGTGATGAAGATGATGCCCGCGCTCTGTCCTTCGGCCAGTTCCACGCCGCCCCGGAAGGAAGGGTTGTTCGGCCCGAGGCGGCTGATCGCCGGCACCCGGGAGGCCGGGAGGTCGCGGGTTTCCACCACCAGGCGGCCGGTGAGTTCGGCCAGTTTCAGGGGCATCCGTCCGTCGAGCACGGCGCCCACGCAGATCACCACGATGGCCACGTGGGTGAACAGATACCCCATGCGGTTGGCGGCCCCCTTCATGGCGGACAGGATCTGATGGTCGCCGTGATCCTTGACCCGGACCCGGTAACCCCGGCTGGTGAGCGCGCGCCGGGCCCGGTCCAGCACGGCATCGGGAGGCGTTTCCAGGTCGGCGCTGACGCTGTGGCGGATGCTGCGCAGCGACTTTTCCTTGACCGCCACCCGGAACTGCCGCATGTCGCGGATCATGGTCGGGGTATGCCGATACACGCACACGCTGGTGGAGACCACCAGGAAGGCCACGATGGCCAGAAACCAGCCGGCGGAGTACACGTCGTAAAGACCCATGCCGGCGAAGATCTCGTGCCAGAACGGCCCGAAATTGAGCAGGTACTCCTGGTAGGGGCGATGCTGCTCCAGCACCGTGCCGATGATCGAGGCAATGCCGACCGCCACCAGCAGCGTGATGGCCAGGTTCATGGAACCCAGAAACTCCAGCACGATGGCCGCGGTGGTCCGCCCCCTTCGCCGGGGTCGGGTGTCAACGGTGGTACTGCTCATTGTCTGTTTTCGCGTGTCTCTTCAACCGATAGGGGCGACCACCGTTGGCGGGCGGCCTGCGCCCGCGGGAACCCCGGCGCCAATGGATTGGACTGCATTCCGGTCACAAGTTCACCCCCATGGCCGGGGGCCGGATCCGCAGAGACAACAAAGGGTGGCCGCAAGGCCACCCTCGTCGCATACCCGCCGGATCCGGAAGGCTCAGTCGCGCCGGAGACCCGCCATGAACTCGGAGACGGCCTGGATCTCCTCGTCGGTCATGCGCCGGGCGATGTTGCGCATCATGCGACCGGCATCGTTGGCACGCGAGCTGTCCCGGAACTGACGCAGCTGGTTGGCGTTGTACTGGGCATGCTGGCCAGCCACCCTGGGGAACATGGCGGCCGGGTTGCCGTCGCCCGCCGGCCCGTGGCAGGCGATGCAGGCCGCCACGCCGGTGGCCGCATTGCCGCCGCGATAGAGGGCGCCGCCGAGGTCCACCATGGCTTCGTCCGCGGTGCCGGCACTGGCGGTCTGGGAGGCAAAGTAGGCCGCCAGATCGCGCATGTCCTGCTCGCTCAGGTTTGCCACCTGGCCCGCCATCAGCGGATCCTGCCGGCGACCTTGCTTGTAATCCGACAGCTGCTTGTACAGGTAGGCCTCCCCCTGGCCGGCCAGCTTCGGCCACTCGGGGTTGACGCTGTTGCCGTCCGCGCCATGGCAGGCGGCGCAGGCGCCGGACAGTTCCTGGCCGCGGTTCGGATCACCGGCATCCGCCAGCAGGGGGGCGGACATGGACAGTCCGAGGGCGGCAAGCGCAATCAGGGCATACGTCTTCATCGTGGATTTACTCCTGAACACCATCAAAACAGGGAAGGATCGACCCGGCCGGCCTGCCGGATCCGGGCGAACCCGGCAGGCCGCTCACGCGCGCCGGATCAGTCTCGGTTCGGCTGGCTGAAAACCCCGGCGGCATCCATGACCATTGACCGGGGCCTTGTGGTTGTCGAAAAATGGCGCACTGTATATCACAAATCACCCGTACCCGCAAAAGCACGAGGGGCGCTGCCCCGGGTCTGGAGCAGCCCTTGAATCCCTTCTACCGACAGGCCCGGTATCTCATCAGCGCCTCGCGCATCCAGGGGCTTCCGCCCGACGAGGGTCGGGAGGTGGCCTTCGCCGGCCGGTCCAATGCCGGCAAGTCCAGCGCCATCAACGTGTTATGCGACCAGAAGGCGCTCGCCCGCACCAGCAAGACGCCCGGCCGAACGCAGATGATCAACTTTTTTGCCCTGGACGACCGGCGCCGTCTGGTGGATCTGCCGGGCTACGGTTACGCGAAGGTGCCGGCCGCCATGCGCGCGGCCTGGCAGCGGCTCATGTCGCGCTATCTGGGTGAGCGGCAAAGCCTGGCGGGGCTGGTGGTGGTGATGGATATCCGTCGTCCGCTGACGGCACAGGACTGGGAGATGCTCGGCTGGGCTGCCGAGCGGCATCTGCCCGTGCATGTTCTGCTGACCAAGGCCGACAAACTGCGCCGGGGTCCGGCCATGGATACCGCCCGGGCAGTGGCCGACGCCCTGGGCGAGGCCGGTATCGAGGCGACCGTCCAGCCATTCTCCGCCCTCAGGCGCGAGGGGGTGGACGATGCCCACGGCATCCTCGATGCATGGCTGGGAATCTGACGGGCAAAAAAAACCCCGGCACCTTCCTGGCGCCGGGGCCAGGCCATCCTGGCCCATTGGTGATATGAAGCTCCCTGGTGACGTCCTGCCACGACCGGACGCCGGCGTCCTGCCGATGACTGTCCGGGTCTCCTGGACCCTCCCTCCGTGGCTTCCATGAAGATGATCCGCCATCCGCCATACCCGCGAAAGCCGGAGAAACCGGGTAATTGTGAGGTTGGTCCACATTTGGTTGTAGGATTCCGCCTACGCTCGCGCCGGGGTGAGCCCGGATCGGCTCCTGTCCGGCCACCGCTTGCCACGGGGCGTGGCGGCGCAGCCCGTCGGGTGGTCGGCGTCACGGGGTGGTGAGATGTAGGGGTTCGAGAGGCTATGATGGAGATCCCTTGCCGGTTCGAAGGCGAAACTCTGCCTTCGGGCGGGACGATCATCCCTGTTGCCGGAATCAGCCATGAAGAGCCTCTATCCGCCCATCGAACCGCACCGCGTCGAAACCCTGGCGGTGGATGACATCCACCGCTTGCATCTGGAGACCTGCGGCAACGCCGGCGGCCTCCCCGTGGTGTTCCTCCATGGCGGTCCCGGGTCCGGGTGCGAGCCCTGGCACCGGCGTTTCTTCGATCCCGCCCGCTACCGGATCGTGCTGTTCGACCAGCGGGGATGCGGGCACTCCCGGCCGCATGCGGCGCTCGAGGGCAACACCACGGCGCACCTGGTGGCGGACATGGAGTGCATCCGGGAGCACCTGGGCATCGATCGCTGGGTGGTCTTCGGGGGTTCCTGGGGTTCCACCCTGGCGCTGGCCTATGCAGAGGCCCATCCCGAGCGGGTGCTGGGGCTGGTGCTGCGGGGCATCTTCCTGTGCCGCCCCCGGGACATCCGCTGGTTCTACCAGGACGGTGCCGGCCGGCTGTTTCCGGACTACTGGGACGACTACCTGGCGCCCATTCCCGAGGCGGAGCGCGATGACATGGTCGCCGCCTACTACCGGCGCCTGACGGGGCAGGACGAGGTGGCCCGGATGGCGGCGGCCAAGGCGTGGTCGGAGTGGGAGGGTCGCACGGCCACCCTGCTGCCCAACCCGTCGGTGGTTGCCCATTTCCAGGATCCCCACGTGGCGCTCAGCCTGGCCCGGATCGAGTGTCACTACTTCATGAACGATGCCTTCCTGGAACCGGATCAACTGTTGCGCGACGCCCATCGCCTGGCGGATATCCCCGGCACCATCGTGCATGGCCGCTACGACGTGGTGTGTCCCCTGGATCAGGCCCACGCCCTGCATCGGGTCTGGCCCCGGGCCGGGTTCGAGATCATCGCCGATGCCGGACATTCCGCCGGCGAGCCGGGGATCGTGGACGCCCTGATCCGGGCCACCGATGCATTGGCGGAGCGCCTGGCTTGATCGGCCTGTTGCAGCGGGTGACCGGGGCGTCGGTGCGGGTGGAAGGCGAAACGGTGGGCGAGATCGGTCCGGGTGTGCTGGCACTGGTGGGGGTGCGGCGGGGCGATACCGGGGCGCGGGCGGAGCGCCTGCTGGAACGGATCCTGGGTTACCGGATGTTCGAGGATGGGGCCGGGCGCATGAACCTCAGCCTGCGCGACGTCGGAGGCGGCCTGCTGCTGGTGCCCCAGTTCACCCTGGCCGCCGACACCCGCAAAGGCATGCGGGCCAGTTTCACGCCCGCCGCAGACCCGGACACCGGGCGCATGCTCTTCGAGGCGCTGGTGGCGCGGGCCCGCGAGGTGTATCCCGGGGTGGCCGCCGGGCGCTTTGGCGCGCACATGCAGGTGAGTCTCGTGAACGACGGCCCGGTCACGTTCTGGATCGAGGGGTGAGGAAGGCGATTCAAGATTTAAAATTCAAAGTTCAAAAGGAAGGGCCTCCCTCTTGAATCTTGAATTTTGAACTTTGAATCGCCTTTATCCGCGATGCTTGTCCGAGTGGGGTTCGTCCACGCTCTGGGCGCCGGCCACCTGGTGCATGCGGTCCATGTCCAGGATCTCCACCAGCTTGCGGTCCACGGACAGCAGGCCGCTCTCCTGGAACCGGGTGAACAGCCGGCTGACCGTCTCCACCGCCAGACCCAGGTAGTTGGCGATGTCGTTGCGTGACATGGTCAGGTTGAACTCCTGGCGGGAGAAACCCCGTTCCCCGAAGCGGCTGGACAGGCTCAACAGGAAGGCGGCCAGCCGCGCGTCGGAGGATTTCTTGGCCAGAAGGGTCATCAGGTGCTCGTCGGTCTGGATCTCCCGACTCATGATGCGAAACAGCTGCCGCTGGAGACCAGGCACCCTGCCGGAGAGCTCCTCCAGGCGGTCGAAGGGGATCTCGCACACGGAAGTGGTCTCCAGCGCGCGCGCGGCGCACGGGTGTGTCCCCTCGCTGATGGCGTCCAGGCCCAGGAGTTCTCCGGGCAGGTGAAAGCCGGTGACCTGCTCCTGGCCGTCGTCGCTCAGGGCCGAGGTCTTGACCGAGCCTGAGCGCACCGCATAGAGCGCCTCCATGCGGTCGCCGGGACGGTACAGGTAGTCGCCCCGGTGCAGGGGCCGGCGCCGGTTGATGATCTTCTCCAGGGACTCGAGCTCCTCATTGGTGATACCCATGGGAATGCACAGGTCGTGGAGGCTGCAAGCGCTGCAGGCCTGCTTGAGTCCGTGAAGGTCGACGATATTCGAGGATGGCATTCGCTCGGTTCCCGTGGCTTGGGGCGGCGCAACGGCAGCCGCATACTCAAGATACCCGAGCCTTGACATCCCCACAACCTGTCCCGGAGTGATAGGGCGTGTAAGCACAGGCGCCTGTGCTATGATGACAACCCGTTACAATCCTGCGGATTTCCTGCATCACCATGTCCAAGCGAATCGCCGAGGTCTCCCGCGATACCCTGGAAACCCGGATCCGGGCCCGGGTCAATCTGGATGGCCAGGGCCGGGGCCAGTTCAGCACGGGCGTACCCTTCCTGGAGCACATGCTGGACCAGGTGGCCCGGCACGGGGTCATGGACCTCGAGATCGACGCCGAAGGGGACCTGCACATCGATGCCCACCACACGGTGGAGGACATCGGAATCACCCTGGGTCAGGCCATGGCGAAGGCGCTGGGCGACAGGAAGGGCATCCGCCGCTACGGGCACGCCTACGTGCCCCTGGACGAGGCGCTGTCCCGCGTGGTGGTGGATTTCTCCGGCCGTCCCGGCCTGGAATACCACGTGGATTATCCCCGGGCGCGCATCGGCGAGTTCGATGTGGACCTGTTCGGCGAGTTCTTCCAGGGCTTCGTCAATCATGCTGCCGTGACGCTGCATATCGACAATCTGCGCGGGCAGAACGCCCATCATGTGGCGGAGACCGTCTTCAAGGCCTTCGGCCGGGCGCTGCGCATGGCGGCGGAAGCGGACCCGCGTATCCCGGGGGCCACGCCCTCCACCAAGGGCAGCCTCTGAGAGGGCCCGCACGGACTCATCCATCCAGTCATCGCAGATTCCCGGATCCTCGCAGAATGAACACCGTGGCAGTGGTCGATTACGGCATGGGCAACGTGCGCTCCGTGGTCAAGGCGCTGGAGCACGTGGCGCCGGCAGGTACCCGCGTATCGCTGACCGACAGCCCCGAGGTGATTCTGGATGCCGAACGGGTGGTCTTTCCGGGCCAGGGGGCCGCACGGGACTGCATGGCCGCGTTGACCGCCCGGGGGCTCGACGAGGCGCTGCGCCGCACCGCCGCTGATCGCCCCTTTCTCGGCGTCTGCATGGGCATGCAGGTGCTGGTGGACTATAGTGAGGAGAATGGTGGCACCCGGTGTCTGGGCGTGCTCCCGGGCCAGGTGCGATTTTTCGGAGAGGATCTGCAGGAGGCCGGGGGTGGCCCCCGGCTGAAGATTCCCCACATGGGCTGGAACCAGGTGCATCAGATCATGGAACATCCCCTGTGGCGCGATATCGCCCAGGACAGCCGCTTCTATTTCGTGCACAGCTATCATCTGCAGGCCGGCGATCCAGCCCTGGTGGCGGCCACCACCGAGTATGGCATTCGTTTTACGTCGGCCATCGCAAGGGACAACATCTTCGCCATTCAGTGCCATCCCGAGAAGAGTGCGGCCCCGGGGCTCACCCTGCTCAGGAATTTCATGCGCTGGGATGGCAAGGGGTCATCATGACTTTCGTGGGAGAAACAGGCATGTTGGTGATACCGGCCATTGACCTCAAGGACGGCAAGTGCGTGCGTCTGCGTCAGGGCAAGATGGATGATGCGACCGTTTTTTCCGACGACCCGGTGGAAGTGGCCGGTCGCTGGCTGGATGCCGGGGCCCGGCGTCTGCACGTGGTGGATCTGGACGGTGCCGTCTCCGGTGAACCGCGTAACGCCGGCATCATCAGCGAGATTGTGGCGAAATACCCGGATCTGCCCGTGCAGGTGGGCGGCGGCATCCGCGACGACGATACAGTGCAGGTCTACCTGGATGCCGGCGTACAGTGGGTGATCATCGGCACCAAGGCGGTGAGCGCGCCGCATTTCGTCAATGACCTGTGCCTGGAATTCCCGGGGCGGATCATCGTCGGCCTGGATGCGAAGGACGGCAAGGTGGCCATCGACGGATGGTCCAAGCTGTCCAATCACGACGTGGTCGACATGGCCATGCACTTCGAGCAGGACGGGGTGGCCGCCATCGTCTATACCGACATCTCCCGCGACGGCATGATGCAGGGGGTGAACGTGGACGCCACCGTCAAACTTGCCCAGGCGGTGCATGTGCCGGTGATCGCCTCCGGCGGGGTCACCGATCTGGAGGATATCCGGCGCCTGTGCGCGGTCAGCGAGGAAGGCATCGACGGGGTGATCGTCGGCCGCGCCCTCTATGAAGGCACCATTGATCTTGCCGAGGCCCAGAAGGTCGCCGACCAATAGGGGGCGGGATGCGAGCGGCGGGTCCGCCCCCCTACCGCATCCTGTATCCCTCAACCCGTATCCGCCTTATGAGTCTCGCGAAACGCATCATTCCCTGTCTCGACGTGGACCGTGGCCGTGTGGTCAAGGGGGTCAACTTCGTGGACATCCGCGACGCGGGCGATCCGGTGGAGATCGCCCGGCGCTACGATGCCGAGGGCGCAGACGAGATCACCTTCCTGGACATCACCGCGAGCAGCGACGATCGCGAGACCATGGTCCATGTGGTGGAGGAGGTGGCGTCCCAGGTGTTCATTCCGCTCACCGTCGGCGGCGGCATCCGTCGTGTCGAGGACATCCGCCGGCTGCTCAACGCGGGTGCCGACAAGGTGTCCATCAATACCGCCGCGGTGTTCAACCCGGATTTCGTGCGCGAGGCGGCCGAACGGGTGGGCTCGCAGTGCATCGTCGTGGCCATCGACGCCAAGCGGGTCTCAGCACCCGGCGAGGCGCCCCGCTGGGAGATCTTCACCCACGGCGGGCGCAAGCCCACGGGGCTGGACGCCGTGGACTGGGCCCGGCGCATGGTGGCCTGCGGTGCCGGCGAGATCCTGCTGACCAGCATGGACCGGGACGGCACCAAGCAGGGCTTTGACATCGAGCTGACCCGCGCCGTGTCCGACGCGGTACGCGTGCCCGTGATCGCCTCCGGCGGCGTGGGCACCCTCCAGCACCTGGTCGACGGGGTGACACTCGGGCGCGCCGATGCAGTATTGGCCGCCAGCATATTCCACTTCGGCCAGCACACGGTGGGCGAGGCCAAGCGCTTCATGGCGGATCGGGGGGTCGAGGTGCGCCTTTGAAGGCGGCGTCCCTGCCGCCGTCCCGGGGGCGGCGCGGTTTAAACTTTCATGATTAGCGTATAAAGTCGCACACTCCGGCTTTTCCGGCCGGGCGGGAGTATCATGTCCGAAGACTGGCTAGACACGATTCACTGGAACGCGGACGGTCTGATACCGGTGATCGCCCAGGAGACGGGTACGGGCAAGGTCCTGATGCTTGCCTGGATGAACCGTGAGTCCCTGGAGCGGACTCTGGCCACCGGGGAGGCCGTGTACTGGTCCCGCTCCCGCCGGCGCCTCTGGCACAAGGGCGAGAGTTCCGGCAACACTCAGCGGGTGGTGCAGATGCGGCTTGATTGCGACGCGGATACCCTGCTGCTGGAAGTGGAGCAGCATGGCGGCATTGCCTGTCACACGGGGCGTCACAACTGCTTCTTCCACCGCTACGAGGACGGGGGCTGGCGGGTGGTGGATCCGGTGTTGAAGGATCCCGAAGAGATGTACGGTGGCACCAAATGAACAGTGACCGGATTCTTGACGAATTGGCGAGGGTGCTGGAGAGCCGCAAGCAGGCGCCCCCGGACAGTTCCTATGTGGCCGGCCTGTATGCCAAGGGCCTTGATGCCATCCTCAAGAAGGTCGGAGAGGAGGCCACCGAGACCGTGGTGGCCGCCAAGAACGGGAACCGGGAACAGCTGGTCCACGAGACAGCGGACCTGTGGTTCCATTGCCTGGTCATGCTGGCGCACCAGGGGCTGGGACCGGACGCCGTGCTTGCCGAACTGGGGCGGCGCTTCGGGGTTTCGGGTATCGACGAGAAGGCCGGCCGGGCCGCGCAGACATAACCACTGCAATCTGGACACAGGCAGACATTTCGGAGAAAGCACATGGGTATCGGTGGCATCAGCATCTGGCAGCTCCTGATCATTCTGGTGATCGTCATTCTTCTGTTCGGCACCAAGAAGCTGCGCAACATGGGCGGCGACATCGGCAGCGCCATCAAGAACTTCCGCAAGTCCGTCCGGGACGGCGATGGCGATGACGACGCAGAGGGCGGCAACGGGGACAACGCCGAGCGCCGGGAAGTGGAAGACCAGACGGAAGGACGCGTTATCGACGCCGAGGTCAAGAAGGAATCCGGCTCCAAGGACGAGAAACGCCAGGCCTGATCCCCCCTGGCGCGTGAGCGGCGCGCGGCGCTGCTCCTATCTCATGGCGGCAGGGCACGCTAATGTTCGACATCGGCTTCTGGGAAATCCTCATCATTCTGCTGGTGGCCCTGCTGGTCGTGGGGCCCGACCGGCTGCCCGGCCTCGCCCGGGAGGTGGGCTTGTGGGTGCGCAAGCTGAGGAGTTTTGCCACCAGTGTGCGCTCGGATATCGAGCAGGAATTCCAGACCGAGGAACTGCGCAAGCTGCTCAATGAGCAGAACAGGGAGATCGACCAGTTAAAGAACCTGATGAAGGACACGGAAGATGCCCTGCGCAGCACCGAGGAGAACCTTCAAAGTGAAATGAAGGAGACCTCCTACCTGGTGAAGTCCATCGAGAACGAGGTCAAGGGCGAAACCGAATCCTCCGCCGGCGGCGACTTCGAGTCCGAGGCCGCCGAGCACGTGAAGCGTCGCCAGGCCGGCGCCCCGGAAGGGCCCGGTGGCGGACCGGACGCCGCCGAGACACCTCCCGCCCGCAAGGACCGTGATGACCCCCAGACCTGAGCAGCCGGACGCCGAAGGCTCCCAGGGGGAAGGGACGCTGCTGAGCCACCTGTTCGAGTTGCGCAACCGGCTGTTGCGCATCGTGCTGGCGATCCTGGTGGTGTTCCTGGCGATGTTCCCGTTCGCCAACCAGATCTACACGCTGCTCGCCGGGCCGCTCATGGCGCATCTGCCGGAAGGCAGCAGCATGATCGCCATCGAGGTGGCGGCCCCATTCCTGATCCCCTTCAAGCTGGTGCTGCTGCTCGCGGTGGTGCTGACCATTCCCTACCTGCTCTACCAGTTGTGGGGTTTCGTGGCGCCGGGGCTGTATCGCCATGAGAAGCGCATGGCGGTGCCGTTGGTGGTCTCCAGCACACTCCTCTTCTACGCGGGCATGGCCTTCGCCTATTTCGTGGTCTTCCCGCTGATCTTCGCCTTCTTTATCGGCACCGCCCCGGAAGGGGTGGCGGTGATGACCGATATCGGCCGTTACCTGGATTTCGTCATCCTGCTGTTTCTTGCCTTCGGCATCGCCTTCGAGATGCCGGTGGCCACCATCCTGCTGGTTTCCATGGGCGCCACTACGCCGGAGAAACTGTCGCAGAAGCGCCCCTACGTGATCATCGGCGTGTTCGTCATCGGCATGGTGCTCACCCCGCCGGACATCATCTCCCAGACCCTGCTGGCGCTGCCCATGTGGCTGCTGTTCGAGATCGGGCTGATGCTCTCGCGCGTGATGCTGCGCCGCCGGGAAAAGGAGGCGGCCCAGGCGGCCGCCGACGAGGGCGGCGGCTGGAGCCAGGACGATCTGGATGAGGGCGCGGCACGGTCCGGTTCGAAACCCGGACCGAAACCCGGACCGAAACCAGGACCGGCTCCGGCCGGTGCCGCGGCGGCGGGCGCCGGATCCTCCCCGGCGACGGACGGGGAGGATGCGTACCGCCCGCTGAGCGAAGAGGAGATGGACGCCGAGCTGGACCGCCTGGAAGGGGAACAGGCCCGCGGCTGGCGCGCCCCGGAAGCACAGGATGCCGGGGACGGGGAACCGGACGATGACGGCAGCACCGGGGATGCATCCGGAAGTAAGGATGCCGAGGGCGGGCCTGACGAAGACGGGCCCACCCGCAAGGACTGATCGCGACGGCTGCGGCCCGGCCCGGCGGCCTTCGGTTGTCCCCTGTCGGCAGTGTGCCATGCCGTGGCGTCGCGACGTGTTCCGGTCGAACTGTTAGAATCAGTCGCCTCGAACCGGGCGGTACCGCACCCCCCGGACGCGTGACTCGTATCGAACCGGAACACCGTCATGAGCGAAGAGCACAAGACCCCCAGATGCCCCACGCTGCTGGTCATCCTGGACGGCGTGGGGATGAATCCGAGCAAGCTGAACAACGCGGTTCAGGAAGCCCGCACGCCGCGCCTGGACGAGTACATGTCCACGCACCCGCACACCCTGCTGGAGGCCTGCGGCCGGGCGGTGGGCCTGCCCGACGGGCAGATGGGCAATTCCGAGGTGGGCCACCTGACGCTGGGCAGCGGGTCTGTGGTGCGCCAGGATCTGGTGCGGATCGACGATGCCATCGCCGACGGCAGCTTCTACGAGAATTCCGCATTGAACGCCGCGGTGCTCGCGGCCCGGGACGCCGGGCGGCCGGTGCATCTGTTGGGGCTTGTCTCTGACGGTGGCGTGCACAGCCATGTGCGTCACCTGCATGCCCTGATCAGACTGTGTCAGCGTCTGGAGGCCAGGCCGCTGGTGCATATGATCACCGACGGGCGGGATACCGCCCCCAAATGCGCCGCCGGTTACCTGGAGCAGCTGGAGCCGCTGCTCGAGGAGGCGGGCGGCCGCGTGGTCACGGTCACCGGGCGCTACTATGCCATGGACCGCGACAAGCGCTGGGACCGCACCCGGATGGCCTTCGACGCCGTGGTGCATGGCAGGGGTGAGCGGGCGGACTCCGCCGCCGCGGCCATTGCCGCGGCCTACGAGGCGGGCGAGGCCGACGAGTTCATCAAGCCCCGGATCATCGATCCGGAGGGCATGCTCAGGCCCGGTGATTCCCTGGTGTTCTTCAACTTCCGCAACGACCGGCCGCGCCAGATGGCCGCGGCACTGGGCATGCGCGACTTCGACGCCTTTGACCGGGGGGATTTCCAGACCGTCTCCGTCACCTGCCTGACGGAGTACGACCCGCGCTTCCTGTCACCGATCGGTTTTCCGCCGGAGCGTCCCTCGGTCACGCTTGCCGAGGTGATCAGCACGGCGGGGATCCGCCAGTTCCATTGCGCGGAGACGGAGAAGTACGCGCACGTCACCTTCTTTTTCAACGGCGGCAAGGAAGAGCCGCTCGCCGGTGAGGACCGTGTCATGGTGCCCTCGCCGCCCGTGGCCACCTACGATCTGCAGCCGGCCATGAGCGCCCGGGAGGTGGCCGACGAGACCATCAAGGCCATCGAAAGCGGTCACTACGGCTTCGTCGTGGTGAATTTCGCCAACGGTGACATGGTGGGCCATACCGCGGTACGCGAGGCGGTCATCGCGGCAGTGGAGGCCATGGATACCGAGGTGGGCCGGGTCCTGGACGCCGCCGTGAGCCGGGGATTCTCGGTGGTGCTCACCGCCGATCACGGCAATTGTGACGAGATGGTGGACCCGGTCACCGGCGAGCCTCACACCCAGCACACCATGTACCCGGTGCCCCTGATGATCATCGACAAGGCCCGCTGGCGCCTGACGTCCTGCGGCGGGTTGAGCGGTGTCGCGCCGACGGTGCTGCAGTTGATGGGCATCCCCCAGCCAAAGGCCATGCGGGGCCGGTCGCTGCTGCTGGAAGAGCTGCCGGCGGCCGCGTAACGGGGTCCGATGCCATCCGGTGTGCCCCGAGGCATGCCGGCCCGGCCGTGCGTCAGGCCGGAGACCGGGCCGGTCTGTAGATCTCCGTGCTGTCCTCCTCCGAGCGGGTCCAGGGCGGTTCGCGGCAGAAGAAATAAACGAGATTGTCGCCGTTGTCGGTGAGCGCCTGCCCCAGGCTGATGTAGCCGGAGCCGGTCAGCAGCAGTTCACCCTGATGCACATGGAACGCGTCCCCATTCTGGAGGCGTACGCAGGTGCCGTTGAGGCTTTGATCGATCAGGATGAACCGGCCCTGACGAAAGACGATTCGCGCGTGTTCCCGTGACACGTAATCCTGCTTCACCACCAGATTGCAGGTCTGGCGGCGGCCCATGATGAACGGGCCCCCATGGGCGTGCAGGTTCATCACCTGATCGTGATAGTGGAGCATCAGTGAGCCCTGGTTCGCCTTGCGGACCGCCTTCAGGGCGTCCAGCGCTGTAGGGTTGGATCGCCGGTCCACGAGCCGCCGGCGGTTTCGCACCACCCACTGTCCGGTGCTGTCCCGCAACGGGTACTCGGGGGGCTTGTCAAAGCGTCTGCGTTCACTGCGTCTGCGGATATCCATGGCCTGCATGTCCTTCAGCGTCTCCCGACCGGAAGCATACGGAACGAATGCGCGGCCCGGGGCGCGGATGGCGGGTACGCGTATCAGGTGACGGCGCGGCACGCCCGATCACCGCTCAGTCTAGTCCAATGTCGCGGATGTGGGTGAGAGGATATCGAAATTTTCGGGACGCCTATCGTCTGTCCCCGAGCTGACTGGCGGCACCTTCCGGCGGGGCGATTTGCAACCAAACGGCCCCTTGATTGCAGTCTGCAACCGGGGTGTGTGATGGGCCGACATCTCGCAGCGGCGCGCCCGGCCGCCTTCGGTCCATTGGCACGAGTGCTGCTATGCTTGAATGACAGGTTTCATCAGGATGCCGCCCCCGACATCCTGCGGAGGGGTGAATGTTTCGATACAAGTCCATCTGGCTGATGGCGGTGCTGTTGTGCCTTCTGCCCATGGGTTCGGTTGCGGCCACGCTCACCGGCGAATCGGAACGCGCCTGGATCGAAGAGGCCGGTGAACTGGTGGAGGCCGCCGACAGCGGCAAGGCGCCGGCGGTGTTGTTCCAGCGTGACGTGAGGGCGAGCCGCGAAGCCCTGCGCGAGCTGGTGCGCAATGCGGATCCGGAGGATCGCGCGCAGTACCGGAACATGATTCTCATGGTGGCCCTTCTCGACGCGGCCGCTGCCTGTCACAGGGGCGGCGTGATCGTCTGTCCGCCCGACCTGATGCGCCAGATGCGCGCACAGATGGCCAGGCTCCGGGCCCAGCTCGGGGGCACGGGCTGATGGGCCGGCAGCGGACTGACAGGTGACGCCGGACTCCCTGCCGGATGCGCTTCATGCGCTCGTGCTCACGGGCATGTCCATCCTGCTGGATGCGGGCTTCTGGATCGTCGTCAGCCTGGTTGCGGCGGGTCTCGTCTACGAGTATCTGGGCACCTCGAGACTGAGCGGTTTCATGCGTCACCAGGGGCCGGGAAGCCTGGCAGGTGCCCTGGGCACCGGCGCGATCCTGCCCATGTGCAGTTGCGGCGTCATCCCGCTGGCGGTGAGTCTGCGCCTGTCGGGCGTCCGGCTGGCCGCGGTGATGACATTCACCGCGGCCACGCCGGTGATCAATCCCGCCGCGGTACTTCTGTCACTTGCGCTCCTGGGTCCCAAGATCACCCTCGCCTACGTCCTGTTCGGGCTCACGGTGCCCGTGCTGGTGGGGCTGGTGGTGGAACGCTACGGCACGCATCGGGACACGCCCGTGGCGGCGCAGCTCAAGAGCTGTTGCGGAGGAGGTCCATCCGGGACCGGGACACTGGCCGGTTGGCCGCGGTTGCTCCGGTCCATGCGCTGGGGCTTCATGGAGCTGGGCCCCACGCTGGGGCTCTATCTGGCGGTGGGTATCGCGCTGGCCTCGGTAGTCATGACGTTCTCCCCGGCCCACTGGATACCGGAGCATCTGGGCGCCTCGGCGCCGCTCACTTCTCTGCTGCTGGTCGCCCTGGTGGGCATGATCATCTACGTCTGCGCCGTTGCGCACATACCGCTGGTGGCGGCGCTGCTGGTGGCCGGGGCGAGCCCCGGGGTGGCCATTGTCTTTCTGGTCACCGGCGCCGTGACCAATCTCCCGGAACTGATCGCCCTGCAGAAGATCCTGGGCCGTCGTACCATCGCCATCTACGTGGCCTCCCTGGTGGTGGCCTCCATCATGGCCGGCTGGCTGCTCAACCTCTGGCTCCTGCCCGGGTTCACCCCGGCGCTGGATCCCATGGACAGTCTGCACTGGGGCGACCTGGCCAACCGGGTGACGTTCATTGCGCCGCAATCCCTGACCATCGCCAGCGCCGTGCTGGTGGGCGGGCTGTGCGTGTGGGGGGTGGGGCGCTGGGTGCTGGCCCGGATTCCCGGAAGAATGCGCGTGCGCACGGCGCCTTGACGGGATTGCAGAACGCACCGCCGGGGGCGCATTTCGCCATTCTGCAATCCAAGCGCACCCATTAGTTTTACGTATATGCCTATAAATCAGCGCGTTGCAATAGCGCTGCGGGCGTGGCGTGTAAATTGCATCCCGTTCTCGTGTTGGGACAAGGCGGTCCACGGCGACCATGGGCGCGACCGGCGCCCGGCGTCTTCCAAGTCTATAAAAGGTGGAGGTGTTTCCAGAATATTTCCCAAGCGGGGGGTGATCTCATGACCGAAACAATACAGAAGCGCACGCGTGGACCCGCGTGGACAACGACCTGCGCATTCATTGCTGCGTCCGGCCTGGTGCTGAGCGGATGCGGCAGCGAGGGGAAGGTATCCGAAGAACCCGGTACCCCGACCCAGGCCCTGTTCGCGTTCTACACAGACGAGGACGGTCAACGTCAGGTGGCCCGGATCGACCCGGTGACGCTTCAGGTGCTGGAAACCAATCACATCCCCTTCGGTGCCGGCGGTGGCAAGCAGAAATCCTGGTACTACGAGGGCCGCTACGTGTGGACCGGAGGCGGTGGCAATGTCTGGGGGCTGAATCCGGAGACGCTGGAGCCGGTTCAGGGCCTCGGTGGTCCATACATTCAGGCCAACCGTTCCGGCGAGGTGGGTCTGGCCCAAGTGAACACGGTGGGCGCCAGCGGTACCGCCGGGATCTCGGCACAGAGTACCATCGACAGCGATGCCTACAGCCTGTTGCAACGCACCTCCTGGACACCGGAGGAGATGGCCAAGGTGGATCTGTGCACCCTCAACCACTCCGTGACCAACGCCACCCGCATCATGGCCATGGGCGGTGATGTTTCGGTCATGGAGCATCTGGAGGCCTCGGACGTCCTGTTCCACAACATGGGCTACAGCCCGGTGGGCATCGAGCCCGCCCCGGACGGCAAACTGGTCATGTTCGGCGTGCGCCAGGGCGACCATATCCTGTTCTTGGACACGGATCCCGAGTCCGAGGACTTCGGGCGCCCAGTGCGCTTCGTGCATCCTCGCTTCGGTACTGTCAAGGACAGCAACAATGCCGTGGTAGCCAACTTTACGTCCGTCTATGACCAGACACCCGGCGGGACGGCGCCGGGTGATAACCGCTGGACCCGGTCGGGCAACGCCGCCCCGAGTGAGACCATCGGCGGCGGGGAGACCTTCGTGGAGCCCTGCGACTCCACCATGCTGCGCAACGCACAGGGCGAGGTCTGGTCCTGGACCCCGGACGTGGATGGCGACACCATCACCGGCGTGAACGTGGACACCATCAATACCGCTTCCCCGGAGGTCTATAATTTTGCGCTGCCCGTGGTGCGTGCACGGAACTTTCAGGCCAACATTCCCACAGCCGGGCCGTGGATGGCTTCGCTGATCAACCGCAATGCGGGCGACAACGAGTTCCTGTTCTTCGTGGAATATGAGGGCGAGAACGCGGAGGGCATCTTCGATATTTCGGATCCGGCCAGCACCTACGAGATCCAGCGTATGTACGTGGACCTGCTGGAGGTGCTGGAGGATGACAGCATCACGAACCTGGTGAACGGCAACGTGTACCAGGTGAACGTCGACTTCACCAGTACGGGCGGCGCCTCGAACTCGGTGAGCTACCGCTATGTGTCGCTGGCCGGCGACGACGGCAGTGGGGTCAGTGCCACCGGTTCTACCACGGCGTATCTCCAGAAGGTGGACAGCGCCGACCCCGGCCCGATCTACCTGCTCAACGGCCTGACCGGACGCGCCAGCACCAGCAACGGCTCGATCAACCGCAGGGCAGGCAGTGGTGAGGATACGATCATATTCAGTGACGAGGTGTGGCTCACCACGACCCAGGGTCCGGGCACGTTGCAGATCGTGGACCTGCGGACTTCACCGCCGTTCCGGATCAGCGAGACCGTGGATATCCCCTCGGCATTCCAGGGCTACTGGTCTCCGGATGGCAGCAAGTACTTCCAGGCGGTGGGCGGCAACATTCAGGTGATCGATCGCCAGAACCGCAGCCTGAGTGACGTAATCAGTCTGCCGGGACCGGTGAATGCGATCGCGCTGGGTACCTATACCAGTACGGCTGCTGCGCCGGCCCCCGGTGCCCCCGGCGCCCCCGCGCCGGGCAACGGCGGAGGCGTCGCGCCTCCGCCGAACCCCTGCGGCTGATCGTCTTCCCCGGGGCCGCCCCATTGACAGGCGGCCCTGGGGAAACCGCACGCAAACCCTGCAGAGCGTTAATTAAGGAGAGGACCCCATGCGCATCGCCTATGTGTTCGCCACCCAGAACGGCAGCTACATCCTCGAGAAGATGATCCTTCCGCAGCTCGAAGCCGGTAATCACGGCGTGGATGTGGTGGGGATGTTTTTCTTCGTCGACAACAACTACATGCTGGAGGAAGGCAACCCCACGGCCCTGCGCCTGAAGGCCGTTGCCGAGAAGAACGGCATGATGGTCATGGGCTGCGACCAGTGCTGTGAGCTGCGGCGCATCGACGAGAAGATCCAGGAACCGTTCACCATCGGTTGTTTCCCCAACCTCTATGGCGCCATCCAGGAGGCCGGGGGGCTTGACCAGGTCATCACCCTCTAGGGCGTTTCGGCCCGTCTGCCGCACACGGCGCCGGTCGGCAGACGGGCGCCGTTTTTCTTGTTGTCTCCAGGTCGTTGCATGTTCGGGTGGGGCCGGGCCCGATCAGCTACACTGTTATTGGAGGTTTCGCGGGTAACATATGGACATGGCGAGTGTTTGACGTCTAAAGTGACCCGGTTCCGGCCTGGATGGTCCGCTGAACCGACCTTGTGCGGCCACCGGCGCCGGGTATGCATGTTCTGATATGGGCCGGGCCAATCGGCCGGATTCACATGACCGCGGTGATCAATTTGGAACGAGTGAGCCACTGGCTCGGACGGCTGGGCCCCGGGGGTCTTGCCGTCTGGGTGACCGCCGCCCTGCTGATCGCGCTGGCCTTCAGCCTGGCAAGGCTGACCTGGGAGGCGCTGTACCCCGAGACGGTGGTCGCGGAGGCACCCGCGCCGGATCCGGCGATACCGGGTGCGGGCCTCAACGGGGTGTCCCCGTCGCCTCCCGCGCTGGATTCGGTGGCGCGCCTGCATCTGTTCGGCCAGGCCTCCCCCGCGGATCGGCCGACCATGGTGGACATCGACGCCCCCGAGACCCGGCTTCGCCTGCAGTTGCGGGGTGTGGTGGCGGCTGTCCCCTCGGGTCAGGGCATTGCGCTGATCGCCAGCGATTCCGGGGAGGAGCGCCACTACCTCCCAGGTGCGGAAATACCCGGCGGCGCCAGGCTCGAGCAGGTGCATCCGGATCGGGTGGTGCTGAGCCGGGCCGGGCGGTACGAGCTGCTGCGCCTGCCCAGGGACGAGCCCCTGTCCGGCGAGGCCCCGCAGGACCCCGCCGCGCAACCCGGGGCGGGCACCGGTGGGGCGTCCCTGCCGGCGGAGACACGCCGCCAGTGGCTCGAGGATCCCACGGCCTTGTTCGATGCGGTCCAGGTCCAGCCCGTCATGGAGGACGGTTCGATACACGGTTTTGCCATCTCGCCGCGCAGGGATGCCAGAATGTTTCGTGCGATCGGGCTGCGGCCCGGCGACGTGGTGACATCCGTCAACGGCATGACGGTGGCGGGAATGACGGATCCGACCGCCATACGGGACCAGTTGGCCGGGGCCAGCGAGATCAGGCTCGACATAGAGCGCAACGGGCGGCCCGATACGGTGGTCATTCCGATCGGGCAGTAAGGGATTCGCAAGCGAGCGCCGTTTCGGCGGCGCCCGGGGGACAGATCGATGATTGGTGTTAAACGAAGGGCGGGATACATGGTTGCCCGGCGATGCCGTCTTGCCGGGTTTGGGTTGCTGCTTGTGCTGTTCGCGGCACCCGGCTGGCTCAATGCCGATGACATTGTGCTCAACCTCAAGGAGGCTGATCTCCAGGCCCTGATCAGCATGGTCTCCGAGGAGACCGGCACCAACTTCGTGGTGGACCCCCGGGTGCGCGGCCGTGTCACGGTGGTCTCCGGTGCGCCGGTCAGCCGGGACGAACTCTATCGCATCTTCCTTTCCGTTCTCCGTATCCACGGGTTCTCCGCGATCCCCGGCGAAGGGGTGGTCAAGCTGGTGCCCGATGCCCTGGCCAAGCAGGCCGAGGTGCCCACGGTCACCGAACCCGGCGTGCGCCGGGGTGACGAGTACGTCACCCGCGTGATTGCGGTGGATCACGTGGACGCGGCCCAGCTGGTGCCGATCCTGCGTCCCCTGGTGCCCCAGAGCGGTCATCTGGTGGCCTCGGCCGAATCCAACGTGCTCATCGTCTCCGATTCCGCGGCCAACGTGGATCGCATCGCGGAACTGGTGTCGCGCATCGACCTGGATGGTCGCGAGGAGATGGAGCTGATCCCGCTGCGGCATGCCTCCGCCGCCGAGGTGGTGAGGGTGCTGACCGGTCTGCAGGGCGGAGAAGAGCGTGCCCGGACCCGGGTGCACATGGTGGCCGACGAGCGGACCAACAGCATCCTGCTGGGCGGCGACCCCAAGCGCCGCGTGGCCCTGCGCGCGACGATCTCCCATCTGGACACCCGGATCGACGGCGGCAATACCCAGGTGATTTATCTGCGCTACGCCTCCGCGGAGGAAATGGCCGAAGTGCTGCGGGGCCTGCTGGAGGGCATGGATCTGCCGGAAGCCGGCGAAGGCCGCGCGGGCGCTCGGGGGGTGAGTATCCACTCCCACGAGAGCACCAATGCCCTGGTGCTCAACGGTCCTCCGGATGTCGTGCGCGATCTTCGCGCGGTGATCCAGCAGTTGGATGTGCGCCGGGCCCAGGTGCTGGTGGAGGCCGTGATCGCCGAGGTGTCCTCGGAGAAGGCCGCTGAACTGGGCGTGCAGTGGGGCATTGGTGATCCGAGGAGCGGTGTGGGCGTGGTGAATTTCGGTCGCACGGGCTCCGGCATCGTGGAACTGGCCGGAGGCATCGATGCGTTCCTGCGCGGCGCCGTGGCGACGCCGCCGAGCCTGGGTGACGGCGCATTCATCGGAGGTGTCGGGCGTTCCGGTTCCACCACCATCGCCGCGCTGGTGCGGGCCCTTTCGGGCGACAGCTCCAGCAATATCCTGTCGACCCCGAGCCTGATGACCATGGACAACGAGGAGGCGGAGATCGTGGTGGGCCAGAATGTGCCCTTCATCGCGGGACGTTCCATCGAGCAGTCCGGACAGGCCTTCGATACCATCCAGCGCGAGGACGTGGGCGTGATGCTGCGCATCAAGCCCCAGATCAATGAAGGCAATGCCATCCGGCTGGAGATCGAACAGGAGGTCTCCCAGATCGCGCCGGGCGCCAGCACGGCGGCGGATCTCATTACCAACAAGCGCAGTCTGCGCACCATCGTCATGGTCGAGGACGGCCAGATGGTGGTGCTCGGCGGCCTCATCGACGATCAGCTCGTGCAGACCCGGGACAAGGTGCCCGGCCTTGGTGACATACCGGCCCTGGGCCGCCTGTTCCGCTATGACACCGCGCGCATGGAGAAGCGCAACCTGATGGTGTTCCTGCACCCGGTGATCGTGCGTGACGCCGCAGTGCAGGATCAGTTGACCTCCTCGAAGTACTCCTTCATCCGAGCCCAGCAGGTGGCCGCCCGGGGCCGGGACGTGCTGATGATGCCGGATGACACATCACCGGTGCTGCCGCCCTGGGATGCATTGCTGGACCTGCCGCCACCGTTCGAAGCCGCCGAGGCGGTGTACACCCTGGAGGAACCGGGCAGCCTCAATGTGAGGCCGCCCCCGGCGAGGCCATGAGCATACGCCCCTCAGTCGATGACGCGGGTCTTGCCGGGGAGGGACCGGCAGCCCCCTTGGCGCCCGAGGCCGATGAACGCCAGTTCCGCGGTCTGAGTTTCGGTTTCGCCCGGCGTCACGGCGTGGTGGTCCTGGAGGACGCCGGGGACGCCGGCGGACAGGCGCACGTGGCCTGCCGCCCCGGCGTGAGCAGTGCCACGCTGGCGGAGCTGCGGCGGCACCTGGGCTGTCCCCTGAGCATCGAGCGCGTCTCCCAGGAGCGTTTCGACGCCCTGCTTCGAGCCCGCTACGAACACAGCTCCAGTGACGCCATGCAGCTCATGGGCGACATGGGGGAAGAGGACCTCAACAGCGTCGCCCGGAGTCTCGCCGAACCCGAGGACCTGCTGGAGACGGAGGACGACGCGCCCATCATCCGGCTCATCAATGCCCTGCTCACCGAGGCGGTCAAGGAGAACGCCTCGGACATCCATGTGGAGCCCTTCGAGAACCGGCTGATCGTGCGCTTCCGGGTGGACGGCGTGCTGCGCCAGATCCTGGAGCCGCCGCGGGTGCTGGCACCGTTGATCACTTCACGCATCAAGGTGATGGCACGCCTGGACATCGCGGAGAAGCGCCTGCCCCAGGACGGGCGCATCTCGCTGAAGGTGGCCGGGCGCGCCGTGGACGTGCGCGTCTCCACCCTGCCGTCCGGCCATGGCGAACGGGTGGTGCTGCGCCTGCTGGACAAGCAGGCCGGCCGCCTGGATCTCACGCAGTTGGGGATGGACGACCGCACCCACGAGGTCATGCGCCGCGCCATTCACCGGCCCCACGGTATCCTGCTGGTCACCGGTCCCACCGGGTCGGGCAAGACCACCACCTTGTACGCCGCGCTTTCGCAGCTCAACGATCGCAGCCGCAACATCCTCACGGTCGAGGATCCCATCGAGTACGATCTCGACGGCATCGGCCAGACCCAGATCAACAGCAAGGTGGACATGACGTTCGCCCGGGGTCTGCGGGCCATTCTGCGCCAGGATCCGGACGTGGTGATGGTGGGCGAGATCCGTGACCTGGAAACGGTGCAGATCGCCGTGCAGGCGAGTCTCACCGGCCACCTGGTGCTGTCCACCCTGCACACCAACACGGCCGTCGGCGCCATCACCCGCCTGCGGGACATGGGGGTGGAGCCCTTCCTGCTCTCCTCGACGCTGGTGGCCATCCTGGCCCAGCGTCTGGTGCGCCTGCTGTGCGACCACTGCAAGGCGCCGTATACGGCCAACGAAAAGGACTGTCAGCTCCTGGATCTGCCGGCGGAGCCGGCACCCACCCTCTACCGCGCGGTCGGCTGCGAGCACTGCAATCAGCTGGGCTACCGGGGGCGCACGGGGATCTACGAGCTGGTGGAGGTGGACGACGAATTGCGCGGCCTCATCCATGACGGCGCCGGCGAGCAGGTGCTGGAACGCCACGCGCGGCTCCATGGTCCAAGTATTCGTGCCGACGGCCGCCGCCGCATCCTCGCCGGCCACACCACGGTGGAAGAGGTGCTGCGGGTAACTAAAGAAGACTAGTGACAAGTGGCAAGTCTCAAGTGGCAAGGGACAACACCCTCACCCCGGTCCTCTCCCTGAGGGAGAGGGAGAAAGTCCTGTGATTTTCCTTGCCACTTGAGACTTGCCACTGCCTTCAAGCCACTTGAGACTGCAGTCAATGCCTGCCTTTGAATACAGTGCACTGAACCCCGGGGGGCGCGAGGTCCGCGGTGTCCTCGAGGGCGACACCCCGCGCCAGGTGCGGCAGCAGTTGCGCGACGGGGGACTGACGCCCCTGGAGGTGGAGGAGGTGCGCAGCCGCGAGGGGCGGCGGGTGCGCCTGCCGGGCTTCTCCCGCGGCATCAGCGCCATGGATCTGGCCCTGCTCACCCGCCAGCTTGCCACGCTGGTGCGCTCGGGCCTGCCCCTGGAGGAGGCGCTGGGCACGGTGGCGCGCCAGAGCGAGAAACCGCGTATCCGCAACATGCTCATGGCCGTGCGCACCCGGGTGATGGAAGGCCATTCGCTCGCCCGGGGGCTGGCCGACTTTCCCCACGTGTTCCCGGACATCTACCGCACCACCGTGGACGCGGGTGAACAGTCCGGCCACCTGGAGGTGGTGCTGGAACGCCTGGCCGATTACACGGAGAACCGCCAGCAGATGCGCCAGAAGATCCAGCTGGCCATGTTCTATCCGGCCCTGCTCACGGGCATGGCCCTGCTGGTGACCGTGGCCCTGCTCACCTACGTGGTGCCGGAGGTGGTGCAGGTGTTCCAGGGCATCGGCCAGGAGCTGCCGTGGCTGACCCGCACCCTGATTGCGCTGAGCGACGGCCTGCGGGAGTACGGGCTGCTGATCCTGGTCGCCCTGGTGGCGGTCGTGGTGCTCGCCGGCTGGCTGCTCAGAAAACCCGGACCGCGCAGCGCATGGCACCGATTGCAGCTTCGCCTGCCGCTTTCCGGCCGGATGACCCGGGGGATGAACACGGCCCGGTTTGCGCGCACGCTTTCCATCCTGTCGGCCAGCGGCGTCGCGGTGCTTGAGGCGCTTCGCATCGCGGCCCAGGTAGTGGCCAACCTGCCCATGCGCGAGGCCATCCAGACCGTCACCCAGCGGGTGCGCGAGGGGTCGGGCATCGGCGACGCCCTGGAGCGTTCCGGCTATTTTCCGCCGATCACCGTGCATCTGATCAAGAGCGGCGAAGCCAGCGGCAGTCTCGACGACATGCTCGAGCGCGCCGCCGTGAACCAGGAGCGGGAACTGGAGACGCGCATCGGCATGCTCATGGGCGTCCTCGAACCGCTCCTGATCCTGGTGATGGGCATGATCGTGCTGGTGATCGTGCTGGCCATCCTGTTGCCCATCTTTGAACTCAACCAACTGGTGAACTGAGATGATTGCGCCAAACCGTTTGCTGCCGGCGTGTCTGCTGACGCTCGTGGCGGCCCTGGGCGCACCGGCCTGTCAGACCCTGGAAGAACCGGCCTCCGAGACGGCCGATGTGGCGAGGCTCGTGGTCTTTCCCGCCCCCGGATCCGCGCTCGATCCGGCCTCCGAAGCGGGCCTCGGCCGCCTTTCCGTGGCGGCCGGCGTGCCGCTGGAGTACATGGATCGGGCGGGCGGCGGTTACCGGGTGGTCACCGTGGAGCCCGTCACCGCGAACCAGGTGCGCGAGATCATCCGGCGTCTGCTGGATCACCCGGCCGTGACCCACGCGGCGGAGGACCGGCGCGTGACGCATCAGTGAGGGGCAGGTGACCGTGTCATGAATGCACGCACCATGAGACGTTGCTGCACATGGCTGGTCGCGGTCGCATGTGTCCTGCCCCTGTCGGTCCTTGCCACACCCACGGATCGCATCATCGTCAGGGTGAGCGAGGCCATGCGCCCGGCGGTGCTTGCCGGTGGCGCCCCCGCGCCGCGCGCCGACGAACGGGTGGCGGTGGCTTCCGCCGCGACCGGGCGCGACGTGACCTGGCTGCGGGCCATGTCCGGCGGTGCCGACGTGCTGCGCCTGCCCGAGGCGTTGCCCGAGGATGAGGTGATGGCGGCCGCGCAGGCGCTGATGGCCCTGCCCGGGGTGGAGTATGCCGTGCCGGACCGGCGGGTGTTTCCCATGCGCCAGCCCAATGATCCCGGGTTCAGCGACCAGTGGCATCTTCAGCCCCCCCCGCCCGCCGGTGACGATTTCGGTATCAACGCGCCGGCCGCCTGGGACGTCACCACGGGCGATGCCGTCACCGTGGCCGTGGTGGATACGGGCATCCGCTTCACGCACGAGGATCTGCGCGGCAGGATCCTGCCGGGCCATGACTTCGTCAGCGAAGACGTCCGGGTGGTGGACGGCCAGGTGCAACGGTTCTTCTTCACCGCGAACGACGGCGATGCGCGTGACCCCGTGGCCGCCGATCCCGGTGACTGGGTGACCGGCAGCGAGGGCGTGGCCTGGGGCTGTTCCTCCGGCTCCAGCTCCTGGCACGGCACCTACATGGCCGGGATCGCCGCCGCCGCGACCGACAACGGCGTGGGTCAGGCGGGCGTCAGTTGGGGTGCCATGATCCTGCCGGTCCGGGCCTTGGGCAAATGCGGCGGCTACACCTCCGACGTCGTGGACGGTATCCGCTGGGCGGCAGGCCTGCCTGTGCCGGATGCGCCCGTCAACCCGTACCCCGCGCGCGTCATCAATCTCAGCCTGGGCGGCCGGGGGATTTGCGACAGCTTCTGGCAGAGCGCGATCAACGACGCCACGAATGCGGGCACACTGGTGGTCACCGCGGCCGGCAATGCATCGCCGCTCGGCGAGTCACTGGACCTCGTGTCCTGGACGCCTGCCACCTGCGGCAACACCCTGACCGTGGCCGCGACGGATCGCGATGGCAATCGCGCCGCCTTCAGCAACTACGGCACGGCCGTGGACATCAGCGCGCCCGGCATCGACATCCGCTCGACCGGCAATGCCGGCATCACCTACCCGCTGGAGGATGGCTATGGCAGGGTCACCGGCACCAGCGGTGCCAGCGCGCAGGTGGCCGGCGTCGCCGCGCTGGTCCTCAGCCGCAATCCCGGCCTTGCGCCGGGCCAGGTGGCGGCGATCCTCACGGGGAACGTGACCGGGTTTCCGGGGGCCGGCTGCGGTTCCCAGGTGGGTTGCGGCAGCGGCATTCTCAACGCGGGCCTGGCGGTGGCGGGCACCCCGGACGCGGGCGGGCGGCCTGCGGGCACGGTGGACTTCGGCGAGGTGTCCGGCGCGGACAAGGATGCGGTGGTCACGTCCGGCCCCGTGGTGTTGAGTATCCCGACCGGCGGGCTCCCCGTCTCCGTGCAGGGCGGTGAGTACAGCATCGGGTGCGACGGCGGCTTCACCGCGCAGGCGGGCACGGCCGGTGACGGAGACACGATCTGCCTGCGCCATGCGGCATCGGCCTACCCGGAACACCCGGCCGCCACCTTGCTCGCCGTGGGCAATCACCGGGCGGCCTTCGTGAGCACCACCGGTCCCGCGGACACCCGGCCCGATGCACTGTCCGATTTCATGCCGCAGACGGGTGTCAACCCGGAGGCCACGGTGACCTCGGAGATCATCCGGGTGCAGGGCATCGACGCGCCCGCGCCGGTGCAGGTCAGCGGCGACGCACCCGGGCGCAACAGCCGCTACAGCCTGAACTGCGACTCGGCGTCGGCCGGATTCATCGCCGAGGCCGGGTACATCGCACCCGGCGGCAGCATCTGCGTACAGCACGTGGCCCCAGAGGAGCGGGGTACCGAGGCCACCACGACCCTGACCATCGGCGGCGAGTCCGTCGCGTTCACCACCACGACCCGGCGCTCCTCCGGCGGCGGCGGTGCGTTGGCGCCGTGGTTCCTGGCGGTCCTGCTGGCCTACGCGGGTCTGCTGCGGTTCAGGAGGATCAGAATGCCGCCGCAGGCGAGCCCCGCGAGGGCCCCGTAGAGGTGCGCATCCACGATGACGTTGCCGCCGATCAGCCGGGCCGTACCCTCACCCGGGCCCAGGAACTGTTCCACAGTGAGTTTGACCGCAAGCAATCCCAGCAGGACCGCGCAGATACCGGGCAGCCGCCGGAATCCGGCCAGGGCGCCGGCCGCGATGAGCCCGTGGAGGATGCCCGAGAGGCCCGCGTACCAGGGCACCTGGGGCGACAGCAGGAGCAGGCCCAGGCTGACGCCGGCCCCGCAGGCCAGCACCGTCGCCGCCCAGCGCCCGGGTGTCATGGCCGGGCCCAGCAGGGCCCAGACGACGGCAAGCCCCGCCAGGTTCATCAGCAGGTGGCCCCAGCCCAGATGCACCAGGTGCCCGGTCACCAGACGCCAGGGCTCCGCCAGGACCACCGCGCGTTCGAGGCGCCAGCCTTCGGGCCCGCCGGTGATCTGCAGGGCCACGGCCGCGGCAGCCAGGGCGATCGGCAGCGCCCAGCGGGCAGGTGTGGCGGATTGCCGTGAACCGGTCATGGGGGCCGTCCGTCAAAAATGGCAGAATAGTCCGTGTTGCGAACCACAGGAAAACTTCGGGTCATGAAACAGAGTATTTCACGCAATCGACGCGCAACGCGCGGATTCACCCTGATCGAGGTCATGGTCGTGGTGGTCATCCTCGGCATTCTGGCCGCCATCGTGGTGCCGCGCATCATGGATCGCCCGGACGAGGCGCGCGTCACCAAGGCGCGCAACGACATCCGGGCCCTGGAGAGCGCGCTCAACCTCTACCGGCTGGACAACTTCCGCTATCCCACCACGGACCAGGGTCTGCGCGCCCTGGTGGAGCGCCCGGGGGGACAACCCGAGGCCCGCAACTGGCGCAGCGGCGGATACATGGACCGACTGCCCACCGACCCCTGGGGCAATCACTACCAGTATGTGCACCCGGGCCGCCACGGGGACATCGATATCTACAGCTTCGGCGCCGACGGCCGGCCGGGCGGCGAAGGCATCAACGCCGAGATCGGCAACTGGAACATCGATTGAGCAGCACGCCGCCGGACAATCGGGTGCGCCCGGTGCGGGTCCGGGGTTTCACCCTCATCGAACTGGTGGCGGTCCTGTTCATCATCGGCGTGATGGCCGCCTTCGCCGTGATCGCCATGGGCGACGGCGGCCATGACCGGATCATGGAGCAGGAGGCCCGGCGCCTGGCGAGCCTTCTGGAACTGGTCCGGGACGAGGGCATCCTCAGCGGCGAGACCCAGGCGGTCGGGTTCACCCGCCAGGGTTACGTCTTTCTTCGCCAGTACCGGGTGGATGAGCGCAGTTACGAGTGGCTGCCGGTGGAGGATGATCGGGTGCTGCGCCCCCGGGACGTGGCGGACCGCAACCTGGAGTTCACCCTGTATGTGGAGGGGGTCGCGGTGACGCTGCCCCGTGCCGCCGACCGGCCGCCGCCCCATGTCTATCTCGGCCTGGCGGGCGAGATGACCCCCTTTCAACTGGACATCGCCCCCGAGGGCGGGCGCACGGCCGCCTGGCAGGTGCGCAGCCTGCCCGGCGGGCGCGTCGAGATGCGAAGGCCTTGAGAACAGTGGCAAGTGGCAAGTGGCAAGTGGCAAGGACGGCACAGCAGGGTGGGTTCACGCTGCTGGAGGTGCTGGTGGCCGTGGCCATTCTCGGGGTGGCGCTGGGGGCGCTCATCAAGGTGGGCAGCGACAATGCCGCCAATACCGCCTACCTGCGTGACCGGACCTATGCCCACTGGGTGGCGCTCAACCAGGTGACCCGCTACCAGGTGGGATTGGAGGCGGTGCACGGCGGCACCCGGCGCGGCGTCAGCGAGATGGCCGATCGCCGGTGGTACTGGCAGGCCACGCTGAGCGACGAGGACGTCAGGGTGGAGGGCATCGCGCTGGAAGGCCTGACCCGTCTGGAGTTGGAGGTTCGCGATCGGGATGACGCTGACGCGACGCCACTGGCCCGGGTGGTGGGGTTTCTGCAATGAAACAGTGGCAAGTGGCAAGTGGCAAGTGGCAAGGGAAGGCCGGAAGTCCAACCCAGGGCGGGTTTACGCTGCTGGAGCTGCTGGTGGCGCTTTCGGTGTTCGCGTTCGTGTCCGTGATGGCCTACGGGGGATTGCGGGTGGTGCTCGATACCCGGGGACACACGGATCAGGCGTCCCGGGACCTGGGCGAACTGCAGGTGGCCCTCACGCTGCTGAGCAGGGATCTGGCCCACGTGGTGGCGCGTCCGGTGCGGGACGTCCATGGCGATCCCCAGGCGCCCCTGCGCTTCAACGCCTACAGCGACCGGCCCCGCCTGGAAGTGGTGCGCACCTCGTCCCGCTCGGGCCTGCAGCGCGTGGCGTGGGAGATCGACGAGGCGCGGCTTTACCGGATGTACTGGACCGCACTGGATGGCGCCGATCCCGCCGAGCCCCAGGGGCGCCTGCCCGTCATGGGTCCGGTGGAGGATGCGCAGCGCACCTCACGCGGCGTGACCGACTGGAACCTGCGGTTCCATTATCACCTGCCCGACGGCACCTTCGGCACCTCCGAAAACTGGCCGCTGGAAATCAACCCGGGTGCCCTGGATGAGTTGCCCGTCGCGCTGGAACTCACCCTGGCGCTGGACGGCGGCGGGACGGTCACCCGCTGGCTGGCGGTGCAATGATGCCTCGCGCCTCGACACCACCGGGATCCGCGTCTTCGCGCGGCCAGCGTGGCGTGGCGCTGATCACCGCCCTGCTGGTGGTGGTGCTGGCCACGGTGGCCGCCGTTTCCATGACCTCGCGGCAGCATCTGGACATCCGCCGGGCAGGCAACGTGCTCAACCAGGACCAGGCCTGGCTCACGGTGCAGGCCGCCGAGCGCTATGCCCTCAAGCTGCTTACCGGACCCGAAGCGGAAGGCGATCGGGAGTTGCCCTGGGAAGGCTGCCTGTCGCCCGTGCTGCGGGTCAACCTGGCCGATACCGAGATGGACATCTGGGTCGAGGACATGCATTGTCGTTTCAATCTCAACAACCTCTCCAGCGGCAACGAACTGGCCGTGAACGGGTTCATCCGCCTGCTGGAGAACCTGCGCGCGGAGTACCCGGAACTGGCGTTCGATCCTGAGCAGGTGGTGGCGGCGGCCCGGGACTGGATGAACCCCGAGACCGACGACCCGGTCTACCGGCTCGCCGATCCGCCCTACCTGAGCGCCAACCGTATGATGATGGTGGCCGCGGAGATGCGGCTGGTGCACGGTGTATCCGCCGAGTTGTGGGAGGCGCTCGCACCGCTCGTCACGGCCCTTCCCGCGGCAGGCACCCAGCTGGACACCGAGAACGCCGCCGACATGCTGCGCGAGGCCTTTCCGGCCACCGGGGCCGCCCAGACGCGCGCCACCTACTACCGCCTGGGCGTCCATGCGCAACTGGCCGGACGCCGCCTGCTCATGTGCAGCCTGCTGGACACCGCTTCGGGGCGGGTTGTCTGGCGTCTGCAGGGGGCGTGCGATGCCTGATACGATATGTCGCCGGGCGCCGACGCCCAACCGCCACTGATGGGAGCACCGTCAAGATGATCCAGCGAAACCTGCTGCTGCGATTGCCGGAACACGATGGCCCGGCGGCCTTCGTGCTGCGTGACAGCGCCGGCAACCTCCTGATGGGCGGCGCGGATGAGCTTTCCCGGCTGGCGGAGCTTGCCCGCAGCGTACCCGTGCCCACGGTGCGCGTGCTGGTGCCCGGCACGCGGGTGCTGCTGACCCGGACCACGGTGCCCACCCGAAACCCCCGGGCCCTGCAGCGGGCCCTGCCCTACGCCCTGGAGGACCAGCTGGCCGGGGACGTGGAAGCCCTGCATTGCGTGCCCGGCCCGGTGGAGGAAGACAACACCGTGCCGGTGGCGGTGGTGGAACGCGCTCTGATGGATGACTGGCGTGAACGCCTCGCTGCCGCCGGACTCGATGCCCGCGCCCTGGTGCCGGAGACGGCCGTCCTGCCCCGGGACGAGGAGGGCGGCTGGCTGCTCTGGCTCGAGGGTGACGAGGCGTGGCTGGCCCTCGGACCGGGGGACGGTCTGGCCCTGGACCGGGACAATGCCGCCATGCTCGTGCGGATGCGTCTGGACGAGACGCCCGACGGTCAGCACCCGGCCCGCATCGTGATCGTGTGTCACGGACCCGCGCGGGAGTCGGACAGTGCCCTGGACGAGCCGGGGGTCTTCGGAGGCGTGCCGGTGGTGCGCCGAGAGAGCGAGGAACCGCTGTTGGAGGAGATCTCCCGGCACCTGCCCCCGCGTCCGCCGTTCAATCTGCTCGTTGGGCCCTATGGCCGTCGCGAGCAGTGGAGCCACCTGTGGCGCCCCTGGCGGGTCGCCGTGATCATCGCGGTGCTCTGGGGGGCAGTCCACCTGATCCAGTTGCATACCGAGATCCGGTACATGGGCCAGCAGCAGGCCATACTGGACGATCGCATGCGCGATATCTATCAGGCCGCGTTCCCCGGCAGCCGGGCCGGCGGCGATCCGAGACGTCAGATGGAGAGCGCGCTGGTGAGCCTGACCCGGGGCGGGTCCGATGAGGCCGGCCACGATTTCCAGGCGGCGCTCGCCCATGTGGCCCCCGTCCTGGTGGAGGTGCCGGGCTTCCGGATTGAGAGCCTGCGCTACCGGCCGGGCCAGATGGATCTGGACCTGCGGCTCGACAGTCTCCGGGCCCTCGACGGACTGAAGCAGCGCCTGGAGCGGGGGGAGCAGTGGTCCGTGGAGATCCTCTCGGCCAGTGCGCAGGACGACTTCGTGGAAAGCCGTATTCAGGTGAGGAGGGCGGGCACATGAATGCCTTCTGGGCAAGGCTCGGTCCCCGTGACCGGCGCATCCTGATCATCGGAGCCGTGTGCCTGGGCGTCATTCTGCCTTACTGGCTGGTCCTGCAATCGCTCACCGAGCAGGCCGAACGCATGGAGCGGTCCGTGAGCGCACTGTATGAAGACGTGGCCTGGATGCAGGCGGCCGCCGAGCGGGTGCGCGGTGTCGAGGGCGGCGCCACAGGGGCGCCCGCTGCCGCGGGAGACGGGTCCCCCCTGAGTGTCATCGACCGTACGGCGCGGGAAGGGCCCCTGACCGGGACCGTGCGCCGCGTGCAGCCGGAGGGTGCCGATGCCGTGCGCGTGTGGCTGGAGGACGCGCCGTTCGACGATCTGATCCTCTGGCTTGGTACCCTGGAGACCCGCTACGGGCTGCGCGTCACGAGCCTGGTGGTGGACCGTCAGCCGGTGGAGGGGCGCGTGAATGCGCGCTTGAGCCTGGAACGGGCGGGACGGGGACAATGATGAAGGATGAAGGATGAAGGGCGTCTGACTTGAGGAGTGATCGCCGCGCGCGCCGCACCTGGGTGGCCTGGGCACTGACGGGGCTGCTGGCCTACGGGGTGTTCCTGGTGGCCCTGCTGCCGGCGGGTCTGGTCTGGGATCAGGCCGGACAGCGGGGCCTGTTGCCCGGCGGGCTGTCGGCCCGGGCCGTCACCGGCACGCTATGGTCCGGATCCGCCGCCCGTGTCAGGCTGCCAGGGGCGGTGACGGTCGAGCGGGTCGCCTGGCGCTTCCGGCCCGGCGCGTTGTTGGGTGGACGCATGGGCTGGACGGTGTCCGCCGATCTGGCCGATGGGCACCTGCAGGGCGGCGTGGCCGCCGGCATCGGTGGTGTCCGGGTGACCGATACCCGGGCCGACCTGCGTGCCGCCGCGGCCATTTCCCCGTATCTCGAACTCCCCGTGGTCATCGAAGGTCGCCTGCTGCTGGACCTGCGACACCTGGTTCTGGACCGTGACGGACGGGTGCGTGAGGCCGAGGGCGTGCTGGGGTGGCTGGAGGCGGGCGCGGGCATTCCCGAGCCCGTGGCGCTTGGGGATCTGCGCGCGGAACTGCAGGCCACCGGGGAGGGCGGGCTGCGGCTGCTGATCGGTGAACAGGGCGGGCCGCTGGTGGCACGGGGCCGGGTGGACGTGGTCCCCGGCGGTCAGTATCGCATCGAAGGGGAGGCCGGCACCCGCGAGGGCGCCGACCCGCGTCTGGTCCAGGCGTTGCGCATGCTGGGCACGCCGAATCCCGACGGCACGGTGCCCATTGGCCTGTCCGGTTCGCTTTGAGGGGATTGCGTGCCTGCCGTGTGATCCCGGGTGTCCCGGGGGTGCACATGCCAGGTTTGATGAAGTCCGCCGACCAGAACCGTTATGATGAACGACGCTCAACACGATTCAGGACACTGATGCCTCAACATTCATCTCAGGTGCCGTTCGTCCGGGCCACTCGCGCGGCGCTGTTAACCCTGATGGTCGCTGCGATCCTGGCCGGTTGCGCCATGCCCGGGGATCGCGTCCCGGACAACGATGCGGCGGCCTACCGGGAGGTTGCCGATGCCGTGGCGCGCAACGACTGCACCGCGGCCCGTCGCGCCGTGGAGGCCATGCAGTCCGGGCATCCGGACAGCCGCCGGTTGCCGGATGCCTATCTGGAGTCCGGCTACGTCTGCCTGGGGACGGGGGATCTTGAAGCGGCGGAGGTCCTGGTCGAGGACTTCCTGGAGCGATTCCCCGGACATCCCTCCGAGGATTACGGGCATTATCTCAGTGCGCTGGCGGCCTACGCCCGGTGGCGTGCCCTGCCGCCCGAGGCGCCGGGTGCCCGCTCGGCCGATCAGGCCCGGGAGGCCTTCGGCCGGTTCCGTCTGCTGCTCACCGCGCATCCGGACACGGCCTATGGTTCGGACGTGCGCCCCCTGCTCATGGAGCTGCGCGAGGGTCTGGCGCGGGTGGAGCTCAACGCCATTCGCAATGACCTGGATGCACGGCGCCATGACGCCGTCGTCCCGCGTGCCCGGTACCTGCTCACCCACTACGGAAACACCGAGTCCGCCCCCTATGCCATGGCCGCCCTGGTGAGTGCGCACCGTGCCCTGGGCGAATCGGCCCAGGCACGGCGGCTTCTCCAGCAGCTGGAGTCGGACTGGCCGGATCACCCGGTCCTCGACACGCTCGCCCCGGAACCGCGCGACGGCTGAAGGCCCCGATCGCACGCCGGCGCCGATCACCGGCCGGCCGGCGGGCGCTGCATTGAATCCCCGGATGGCCTGATGCAGGCTGGTGATGTTGCCGGACGCAGGGTGTCTGTCGATGCTGCACCGGATCACCGCGCTCATGCTTGTGCTTCCTCTTGTCCCCGGGCCGGTCAGTGCCCAGGCGCGCCTGGACCCGCTGACGGTCACCGCGCCGCGGCTGGAGCGCCCCTGGCTCGAAACCCCCGCTGCCCTGGACGTGGTGGAACGCGAGGATCTCTCCCAGGCCCGCCAGGGGTTGCAACTGGACGAGGCCCTGGTACGCATCCCCGGGGTCAGCGCACAGAACCGTTACAATTTCGCACAGGATCTGCGCGTGTCCATGCGCGGCTTCGGCGCACGTGCCGCCTTCGGTATCCGCGGCATCCAGGTGCGGGTGGACGGCCTGCCCGAGACCACACCGGACGGGCAGACCCAGGTGGATGCCATCGACCTCACCGCGCTCGAGCGGATGGAGGCGATTCGCGGCCCCTCCTCGGTCCTGCATGGCAATGCCACCGGCGGCGTACTGGAGATCACCACCCGTTCCGGACCTCCGGAGACGTTTGTCCAGCCGAGGCTGGAGGCCGGCAGCTACGGCTACCGCCGCCTGGGGGCCCAGGCGGGCGGCCGGGAAGGGGACCTGGCCTGGCATGTGAGCGGATGGGATCTGGCCATGGACGGCTACCGGGCGCACAGCCGGGCGGAGAAACGGCTTCTGCATTCGCGCGCGGACTGGACTCCGGGGGGGTCCCATCGTCTGACCGCGCTGCTCACCGTGCTGGACGCGCCGCGCACGGACGATCCCGGTGCGCTCACCTCGGTCGAGGTCGCCGACGACCGGCGTGCCGCCCATCCCAATGCACGGATGTTCAACGCGGGGCAGGCGGTCACCCAGCAGCGCGCGGGCCTCGTCTACCGGGCGGATCCTGCCGGGGGCGGGCGGTTCGAGGCGCGCGCCTTTCACACCTGGCGGGACTTCGACAACCGGCTGGCCTTCGAGTCCGGCGGCATCGTCGAGTACAACCGGCTGTTTTCCGGGGCGGGCCTGCAGTACACCCGGGACAATCGCTTGGGCCCGTGGGCCGGACGCATGACGGCCGGACTGGATGTGGAACGCCAGCGCGACATGCGACGGCGCCACGACAACCTGGGCGGCACGCGCGGTGATCTGACGCTGGATCAGCGTGAGACGGCCCGGGCCGCAGCCGTGTTCGTGCAGCAGGAAGCGGCGCTCACCGAACGTCTGGACGCCACGCTCGGCCTGCGCCGGGATCGGGTGCGCTTCTCCATCGACGACCGCTTCCTGGCGGACGGCGACGACTCCGGACGCCGGGATTTTCGCGAGACCAGCCACGCCCTGTCCATGGCCTACGCCTGGCGTCCGCGGCACCGCGTTTACGCCACCTGGGGCACCGCCTTCGAGACGCCGTCGTTCACCGAGTTCGCCAATCCGGATGGCGGTGGCTTCAACCCGGCCGTGGAGCCGCAGCAGGCCCGCAACCTGGAACTGGGTTTCAAGGGGTTCGCCGAGCGCATGCAGTACAGCCTCGCCCTGTTCAGGGTCGACGTTCGCGACGAACTCGTGCCTTTCCAACTGGCGGATCCCGACGACGATCGTACCTATTACCGGAACGCCGGTCGCACCCGGCGCCAGGGGCTGGAGGCCGGTCTTGTCTGGCTCCCGGCCACGGACCTGGCGCTGACGGGTGCCTGGACCTGGTCGGATTTCAGCTTCCGGGAGTTCGTAGACGACGGCGCCTCCCTGGCGGGTCGGGAACTGCCCGCCATCCCGCGCCGGCAACTGTTCCTCGAGGCCGCCTGGCGCCCCGGGCGCCGTTACCTGATCGTCGATGTGCTCGCCCGGGATCGTCAGTTCGCCGACAATGCCAATACCGAACGGGTGTCCGGGTCGGCGGTGGTGAACCTGCGCGGGGGTCGGGTGTTTCGCAGCGGCGGGCTGGAGGTGGAGGCCTTCCTGGCGGTGAACAACCTCTTCGGCGAGGACTACTTCTCCAACATCCGGCCGAACGCCGCCTTCGGCCGTTACTACGAGCCCGCGCCCGGGCGCAACGTGTACCTGGGCCTGCACCTGACGCGCCGCGCACATGATTGAATCCGGCTGCGGAAACGCAAGCAAAGGCGAAAGCCATCACCCATCCGGGACACCCACGCGATGCGTGGAGCGATAGAATAGGGACTGCGCCGTACAAAGGGAGCACATACTCATGGCAAACGTACTGCTCGAGGACGGCACGCCCGTCCCCGTTCACACCATCTTCTGCATCGGTCACAACTACGCCGCCCACGCCCGGGAGCGCGGCACCCCCGTGCCGGAATCCCCCGCCGTGTTCATCAAGCCCGACACCACGCTGGTGGTCGACGGCGGCCCGGTCCGGCTGCCGCGCCTGAGCACCGACGTGCATCACGAGGTGGAGATGGTGGCCCTGCTGGGTGACGGTGTGCTGGCACGGGCCGGGCGCGAGATCCCCGAGGCCGAGGCCCTGGCGTGTGTGCGCGGTTACGGGGTGGGGATCGACGTGACCGCCCGGGATTTTCAGCAGCGCGCCCGGGAGCGGGGGCTGCCCTGGGCGGTGGGCAAGGGGTTCGACACCTTCGCGCCCGTGAGCCGGTTCGTGGACGCGGCCCGGGTGGCCGATCCGCAGGCACTGCGTCTGTGGCTGGACGTGAACGGCGAGCGCCGCCAGGATGATCTGACCAGGGGCATGACCTTCGGCCTCGCGTCCGTGATCCATTATCTGTCGACCATATTCACGCTGACCCCCGGGGACCTCATATTCACGGGCACACCGGGCGGCGTGGCGCGCTTCGAGCATGGTGACCGCATCGAGGCCGGACTGGGGCCCGACGGCGCACCCCCGCTGTGTACCCTGGCCGTCGGCGCCCTGCGCGAGCCCGTGTTAAGCTGACGGGCCGTCTGCGGCGCGGCAAAACGCACCGCACAGTCCGTCATCGATAACCGAGGAATGGATATTCATGCCGTATCGCACGCTGTCCCTGATCCCGCTGGTCCTCTCCCTGGCCCTGTGGCTTCCGGCCTGCGGTCCGTCTTCCACCGCAGAGGACGAGGCGGCCGCCCCGGATGTCGCCGCCGGTGTCGATGCGGCCGCGCTGGCCACGGCCGAGGGCTGGCTTGCCCTGGTGGACGCCGATGACTACGAGGCCAGCTGGCGGGCGACCGGGACCCTGTTTCAGCAGGAGGTGTCTGCCGGTGAGTGGCGGGACAGCATGACGCAGGTGCGCGAGGACATGGGGGCCGTGGCCGAACGCCGCCTGCATGACCAGACGCTGGAAACCGTCATGCCGGGTGTCCCCGAGGGCGTGTACCTGATGCTCGAGTACCGCTCCGTGTTCGAGCGGCAGCCCCAGGGCGCGGAACTGGTGGTGCTCGCGCGGCAGGAGGACGGTTCGTGGGGGGTGATCGGGTACTTTCTGCAATGAGGAAGTGGGAAGGGCGAGTTTGGAAGTGGGAACGGAGAAAAAGACACCGCCAACATCGTACTTCCCAATTCACACTTCGCACTTAATTTGGCGGCCCCCCGGGCCCCGCATCCTTGTCCTTGGTGATCAGGTAGACGCCGCCCGCGGCCATGGCCATCCAGAGGATCAGCGACCATGCGCCGAGTATCTCCCACAGGCGGCCCATGAACAGCAGCATGACCGCGGCGAGACCGAGGATCACATTGCCCAGGATGAAATGCAGGCGTTTTCTGTCTTCGGGCGAGCGCATGCGGCGATTGTAACAGCCCCGGAACCGGCCGGTTCCGGGGTCACCCGCCTCCGAGTCTCGGGTGATCGGCGCAGGGCCGGTCGAGGTGGTAGCCCTGGGCCATGTCCACGCCGAATTCGCGCAGCATGTCCAGCGTCGCCCCATCCTCCACGAACTCCGCGACGGTGACCTTGTCGAGTCCCCGGGCCACATCGATCATGGCCTTCACGAAGGCCTGGTTGTCCCGGTTGTTGGGCAGATCGCGAATGAAGATGCCGTCGATCTTGAGGATCTGGACGTTCAGATACTTCAGGTAGGCAAAGGTGGAGAAGCCGGACCCGAAATCGTCCAGGCAGATGAGGCAGCCGGTGTGCTGCAACGCCTCCATGAAGCGTTGCGCGTCCTGCATCTCGACCACGGCCGCCGTTTCCGTCAGTTCGATGATCAGCCGCTTCGGATCCACACTGCGCTTCTCCAACTCCCCATGAATGTAATGCGGCAGGCCCGGATCTTCCAGGCTGCGGCCCGAGATGTTGATGGACAGCGCGGGAAGGTCCGGATGGGCCGCCAGCGTCTTGATGCTGCGCTTGATCACCCATCGGTCGATCTCCAGGACCTGCCCGGTCTTCTCCGCCACGGGTATGAACTGGCCGGGCATGATGACGCGTTCGTCCTCCAGCGGATCACGCATGCGTACCAGCGCCTCCAGATGGCTCAGACTGCCGTCGCGGGTGTGGTAGATGCCCTGAAAATGCAGTTCGAGACGATCCCGCTCCAGGGCCTTGGCGATGCGGCTGCGCCAGGTCATGCGCTCCACCATGGCCTGGGCGGTGTTGCGGGTTGCGTCGTAGACGGCCCAGGTGTTCTTGCCGCTGTCCTTGGCCTGGTACATGGCGGCGTCGGCGTGGGCCACCAGGTCCTCGGTGTTGTCGCCGTGTTCCGGATAACAGGCGATGCCGATGCTCGCCGTGAGACGAAGATTGCTGCCCCGGAAGCGGAACGGGATTGCCGAGATGGCGTGGATGATGCGTTCGGCCAGAGGCACCGGATCATCGCCCGGTCTCATCTCGATGAGAAGGGCGAACTCGTCACCCCCCAGGCGCGCGAAGATCTCGCCGCCGCGCACCAGGCTCGCCACCTCCCCGGCCGCCCGCACCAGCACCGTGTCGCCCGCCCGGTGGCCGAAGGTGTCGTTGATGTACTTGAATTCGTCCAGGTCGAAGTAGAGCAGCGCGAAGCGCCTGTCGGCGCGCCGGGAGCGCTGGATGACCTGTTCCAGGTGCTGCTGGAACCGATGCCGGTTGTGCAACCCCGTCAGGGCGTCGTGTTCCGCCAGGTAAATGAGCTGCTGCGCGGTCTGACGCTCGTGGGTGACGTCCTCGTAGATCCACAGCCGGCCGATGATCCTTCCGTCCGGATCCGGCACGGGATAAGAGAGCTGGGTGAGGATACGGCCGTCGTAGAGATCCACCTCGAAGCGTTCGCTGATCTCGTGGGTGTCCAGCACGTGCAGGATATGCCGGGAGGCGTGATCCGGCCGCGCGAACCGGTGGGTGGAATGCTCCAGAACGTCCCGGCTCGGGCGCCCCACCAGCTCCACCGCCTCCGGGATGGCCCACATGCGCCGGAAGGCCGGATTCACATACTCCACCCGTTCGTCGCGATCCTCGAACAGGATGCCGATGCTCATGCCGGACAGCAGCGCGGCCATGCGGCTCTGCTCCCGCTGGGCGACGGACAGCAGTTCCGCTTGCCTGTGCTCGGATTCGCGCAGCTCCGCGAGGGCCTTCATCAGCGCATCCCGGTTCTGCATGCGCTGGGTGATATCGTGACTGACGGCCACGAAGCGCGGCGATTCGCCCTCGGGCGTCACGTACTGGAGAAAGACCTCCACCGGGATGTCCGTGCCGTCCCGCCTGCGATGCGGCGTCTCGAAACGCAGGCTCGGCAGGCTTCCGTCGCGCAGCGGTTCGATCAGCTGGCGGAAACGGGGTTCGGGCAGATCGGGCTTGATGTCGTAGGCGTGCAGGTTCAGCAGCTCCTCGCGGCTGTAGCCAGTCTGGTCCAGGGCTCCCTGATTGACGTAGGTGAACCGCAGTGTCTCCGGGTCGAGCATGAAGACGCCGTCGAGCATCAGGTCCAGGGTGTTTCTGAATCCCCTGAGTGCCGATCGTTCGCGGCGCAGTTCCTCGTTGGCGGCCACCAGCGCGCTGGCGTCCATCACGTGGCCCTGCAGGTAAAGCAGTTCGCCCGCCTCGCCGTGGATGCCCTGGCCTCGTTCATGTACCCAGCGTTCGGTGCCGTCGCGGGCGATGATTCGGTAGGAGATCTCAAAGGGGCGGCGTGTCTGCAGGGACGCCTGCACGGCGTTCCAGACCGACTGCCGGTCCTGCGGATGGATCCACGACCCCATGGAGACGGTGTTCGGGTCGAGAAAATCCTCGATCCGGTAACCGCCCAGTTCCTCCACGTTGCCGGCCATGTAGACCAGCGGCCAGTCCGGCGTGTTCCTGCAGCGGTAGACGAAGCCGTCGATGGTGCCGAGCACCCGCAGCAGGTCGTCGCTGCTGCGGCTGCCGGCATGGCGCACCAGGCTCATCAGCCCCACCGCGGCGGCGATGGCGCACAGGGCGCGCAGCAGTTCTACCGGAATCCCGGTCGCGGCGAGGAAATCGCCGCTCGTGGGCAACCAGTCCGGAAGGCCGGCGGCGGGCGCGGATGGCCATGGCGTCAGCAGACCGTAGGCGAGAAGCGCGCCGCCAATGACCATGATCCGCATGGGCAGCCCACGCTCGATCGCGGCCACGTCGATGCGCCGGGCACGCGCCTGGCGCAGCGCCAGCAGTGCCGCGCCGGCCAGCAGAGCACCGGGCGCGCCGATGAAGTATCGGGCGCCGGCGGCGAGCCCCGCCAGCGAGTCGCCGGCCGCGACGGCCGGCGCGGCGACGGCCAGTCCCGCCGCGCCGTAAACCAGGAGTGGATTGAGCCGGAGCCGGGCGCGGGGAACCTCCATCAGGCTGCGGCGGCCAAACTCCAGGAGCGGAACATACGAAAGTGTCAGGAGAAGGTCGGCCAGGCCCGCCAGCCAGGGGTCATCCCGCTGCAGCCGATGCCATTCCACGAACTCCAGCGTGCCATGAAGGATGCCGAAGGCGGCCAGCAGCCAGAGATGGCGGGCGAATCGCAGGCTGTCGTCATGGCGCGGAAGTACGTAAGCCAGTACGCCGAGCACGAAGAAGGACAGGCCGTAGATCTGGTAGACGAGGCCCGGGTTCCACTGGCCCCAGTCGCTCACTGCACACCCCGGGAGTGCGCGAACGGCACCAGGCATCGAAAGGGAAGGGAGCGGATCAACGGCGCGGGCAGCGCGGCGCACGGCTGTCTCGCAGCCGGGTATTCCATCATCCGGACATCTCCCTGAGGCAGATCCACCTGGTGGCCCGTGGTCGGGCCTTTATCGTTCTTCTCGTTCTTTTGGGTGATAACCATAGGGGATCGTGCCGGCGAATTCCAGTCGCAATCAGTTGCGTCAATCGCCGTCACCTGCGCCTTGATGCGCGTTGTGCACACGCATGCGCGGCGGAATGTGCCGTCAGGCAGAACGCATACGCACGTCACGCGCTGCTCCCTGGTCCATCTGCCGCGCGGAGGCCTGACATTTGTCAATGGCGGCCCGCCGGTGCAGGTCTATACTTTGATTGCGAGTTGCGATCCATCACTCTTCCGAATTCCGTCAGCCCGCCGTTCCCCTTCCGGCGGGCAGGAGTCAATACGATGAACCAGGAACCTGTGCCGCTGGTGGAGCTGGCCTTTCGTAACATGGATGCATCCCCCGCGGTGGAGGATCGGGTGCGGGACCGGATCGCGAAACTGGCGCAGTTCCACGACCACCTCATGGCGTGCCGCGTGGTGATCGAGAGCCACCACCGCCACCATCACAAGGGCAATCTCTACCATGTACGTATAGACCTGACGATTCCCGGTGGCGAACTGGTGGTCAACCGCGAGCCCGGCGAGCATCAGGCGCACGAGGATGTCTACGTGGCCGTGCGCGACGCCTTCGACGCCATGACGCGCCAGCTTCAGGATGCCGTGCGCAAGCAGCGGGGCAAGGTCAAACACCATGAAACGCCGCCTCACGGGCATATCCGGGAAATAGCGCCGGGGGCCGATTACGGTGTGATCGAGACCTCCGATGGACGTGAGATCCGCTTCTCAAGCAAGAGTGTGGTGGACTACGACTTCGCAAAACTGGAGGTGGGTGACCAGGTCCGGTTCACCGAGGTGGACAGTGACGACGGGCCGGCGGCCAGCACGGTGCACGTGGAAGGCAAGCATCACATCGTCGGTTGACGGCGTGTAAGCAGTCCGTTGAATCCCATGGGAGGTTGCCGTCATGAGAGTCGGTGAATTCTGCAATCGTGAAGTGATCGTGATCGGTGGTGACGAGTCGGTGAAGGACGCGGCGGCACTCATGCGCCAGCATCATGTGGGCGACGTGGTACTCGTCGAGGAGCGCGAAGGCAGGCGCATCCCGGTCGGCATCGTCACCGACCGGGATCTGGTGGTGGAGGTCATGGTGCCGGGTCTGGACGCGGAGTCGCTGGCCGTCAGGGATATTCTTACCGCGCCCCTGTCCACCGCGCGCACCGATGACGGTCTGTTCGACGCCCTGGAATTGATGCGTTCAAAGGCGGTGCGGCGCCTTCCCGTGGTGGATGCCGACGGCGCCCTTGCGGGGATCATCACGGTGGACGACGTGATGGGGCTGCTCACGGAGATGATGGGCAGGCTGTCGGCGGTAGTCGAGCGGCAGCGCTCCCGGGAGGCACGCACCCGGCCCTGACGGGGGCCGTGGCCCGTTGCATGTCTCCGGGCTACATGCCCACGCGCTTGACGGCCTCGATGGAGGCCGACATCACGTAGTCCTCCACGCCGCGTCCGGGCGCCCAGTCCCTGATGAATTCGCGGGATTCGTCTTTGGGCGTGATGCGGATCTCCGAGAACCCGGCGTCCCGGAGCATGGCCTGCAGGTCATCGAGCAACGGCGCGCCGGCGATGCAGCCCGCGTAGAGCGCCGGGTCGTTCTTCATCTCCTGGGGCAACGCCACGCCGGCCACCACGTCCGAGATCGCCAGGCGTCCGCCGGGCTTGAGGATCCGGAAGGCCTCCCGGAACACCTGCGGCTTGTCCGGGGACAGGTTGATGACGCAGTTGGAGATGATCACGTCGGCGGTGTTGTCGGCCACCGGCAGGTATTCGATCTCGCCCAGGCGGAACTCCACGTTACCGAAATGCCCTTTCTCCGCGTTGCCGCGGGCCTTGCTCACCATGGCGGGGGTCATGTCCACGCCGATCACGTGCCCCGACTCACCCACCTCGGGCGAGGCCAGGAAGCAGTCGAATCCGCCGCCGCTGCCCAGGTCCACCACCACCTCGCCCGGCTTGAGGCTCGCAATGGCCCGCGGATTGCCGCAGCCGAGCCCCATGTCCGCCCCCTCGGGGACGGCGGCCACGTCATCGCCGGAATAGCCGAGACGGGTCGAGATCAGGGTGTTGATGGCAGTGTCGTCGGAGACGCCGCAGCAGCCGGATGCCTCGCCGCAGCACGCGCCGCCGTTGCTGGCCTCGGCGACATTTGCATAGCTCTCGCGCACGTGCTGGCGGATATCATCGGCGTGTTTCCGGCTCATGAGGCCCTCGGTTCGATTCGCTGTTCGGGATGTCGGACCCCAGTATAAGGCCGGTGATCCATGGGGGTCATCCGCCGCCTGCGGTCCGCCGAGTGTGTCGTGGCTCGTCGGCCAGGAAAAATTGGCCACAGAGGGCACAGAGGAAGAACTCCGGAGGATCCGGTGCGGTTTGATATTCGAGGCAGGGCCGGGGCCCATCGCGATTGCATTTCCCGCTCTGTTGAGAAGAGGTGCCCCCCCGGGCCGGTCCACGCCCTCACAGGGTCATGCGCGGCCAGTACCCCGGCAGGCGCGCGGGGCCATGGGTGACGATCACGGCGCGGCGGGCTTCGAGCCAGGGGACGAGGCCTTCCAGCACCCGGGTCTCGGTGTCGGCGTCCAGGCCCGAGAAGGGTTCGTCCAGCAGGGCGACAGGGCTGTCGCGCAGCATCAGCCACGCCAGGGCCACCCGCCGGGCCTGCCCGCCGGACAGGCGGTGTCCCTGCTCCCCCACCCGGTCGTCCAGTCCCCGGCCCTGATCCCGCAGCGCGTCAGCCAGGCCCACCTGCCGGAGCGCTGCCCAGAGGGTCCGGTCGTCCAGATCCGCCCGGCCCAGCCGCAGGTTGAAGGCGAGGGTGTCATCCAGCAGCACGGTCTCCTGGGGCAGGTAGCCGATGTACTGGTATCGGACATGTTCCGGCCACGACGTCAGGGAGCGGCCACCCAGCCGGACGTCTCCGGACAGGGGCGGCAACTCCCCGGCCAGGGTGTCCAGCAGACAGCTCTTACCCCGGCCGCTGGCGCCGTCGATCACCAGCGGCCGGCCCGGCTCGAGTGTGAACTCCAGGTCCTCCAGGATCGGGCGGCGGGGGTCGAAGCCCACGGCCAGACGGTGTACCCGCACGTGGTGCTCCGGGGGCCCGTGATCGGCCGGTGACGGGCGCCTGGCGTCTTCCGGGCGTGGGGTGGGAGCCGGCTCGCCCGGCGCCAGTGCCTGCAGTCGCCGGACGGCCTCCAGGCTCTCCCCCACCTGCCACCAGGCCCCGGGCAGGCCGGCCAGCGCCTCGTTCAGTCCCAGGGTCAGGAGGCTGAGCAGCACCGCCACGGGCGCGCTGATGACGCCCTGCAGGTACCAGTGCAGGCACACGCCCAGCATGGCCAGGGCAGCCAGGGTGACCAGCAGTTGCACCCCCTGTTCCGCCAGGATCCCGACCCGCTCGCGGCTCAGCCGGCGCCTGGCCTGTGCCTGTGCCTGCCGGTGCAATGCGTCCTGATGATCTGACAGGCGTCCGTAGGCAAGGAGGTCGGCCAGTCCGCCGAAGTAATCCAGCAGGGCGATGCGCTCCCGGGTATGCGCGCGCACCAGTTCGCGGCCGGGTTTCCGCCCCTGCCGGGCGGCCGCCATGGCCGCCGCCAGGGTCATCGCCGCCGTGCCCAGGATCAGGAGCGCGGCGCCCGCCGGGGCCAGCGCGATGGCCAGCGCGGCGGCCGCGAATACCGCAAGCACGGCCGCGACCATGGGGCCGGTGACCCGCAGAGGGACGGCATCCAGGGTGTCGATGTCGCCGGTCAGCCGCTGCTGAAGATCCCCGCTGCGCAGCGCCCGCTGATGTTCCGCCGGCAGCCGGGCGATGGCCGCGAAGGCGTGCCCCCGCAGCCGCGCCAGGATCCGCAATACGGCCTGGTGTCCCACCACCCGCTCGCCGTAGCGCGCCACGGTGCGCACGATGGCCGCCGCGCGGATGCCCGCCGACGGGGTGAAGATGTCCAGGGCCAGCAGCAGGCCGGCGCCCGCCAGCGCCGTGGCGGTGATGAACCACCCGGACAGGGCCAGCAGGCCGATGCCCGCTCCCCAGGTGAGCGCCAGCAACAGGTACGCCGCAGCATTCCACAGCCGGGCGCCGCGGAACAATGTTCGCAGGTAGCGCCACTCAGTCACGGTCGTTCTCCCGCACTGAACCTGCCGGCAGGTGCAGGATGCGTGGAAAGCGCGCCAGCACGTTCGGCTGATGGGTGGCCATGAGTACCGTGATCTTCCGGCTGCCCGCGTGATGGAACAGGGTGTCGAGCAGGGCCTCCTCGGTGAGCGGATCGAGGGCATTGGTGGGTTCATCCAGCAGCCACAGCCGGCTTCCGGAAAGCAGCGCCCGCGCCAGGGCGACCCGCTGCGCCTGGCCTCCCGAGAGCCCGCGGTTGCCCTCGCCGATCCGTGTATCCAGGCCGTCGGGCAGCGCCGGGTCGTCCACCGGGAGTCCGGCGGCCTCCAGGGCGGCCTCCAGTTGCCGGTCCGATGCAGGCGTCTGCCTCGCCAGGCGCAGGTTGTCACGCACGCTGCCGTGAAACAGGTGGGTCCGCTGGCCGATCCAGGCGAAGGCCCGGGCCTCGGGGCGCGCGCTGATCCGGCCCTGCTCGATGCCCATGAATCCGGCGCATACCGCCAGCAGGGTGGACTTGCCGCTGCCGCTGGGTCCCGCCAGGGCGAGCATGTCCCCGGGGTGGATGTCCAGGCTCAGGTCCCGGATCGTGGCCGGTGCCCCGGGTTCATGGCGCACCGTGACGTGCTCAAGCCTGAGCAGGGGACCTTCGTGGCGTCTGCCCCACGCCGGGGCCCGCGCCGAGGCGGCCCCTTGGCCGACCAGCGGCGCCAGGGCCTGTGCGGCCGCCAGGGCACCGGCGCGGTCGTGGTAGGTCTGGGCAAACCGGCGCAGGGGCCCGAAGTACTCGGGTGCCAGCAGCAGGACGAACAGGCCGGTAAACAGGGTCAGGCCGGGCGCGGGCCCGAACTCGAGGAAACCCAGCAGGCCGAAGCCGACGTAGATGGCCACCAGGCCGATGGCCACGGCGCTGAAGAACTCCATCACGGCGGAGGACAGAAAGGCCACCCGCAGCACCCGCAGCGTCAGGCGCCGGTAGCGGTCGGCCGCCTCGGCGACATCCATCTGCGCCGAGGCCAGGGCGCGGCTTCGACGCAGCAGGTCCAGGCCCCGGATACGATCCAGAAAATGGCCCGCCAGACGGTTCTGTTCCTCCTGCTGGCGGGTATGGACCTGCTCGGTGCCCATGCCGATCAGGGTCATGAACGCCGGGATCAGCGGCGTGGACAGCAGCAGCAACGTGCCCGCCAGCCAGTCCAGCCGGAAGACCGTGGCCAGAATCACCGCGGGGACCAGGATGGTGAGCAGGCGCGCCGGCAGGAAACGGGCGTAGTAACCGCCCAGCGCCTCCACCTGATCCTGATAGCGGCCGGCCCACTGCCCGGCGTGCCCCCGGTGAGCCATGCGTACCGGCCCGGTGTGGCCCGCGGAGGCGATCAGCCGTGCGCGCAGATCCCCCTGGACGGCCAGGGCCAGGCGCTGACCGCACCCGTCCCTCACGGTCTGGAGTCCGTGGCGCAACACCGCCGCTGCCATCGCCAGTATCAGCGGCGGCAGGAGGGCGGTGTCCCCGGGTGCGAACAGGGCGCCGTGGATCAGGTGTGCCACCAGGCCGGCCACGGCCACGGTGGCCAGGCCCGCGCCCAGACCGGCGATCCAGGCCCCGTGCAGCCAGCGACGGTGTGGCCGCATCCAGCGGGCAAGCACATGTCCGGCTTCTGGAGATACGGCATCGGGCACGCGCTAGTGATATCCCGTGTCGGCGCGCACCTTGCCGCGAAAGACGTAATAGGTCCACGCGGTGTACATGAGCACGAAGGGCACCACGAACAGCACGCCGAGGAGCAGGAAGAGCTGGCTCTCCGGCGCCGATGCCGCGTCCCGGAAGGTGTAATCGGGCGGTACCACGTAGGGCCACTTGCTGAACAGCAGTCCGCCGTAGAACAGGGCGAACAGGACGATGGTGGCCAGGAAGGGGGTGGCCTCGTAGCCGCCCCTCAGGGTGTGCCACAGACCCGCCGCCACCAGCAGGGTGAACACGGGCAGTATCCACAGCCAGGTCACGTGGTCGAACCAGCGGCTTTGCACGTAGTCATCCGTGAGCGGCGTCCAGATGCTGACGATGACGAAGACCGCCATCACCGCCGCGAACAGGCGATAGGCCCAGCCCCGGGCCCATTGCTGGGTGTCGCCCTCCGTCTTGAGCAGCAGCCAGGTCGCGCCGAGCAGCGCATAGCCGGCCACCAGGCCGAGGCCGGTCATGACGGTGAACGGGGTCAGCCAGTCCAGGGCGCCGCCCACATAACGCATGTTCTCGGTCTCGAAGCCCTGGATGAACGTGCCCACCACGGCACCCTGGGCGAATGTCGCCACCAGGGAGCCACCGAAGAACGCCCAGTTCCAGAGACGGCGCCTGCCGGGTGCGGCCTTGAACCGGAACTCGAAGGCCACGCCGCGGAAGATCAGGCCCGCGAGCATCAGGAACACGCCGATGTACAGGGCCGGCAGGAACACGGCATACACCAGGGGAAACGCGCCGATGAGTCCGGCCCCGCCCAGGACGAGCCAGGTTTCGTTCCCGTCCCACACGGGCGCCACCGTGTTCATCATGATGTCCCGGTCGGTTTCGGATCGGGCAAAGGGAAACAGGATGCCCACGCCCAGATCGAAGCCGTCGGCCAGCACGTACATGAGGATGCCGAAGGCGATGATGCCTATCCAGATATAGGTGAGATCGTACATGTCAGCGCTCCTCAGTTGGACGGCAGGTCGGTGGAAGCGCCCAGTGGCGTGTCGACTGCCGACATGGGGCGCTTGGGCCGGCCCATGGCCTCCTCCGCGTATTCCTCGGGGATGGGCATGCCCTGGCGCACGATCCTGTTGAGGTAGTACACGCCCGCGGTGAACACCACGGCATAGACTGCGATATAGCCCACCAGCGTGAACAGGGCCATGCCGCCCGTGAGGCTCGGTGTCACGCCTTCCTGCACCGTCATCATCCCGTAAACCAGGTAGGGCTGACGTCCCACCTCGGTCACGAACCAGCCGGCCAGTACGGCCACAAAGGGCAGGGGGATCATCCAGATGAGGATGCGCAGATACCGGGCCCGTTCCTCCAGGCGCCGGCGAAACAGCAGCCAGGCGCCCCCCAGGGCGACCACGATCATGATCATGCCGATGCCCACCATGATCCGGAATGCCCAGAACACGATCGCCACCGGGGGACGCTCCTCGGGCGCCCACTCCTTCAGGCCGCGGATCTCGCCGTCCCATTCATGGGTGAGGATCAGGCTCGCCAGCTTCGGAATGCCCACCTCGAAGCGGTTGGCCTCATTGGCCTGGCTGGGGATGGCGAACAGCAGCAGCGGGACCCCTTCCCGGGTTTCCCAGGTCCCCTCCATGGCCGCCACCTTGGCGGGTTGATGCTCGAAGGTGTCCAGCCCGTGCAGATCCCCCACCACCAGCTGCAGCGGTGCCACCACGACGAGCATCACCAGGGTCATCCTGAGGGCCCGGCCGCTGGCCTCCACCGCATGGCCGCGCAGCAGGTAGTAGGCGGAGATGCCCGCCACCACGAAACCGCCGGTCAGCAGCGAAGCCAGCGCCATGTGGATGAAACGATAGCCGAAGGACGGGTTGAAGATGGCCTCCATCCAGCTGGTCACGAAGACCATGCCGTCACGCATCTCGATGCCGGCGGGCGTCTGCATCCAGGAATTGGCCGACAGGATCCAGAACGAGGAGATGAAGGTCCCCGCGGCCACCATCACGGCCGACAGCAGGTGCAGTCCGGGGGGCACCCGGTCGCGCCCGAACAACAGCACGCCCAGAAAGGCCGCTTCCAGGAAGAAGGCGGTCACCACCTCGTAGGACAGGACCGGCCCCATGAAGTTGGCGGTCCGGTACGAGAACTCGCTCCAGTTGGTGCCGAACTGAAAGGCCATCACCAGGCCCGAGACCACCCCCATGCCGAAGACCACGGCGAAGATCTTGATCCAGAAGCGGGACAGCCGTGCCCAGTGGACATCGCCCGTTCGGAAGGCAATCGCCTCCAGCACGGCGATGTACGAGGCCAGTCCGATGGTGAATACCGGGAAGATCGCGTGGAAGGACACCACGAACGCGAACTGGATACGTGACAGAAGCAGCGGGTCGAGTTCCATGTGAAGCCCCTTGTCATCGCTGCCGCGAAACCGTCTGGTGGTGAAGCGGCCTTGGTGCGTCGGTGCGCGGAGGACGGATCAATTGTGGGTGCCGGCGGGTTTGTGGTCTGCCCGTGAGGTGTCCTTTCCGGGCGCGTGGATCGTGCAAGCAAGGCCGCACCCTTGCGTGCGGCACGACAGCAGGGACCTTCTCTGAAGAGGCGCCCGAATCTCTGAATAAGTTTAGACCGTTTTCCACGCCGTGGGCCGGGTCCCGGGGCAGCGCGCTATGGGGCGCTGCCGGGCAGCGCCCGGCCCAAGGCCCGCCTTGCCGGTCGTACGGCCAGGACCGCCAGAAGCAGCAGGGCCATCCAGCCCAGCCACTGCGGCAGCAGTTCCCGCGCGGCGCCCATCTGACCCGCGATGTCGAGACCGGCCCGGGTGACCAGCAGGTCCACCAGCGTGCCCAGCAGGACACTGCTCACCCCGATGCCCGTGAGGTAACGCGCAAGCGCGCCGGCGCCCAGCTCGCGGCGCAGCACGCCCAGGGTGGCCATGCTGGTGATGGGGCCCGCCAGCAGGAATACCAGCGCCGTGCCCGGTGAGACGCCCGCCAGAATCAGACCCGCTGCGATGGGTGTGGCGGCCGTGGCGCAGATGTACATGGGTATGCCGATCAGGGCCATGAACACCATGGGCAGCAGGCCGCTGCCCCAGGCCGCCAGGTTTTCCGGGGGCATGAACGCGATCATGCTGCCCGCCACCAGCAGCCCGATCAGCAGCCAGACGCTGATATCGTCGAGCACGTCCGTGAATGCATAGCGCAGCCCCCCGGCGAGCCGTGTGTAGATCGCCTGTTCGCGACCCTGTTGTGCCGGGGCATCGCAACCGGCGGCACAGCAGTCAGTCTGTGTCGCGCCGTGGCGTGGCATTCCGGTCTCGCGCGCCGCGCCCACCAGCAGCCCGGTGGCAATGGCCGTGCACACCGCCCCGAGCGCGCGTGCCGCCATCATGAAAGGGCCGAGCAGGGCGTAGCTGATGGCCACCGAGTCCACGCCGATGCCCGGTGTGCCGACGAGAAACGCCGTGGTGGGTCCGCGCCCCGCCCCGCCGCGGTGCAGGGCGAGCGCCGTCGGGATCGCCCCGCAGGAACACAGGGGCAGCGGCGCACCGATCACCGCCGCACGCGAGACGGCAGCGATCCCCCGCCCGCCCAGCCAGCGTTGCAGCATGGTCTCGGGGATGAACGCCTTCACCAGCCCCGCCGCCAGCAGACCCAGCAGCAGCCAGGGGGCGGCGGTCAGGGCGATGGAAAGGATTTCGTCGAGGAGGGTCATGACAGTGACCAGGCGACAAAGTCACGACCAATGATTGCAGGTACCAAACCCCTGTGCCAGTTCCCGGACTGTAGGTTGGGGTGAGCGCAGCGAACCCCAACATGACGGAGTTTCCCCGTGCCCCGGTGTGTTGGGGTTCGTCCCTCACCCCAACCTACAGGTTTCTGAGGCACACGGCATGCAGCCGGGCCCCCGTAGGTTGGGGTGAGCGCAGCGAACCCCAACATGGCGGAGGTCTCCCGCGCCCCGCATGTTGGGGTTCGTTCCTCACCCCAACCTACAGGTTTCTGAGGCACACGGCATGCAGCCGGGCCCCGTAGGTTGGGGTGAGCACAGCGAACCCCAACAACACCGCCGGGGAGACCGTTTCAACACCCACTGCTCCGCCTCTCACCAAACTCATTCTTGTCCGGCGCAAAGCGCCCACCCCAGTCTGCAGGCAGAATGCCACGCTCAATGAAGCGATGAATGCTGGAATAAGGCCATTCAGCCGGTTTCGCCACGAGCCCATGTTTCACCGGGTTGTAATGGATGTAATCCACGTGTCTCTCAAAGTCGGGATCGTCGCGGACAACATGTTCCCAATAACGTCTCTGCCAGACACCGCGCTCCCCCTTGGCGCGTCGGCTCGCATTCCGTGAGTCGATCCTTGGCATCCCTCTCGAAAACGCGCCCTTGATGAGCATCCACCGGATGTCGAAGTCCTGATCACCGTCAGGCAGGGTCCAGATGATGTGCATGTGATCAGGAAGGATCACAATGGCATCAATCGTGAACGGGTGGCGTAACTTCACTTTGCGGATTGTCGACCGAAGCAGGTCGATGTGATCGGTCAGCCAGGACCGGCGGCGGTCGGCGAGATTGACAGTGAAGAAGTATGTGGCTCCGGCGACGCGGGCACGGCGGTAGTTCATGATCCGGCATCCTTGCGATCCTGTCCGTGAGGGAAATCGTAGCATCGTCTGTTGGGGTTCGTCCCTCACCCCAACCTACAACTGCTCTCTTGCCACAGAGGGCGCAGAGGTCACAGAGAAAAAACAGAATGGTAGGTTGGGGTGAGCGCAGCGAACCCCAACACGCCGGAGACCGGGAAATCTCTGCCATGTTGGGGTTCGTTCCTCACCCCAACCTGCAGGTTTCTCCGCGCCTCCTCTACCCGCTTCACCGAGGCCTTCTCCACGGTGCCCAACTCCTGTGCAAACAGGCCCACGCGCAGTTCCTCGATCAGCCAACGATAGCGAACCAGCGCCTCCGAGGGTGAATCACCCGCCGCCTCGACTCGCGCCTTGCAGTCCTCCCACAAGGGCTCCACGTCCACGCGCATGCGCCGATCCTTGTCAGGGGCCTGGTCGAGCCGGTCCAGCCGCCGTTGGATGGCAGAGAGATAACGGGGGAAGTGTTCCACCCACTCCCGCGGGGTTTCCAGCAGGAAATGCGGACGGATCAGGTGTTCGAGCTGGTCACGGATGTCCGCGGCCGCCTCGATCCAGGACAGCGGCAGGCTGCCCTTGAGCCGTGCGCGGACCTCGTGAAATGCACCGAGTATCCGTCCGGCCAGTTCGCACAGCGCCTGTGTCTCGCCCACCAGTTCCCCACGCCCCGCCTCAAGACGCACCCGGAAGGCGTCCGCGTCCCGCGGCCAGGGTTCGTTCATGAACACCCGTTCCACGCCGGCGAACACCAGGTCGTCCCTGAGCGCCTCGCAGCGGTCCACCGGGTTGTACTGCAGACACAGGCGCTGGATGTCCGGCAGGTTGCGGTAGAGGTATTTCACCGGCTCGCGGGCCTGGAGCATGAACAGCCTGCGCAGCCCCGCGCGGTGGATGCGCCGTGCCTTGGCCGGGCTGTCGGCCAGCACCAGCGCCACGGCGTCCGCGTCGTCCCGAAGCGCCGGATACCCGCGCAGTGTCGCGCCGTGCTGCTCGAACTCCACGAACTCCGGCAGTTCGCCGAAGTCCCAGTCGGTCAGGCCCCCACGTTCGAAGCCTTCGGGGCGCTGCGCATCGAAGGTCTCACGGGCGCGCCCGGACAGCCGTGCCTTGATGGCCTCGAGATCCCGTCCGGCAGCCAGTTCCTTTCCTTCTGCATCCACCACCCGGTAACGCAGCACCAGGTGCGGATCCAGTGTCTCCCCGCGCCAGGCGTCGGGCGGCACCTGCGTCCCGGTGATCTCGCGCAGCACGCGGGTGATCGCGGGAATGAGCGGGCCTTCTCTCGATCCGAGCCGCTGCACGCAGGCGCGCGCGAACTCGGGCACCGGTACGAACTGGCGGCGCACGCCCTTGGGCAGGCTCTTGATCAGCGCCGCGATCTTCTCCTCCAGGAGTCCCGGCACCAGCCACTCCCCCGCGTGCGGGTCGAGCCCGTTGAGGGCGGCAAGCGGCACCGTCACTGTCACGCCGTCATCCTCCGCACCCGGCTCGAAACGATAGGTGAGCGGCAGCCGCAGTCCGCCGGTCTCCAGTGAATCCGGGAAGCGGTCGGCGCCCAGTTCCGCAGTCTCCTGCTGCAACAGGATCTCCCGGGTGAGCCTGAGGATCTCAGCGTTCTCTAGCTCCGCCTTCTTGCGCCAGCGCTCGAAGGTCGCACCGTCGTGCACGTCCTCCGGGATGCGGCTGTCGTAGAAGTCGTAAAGCACCTCTTCGTCAGCGAGCAGATCCCGGCGCCGCCCGCGGGCCTCCAGGTCCTCGATCTCGCGGATCAGGTCGCGGTTCTGTGCAAGGGCCGGCGCCTTGCTTCGCAGCCGCCCGGCCACCAGCCCCTCGCGGATGAACACCCGCCGGGCATCGGCCGGGTCGATGCGCCCGTAGTTCACGCGCTTCTTCGGATTCACCGTAAGCCCGTAGAGGGTGACGCGATCGAAGGCCGCCACCGTCCCCCGGCGTTCCTCGAAGTGCGGTTCGAAGTAGTGGTGCTTGAGAAGGTGCGGTGCAACTGTCTCCAGCCACCGGGACTGGATCGCCGCGCACTCGCGCGCGTACACCTTCGTGGTCTCGGTGATCTCCGCGGCCATGACCCACGCCGGGTTTTTCTTGAAAAGTCCCGAGGCCGGATGGATGTGGAAACGGCGGTTGCGCGCCCCCAGGAAGTCGCCGCGCTCGGTCTTCATGCCCACCTGGCTCACCAGTCCCGCAAGCAGTGCGCGGTGAATCGCGTCCGGTTCCGCCGGTTGCTGATTCTGCTTCAACCCCAGCTCGGTCAGCGACTGGCGCAACTGCCCGTGCAGGTCCTGCCATTCGCGCATGCGGATGAAGGAGAGAAACCGCTCCCGGCACCAGGCCCGAAGCTTGGACTTCGAGAGATGTTTCTGCTGTTCCCGCCAGTCATCCCAGAGCCTGGGCCAGCCGAGAAAATCGGAGCCCGCCTCGCGGTAGTGCGCATGGGCCTCGTCCGCCGCCTGGCGCTTCTCGGCGGGGCGTTCACGCGGATCCTGAATGGCGAGAAAGGCCACGATGCGCGTGACCTCCGTCACCGCGCCCTCGCGCCCGGCGGCCAGCAGCATGGCGCCCAGGCGCGGGTCCAGCGGCAGGCGCGCGAGCCTTCGGCCCGCCTCCGTGATGCGGTGGCGGGCATCCACCGCGCCCAGTTCCTCCAGCAGCTTGTAGCCGTCGCGGATCAGGCGCGCATCCGGCGCATCCACGAAGGGAAAGCGCTCCGGGTCGCCCAGGTTCAGGTTCGCCATCTGCAGGATGACGGACGCCAGATTCGAGCGCAGGATCTCCGGGTCCGTGAACTCGGGCCGGAGCGAGAAATCCTCCTCCGAGTAGAGGCGTACGCAGATCCCCGGCCCCAGCCGCCCGCAGCGCCCGGCGCGCTGGCTGGCCGAGGCCCGGGAGATCGGTTCGAGGGAAAGCCGTTGCACCCGCGAGCGCCACGCATAGCGGCTCACCCGCGCAAGCCCCGAATCGACCACGTAGCGGATGCCCGGCACCGTGAGCGCCGTCTCGGCCACGTTGGTGGCGAGCACCACGCGACGTCCGGTATGCGGTGCGAACACCCTGTTCTGTTCGCCGGCGGAGAGGCGCGCATAGAGCGGCAGGATCTCCGTGTGTTTCGGGTGATGCTTGCGCAGCGACTCCGCCGCCTCGCGGATCTCGCGTTCGCCCGGCAGGAACACCAGCACGTCGCCGGTGCCCTCCGCCGCCAGTTCGTCCACCGCCTCAACGATGGCGGTGTTCAGGTCGCGATCCGATTCCGCGTCCTCGTCCTGCACCGGCCGGTAGCGTACCTCCACCGGCCAGGTGCGCCCGGGTACCTCGTAGACCGGTGCATCACCGAAGTGTCCCGCGATGCGTTCCGGGTCCAGGGTGGCGGAGGTGATGATGAGCTTCAGGTCCGGGCGCCGGGGCATGAGCTGCTTGAGATAGCCCAGCAGGAAATCGACATTGAGGCTGCGCTCGTGGGCCTCGTCGATGATCAGCGTGTCATAGGCGCGAAGCTCCGGGTCGGCGCGCAGCTCGGCCAGCAGGATGCCGTCGGTCATGAGCTTCACGAAGCTTTCCGGCCGCGTGTGATCCGAGAAGCGCACCTTGAAGCCCACCGCCTCGCCGATGCGTGAATCCAGTTCCTCCGCGATGCGCGCCGCCACCGAGCGGGCCGCGATGCGCCGTGGCTGGGTGTGGCCGACGAAGCCGTTGACGCCGCGCCCCAGGTCCAGGCAGATCTTGGGCAACTGCGTGGTCTTGCCAGAGCCCGTCTCGCCGCAGATCACGACGACGGAGCTGTCCGCGATCAGCTTCGCGATCTCTTCGCGGTGTTCCGAGACGGGCAGGTCCTCGGGGAAGCGTGGCTTCGGCAGCGATGCCCTGCGCACGTCACGAGCGGCGTGCGAGGTCTCGATGCGGCGTTGGAGTTCGGCGGCCATGCGGTCTGCGGGCTTGCCGGTGGCCAGGCGTTTATTCAGGCGCGCAAGTTCGCGTTCCAGGGCGGGGCGGTCCCTGGAGAGGCATTCGGCGATCAGTGGTGCCAGCGTGTCGGGGGAGGTCAAGAGAGGAATGGTCAGGATGGACAGGATTTCTCAGGATGGACAGGATACTGCAGATGGCTGGAGGCTGCAGGAGGCAACTGCTTGATTCGACTATGCTCGGCAGGTCGCAGTCAGCCAGCGGTCGTAGGCCGGATAAGGCGCAGCCGCATCCCGGTGAGTTCATCCGGGAAGTCTATCTGGAACCCTTTGGCCTGAGCGCGCGACAGTTGGCCGTGAAGCTCGGCGTGTCTCCCTCCACGCTGACGCGCGTGATCAACGGCAGCAGCGGCGTGAGTCCGGAGATGGCCGTCTGGTTGTCCAGGGCGCTGGGCCGCTCCCCGGAAAGCTGGCTGGCGATGCAGGACGCCTATGACCTGTGGCAGGTACGCCGGCGCGTGCGGCTTGACGATGTGGAGGTGATCCGGTTCGAAGTGGCGTGAGTTGCGGGTCTGCTTCGATCAGGGCCCGGTGGTGAAGTCGCAGGTGCGGGTGGGCACTACCATGTGCCGGTGTCCGGCGCCCTGCGGGAAGCGCCCCCCAGGACTCGCAGCCGCACCCGATTTCAGTTCTGGATCCGCCAGCTGCCGTCGGGCTGACGGCATGCGGTGCCGTAGACCTGCTCCACGCGCCCGCCGACCACGGCGTCGATGGTGTACTCCCGGCAGGGTCCGGCGGTGGTCTCGTAGGTGCGGGTGGGTACCACCGTATACTGGTGGCCGGTGTCCGGGTTCACCCACTTGGCGGGCACGCCGGTGCGCACGGTCTCCAGTGTCTCGGCGGTCTTCATGCGGTCCACCTCGTCCATGGATTGTCCCACCGCGCCGCCGATGGCGGCGCCGATCAGGCTCCCGGCAATGATCGCCGCGGTGCGTCCGCGGCCCGCGCCCACTTCAGAACCCAGCACGCCGCCGAGCACGCCGCCGATGACCATGCCCGCCTGTTCCGAGGGGCCCTGGTAGGTGGCGCAGCCCGCCATGGCGACACTGCCTCCGAGTATGAGAGCATAAAGCGTCTTGCGTATCATGAGGCTGTTCTCCGGAATCGGCCGCGTTCTTCGGTCCATGACCCATGACTCTAGCCCATCATGTCCGCCATGGCCGTGATCCGGATCATCTGATCGCCCGATTCGGGCGGCACCGTCCGTGGACCCGCGGGATCTCCCCGCTCACCGGGGCCCGAAGGAGACAGCATGGATCACGACATAGACCGTTTGCCCAAGGTGGAGCTGCACATCCACATTGAAGGGTCGCTCGAACCCGAGTTGATGTTCGCCATGGCCGAACGCAACGGGGTCGCCCTGCCGTATGCCTCGGTGGAGGATGTCCGGCGCGCCTACGAGTTCTCCGACCTGCAGTCTTTTCTCGATATCTACTACGCGGGCGCCCGCGTGCTGTTGACCGAGCAGGACTTCTACGACATGACCTGGGCGTATCTGGAGCGCTGCCGGAACGACAACGTGCGCCATACGGAGATCTTCTTCGATCCCCAGACCCATACGGACCGCGGCGTTGCTTTTGAAACGGTGATCGATGGCATCAGTCGGGCACTGAGCGACGGCGAGCGGCTGCTAGGCATTTCCAGCCGCCTGATACTGTGTTTCCTGAGGCACCTGAGTGCCGAGGCCGCCATGGCCACGCTGGAGCAGGCGCTTCCCTTCGGGGACCGGATTGCGGCCGTCGGTCTGGATTCGTCCGAGACGGGTCATCCGCCGGCCAAGTTCCGGGCGGTGTTTGATCGCGCGCGTGCCGTAGGGTTTGCGTCCGTGGCGCATGCCGGCGAGGAGGGCCCGCCGGATTACATACGCCAGGCACTCGATCTGCTCAAGGTCAGGCGCATCGATCACGGGGTGCAGTGCGTTCGGGACCCGGATCTGGTCCGCCGTCTGGCCGACGAGCAGATCCCCCTGACCGTCTGCCCGTTGTCGAACGTCAAGCTGTGCGTGTTCGACCGGATCGAGGACCATAATCTGAAACAGCTCCTCGGGGCCGGCGTCTGTGTGACGGTCAATTCCGATGATCCGGCCTACTTCGGAGGTTATATCGGCCGCAACTTTCGCGCCACGGCCAGGGCCCTGGATCTCGACCGGACGGAGATCGAGCAGCTGGCGCGAAACGCGGTCACGGCGTCGTTTCTCGATGCCGCCGGCAAGCAGCGGCTGCATGCCGAAATCGACCGATGGCGCGCGGGGCCGGTTCCGGAGGCATGAGCGATCCGGCGCCCCGGCCGGTTCCTGTTCCGCCGGCGATGGCTATACTCGGTGGCAAAACCCGGGCCGGTCCTTCGGGTCCGACGCGCACGGGCCGTCGGACGTGCCCGTATCGCACGACCGTTGCATCCCCGTTCATACCCTGTCCAGGGAGAGATCTCGCATGGCTCCTTTGAAAACCATCGTTGTCGTCGGCGCCACCGGTGCCCAGGGGGGCGGACTGGCGCGCGCCATTCTCCATGATCCGGACGCCCCGTTCCGGGTGCGTGCGCTCACGCGCAATGCCCGATCGGAAAAGGCGGAAGCACTCGCCCGGCTCGGGGCGGAGGTGGTCGAGGCCGATCTGGATGACCGGGAAAGCCTGAAACGGGCCTTCCAGGGCGCCTGTGGCGCGTATTGCCTGACCAACTTCTGGGAGCATTTTTCTCCGGACAAGGAACTGGTACAGGCGGCGAACATGGCCGCGGCTGCTGCTGACGCGGGCCTGGAGCATGTCATCTGGTCGACGCTCGAAGACACCCGCAAGTGGGTGCCGCTGGATGATGACCGCATGCCGACGCTCATGGAACGGTACAAGGTGCCTCACTTTGACGCCAAGGGCGAGGCCGATCGTTTGTTCTCCGATCGAAGCCTGCCGACGACGTTCCTGCTGACCTCGTTCTACTGGGAGAACTTCATCCATTTCGGCCTCGGGCCGAAGCGGGGCCCGGATGGCGTGCTCGCCCTCACCCTGCCCATGGGCGACGCAAAACTGCCGGGCATCGGCTGCGAGGATATCGGCCGGTGCGCCTACGGCATCTTCAGGCGCGGTGGCGACCTGATCGGCAGGACCGTGGGCATCGCCGGCGAGCATCTCACGGGCGCGCAGATGGCGGCGGCCCTGACCCGGGCGCTGGGCGAGGAGGTGCGCTACAACGATGTGCCGGCCGAGGTATTCCGCGGCCTCGGCTTTCCGGGCGCGGACGATCTGGGCAACATGTTCCAGTTCAAGCGCGACTTCAACGACGATTTCTGCGGCGCGCGGAGCATCGATGAGGCCCGGGCACTCAATCCCTCGCTGGAGACGTTCGACCAGTGGTTGGCCCGGAACAGGGGCCGTATTCCCCTTGAGTGAGAGACGCACACGGTGCCCGGGTTTGCCGTTGGCTTCGCACGCACACGACCGTCAGGTCTTCATGGCCGGCAGATGAAGTAGTCGTTCTGGATGTCGTGGGCCAGTTCGTGGATCTCCACGCTGTCGAATCCCGCCGCCTTCATGTATTCGAGCGCCTTCTGCCGGCCCCACATGGTGCCCAGCCCCTCACCACCCTGCGCCAGGGACACGGTCATGCAGTGCATGACCGAGACGGAAAACAGGAATGCGCCCAGGGGGTGACTCACGTTCTCGTGGTGGGCGGTGGATGCCCGGATATCCTGGGCCAGGTAGATGCCGTCATCGGCGAGCGAGCGGCGGATCCCCTTGAGTACGGCCAGCGGTTTCGCCTGGTCATGAATGGCATCGAAGGTGGTGACCAGATCGAAGGCCCCGGGCGCGGCGGTCCGGTCGAAGTCGGTGAGATCCCGGCTCTCGAAGTGCAGGTTCTCCAGGCCCATCTCCCGGGCCTGTTGCCGGGCCCAGCCGATGGCCTCCTCCGACAGGTCGTAGCCGGTAAAGCGGCTTTCGGGATAGCGTTCCGCCATCATCATCAGTGCCCGCCCCCGGCCGCAGCCCACATCCAGCACGCGGATGCCCGAGGCCAGGCGCCCGGACAGTTCCGGGGCCAGCGGCAGGATGTGATCGAACAGGGCGCTCAGCACCGTCTGGCCGCTGTCCTCGGCCATGACCTCGTGGAAGCGGGTATAGCGTTCATAGGGGACGCCGCCGCCTTCCCGGAAACACCGGACGATGTCGTCCTCCACCTGACCCATCATGGGCACGAACTGGGCATAGACGGCCAGGTTGACCTCGCCTTGATCGGTAAGCAGGGCCGCGTGTTCGGAGGGCAGGCGGTAATGCCCCTCGTCCGGATCCATGACCACCACGCCCGCCGCCACCATGCCGCCCAGCCACTCGCGCACATAGCGTTCCTGAAGCCCCGTGCGCCGGGCCAGCGCCTCGCTGGACAACGGCGGTGCGCCGGCCATGGCGGCCAGCAGTCCCGTGCGGTGGCCGATGGATGTCATCAGCAGCATGCCGGCTTCGTTGAGTGCGGTGACCAGGCGCGTCTCGAAGGCGCCGGCTGCATCCTGTTCCTGTTGCCCCATCATTGTTGCGCTGCACATAACCAGACCTCCCCGAAAGCATTCAGTGGACCCAGGCTACGTGAGGGGCGGGGTGCATGCTAAAGTGAAAAATGACGTCATCTGGTGTTTTCTGCCATGCCGGATTCATCCCGCAAGCTCACCGTTGCCCTGCTGACCATGCCGGAGACCACGGCGTCGGCAGTCTTCGGCATCTACGACCTGTTTGCCTCCGTGGATCGGGACTGGGCGTTCGTCACCCGGGGCGCAACGGCGGAATCCCCCTTCCGGGTGATGACCGTGGCCGCGGACACGGCCGGTTTCCGTATGGCCAACGGCGTCTATCTGAAGCCGGATGTGGACATTGAATCGGCGGGCACCCCGGACATGGTCTGTATCCCGGAACTGCTCGTGAACCCGGACGAGGATCTGTCCGGGCGCTATTCGCGGGAGATCGCCTGGCTGAGGACCTGTCACGATGCCGGTGCCTACCTGGGGGCTGCCTGCTCGGGTGCCCTGCTGCTGGCGGAGACCGGCCTGCTGGCGGGCGGCGATGCCACCACCCATTGGGCCTATTGCGACGCCCTGGGGCGGCGCCACCCGGACGTGCGGATCCATCCTCGCCAGGCACTGGTCACCACCGGGCAGGGTCAGCGGATCGTGATGGCGGGCGGCGGGTCCTCCTGGCAGGATCTGGCCCTCTATCTGATTGCCCGCACGGCCGGTCTGGACCGGGCGCTGCAGGTGGCCAAGATCTTCCTGATCGACTGGCACCATATCGGCCAGCAGCCCTATGCGCTGCTGACGCGCCACTCCCAGTCGGGGGACGCGCTCATCGCCCGCTGCCAGCAGTGGGTCGCCGAGCATTACAACGCGCATCATCCGGTGCGCGCCATGACGGAACTCAGCGGGCTGTCGGAGCGCTCTTTCAAGCGGCGTTTTCTGAAGGCCACCGGCCTGACGCCCATGGCGTACGTCCAGACCCTGCGCCTGGAGGAGGCCAAGCAGTGGCTTGAGTCCGGCGACACGCCCGTGGAGGCCATCGCGGAGGCCGTGGGCTACGAAGACAGCAGTTTCTTCAGCCGCCTTTTCCGCCGCGAGGTCGGCCTGACCCCGGCACAGTACCGCAAGCGTTTTGGTGCGCTGCGCCGCGTCCTGGCAGCCGAATCGGAACGGGCGGGCTGACTCGCCGGCCCGGCCTTCGTGGCGCAGGGCGCTTCAACCCCCGCTGAGGGCCTGGACGATCACCACCTCGTCATCCTCGCGCAGGGGCAGCGACAGGTCGAACACCGCCTCGTTATTGACGAAAAAGCGCATGTGCGGCCGCATCCGGTTCTGTTCATCGATCACACGGAAACGGATTCCAGGGAACTGTCGATCCAGGTCCTCCATCACCTCCGCGAGCGTCGATCCTCCCGCCTCCACGCGGGCGCGGCCGGTGTAGGCGTGCAGTGGTGTCGGTATGAGCACATTCATGGGCGTCAGTCTCCCGGTGCGGCTTGCGCGGCCTCCACGGCGTAGATCTCGGGGAGGTGCCGCGCGATGCGCACCCAGTGCCCGCCCTCGTCACGACTCGCCCACAACTCGCCGCTGGTCGTACCGAAGTACAGGCCGACCGGGTCCAGGGTGTCGGCGGTCATCGCCTGGCGCTTCACGGTCCACCACGCCTGCTCGGCGGGGAGCCCGCTGTCGGACCGTTGCCAGCTTTCACCGCCATCGCGTGTCCCGTAGACCGCGGGTTTCCCGTCCGGACAGGTGCGCGGCCAGACGTCGGTGCCGTCCATGGGGAATACCCACGCGGCGTCCGGATCGCGGGGATGCACGACCATGGGAAAGCCGACGTCGCCCGCCTGTTCCGGCATCCGCCGGCCGATGCGCACCCACGCGTCGCCGGGCCGGTCGAGCCGGTAGATCCCGCAGTGATTCTGCTGGTAGAGGCGGTCGGGATTGCCGGGACACATCCGCACGCAGTGGGGGTCATGGAAACTGACGTCGGATGGATCGAACCCTTCGACCACCTCCATCCCCTTGACCAGCGGCACGAAGGTCCGGCCACCATCGGTGGACTCGTGCACGCCACCGCCGGACATGGCGAAGTAGAGGTGTGCCGGATCGCGCGGGTCCACCAGTATGGAGTGCAGTTTCGGGCCGTCCGGGGTGCCGTCCTGCACGGTGCCCATCCAGGCCCGGTACTGCGGGTCGTCGTTGATGTGGGAGAACGGTGCCCAGGTGACGCCGCCGTCATCGGAGCGGAACAGGCCCTGGGGGGAGGTGCCGGCATACCAGGCGCCGGGTTCGTTGCCATGGCAGGGGGTGAGCCAGAAGGTGTGGTCCACGGCGCGGCCCCCGCCGCCCGGCTCCGGCGCGAAGGCGGGCGGGCGTTCGGCCTCCCTCCAGGTGCGCCCGAGATCGGTGGAGCGGTACACGGTGGGGCCCAGGTGCCCGGTGCTTGCCGCCGCCAGCAGGGTGCGGCCGTCGCGCGGGTCGAGCACCATGTGGTGGATGATGTGACCGAGAAAATGGGGCCCGTCGATCCGCCAGTCCCGGCGTTGCGGATCGCCATGGAACAGCCACGCGCCCTTGCGCGTGGACACGAGTACGACCAGGCGCCGCGCCGCGGGTGTTGCAGGTTTGCTGTCTCTTGCCATGCGTCCATCCTCAGGTTGCCGGTTCTGTTCAGAGGACGAACGAACGGCGTGCGGATCGACATACTGCTATAGCATCAATCGGCCGCGAGGCCAGGCATGCCCCGTCCCACGGGCCGTTGTGTTTGCCGGAGGCGGCGGCCGGGTTAAGCTGAAGCACAGGCAGGTTGTACGGCATACCAATGAAATCACCTTTCCGACATCTTCTCGTCCTGCCGGCCGCCCTTCTCAGCCTCGCGGCGGGAAACTACGAGCCCAGGGATGGCGATATCGTCTTCCAGGACTCGCAGGCGCCGGAATCCCTGGCGATACAGATGGCAACGGACTCGCCCTACAGCCACGTGGGCATCGTGGTCGTCCGGGATGGCGAACCTGTCGTCTGGGAGGCCGTGAATCCGGTTACCGCAACGCCATTCGCGCAGTGGGTGGCCAGGGGGCGGGAGGGCCACTTCGTGGCGAAGCGCCTCGTGGATGCCGGCGAGTTGCTGGGTGACGAGGGCGCGCGACGGCTGCAACAGACCCTGGAGGACTTTGCCGGCCGTCCCTACGATTTCCGTTTCTCCTGGTCCAGCGACGCGATCTACTGTTCGGAGCTGGTATGGAAGTCATACGACAAGGCCCTGGGCATCCGGCTGAGCACGCCCAGGCGCATGGGCGATTACGATCTCTCGCATCCCGCGGTGCGGGAACAACTGGGCGAGCGATTCGGGGATGCGGTGCCCCTGGATGCGCCGGTGGTCTCGCCCGCGGCCCTGTTCGACTCGCCGCGCCTGCGCAAGGTCCACGAGCCATGAGGTCCCGTGCCACGGTTCTCACGCCTCGGGTGCATGATCCGGAGCCGTGGATGCGGTGATGATGCAGGCCCGGGGTGCCGGCGGCACGATCGTCACGGCGGCGAACGCGCCCGACCGTTTCCCCGATTCGCATCTGCTATGGTTCTGTGAGACGGTGTTTCCCCCTCGGGTTGCCTGGAGCGTGTGCTGATGTCCGGTTTTCACAAGGAGCCGAATCGCCCGGAAGGCGATGTGCCTGACGAATTGTCGCCGGAGTCGCTGTTTCATGCCTGCGATCCGCGGCTTCTGGATTTTGAAACCACCGCGGATCTGCCGGAACTGGACAAGGTCATCGGTCAGGATCGGGCGCTGGAGGCGCTCGATTTCGGCATCGGCATGCCTCACGAGGGTTACAACCTCTACGTGCTGGGTTCCACGGGCCTCGGCAAACGCACCCTGGTGAACCGGTTGCTGACGGAGGCCTCGGCCGGTCGTCCGGTGCCGGGCGACTGGTGCTACATCAATGATTTCGACGCGCCCCACCGCCCCCGCGGCCTTCGGCTGCCGCCGGGAATGGGGCAGGCGCTGCGCCGCGACATGCAGCAGGTGATGGAGGACATCATCAGCGCGCTGGCCGCGGCCTTCCAGAGCGAGGCGTACCGGACCCAGGCCCAGGAGATCCACGACGAGTTCAAGGAGCGCGACGAGCAGGCCTTCGCGGCGCTGCGGGAGAAGGCCGGGGACCGCAACGTGGTGCTGCTGCGAACCCCTGGCGGCTACACCATGGCGCCGACCCGGGACGGGGAGATCCTCGACGCGGGTGAGTTCGAGAAACTGACCGAGGAAGAGCAGAAGGCCATCGAGTCGGCGGTGGAGGAACTCAAGCAGGACCTGAAACAGCTCATCGCGCAGATTCCCCGCTGGCAGCGGGAGATGCGCGAGCGCCACAAGGAACTGAGCCTGAGCGTCTCCAGCTTCACCGTGGACCAGCACCTGGGGGAGCTGCGCAGGAAGTACCAGGACCTGGAGGACGTGCAGGCCTTCATCGATGCCCTGCGCAAGGATCTCCTGGAGAACGCCGAACAGATCCGCAGCCTCGGCGAGGAAGAGGACGGCGGGTCCAATCCGCCGGGCCAGGCCGCGCGGCAGCTCAACCGCTACAAGGTCAACGTGCTGGTGGACAATGCCCGCACCGAGGGCGCCCCCGTGGTCTACGAGGACAATCCCACCTACCAGAATCTGGTGGGGCGCGTGGAGCACACGGTGCAGTTCGGCACGCTGGTGACCGATTTCTCCCTGATCAAGTCCGGGGCGCTGGCCCGGGCCAACGGCGGTTATCTGGTGCTGGATGCGGACAAGGTGCTCAGCCACCCGTTTGCCTGGCAGGCCCTGAAGCGCGCCCTGCGCGCCCGGGAGGTGCGCATCGAATCCCTGGAGGCCATGCTCAGCATGGCCAGCACCACGACGCTCGAACCCGAGCCCATCCCCCTGGACCTGAAGGTGGTGCTGGTAGGCGACCGGCTGCTCTACTACCTGCTCCAGGAATACGATCCCGAGTTCGCGCGCCTGTTCAAGGTGGCCGCCGACTTTTCCGAGGACATCCGCCGTGACGAGGAGGCCACCCGCCTCTATGCGCGCCTCATCGCCATGCAGCAGCGCGCGGGGGGATTGCGGCCCCTGGCGCGGGATGCGGTGGCCCGGGTGATCGAGCAGGCCGCGCGGCGCGTCTCAGACGGCGAGCGCCTGTCGCTGCACATGGGCGCGCTGGATGACCTGCTCCGGGAAGCCGACTACCTGGCCGGGCAGGACGGCGCGGACCGGGTGGAGGCGGCGCACGTTGAACAGGCGGTGGCGGCGGGTATCCGGCGCCTGAGTCGTATCCGGGAGCGGGTGCACGAGGAGATCGCGCGCGGCATCCAGCTGGTGGAACTGGACGGCGAGCGGGTGGGGCAGGTCAACGGCCTGTCCGTGATCAGCCTGGGCGAGTTCAGTTTCGGCCGGCCCTCGCGCATCACCGCGACCGCGCGCCTGGGCGAGGGCGAGGTGGTGGACATCGAACGGGAGGTGGAGCTGGGCGGCGCGATCCACTCCAAGGGCGTGCTGATCCTGTCGTCCTACCTGGGCTGGCGTTTCAGCGCGGATCAGCCCCTCTCGCTGGCCGCGAGCCTCACCTTCGAGCAGTCCTACGGGATGGTGGAAGGCGACAGCGCCTCGGTGGCGGAGTTGTGCGCCCTGCTCTCGGTGCTGGCCGACGTGCCGGTGCGCCAGGCCCTGGCGGTGACCGGGTCGGTCAACCAGCACGGAGAGGTGCAGGCCATCGGCGGGGTCAACGAGAAGATCGAGGGCTTCTTCGACGTGTGTTCGGCGCGCGGTCTCACGGGCAGGCAGGGGGTGATCATCCCGGCCGCCAACCGGCCTCACCTCATGCTGCGCCTGGATGTGGTGGAGGCGGTGCGCGAGGGCCGGTTCCATGTGCATGCGGTGCGTCACGTGGATCAGGCGGCCGCGCTGCTCACGGGCGTGTCCGCCGGTGCGCCCGACGCCGGGGGGCAGTGGCCGGCCGACAGCCTCAACGGCCGGGTGCAGGCGCGGCTGATGACCCTGGCCCGCCTGCGCCAGGCCTGGTCGGCACGCAACGATGACCGCGATTCTCTCTGAACTGCGCCTGCGCCGCGTCCTGCTGGCACTGGACGTGGCCGGTGCGCCGCCGGCCGCCCTGTCCTATGCGGTGACCCTGGCGGCGCGTTTCGAGGCGGATCTGGAAGCGATGCTGCTGGCTCAGGCGGAACTGACCCGCGTGGCCACGCTGCCCTTTGCCACGGAGGTGAGCCTCCTGGCCGGCATGGAGCGGCGCCTGGATGCCGCCCTGATGCAGCGCAGTCTTCAGGGCACGACGGCACGGCTGCGCGCCTTGATGGCGGAACTGGCCGGGCCGGCGCGCGTGCGCTGGTCGCTTCAGGTGGCCGGCGGCCCGGGATGGGAGACCCTGCTGGCGGAACTGGGCGAAGGCAGCCTGCTGGTACGGGCCCATCACGGCCATCACGTGCCCGCGGCAGGCGCACAGCCGCACGGGGGGGTGTGCGCGGTGTTCGATGAAAGCCCCGCCGGCCGGTCCGCGCTCGAGCTTGCCCGGTCGCTGGACACGCGGGCCGTGTGCGTGCCGGCCGCCGGTGCCGGGTTGGCCGCGCGGTTGACCGCCCTGCGCCCGCAGACGCTGATCCTGCCGGCGGGATTCTTCGCGCAACACGCCCCCATGCTCCGCCCGCTCCTCGCGCGCCTGGGCTGTACGCTGCTGGTGGTGGGACAGGAGAGGCTGAAGTAGGAAGGGAGAAGTGGGAAGTGGGAAGGGGGAATTGGGAAGTGGGAACTGAATGCCTCACTTCGCCCTTCCCAATTCGCCCTTCCCACTTCCCTCCCCCTTCCCACTTCCAAAGTCATTCCCTGCCCACCAGGGGTACGAATACCACGCCCAGCACGTTGCGGGTCTCGAGCCCGCCGTCCTCGCCGCGCACCCCCAGGACCAGGTCCTGTCCGTACCAGCCCGTGTCCACGGGGATCACCAGCCGACCCCCCGGGCGCAGCTGTTCCACCAGGGTCGGGGGGATCTCCTCGGCCGCGGCGGTGACGATCACCGCGTCGAAGGGCGCCGCCTCGGGCCAGCCCAGCCGCCCGTTGCCGGCACGCACGTGTACGTTTTCATACCCCATCTCCCGAAGGCGTGACTCCGCCTGCGCGGCCAGTTCCGGCACCACCTCAATGCTGTAGACCTCGCCGGCGAGTTCCCCCAGCAGGGCCGCCTGGTAGCCGGAACCCGTGCCGATCTCCAGCACACGGCTCTCCGGGGTCAGTGCCAGCAGTTGGGTCATCAGGGTCACCACGAACGGCTGGGAGATGGTCTGGCCGTAGCCGATGGACAGCGCGGTATTCTCCCAGGCCAGGTCGAGGTCGCGTTCCGTCACGAACCGGTCCCGGGGCACGCGCCGTATCGCCTCGATGAGGGCCTCGTCAGGAGCCGGGATGCCGGTGCTGCCCGCGGTTTCCCGAAAGTCGCGTTTCAGAGTATCGATCAGGGCCTGGATGCCCTTGCGGCGTTTCGCATTCATGGCCATGTGCCGTCCGTTCGAGAGGGGTTCGTCCGTCGGGCCGGACCGGTGCGACGGCCTTGCCCGACATCCCGCTGCGACGCGTCTTTATTGCCGCTGACCGACGATCCCGTTCTGTCCTGTGCGCCGATCCCCGGTGGCTGGCGGTTGAAAGGGACAGTCAGGGGCATCATGAACAGTTTAGCCGATCCGGGGAGCGCCCCGCCGTCGCAGTGCCTGGCGATGCAGAGAAACGGTGCGAGTCGGTCGGCGGGGGCCGCTGAAGCGGGGCCGCGCGGCACCCGGCGGCCCCGGGTTGTGACGAGGCACGTCCATCCTGGTCTATGCTCTATGCCCGGCAGGGGTGTACGAGGCGAAAGGGTCCATGGGCGTCTGGAACAACACAGCACAGGTCATCGGCGGCACGCGGCTGCTGGTCACCCTCGTTGCGCTGGCCGTGGTGCTGACGTTCGCCGTCTATCAGACGCGCTGCACACCCGGCGTGGTGTCGTCCGAGTTGCTGGATACGCCGGTGCTGGAGGTGCGCCACGCCGGCGACGAGTTGTATCACCTGCGCGTGGAGCCGGTGGATGGGGACGTCGTCTGGGTGCGCTGGTACACGCACAGGCAACCGCCGGCGGTGGGTGACTCCATCCAGCTCAACATGACCGTCCTGGAAACCGGCGAGCGGAACTACCTGGTCATACGGGACATCATCCCCTGACGATCCTGGCCCGTCGGCCAGGCTTCCTGGCCACTTGCCACTGCCTTTAACCGGATTCCGGCAGCCTCATGAGCAGGGTCTGGATCTGGTTGGCGTGCAGGCGTTCCCGCACCTTGTTGAGTTCAGTGGTGTCGCGGAAGGGTCCGACGCGCACCCGATGCCAGGTGTCGGAGTTGACCTGGACCCGCTGGATGTCTGCCTCCACACCCAGCAGGGCGAGGCTTGCCTTCATGCGGTCAGCCTCCTGGAACTGGCGGAAGGAGCCGGCCTGAAGCATGTAGGTGCCGGGTTCCTCCACTGTCCTGGGGGCGGGCGGCGCCTCTCCGGGGCGCCTGGGCAGGACCTCCGGCTCGGGCACCACCACCTCCAGTTCCGGAAGCATGGTGTAGAAGTCGAATCGTGGCCTGGGCGCCGCGGGCGCCTCTTCCGGTCCGGTGCGGCGCACATCGCGGGTGTCGCGCTGGGGGGGTGCCGTGGACGTGACGCTTCGGGCCTCGGACGAGACGTTGTTGCCGCCGAGATAGACGAGAAAGGCGGCAAACAGTCCGACGGACAGGCCCGCAATCCCCCACGCCCATCCCGGGAGACCGCCGCCGGATTTCTTCTTCCGGCGGCTCACCGAGTGCTTGTAGTCTCTGGCCATTACATCTCCTGCGGCGCGGACACGCCCAACAGCTCAAGGCCGTTGGCGACCACCTGGCGAACCGCCAGAATCAGGCTCAGGCGCGCGTCCCGGATTGCGGCGTCGTCCACCAGGAACTGGTGGGCGTTGTAATAGGTGTGGAAGTCGTTGGCCAGCTCGCGCAGGTAATTGGCCACCTGGTGCGGCTCCTCGGCCAGGGCCGCGGCCTCCACCACCTCCGGGTAGCGGGCCAGTGTTGCCAGCAGGGCCTGTTCGTGATCCTCGGTGAGCCGGGCAAGGTTGGCCTCGCCGTTTGCCGGATCATGGCGGTAGCCCTTCGCTTCCATCTGGCGCAGCACGCTGCACACGCGGGCGTGGGCGTACTGGATGTAGTACACGGGGTTGTCGGCGGACTGGGACCTGGCGAGATCCAGATCGAAATCCAGATGCTGTTCGCAGCGGCGCATCACATAGAAGAATCGGGCGGCGTCTTTGCCCACCTCGTTGCGAAGCTCCCGAAGGGTGACGAAGCTGCCCGAGCGCGTGGACATCTGCACCCGCTCCCCGCCCCGGTAGAGGATGGCGAACTGCACCAGCAGCACGTCCAGGCGTGACGCATCCTCACCCAGCGCCTTGAGCGCCGCCTTTACCCGGGGCACGTAGCCGTGATGGTCCGCGCCCCAGACGTCGACCACGCGCTCGTAGCCGCGCTCCAGCTTGTCCATGTGGTAGGCGATGTCCGAGGCGAAATACGTGGTCTGGCCGTTGTCCCGCTGCACCACGCGGTCCTTTTCGTCGCCGAAGTCGGTGGAGCGGAACCACAGGGCGCCGTCCTGCTCGTAGAGATGGCCGGCCTCGCGCAGCCGTTCCAGGGCGAGGTTCACCGAACCCTTCTCGGTGAGCGAGCGTTCCGAATACCAGGTGTCGTAGGTGACGCCGAAATCGGCCAGGTCGGCGCGGATGTCGTCCAGGATGACGTTGAGCCCCAGTTCGAAGACGAAGCGATAGTGATTGTCGCCGAGCAGTTCCTGCGCGCGGGCGATCATGGCGTCGATGTATGCCTCCTTGTCGCCACCGTCGGGTTCGTCCGGGGGCAGGTCGCCCAGGACCTCGTGGGCCTCGCGCTTGTAGTTGTCGCCGTGTTCCCGGTGCAGGGTGGCCGCGATGTCGTAGACATAGTCGCCGCGGTAGGCGTTGGCGGGAAACGGCAGCTCCACGCCGGCCAGTTCCAGGTACCGGAGCCATACGCTGGTGGCCAGGATATCCATCTGCCGGCCCGCGTCGTTGACGTAGTACTCCCGATGCACATCGAAGCCCACGGCTTCGAGCAGATCCGCCACCGCCGCCCCGTACGCTGCACCGCGCCCGTGACCCACATGCAGGGGGCCGGTGGGGTTGGCCGAGACGAACTCCACCTGCACCCTGCGCCCGCGGCCGAGCTCGCTGCGCCCGTAGCGCCCGCCCTGTTCGCAAACGGTGGTGATCACGCCCAGACGCGCCCGCTCGCTCAGGAACAGATTGACGAAGCCGGGCCCGGCGATCTCGGTGCGTGCGATCAGGCCCGACTCGGGCAGACGGGCGATGATGGCCTCGGCGACATCCCGGGGGCTGCGCCGCGCGGGTTTGGCGAGCTGCAGGGCCACGTTGGTGGCAAAGTCACCGTGGGCCTTGTCCCTGGTGCGGGTTACCTGCACGTCAGCGGTCGTGTCCGCCGGCAGGGTGCCGTCCTGTCGAAGTGCATCGATGGCCTGTTGGATGAGTGCCTGGAGCTGATCTTTCAAGGTGGGGGATCCGGGGTCGCGGGGCTGAAGATTGGGGGCCAATTCTAACGCTCTTGAAGTGAGAAGTGGGAATATGGAAGTGAGAAGGGAGAATTGGGAAGTGAGATTAAAAGTACGAAGTGGGAACCGGGAAGTGGGAATGAACACCTCACCCCCTCCATCACATTCCGGGCATCCTGCCCTCCACCCTTCAGGCCAGCCTGTCGGCCGCTCAAATCCGCTCCCGACGGATTTGTCCTGAGCGCGAGGGAAAACCCCGCGGCACGGGCAGGGCCGGGTGCGTGCCTCCCCGGTTCCCACTTCCCGATTCCCACTTCCCAGCCCCCACTTCGTACTTCCCAATTCCCAATTCCCAATTCCCACTTCCGAACTCACACTTCAAGAGCGTCCACGTCCAGCGACCAGCGTACCTTGCGGGCGCCCGGGAGTTTTCCCAGGTTGGGCACCCATTGCCGCAGGGCACGATGCAGTGCCGGGCGTGACTCGCTCTGGATCATCAGCTGGGCCCGGTAGCGTCCGGCGCGGCGTTCCATGAGCGCGGGCGCGGGCCCCCAGGCCTGTACGGAATCGGGCTGCAGGGCCTCCAGCGCCCCGCGGGCGGCCTCCAGAAAATCGTGGGGTGCCCGGGCGGCGGTGGCCTCGGCCCGCAGCAGGGCAATGCTGGCGAAAGGGGGCAGGCCGGCAGCCTTGCGCTCGGCCAGCGCGGCCTCGGCGAAGGCCTCGTAGCCGCCCTCCACCAGGGTTCGCAGCAGCGGGTGCTCGGGGTGGTGGGTCTGGATCACCACCTCGCCCGGCCGGCCGGCGCGCCCGGCGCGTCCGGCCACCTGGATGATCAGTTGGGCCATGCGCTCGGCTGCGCGGAAATCCGCACTGAACAGCCCCTGATCCGCGTCCAGGATGCCCACCAGAGACACGTCGGGAAAGTGGTGGCCCTTGGCGACCATCTGGGTGCCCACCAGGATGCGGAACCTGCCGCTGCGCACGTCCTCCAGGACGGATTCAAGCGCACCCTTGCGCCGAGTGCTGTCCCTGTCCAGCCGGCCCGTGGACACGCCCGGAAAGTGCCTCTCCAATGCCTGTGCGATCCGCTCGGTGCCCTCCCCGAGTCCGCCCAACGTCCCGCCGCAGGCCGGGCATCGGGGCGGGCGGGGGCGTTCGTGGCCGCAGTGATGGCAGCGAATCCGGCCGTCGCCGTGATGCCAGGTCATGCGCGCGTCACAGCGGGGGCAGTCGGCCACCCAGCCGCAGGCGTGGCAGATGAGCGTGGGCGCATAGCCCCGGCGGTTGAGAAAGAGCAGGCACTGGCCGCCCGCCTCCAGGTGCGTCTCCATGCGTTTCAGCAGGCCGGTGGAGATGCCTTCATCCAGCGTCTGACGGCGCAGGTCCAGCAGTTCGGCCCGTGGCGTGCCGGCCCCGCCGGCGCGCTCGGTGAGCCGCAGGTGCGTGTACTGTCCGCGCGCCACGTTGGCGAGGCTTTCCAGGGACGGTGTGGCGGAACCCAGCAGAATCGGGATGTCCTCCATGCGCGCACGCATCACCGCCACGTCCCGGGCATGGTAGCGAAAGCCTTCATGTTGCTTGAAGGAGGTGTCGTGTTCCTCGTCCACGATGATGAGCCCCGGCCTGACCCAGGGTACGAACACGGCCGAGCGGGTGCCGATGATCACGCCCGCCCGGCCGCCTTGCGCGGACAGCCATGCATCCAGACGCTCCCGGTCGCCAAGCCCGGAATGCATGACCGTCACCGGCGCGGCGAGCCGGCCGCGAAAACGGCGCACCAGTTGAGGGGTGAGGGCGATCTCCGGCACGAGCACCAGCACCTGCCGACCGGCATCCAGGACCGCCTGGATCAGATGCAGGTAGACCTCGGTCTTGCCGCTGCCGGTCACGCCCTGCAGCAGATGACACGAGAAGCCGTCCAGAGCGCGGCTGACCGCTTCCACCGCGGCTGTCTGTGGCGGATGAAGCGGGGGCCCCGGTTTCGGCACGGCTGTGCGCGGCGGGACCCGGCTCGTCTCCCGGGATCGGACCCAGCCCTTCTCCTGCAGGGCCCGCAGCGGGCCCTGCCATCGCCCCGGGGGAATGGATTCCAGTTCAGTCGCGGACAGTCCCTCGGGAGCGTCCCGGAGAAGCTGCAGCAGAGCGGCCTGTCGCGGTGCCCGGGCCGGCTCGTCCCGCGCCTGGCGGCGGCCTTGTGCGGTGATCCGGTAGTACCGCCGTGTGCCGGCGCGGGCAGGCCGCCCCTGACGCAGGAGCACGGGCAGTGCCTGGTGAAGGACTTCTCCGAGGGGGTGGCGGTAGTACTCCGCGCTCCAGGTCAGCAGTCTGAGCAGGTTCGGGTCCAGGACAGGGGCCTCGTCCAGCACCTGCGTAACGGGGCGCAGCCGTGCCCGGGGCAGGTTGCTGGACGCCGGGGTGGCGGTCACCACACCCACCACCTCCCGGCGCCCCAGGCCGACGCGCACCCGCTGACCGGGGGCCGGAACCGGCATGCCATCGGGCATGAGATAGTCCAGGGCTTCCGCGAACGGACCCGGAACCGCGACCTGGCAGATCGGGGGAGTCGTGGGCATCGTGGTTACGTGACGTTCTTCATGTAATTTCCCACTAATGAAGCTAACCGCTTAAAACTTGTGACCTAAATCCGCTTTTCCACAAAACCTGTGGATAACTATGTGGAAAGCGTGTCATAAACGGGTGCCGAGGCGCTTGATCGTTGGCCGATCATTAACTTGAACAAAAAATGATCAGTCTGCAATAGTATTAAAAAACAATACCTTGAGATCCCATCGCCCGATTCTGTCACGGCCGGGCAGTGATCGTCCGCCCATGACCGTGACTTGTGAACAACTGTGTATAACGAGCCGGGCCGGATGCGGGCATCCCGGATGCGTCCTGCGCCCCCGCGCGGCCCCGAAGTTGTGATTCTATAGGCATTTTTGCGCCGGGTCCGTTGAGCCGGGTCATGCGGGTCCTGTACAAGTTCAGGCCATGGAGACGGGTCCATGGCAGCGCAACGCCGGCGCCTTTGCGGCTGACGCGCGTACGGCGGATGGCTGGGAGGCGGGACGGAATGAGTGCCGGCAGCCGGGTGAATCATGGGCTGGAAGATCCGACCCTTGACGTGATCCAGGGTCAGCCCCTGTTTCATGGTGTCGGGGCCGACGGACTTTCCGCCCTGCTTGCCACGGCGGGCATCCGGAACCTTGCCGCGGGGGAGACGCTGCTGGCGCCGGGTGACGGCAACGACCGCCTGTTCGTGGTCGTCACGGGGCACCTCGTGCTGCGCGTGTCGGACGATGAGGAGGCCGCGCGGGTACTGGGGCCGGGTGATCTGGCGGGTGAGGTCTCCCTGATCGCCAATGCGCCGGTGTACTCCCGGGTCATTGCCCGGGACGCCGCGCGCGTGCTGACGATTCCCCGCACCACCCTTTGGCGCATCGCCCACCGGGAACCCGTATTCACATGCAATCTCCTGCAGTACCTGGCGCGGCAGCTCGCCGGTGTGGGCAGCGCCATGCGTACCGCGCGGGCCCTGCAGGAGGAGTATCGGCAGCATGCCCATACGGATCCGCTCACGGGCCTGTTCAACCGCAGATGGATGGACGAGCGCCTGACCTTCGAGATCGCGCGCAGTGAGCTTCGCGCCAGGCCGTTGTGCCTGATGATGATCGACATTGACCATTTCAAACCCTACAACGACACGCACGGCCATCTGGCCGGTGATCTGGTGTTGCAGACCGTGGCCGCGACCATTCAGAACGTACTGAGAGAGAGTGACCTTGCCGTGCGCTTCGGCGGAGAGGAGGTGGTGGTCATCCTTCCGGGCACGGAAGCCTCCGAGGCCCTGGGCGTGGCCGACCGGCTGCATCGGGCACTGGCCGGGAGCGGTTACCCGGTCGTGGGAGGGACACCCCTGCCACGGGTGACGGTCTCTATCGGTGTGGCCGCCTGGCAGGCGGGGGACGATGCGGTCCGGCTGATCCGCCGGGCCGACAGGGCGCTCTACCGGGCCAAGGATGCGGGTCGGAATCGTACTTCGTTGTGAGGGGTGAGGGGTGAGGAGTAAGGCGTAGGCAGTGGTCACACCTATCGCCTCACCCCTCACCCCTGACGCGCCAGCCCCTAGCCGATCTCCTTGATGGCCGTGATCAGCTCACCCGCCACCTTCTGACCGTCGCCGTAGAGCATACGGGTGTTGTCGGCGAAGAACAGGTGGTTCTCCACGCCGGAGAATCCGGCGCCCTGGCCGCGCTTGATGACGATGACATTCTTCGCCTGGTCGGCGTTGAGGATCGGCATGCCGTAGATGGGGCTGTCCGGGTTGGTGCGGGCCACCGGGTTCACCACGTCGTTCGCGCCGATCACCACCGCCACGTCGGCGGTCTTGAACTCGTTGTTGATCTCGTCCAGGTCATAGATGATGTCGTAGGGTACGCCCGCCTCGGCCAGCAGCACGTTCATGTGCCCGGGCATGCGGCCCGCCACCGGGTGGATGGCGAACTTCACCGCCACGCCGCGTTCCTGGAGGAGCTGGGTCAGTTCCCAGATCTTGTGCTGGGCCTGCGCCACGGCCATGCCGTAGCCGGGCACGATGATCACCTTGTCGGCAAACGCCATCATGACGCCCGCATCGGTCGCCTCGATGGACTTCATGGTGCCGGTGATCTCCTCGGCCTCACCGCCGCCGCTGGTGCCGAACTGGCTGAACAGCACGTTGCTGATGGGCCGGTTCATGGCCTTGGCCATGAGCTGGGTGAGCAGCGTGCCGGCGGCGCCCACCACGATGCCGGCGATCATCAGCGCCGGGTTGTCCAGCACCAGGCCCTTGAAGCCTACGGCCAGACCGGTCAGGGCGTTGTAGAGCGAGATCACCACCGGCATGTCCGCCCCGCCGATGGGCAGGGTCATGAGGATTCCGAAGGCGAGCGCCAGCACGAAGAACACCAGCAGTACGCTTCCGCTCACCTCCGTTCCGCTGAAGGCGAGGATCAGGCCGCTGATGACGGTGACCGCGAACACCGCCAGGTTGACCCACTGCTGGCCGCCGAAGTGCAGGGTCTTCTTCATGATGCCCTGCAGTTTCGCGTAGGCGATCAGCGAGCCGGAGAAGGCCACCGAGCCGATCAGCACACCCAGCACCGCGATGAACTGGATGGTGAACGACATCTCGTAGACATGGGCCTGGAGCAGCGCGATCAGGCCGATGCCGGCGGCGGCGCCGCCGCCCATGCCGTTGTAGAGCGCGATCATCTGCGGCATGTCTGTCATGGGCACACGCTTGCCGCTCCACCAGGCCAGCGCGCCGCCGATGCCGATGCCGAGGATGATCAGCAGGTAGTTGACCAGCCCGCGCACCTCCGGGTGCACGAAGGTCACCACCGTGGCGATGATCATGCCGACGCCGGCCCAGACAATACCGCGCCGCGCATTGACCGGCGAGGCCATCTGCTTGAGGCCGATGATGAACAGTACGGCCGCTGCAAAGTAGGCAATGTTGATGATGAAGCTCATTTACTTGCCTCCCTTGCTGCTCTTGAACATCTCGAGCATGCGTTCGGTGACCACGTAACCGCCCACCGCGTTGCCCGCACCGAGGATCACGGCCACGAAGCCGATGGCCTGCTCCAGCGGCGTGGTCGCATGTCCGAGCGCCACCATGGTACCCACCAGCACGATGCCGTGGACGAAGTTGGAGCCGGACATCAGCGGGGTGTGCAGGATCACCGGCACCTTCGAGATCACCTCGTATCCGGTGAAGGCGGCCAGCATGAAGATATACAGTGCGACGAAACCCTCGATGCCGATCATGACTGACCTCCTTCCACCAGGCTGCGGGTCGCTTCGTGTTTGATCTCGCCTTCGTGCGTCAGGCAGCTCTTGGCGATGATCTCGTCTTCCCAGTCGGGCTTGAACTCGCCTTCATTGATGTGGGGCGAGAGGAAGTTGAGCAGGTTCTTGGCGTACATCTCGCTCGCGTGCAGAGCCACCTGGGAGGGGATATTCAGGGGGCCGTGGATGACCACGCCCTTGTGCTCGATGGTCTCGCCGGGCTTCGTGAGTTCGCAGTTGCCGCCGCCCTCGGCGGCAAGGTCCACGATCACCGCGCCCGGCTTCATACCCTCGACCATGGATTCCGGGATGAGCTTCGGAGACGGCCGACCGGGAATGGCGGCGGTGGTGATGAGCACGTCGGCCTTGCTGATGTACGCGGCCAGGGCCTCCTGCTGCTGTTTCTTCTCCTCGTCGGTCAGCTCGCGGGCGTAACCGCCTTCGCCTTCGGCCTTGACGCCCAGGTCCAGGAACTTGGCGCCCAGGGACTCCACCTGTTCCTTCGTGGCGGAGCGCACGTCGTAGGCCTCCACCATGGCGCCCAGACGCCGGGCGGTGGCGATGGCCTGCAGGCCAGCCACGCCGGCCCCGATCACGATCACCTTGGAGGGCCGGATGGTGCCTGCGGCGGTGGTGAGCATGGGAAAGAATCGGCAGGAGAGGTCCGCGCCCATGATGGCGGCCTTGTAGCCGCCGATGGCCGCCTGGGAAGACAGGGCGTCCATGCTCTGGGCGCGCGAGATGCGGGGGATCAGTTCCATGGCGAAGCTGGTGATCTTCTTCGCCTGCATGGCCTTGACCAGGTCGGGATTCTTGTGGGCGTGGAAGAAGCCCACCAGAGTGGCGCCGTCCTTCATGCGCTCGACATCCTCGACGCCCGGCGGGGCAACCCGGACCACGATGTCGGCCTCGCCGCACAGGGCGCCGGCGTCGTCCACCATGCGGGCGTCACCGTAGGCGTCGTCGGGGAAATGCGCCGAAGCCCCGGCGTCTTTCTGTATCAGGACTTCGAGGCCCAGCTTGGTCAGCTTGGCGACCACGCTGGGATCCAGTGCGACCCGGCGTTCGCCGGGGGCTGTTTCTTTTGGCACGGCCAGTTTCATGGGCATTGCTTACTCCGTCAGCCGGCGTAGGGCCCGGGGTCATCACTCGACCCTTCGCCGGACGTTTGGCGGGAACAGGATTTCGGAACGTGATTTTCCTGGCGGCGGATCTTGCGGAGGTCCGCTTCAAAAAGGGCGCTAATGGTATCGGATTCCTGCCCCACTTTGAAGTCAATTCCCTTTGTGCGTGCGGGGGAAAGTTGCTTTTCAGGGCCCGATCCGGTGCCGAAGGTGCGAGTCGGCTTGATAATTGCTTTGCATGCGGCTTCCGGATAAAGTCATGGCGGAACCGACAGGCTCGCCGAGGGTGACCCGGTGTTCGAATTGAACCAGCAAGTGCTTCGTACCGATGCGGCCGGCATGCCGCTGGAGTGGATCGACTACCAGCAGGCTGTGCGGCTCTACCATGCCGGGCAGGTGGCCTACACCTGCGGTGTGCTGCTCTATCGCGTCAGGGGCGGCATCAACGCGTTGTCCGGCCTGCGGAGCGTGGTGGAGGTCAATTCCATCATCGCCACCTTCGGCAGCAACCGGGCCATCCACGCGGGCTATGTGCCGCCGCTCAACAACCACGCGCTGTTCAAGCGCGACGCCCACCTGTGCATGTACTGCGGCCAGCACCACCCGGCCCATGAACTCTCGCGGGACCACGTCACCCCCCTGAGCCAGGACGGCGCCGATCACTGGCGCAACGTGGTCACCGCCTGCAAACGCTGCAACAACCACAAGGCCGGACGCACCCCGGAGCAGGCCGGCATGCAGCTGCTGGCCGTGCCCTTCGTGCCCACCCATGCCGAGTACATCTACCTGCAGGGCCGCCGCATCCTCGCGGACCAGATGGAGTTCCTGCAGTCCCACTTCCCCCGCTCCAGCCCGCTTCGCACCCGCGCACTGCAGTAGAGCCTTCAGAAGTGGGAAGTGTGAATCTGGAGGTGGGAAGTCCCCCACCCCAACCCTCCCCCGCGAGGCGGGGGAGGGAGTATCAACGGTGGTTATGCCGTTCTCCCCCTCCTCCCCCCTCGCCCTCTCCCTCTCCCTCAGGGAGAGGGCCGGGGTGAGGGTGGTTTCATTCCCACTTCCCAATTCACACTTCGCACTTCATACCTCACTTCCCAATTCTCACTTCGCATTTCTCATTTCCCACTTCAATTCTGTATCCTGCGACTGTATCCCACCACGCCGGATCATCCCCATGCGCTACGACGGCGAATCCGATTACCGCCACGGCAGTCCCGAATGCCTTGGGGTGCTGATCACCAACCTGGGCACTCCGGACGCGCCGACCGTCGGCGCACTGCGGCGCTATCTGAAGGAATTTCTCTGGGATCCCCGAGTGGTGGAGATCCCGCGGCCCCTGTGGTGGCTCATCCTGAACGGTCTCGTGCTGACCCGGCGCCCGAAGCGCAGCGCACCGCTGTACCGGAAGATCTGGACCCCGGACGGTTCCCCCCTGCTGGTCATCGGCCGCCGCCAGGCGCAGGGGCTGGCGGGGCGTCTCGCCGGGCGAATGACCGGCCCGGTGCATGTGGAGCTGGCCATGCGCTACGGCCAGCCTTCCATTGAAAGCGGCCTGAAGCGCCTGCGTGACGCGGGTGCCCGGCGCATGCTCGTGCTGCCGCTCTATCCCCAGTATTCGGCCAGCACCGGGGGTTCCACGCTGGATGCCGTCTCCCGCGTGCTGCGGCGCTGGCGCTGGGTTCCCCATCTGCGCTTCGTGGGGGATTATCATCAGGATGCCGGCTACCTGGACGCGCTGGCCCGCAGCGTACGGAGCTACTGGGACGCGCACGGGCGTGGCGACAAGCTGCTCATGTCCTTTCACGGCGTACCGAAGCGCTACCTGCTATCGGGTGATCCGTATCATTGCCAGTGCCAGGCCACGGGGCGGATGCTTGCCGAGCGGCTGGGGCTCGGGGAAGGCGAGTGGATCGTCACCTTCCAGTCGCGTTTCGGCAAGGCTGAGTGGCTCAAGCCCTACACCATCGAGACGGTGGCACAACTTGGCCGGGAAGGACTGGGCCGGCTGGACGTGATCTGCCCCGGGTTCTCCGCCGACTGCCTGGAAACTCTGGAGGAGATTGCCGAGGACAACCGGGAAACCTTCGAAGAGGCCGGTGGCGGGGAGTTCCATTACATCCCCGCGCTCAACGACAACCCCGATCACCTGGATGCCCTGGCGGATCTGGTCATGCGCAACGTGCAGGGCTGGCCCGAGGCCGATCCCGGTTACGCTCCCGGCGAGCGGGAACAGGCGGCCCAGGCGAGCCGCGCCCGGGCCCTGGCCATGGGGGCCAGGGACTGAATCAGCCACAGAGGTCACAGAGGTCACAGAGCAGGAACACCGATTCAGAAAACCGCTTCATCGGCCAAGGTGTGCTGAACCCGGAACCCCATTGCCTTTGCCCTTGAACCCTCTGTGACCTCTGTGACCTCTGTGGCTCAATAAACACTGTAACTGACATTTCGAGATGCACATCGGCGCACTGATCATCGGGGACGAACTGCTCTCGGGCAAGCGTCAGGACAAGCACCAGACCTTTCTGATCGGCGCCCTGGCGCGCCGCGGGATGCAGCTCTCCTGGGTCCGGGTGGTGGGTGACGACGAGGAACTGCTGGTGCGCACCTTTCGGGAGACGCTGTCGGCCGGTGACGCGGTGTTCAGTTTCGGCGGCATCGGCGCCACCCCGGACGACCTTACCCGGCCCTGCCTCGCCCGGGCTGCCGGGGTGGAACTCGTCTACCATCCGGAGGCGGTGGCGCTGATCGAGCAGCGCTTCGGCGAATCCGCCTATCCCAACCGCATCCGCATGGCGGAGCTTCCCCTGGGCAGCGCCCTGATCCCCAACCCCGTGAACCAGGTACCCGGTTTCAGCCTGCGCGGGCACCATTTCGTGCCCGGTTTCCCCAACATGGCATGGCCCATGGTGGAGTGGGTGCTGGACACCCACTACGCGCACCTGTCGTCGTCGGTGGCGCACATTGAGCGGCTGCTGGTCCTGCACGGGACCGCGGAGAGCGACATCATCCCGCTGATGGAAGCCCTGCTGGAATTGTTCCCGGACGTTCGCCTCTCCAGCCTGCCCAGCTCCCGCAACCGTCAGGAGATCGAACTGGGGGTTCGGGGCGTGGAGGCCCGGGTCGTCGACGCGCTCCAGTGGCTGGAGCGGGAGTTGTCCATGCGCCAGGTGCGATGGGCGCATCGCGAGGTGTCCGGCGACGGCACGACCTGCCCGCCCTCATGAGGCGTGCGGGCTCACGGATCAGGGAGGCGCGGCCATGGTGCGGCGCCTTCCCGGATCGGGAACGGAGGTCCTTGCGTCATGTCCGATGATTCCACCCGGCAGTCACGTACCGCCGAGCGCCTGGTGTGGGCCGGGTTCATGGTGTTCCTGGTGGTCGTGATGTTCATCTACATGCTGCGTGGCGCGGGGCTGGAACAGGATCTGGCGGTCGCCAACGAGGAGAACCTGCGCCTGCAGGTTCTCCTGGCCCGCTACACCGACCGGGAGGTGCAGGTGCCCGCGGACCCGGGGCTCACCAATGCCGAGGTGCGCCGGCTCCAGCGTCTCGGCTTGGCCAACCCCGCGCAGGCGCTGCGTGACGACCTGGTGGCGCAGCCGGAGCTGATCCCCCACGAGCCGGTGCTGGGCGGCCGGATGTATTTCGTGCCCGAGGGCGTGCACGTGCTCAATGGACGCTGGGTGCTTGCGGTGTTCGAGGACGGCCACATCCGCGGCCAGGCGCTGCTGCAGTACGACGTGGCCTACGGCAACATCACCTGGCAGGTGATGGACGCCTACCTGGAGTGATGTCGGGTCAGGGAAACGCCGCGAACCGTTCCCGGCCGGGCGTGCCTAAACTCAAAGGATGCGACGACACACTGTCATAGTGATCCTTGCCGTGGTCCTGGCCCTGGTGCTGGCCCTCTGGCCCTGGGTGACGCGGCACGAGGATCCGCCGGAACCGGCACCCCCCGGGCACGTGCTGGACGATTATCCCCGGGGTTCGGCCATCGACTGGCAGGACTGGGGCGCGCAGGCCCGTGAAACGGCAGCCCGGGAGGGACGGGGGTTGTTCGTGTACTTTCACGGGCAGTGGTGCACCTGGTGCCGGCAGTACCAGGACGAGACCTTGGAGCATCCGGACACGGTGGCCGCCATCGAGCGGGACTTCGTGCCGGTGCTGGTGAATCTGGACAAGCGCCGGGACCTGTTTTCCCGGCTGGGCGGCCGGGGGCTGCCGTTTACCGTGCTGATGGATGCCGGGGGCGAGCCCCTGGGGCGTTTCACGGGACACGTGGCTGCCGCGGATCTCCAGGGCCTGCTGCGCGAGGCCGCCACCCTGGTCACCACCGCGGGGGCCGTGCCCGAAGGTCTCGAGGACCTGCTGGATGCAGACCCGGCGGCCTTCCTCGCGTTTCTCGACGAGACCTACGATCCCGGAACCCGGCGCCTGAGCGGCGCGTCAGTGATCGGCACCCTGAGCAAGCGCCCGCAGCCCATGACCTATCGGCTCCTGCTCCAAGAGCCGGACTGGTCCGCGCGCATCCCCGCCATGCTGGACGTGCTGCGCGAGGACCTGTACGACCCGGTCGACGGCGGATTCTTCTTCTTCTTCGATCCCGACAACCCCAATCCCGACACTGCGGTGGAGACCTCCAAGGTGCTCGGGCTCAATGCCCTGCTGACGTGGCTGTTCGCCGATGCCTACGCGGTGCTGGGGCGGGAGGCCGACGCCGATGCCGTGCGCGGTGCGCTTGCCTATCTGGAGACCACGCTTTGGGATCCCGCCCGGGGGGTCTTCCGCAACAGCCAGTATTCGGACCCCGGGTACTACAGCCTGCCTCCCGCGCAACGGGAAGGCCGGACCCCGCCCCCGGTGGAGAAGGTGCAGTTCGCCGACGTGAGCGGCCAGGCCATCGTGGCCCTCGTGCATGCGGCCCGGGCCCTGAACGAGCCCGGGTATCTGGAATGGGCCGCCGAGGCGCTGGCGGGGCTGGACCGGTACCTGGGCCATGCGGACGGCGGCTACTATCACTTCCGGCCCGATGACGGGCCGCCGCAACTGGAGGGCTACCTGCCGGCGCAGGTGTGGCCGGCCGCCGCCTGGTGGACCTACTACGAGGCCACCGGCGACGAACAGGCGGCATCGCGCGGTGCGCAACTGCTGGCGCGCATCGCCGCGCACCGTGTCGAGGGACTGGACGGCTTCGCCGAACGTCTCGATGCGGACCTGGAGCCCTGGACGGAGTCACGCACCCACGGTGCGCTGGCCTGGCTGCTCACGGGGCCGGCGCGGCCTGCCCGGGTGCCGGAGGACGTGCTGCCCGACGGGCGCCGGGCGCAATGGATGCAGGACGCGCTCGGCCGGTTGGAGCTGATCAGCGGTGGCGATCCGGACGACATGGCGCTCGGGGTGCTGGCTTACCGCCGCTGGGCGGTGGCAGGCAGTGGTGAGTAGCAAGAAGAGGCGGGGTGTTACGTATCAGTTGCTGATCCATGTGGATGAGCCTGTGACCGTGCGGGTGGGGCGGCTGGGTGAGTGCGCGTTCGCGCCGGGGTTCTACGTGTATACGGGCAGCGCGCGCCGCGGCATGAAGGCCCGACTGACGCGGCACCTGTCCAAAGACAAGCGGCTGCACTGGCATATCGACCACCTGCTGGCGGATGCCCATGCCACCGTGGTGGACGTGCATCTGTACTTCGAGCCGGAGTGCGCGGTCAATCAGCGCACCCCGGGCACCATCCCGGCGCCCGGTTTCGGCGCCAGCGACTGCCGGGCAGGCTGTGGTGCGCATCTGAAGCGGTTGCCGCGGTGACGGGTGACCGTAGGATGGGTCAAGCGAAGCGGACCCATGCTGTGTGGTCAGTCGTAGGATGGGTCAAGCGAAGCGGACCCATGCTGTGTGGTCAGTCAAGGAGGCAGGAGTCGGGACGTGCGGGAGGGCCCGCATGGGCACGCTGCGCTTTGCCCATCCTTGTATGTTGTCCGCGTCTGGTCTGATAGGGTTTTGGGCCGGGCACCGGGGAGGCCGTCCCATCCTGGAGGCAGCGTTGGTCTGACCTCGTTCGTAGAGCGGCTCCCCGCCTCATTGCCGACTTCGAGGAGTATCCAAAAGCCAGCCAGGCTGGACTTTGCATCACAAGGTCGAAGCTGCAAGAAGTGCGAGGTCGGGGAACCGGTGTCTATTGTGACTCAACCAGCCCCCGAATGGGAAAGGACAGATGATGACTGTGGTAGGTATCGATATCTCGGCCCAATCCTTCGACCTGGTCAGCCGCCGCGATGGGCGTAACGCCAAGGCGCAGCGCTTCGAACAGAGCCCCCAGGGCCATGCCCGTGCCATCAGCCACCTCAAGGGGCTCAAGCCTGAGTGCATCGTCATGGAGGCCACCGGGGTCTATTACCTGGACCTGGCGGTCGCTCTGCATGAGGCCGATTTGCCAGTGTGTGTGATCAACCCGCGCAGCTTTCGCCACTTTGCCGAGATCCATCTCACGGGCACCAAGACCGATGCCATCGATGCCGCGCTGCTTGCCGAGTACGGCGAACGCATGACGCCCCGGCGCTGGACGCCGCCGCCGAAGCACTGCCTGGGGTTGCGCGATATTGGACGGCAAATCAATCGCTTGATACATGCCCGCACCCAGGCCAAGAACCGCCTGCACGCGCTCAGCGCCAAGACGAGCACGCCTGAGCTGCTCATCGAGGACGAGCAAGACGGCATCGCCCAGCTGGATCGGCGCATTGAACGACTCAAACAGGCAGCCCTGGAGTTGATCGCTCAGTCCGAGACACTCTCGAGCCACTTCGAGCACATAAGCACGGCCCGAGGCATGGGCCAAGCCAGCAGCGTGGCGGTGCTTGCCGAACTGTGTACCCTGCCGAGCGATCTCAAGGCCGCGCAGGTCAGCCGCCATGCCGGACTCGATGTACGGCTCACGCAGTCGGGGAGCAGTGTCAACAGCCCGGGACGCCTGAGTAAGGCCGGTAACGCCTATCTGAGGGCCGCGCTCTACATGCCCGCCATGGTGGCCATCCGCCATGAACCCAGGGCCAAGGCCTTCTATGAGGCGCTGGTGGCACGCGGGAAGAAAAAGATTCAGGCCCTGTGCGCCGTGATGCGCAAGTACCTCACCGGATTGTGGGCCTGCATCAAAACTCGAACCCCCTTCGATGCCGCGGCGCTGTTCAGCGATCAACACCTCAACAAGGCTTGACCGGGAACGGAGTATCTACGGCTGCCCCCGCTCGGCATGGGTCCGCTGCGCTTGACCCATCCTACGGCTGCCCCCCGCTCGGCATGGGTCCGCTTCGCTTGACCCATCCTACGGCTGCCCCCCCGCTCGGCATGGGTCCGCTTCGCTTGACCCATCCTACGGCTAGAGTCGACGACTCCGGATTTCAAGGGACCGGTGGCGTCAGAAGCAGGAATCCGTAGGTTGGGGTGAGCGGAGCGAACCCCAACGGGGGGTTTGACAGGGCTCGTCATGTTGGGGTTCGCTCCGCTCACCCCAACCTACGGGGCTCGGCATGGGTCCGCTGCGCTTGACCCATCCTACGGCTGCCCTCCGCTCGGCATGGGTTCGTTGCGCTTGACCGATCCTACGGTTCACGGTCAGGCGTCACTCATCATCTGCCACCTACTACCACGGCCTCGCCGATCCCCCGGGGATCGGAGGCGGCGCTCACCTCCCCGGACTCCCGATCCCAGACGACCGCGTGCATGTTGCCGAAGCGCCGTGCCTGCGGTGCGAGGGTGTGGCCCCGTGCCTCCAGGGATTCGAGGGTGGCGGCGTCAAAGGCGTCTTCCTCGAACTGGATCTCGTCGGGCAGGTACTGGTGGTGGAAGCGCGGCCGGGTGACCAGGTCTTCGGCGTCACCCCCGTCCATGAACTCCAGGGCCCCCAGCAGCACCATGGTGATGATGCGGCTGCCACCCGGCGTGCCGAGGATGGCGACACGACGGTCATCCTCCACGAAGGCGGGGGTCATGCTGGAGAGCATGCGCTTGCCCGGGGCGATGGCATTGGCCTCCGCACCCACCAGACCGTAGACGTTGGGCACCCCGGGCTTGGCGGAGAAATCATCCATCTCGTCGTTGAGAAGCACGCCGGTTCCCGGCGCCATGAAGCCCGAGCCGAACGGGTAGTTGATGGTGACCGTGGCGGCCACCCGGTTGCCCTCCGCGTCCAGCACGGAGAAGTGGCTGGTCTGCTCGCTTTCGGGCGGGGGTTCCAGCGTGACCGGCAACAGTTCGCTGGGGGTGGCCCGCTCGGGATGGATGGTGGCGCGCAGTCCCGCCGCGTAGTCGTCGCCCATGAGCCGCGCCAGCGGCATCTTTACGAAGTCGGGATCCCCCAGGTACTCCGCCCGGTCCCGGTATGCGCGGCGCATGGCCTCCACCATGAGGTGCACGCGGGTGGCGGCATCCAGATCCGCCAGTTCGTACCAGGCGAGCTGATTGAGGATGGTGACCAGGGCCACGCCGCCGGACGAGGGCGGCGAGGCGGCGGTGATGCGAAAGCCCCGGTACTCGCCGCGCACGGGTTCCCGTTCCACCACCCGGTATGCGGCCAGATCCTCCAGGGTCCAGATGCCGCCCGCCTCGCGCACACCGTCCACCAGACGGTCGGCCAGTTCGCCCCGGTAAAAGCCGTCGAAGCCCTCGCGGCCAAGACGCTCCAGCGTGTCCGCAAGATCCGGCTGACGCACGATCGTGCCCTCGGCCGGCACTTCACCGTCCTCCAGCAGCACCCGCGCCGCCTCCGGGTAGGCGTTCAGGGCCTCCAGCCGGAACGCGGCCATGCGCCGGTAGACCGGGTCCACGGGGAATCCCTCCCGGGCCAGACGTACGGCGGGCGCCAGGGCGTCGGCCAGCGGCAGGCGGCCGTAGTGTTCCGCCAGGTGCACCAGGGCCGCCGGCATACCCGGAATGCCGGCGGACAGGGGACCATCCATGGACAGACCGGGGATCACCGCGCCGTCGTCGTCCAGGTACATGTCCCTGTGGGCGGCGCTCGGTGCGGTCTCGCGCCCGTCCAGCATGGTCTGGTGTCCGTCCTCCGCGCGGTGCAGCAGGAAGAAGCCCCCACCGCCGATGCCGCCACCGTAAGGCTCCACCACGCCCTGGGCGGCGGTCACGGCAATGGCCGCATCGAAGGCATTGCCCCCCCGGGCGAGGATCTCGTGTCCCGCTTCCGTGGCCAGCGGATGGGCCGAGGCGATGGCGGCCGCGCCCGGCCGTTCGCCGGCAACCGCCGCACCGAGCAGCATCACGCTCAGCAGCAGTCCGGAGGCAGGGCCGCGACAGACCCGCGAGAATGCACCGGCCAGACGCGACAAGGGGCCCGTGGGGCCCCTTGGAACGGCGCGTCGAATGCCGGCTGTCATCATGCCTTGGCCGCCATCAGGCGTTCATACTTGGCCATGAGTTCCTCCCTGGTCTCCACCCGGTCCGGGTCGTTGGGGATGCAATCCACGGGACACACGTCCCTGCACTGGGGCTCGTCGTAATGACCGACACACTCGGTGCACAGATCGGGGTTGATCTCGTAGATCTCGTCACCCATGGAGATGGCGTCGTTCGGGCACTCGGGCTCGCACACATCGCAGTTGATGCATTCATCGGTGATCATCAGGGCCATCGAGGCATTTCCTCTTTCAAATCAATAAACTGCCAGAGCAGGGCGCAGACCGCGCATGGTGGTGATCTTATCCCATGCGCGCATTGAGCGCAGCCTTCACAGGGGCAGAGACGAAGTGTGAGACGTCCCCCCCCAGGGATGCAATTTCCCGCACCAGACTTGAGGAGACGTAGGCGTACTCCTCGGCGGGGGTCAGGAACATGGTTTCGAGATCCGGCGCCAGCCAGCGGTTCATGCCCGCCAGCTGGAACTCGTGCTCGAAATCCGACACCGCCCGCAGGCCGCGCAGGATCACCCGCCCCCCTTCCGAGGCGACGAAATCCGCCAGCAGGCCGTCGAAGCCCAGCACGTCCACCCGCTCGATGCCGTCCAGGGTCTCCCGGGCCAGCGCGATACGTTCCTCCAGGCTGAAAAACGGCGCCTTGCGGGGGTTGACTGCGACACCGACCACTACCCGATCGAACAGGCGCACGGCCCGGCGCACCAGATCGGTGTGGCCGTTGGTGATGGGATCGAAGGTCCCCGGATAGACGGCGGTGGTATTCATGTCATGTCTTCCGATTCCGGTGAAACGGGGCGTCGCGGCCGGGCCGCGGCACGGCCCCGCATCTCGTTGATGGGAATGATGGCCGCGAGCGCCAGTGCAAAGAGTAACAGACAGAACAGGATCGCCGCCTGCAGACCCACCCAGGCCTGCAGCAGGCCTATGCCCATCAGGCCCACGATGGCGGCCAGCTTGCTGGACAGGCCCCAGAAACCGAAGAACTCGGCGGCCTTGAGATGGGGCGCAAACTGGCCCACCAGGGCGCGTCCCGCCGACTGGGTGGACCCCAGGCACACGCCCGCCAGCGACCCCACCACCAGGAACACCTGCTGGGGTTCGACCGTGACGCCGTTGCGAATCGTGAACCACTCGGCGATCGCGGGCGTGGCGTAGATCAGCAGGATGGCCAGCAGCCAGAGGGTGAGGGTGATGCCGTAGGTGAGCTTGGCGCCGATGCGGTCCTGGATGAAGCCGAAACCCAGGGCGCCGGCGGCGGCGGTGAGCTGCACGACCACGAACATGACCAACCGCGTGCCCTCGTCCCAGCGCACCACCTGGGCACCGTAGATGAACGTGAACGAGATGATGATGTAGATGCCCGCCATGGCAAAGAACACCGACACCAGCAGCCAGGCCAGGTCCCGGTGGGCACTCACGGTCCTGATGCTGGCCGCCACGCGCCGTATCCCCAGCACCACGTAGCTCGAGGGGCGCACCAGCCGGCGGGGCCTTCCACGTTCCCTCAGCCAGAGGAAGGTGGGAATCGCCGTGATCAGGAAAAACCCGGCCGCGAAGGGCCCCACCCAGCGCACGCTGTCAAAGTTCTCCAGACTCACCTCGCCCAGGAACATCAGCGCGAACGCGGTGGACACCAGCCCGCCCACGTATCCCAGGGCCCAGCCGAACCCGGAGATCCAGCCGAGGGTTTCCGGCGGCCCCAGGTCCGGAAGAAAACTGGCGATGAAGGATTCGCCGATGGCGTAGCCGAAGTTGGACATGATGATCAGCCACATGCCCAGCCAGATGTAGCCCGGAGCCACGAAGTAGAGCATGGCGGTGGTGATCACCGTGAACAGGTAGCTGGCGAACAGGAAGCGCTTGCGGGCGGCGGAGAAGTCCATGATGGCCCCGCACACCGGCCCCGCGATCACCACCGCCAGGTAGCTGACCGCCAGCGCCACGCTCCAGAGCAGGTTGCCCATCCGGTAGTCCTGGTGGGCATCGCCGACGATCACCCGGGTGAACAGGTCACCGAACACTACCGTGATGATGAGCAGGGTATAGGCCTGGTTGGCGAAGTCGAACATCGCCCAGCCCAGGATCTCCTTGTTGGACGCACGCTGCATGCCCACCCCCTGTCAAACGCCCGCAAAGCGTATCACGGCGCCCGGTTCACAGGCCCTGGCGCCGTGCGGGGACAGCGTGCACCGGGCACGAATCCATGTGCTGATCGTTGACGTGCGCACCGCGGCTGCTAACAATTGCAGAGTATCCTCATTCACACGCCCCGGAGTAACGCATGAAAACCACAACAAGAGAACTCGCCAAGCGGTTCATTGCCCTGCTCTGCGTGCTGGCCCTGGTGGGCGCGAGCCTGAGCCCGGCCATAGCGGGCATGGTGGCAACCGATCAGCTGATCGCCGCGGAACAGGTGCAGGCGGATCGCGAGCGGCTCATGGCCACCCTGTCCCGGGACGACGTGAGGCAGCAACTGTCCGCCATGGGCGTGAATCCGGCACAGGCCGCCGAGCGTGTCTCGCGCATGACGGACAGCGAGGTGGCCGCGCTCAACCAGCGTCTGGATGAATTGCCCGCGGGAGCCGGGCCCAGCGTACTGGGCGTGCTGCTGGTGGTCTTCATCGTGTTCGTCATCACCGATGCCATCGGCGCCACGGACATCTTCCCCTTCATCCGGCCGGTGAACTGATCACGCGAACCGCTGAAACCATTGCCCGGAGGAGTGTCAACCATGATCAGGACCACCCTGCGTTGCCTGGCGGTGGTTGCCGCCACCCTGTGCCTGTTCGCGCTGGTCACCTCGCCCCTGCATGCCTCCATGGTCGGCACGGGAGAGGTCCTGGCGGCCGAACAGGGGCACCTGGAACGTGCGCAGCTCATGCAGACCCTTTCCCGGGAAGACATGCGCCGGCAGATGGAACGCATGGGCGTCACCCCCGAGGCGGCCGAGGAACGTGTCGCGCGCATGACCGATGCGGAGGTGGCCGCCATCAACGAGCGCCTGGCCGATCTGCCCGCCGGGGCCGGCACGCTGGAGGTGGTCCTGATCATCCTCCTGGTGCTGGTGCTGCTGGACGCCATGGGCGTGACCGACATCTTCTCCTTCGTGCGTCCCGCCCGCTGATGATCGAGGCTCCGCGGCACGCCCGCCCCCCGGCGGGCGTGCCTTTCCTGTTCCTGCTCGTGCTCCTGCCGGCCGTGCTGTGGCTCTCCGGCTGCGCCACGCCCGCCCAGACCCGGCAGCTCGTGCAGGACACGCCTGCCGGGCTGCCGGAACGGGTGGAACTTGCCCGCGTGCCCTTCTTTCCCCAGGAGGACTACCAGTGCGGGCCCGCGGCCCTCGCCACCCTGCTGGTGGACCAGGGCATCGGCGTGGGACCCGACGCCCTGGTAAGCGAGGTCTACATCCCCGAGCGCCGGGGCAGTCTGCAGACGGAGATGCTCGCCGCCGCCCGGGCCCGGGGACTCATGGCCTACCTGCTGAATCCCGAACTGGAGGATGTGCTGGCCGAGGTGGCCGCGGGCAACCCGGTGCTGGTGTTTCAGAATCTCGGGGTGCGCTTCATCCCCCGCTGGCACTACGCCGTGGTCATCGGCTATGACCTGCCGGCCCGGCAGATCGTGCTGCGCTCGGGCACCATCGAGCGTCATGTGAACAGTTTCAGCCGCTTCGAGCGGACCTGGCAGCGGGGCGGGCGCTGGGCCTTCGTCACCGTACCGCCGGACGCACCGCCCGCCACGGCCCATGCCCTGCCCTGGCTGCAGACCGCCAATGCCCTGGAAAGCACCGGCCTCATGGCGCCGGCCGCCACGGCCTACGAGACGGCCACCCGGCGGTGGCCGGAGCATCCCGTGGGCTGGATCGGGCTGGGCAACGTGCGCTACGCGGTGCAGGACATGACAGGCGCCGAACAGGCGTTCCGGGCACTCGTCGAACGCCAGCCCCGGGCACATGCCGCCTGGAACAATCTCGCCCATGTGCTCCAGGCCCGGGGTTGTGGCGATCAGGCCCGCGAGGCGGCGGCCTGTGCCGCCAGCCTGGGTCCGGACAACCCGCGTTACCGGCAGACCCGGGAGACCATGCGGGACGCTCCCGTGGAAAACCATTGCGCACCGCTTGCGTGCCCGGTGGACGTCCCGGCACAGCAACGCTGAAGCACCGGCATGAAACGGATTCGACCGCACCGACGAATCAGTCGTCTTCGCGCAGCGCTTCGATCAGCGGGCAGCCCACGGACCCGCCCGCCGCCGAACCGCAATCCGCCACCAGGGTCGACAACGCGGCCTCCATGCGCTCCAGGTCCGCCTTGCGTGCGCGTACGCCCTGCAGCTTGTGCTCTGCGATCTCGCGCGCCTCGTCACAATGGAGACCGTCTTCCAGTTGCAGGAGCTGGCCGATCTCGGCCAGGCTGAATCCCAGCCGCTGCGCCGATCTGATGAACCGCAGGCGGGCCACCTCCGCCGAGTCATAACGGCGTATGCCGCCCGGCGGCCGCTCCGGTAACCGGAGCAGGCCCTTGCGCTGATAGAACCGCACGGTCTCCACGCCCACGCCCGCTTCCCGGGCCAGCATCGAGATGGTCAGCATGCCCTTGACTCCGTACCAGGGTACGGACCTGATCATAACGCCCGATCCTAGTCGGGAGACACCCCATGGAAGCGCCCATCGACCGGTCGACCATCACCTGCCCGGCCTGTGGCCACCGCCGCACCGAACACATGCCCACCGATGCATGTCAGTGGTACTACCAGTGCGCGCACTGCCACACCCTGCTGCATCCCAAACCCGGGGACTGCTGCGTGTTCTGCTCCTACGGGGACGTTCCCTGTCCATTCGTGCAGACGCGCGGGCAGGACTCGCCTCCGTGATGCGGGACAGGGAACAGCGGCCGGGGTCGGAAAGGGCGATTGCAGGCGCCGTGCCCGGACCGCGGTGTTCAGCCCGGGATCGGGCGTCCCGCGGGGGCGGATTGGTGATCTGATCACGGACAGTCTGCCGGGGTCAGCGCACACTGGGATGCATCCGCAGTTCCATTGATCTGAAAGGAGACGCCCCATGCATCGCATCCCGATCCCCCTCGCCTGCGCCGCTGCCCTGCTGGCCGGCGGCCCCGCCATGGCCCAGCAACCCCCCGCCGATCCCGCCATCGCCGTGCTGGGCGGCGTACTGTTTCCCGATGTTCCCCGTGCCGATGACGATCTGGTCTACGGCATCGAATTGTCCGCCAACTGCCGGTTCATCCAGCCCGCCCGGGGGCGCGTGCGTCACCACCTGAGCCTCACCCGGTACAACGACAGTCCGCTCAAGATGACGAGTGCGGAACTCAACAGCCACTACACGGTGGACGTGGCGCCCGACCTTGCGCTGGGCGTCGGCCCGGGTATCGGCTATGCGCGCACCAACATCGGCAACGATGACCACGGACTCTGGTCGTTCCAGGTGGGCGGCAGCATGCACTACCGGACAGCCGGCAACCTCTTCCTGGGTCTTGAAGCCCGTTACCAGTTCACCGAGAGCGCCCGCTTCGACGGTCGCCGCCGCGACGCCGACAACATGCGCATCCTCGGCAAGGCCGGCTTTCATTTCTGACCCGGCGCCGCGCGATTACCTCCCCCCGTAGGAGCCCAGTCCCCTGGGCGATTACCCGCCCAAGCCAAACCCCTTTCGCCCGGAGGACCGGGCTCCTACACGCGTGCCTCGCCCCCCCCTGTAGGAGCCCACTCCCGTGGGCGATCCTGCCCAAGCCAAACCCCTTTCGCCCGGAGGACCGGGCTCCTACACGCGTGCCTCGACCCCCCCTGTAGGAGCCCACTCCCGTGGGCGATTCTGCCCAAACCAAACCCCTTTCGCCCGGAGGACCGGGGGGTTGCGGTTCCTCACTGGCGTCCCCGCCTTCTCCCGGTTTCCCCCTGCCGCCCGACGGCAGGGGAACCGGAACCCCGTTCGCCTGTCACTCATTGAAATCAATCCTCTCCCTGATCCCGCTCAACGGACGGCCCCGAGCGGCTTGCCCGGCGGCCACGGGTTGCCGACCATCAACAGGGAAACCAGCGCAAGGACCGATTCCATGGTTCCCCCCGCCAGCGACAGGCCCGCAAACCGGACATGGCATGCACGCGACGCGCAGGAGACGCTTTCGCACTGGCGCACCGAACGCCGGGGCCTGGGCAGTGACGAGGCGCGGGAACGCCTGGAACGGTACGGACACAATGCTCTCCCCCCGCCGGAGAAGGCAGGGCCGTTGCTGCGCTTTCTGCGCCATTTCCACAATGTGCTGATCTACATCCTGCTGGTGGCCGCGCTCGGCACCGCATTGCTGGGCCACTGGGTGGACACCGGCGTGATTCTCGCCGTGGTGCTCATCAACACCATGATCGGGTTCATCCAGGAGGGCAAGGCGGAAAAGGCCCTGGACGCCATCCGCAACATGCTCTCGCCCAAGGCGGCGGTGATGCGCGACGGCAAGCGGCGCGAGGTGCCCGCGGACGAACTGGTGCCCGGCGATATCGTCTTTCTGCAGGCCGGAGACCGGGTGCCCGCCGATCTGCGCCTTCTGGAAGTGAAGAACCTGCGCGTGGAAGAGGCGGTGCTCACCGGCGAATCGGTGCCGGTGGAAAAGGCCGTTGACCCCGTGGCCGAGGACGCGCCTCTTGGCGATCGCACCTGCATGGCCTTCTCCGGCACTCTGGTGGCCTTCGGCCGGGCGACGGGCGTGGTGGTGGGCACCGGTGCGCACACGGAGATCGGGCGCATCTCCGAGATGCTCGGCGAGGTGCAAAGCCTGCAAACGCCGCTGGTGCGCCAGATGGAGCAGTTCGGCCACTGGCTGGCGGTGGTGATCATCTTCATCTCCGCCGCCACGTTCGCATTCGGTTACTGGATACGCAGCTACCCCCTGGACGAAATGTTCCTGGCGGCGGTGAGCCTGGCGGTCTCCACCATCCCGGAAGGCCTGCCCGCCATCATGACCATCGCGCTGGCCATCGGCGTGCAGAAGATGGCGAAACGCAACGCCATCATCCGCCGCCTGCCGGCCGTGGAGACCCTGGGTTCCGTGTCCGCCATCTGCTCGGACAAGACCGGCACGCTCACGCGCAACGAGATGACCGTGCAGACCGTGGTCACCGCTGCGCAGCGCTTCGATGTCACCGGCGTGGGCTATGAACCCCGTGGCGGTTTCCTGCTGGGCGACCGCGACGTGGCCCCCGACGATCATCCGGTACTCTGGGATACCCTTCTGGCGGGACTGTTGTGCAACGACGCGGTGCTTTACGAACGGGAAGGCCAGTGGGTCATGGAAGGCGATCCCACCGAGGGCGCCCTGGTCACCGCCGCCTGCAAGGCGGGGCTCGACCCGCACCAGCAGCAGGAGCGGCTGCCGCGCACCGACGTGATCCCCTTCGAGTCGGACCACAAGTACATGGCCACCCTGCACCACGACCACGAGGGGCACGGGCGCGTGTTCCTGAAGGGGGCACCGGAGCGGGTGCTGTCCCTGTGCGAAAGCCAGCGGGAAGGCGACAGGAACGCACCCGTCGACCGGGACGCCTGGCACGGGCACATGGAGCAGATCGCGGCAAGGGGCCAGCGGCTTCTGGCGGTAGCGGTGCGCGATGCCGCGCCGGAGCAACGCGACCTCACCTACGCGCACATCGAGGAAGGCGGCTTCACGATGCTGGCCCTGCTGGGCATCATCGATCCGCCCCGGGACGAGGCCATCGCCGCCGTCAAGGAGTGCCGGGAGGCGGGTATCGGCGTGAAGATGATCACCGGCGATCACCTGATCACCGCCCGGGCCATCGGCGAGCAGTTGGGCATGGGCAACGAGATCACCGCGCTTTCCGGCCACGAACTGGAGGAGATGGACGAGGACGCCCTGGGCCGCGCTGTGCAGGAGGCGGACGTGTTCGCCCGCACCACACCCGAGCACAAACTGCGCCTGGTGCAGGCCCTGCAGGCGGACGGGCGCATCGTGGCCATGACCGGCGACGGGGTCAACGACGCGCCGGCGCTCAAGCGCGCCGACGTGGGCGTGGCCATGGGGCGGAAAGGCACCGAGGCCGCCAAGGAGGCCGCCGAGATGGTGCTGACCGACGACAACTTCGCCTCCATCGCCCACGCCGTGGAGGAAGGGCGCACCGTCTACGACAACATCCGCAAGGCCATCCTGCACACCCTGCCCACCAACGCGGGCCAGTCGCTCACCATCATGATGGCCATCCTCATGGGGCTCGCCCTGCCGCTCACGCCGGTGCAGGTGCTGTGGGTAAACATGGTGACCTCGGTGACGCTGGCCATGGCGCTGGCCTTCGAGCCGGCCGAACCGGGTGTCATGAAACGACCGCCCCGGCGCCCCGACGCACCATTGCTCTCGGGTTTCCTGCTGTGGCGCATCCCGTTTGTGGCCATCCTGCTTTGGGCCGGCACCTTCGGGCACTTCGTGTACATGGAAGAGGTCCTGGGTGTCTCCGACGAACTCGCGCGCACCGTGGCCATCAATACGCTGGTCGCCGGGCAGGCCTTCTATCTCCTGAACCTGAGGCTCATCCACCAGCCGGTGCTGATCGGCCTGGAGGTGTTCCGTTCCCGGGCCATGTGGATCGCCATCGGGGTGCTGATCGTGTTGCAGATCGCGTTCACCTTCGCGCCGGTCATGAACACCCTGTTCGGCACCACCCCGGTGCCCCTCGAGCACTGGTGGCGTATCCTGCTCTTCGGCGTGCTGTTGTTTGTCATCGTCGAGACCGAGAAGGTCGTTATCAGGAAATTCATTCAATGAACGAGCCACAGCCCGAGAGCACCCCCTGGCACAACCGGGGGACGGATGATGTCCTGCGGGAACTGGAGGTCTCCGAACAGGGGCTCGATGCCGGGCAGGTGAAGGAGCGCCTGGAACGTTTCGGCCACAACCGCCTTCCGCCGCCGGAACGGACCGGTCCGCTCAAGCGTTTCCTGCTGCAGTTCCACAACGTGCTCATCTACATTCTCATCGCCGCGGCCGCGGGCACCGCGTTCCTGCAGCACTGGGTGGACACGGGCGTGATCCTGGGCGTGGTGCTGATCAACGCCATCATCGGTTTCATCCAGGAGGGAAAGGCGGAGGAGGCCCTGGACGCCATCCGCAGCATGCTTTCCCCCAAGGCCCTGGTGCTGCGCGACGGCGAGCGGCGCACGGTGCCCGCCGAGGAACTGGTGCCGGGGGACATCGTGTTCCTGCAGGCGGGCGACAAGGTGCCTGCCGATCTGAGACTGCTGCGTGTCCACAACATGCGCATCGACGAGGCGATGCTCACCGGCGAGTCGGTGGCCGTGGACAAGCAGACCGATCCCGTGGACGAGGACGCGGACCTGGGCGACCGGGGCGGCATGGCCTTCTCCGGCACGCTGGTGGCCTTCGGCCAGGGGCGCGGCGTGGTGGTGGCCACCGGCACCGGGACCCAGATCGGCCGCATCTCCACCATGCTGGGCGAAGTCGAGCAGCTCACCACGCCGCTGCTGCGCGACATTGCCGTGTTCGGCCGCTGGCTGTCGGTGGCCATCGTGGTGCTTGCCGCCTTCACCTTTGCCTTCGGCTACTGGTTCCGGGATTACGACATCCTGGAGACCTTCCTCGCGGCGGTGAGCCTGGCGGTCGCCGCCATCCCCGAGGGTCTCCCTGCCATCATGACCATCACGCTGGCCATCGGCGTGCAGCGCATGGCCGCGCGCAATGCCATCATCCGCCGCCTGCCGGCGGTGGAGACCCTGGGCTCTGTCACCACCATCTGTTCCGACAAGACCGGCACGCTGACCCGCAACGAGATGACGGTCAAGTCCATCGTCACCGGCGAGGACATCTTCGAGGTGGGCGGCGTGGGCTACGAACCCCACGGCGGGTTTTCGCGCGACGGTCAGGACGTGGAACCGGAAGAACACCCGGTGCTGGCCGAAACCCTGCGCGGCATCCTGCTGTGCAATGACGCGGAGGTGCGTCAAAGGGACGGCGAGTGGGTGCTTGAAGGTGATCCCACGGAGGGCTCACTGGTAACGGCCGCGCTCAAGGGCGGGCTGAATCACAGGGAAACCAATGAGCTTTATCCGCGGGATGACGTGATCCCCTTCGAGTCCTCCTACAAGTTCATGGCCACCCTGCATCACCACCACGAGGGGAACCACAGCCTCGTGTATCTCAAAGGCGCGCCGGAACGGGTGCTGGCGGTGTGCAACCGGGAACGCACCGTGGACGGCGACCGTGACATCGACACGGATCGCTGGCAGCAGCACATGGACGAGATCGCCGCGAAGGGACAGCGCCTGCTGGCGCTGGCCGTTAAGGGCGTGGACGCGGACAAGCGCACCCTGGAGTTCCCCGACATCGAGGACGGCGGGCTCACGATGGTGGCATTGTGCGGCATCATCGATCCGCCCAGGGACGAGGCCATCGAGTCGGTGGCCGAATGCCAGTCGGCGGGCATCGTGGTCAAGATGATCACCGGCGATCACGGGGTGACCGCCCGGGCCATCGCCGACGAGCTGGGCATCGACACCTCGGGCGGCGTGATGGTCGGCCATGAACTGGAGAAACTCTCCGACGACGAGATGGAGCGCACCGTTCGGGAAGTGGATGTCTTTGCCCGTGCCACCCCGGAACACAAGCTGCGCCTGGTGCGTGCCATCCAGGCCAACAGGCACGTGGTGGCCATGACCGGAGACGGGGTCAACGACGCGCCGGCACTCAAGCGCGCCGACGTGGGCGTGGCCATGGGCATCAAGGGCACCGAGGCCTCCAAGGAGGCCGCGGAGATGGTGCTGGCCGATGACAACTTCGCCTCGATCGCGCATGCCGTGGAGGAAGGGCGCACCGTCTACGACAACCTGCGCAAGGCCATCCTGTTCCTGCTGCCCACCAACGGCGGCCAGGCTTTCACGATTGTCGCCGCGATCCTGCTGGGGCTCACCCTGCCGCTGACCCCGGTGCAGGTGCTGTGGGTGAACATGGTCACCGCCGTGACCCTGGCCCTGGCGCTGGCCTTCGAGCCCACCGAGCCCGGCGTCATGGAACGGCCGCCGAGACCGCCCCAGACGCCGATCCTGTCCGGCTTTCTCATCTGGCGCGTGGTGTTCGTCTCCGCCCTCCTGGTGGCCGGCACCTTCGGCCATTTCCTGTGGATGGAGCAGCAGGGGGTCGCGGTGGAGATCGCCCGCACCGTGGCCATCAACACCCTGGTGATGGGTCAGCTTTTCTATCTCTTCAACAGCCGCTACATCCTGGAGCCGGTGTTCAACCGGGCCGGGCTGCTGGGCAGCCGCGCCGTACTCATCGCCGTCGGGGTGCTCATCGTGCTGCAGGGCCTGTTCACCTACGCGCCCCCGCTGCAGTTCCTGTTCGGCACCGCCGCTCTGGGCCTCGACGACTGGGGCCGCATCCTCGTCTTCGGCATGGCGCTGTTCGTGCTGGTGGAACTGGAGAAGGCCTTTCTCAAGCGGCGTGACGTGCAGGCGCATCAGTAGGCAGTCAAAGGCAAAGGCCTTGACGCAAAGACGCAATGTCGCAAAGGGGCGCAAAGGTCGTTTTGGATTTACACTCAGAAATCCTTTGCGTTCCTTCGCGTCTTTGCGTCGAGGCCTTTCAAGACCCGTGAGGGACAGACCATGAGCATAGAAACCACCTTCGACGAAGAGCAGATTGAGCAGCCGGGCACATGTACCGCCATCGACCTCATGATCGCTCCGAAGGAGCACGATCTCGGCGGCTTTTCCGTGCGCCGGGCCCTGCCGTCCGGCAAACGGCGCATGGTCGGGCCCTGGATCTTCTTTGATCACATGGGGCCGGCCGTGTTCGAGCCGGGCAAGGGGATCGATGTCAGGCCGCATCCGCACATCAATCTCGCCACGGTGACCTACCTGTTTCAGGGTGAGATGCTGCACCGGGATTCCCTGGGCAATGAATTGGCCATCACCCCCGGCGCGATCAACCTGATGGTGGCGGGCAAAGGCATCGTGCATTCAGAGCGCCAGCGGGAGGAAGTGAAGGCCGCCGACAATGTCCTGGACGGCCTGCAGTTGTGGCTGGCCCTTCCGGAAGCCGATGAGGAGATCGATCCGGCGTTCCACCACTACGATCGCGAACAGCTCCCGTCCCTGTCCGTCGATGGCGCTGCCGTCCGCGTACTGATCGGCTCTGCCTATGGCGTGCAATCCCCCGTCAGGACGTTCGCCCGGACGCTCTACGTGGAAGCCGCCCTCAAGGCCGGGCAGAGCCTGACGCTGCCGGATGGCGTGGATGAGCGTGCGCTTTACGTGGTCAAGGGAAGGCTCAAGGCCCTGGAAAGCGTGATCGATCAATTCAGCATGGCCGTTCTGCACACGGGCCACACCGTGACGGTCCATGCGCTGGAGGACACCCGACTGGCGCTGATCGGCGGCGAGCCGCTCGGCGACCGGCACATCTGGTGGAATTTCGTCTCCAGCCGCAAGGAGCGCATCGAACAGGCCAAGGCGGACTGGAAGAACGGCGCGTTCCCCAAAGTACCGGGGGACGAGGTCGAGTTCATTCCGCTGCCGGAGAGATAGCACGGCTTCGTGATCCAGACAGCGCTTTCAGCGACCCCGGATGCGCTGCGCGCATCCGCCCCGAGACACAGGATGTTGTCACGATCATTACATCTAATGTAATGTCCGTTACATGACTTTCTTGCCGACCCGCTGGCAAATGCTGATCCTGTCCTTCCCCGGGGGCCGGGATACCAGTCGCGTGCGGCTGTGGCGCGCCCTCAAGACGCTGGGGGCGGGGACCCTGCGTGACGGGGTCTATATCCTGCCGGAACGCCCCGACCTGCACGAGACCCTGCGCGGCCTTGCGGAGGACATCCGCACCGCCGGCGGTCAGGCTCACCACCTGGTCTTTTCCGTCCCCGCCCCGGAGGAAGACCGCTACCGGAATCTGTTCGACCGCTGCGAGGAATACCAGGCCATCACGGAAGCTGCGACGGCGCTGGCCGAGCAGGTCGATGATCTGGCCGAGCCGGAGTTGCTCAAGCAACTGCGCCAGATCCGGCGTGACGCCGAGCATCTGCACCGGATCGACTACTTTCCGGGGCCGGAACGTGACGCCATGCGCGCACGGCTGGAGATCCTGGAGGCCGCGGTCCAGGCAAGACTCTCCCCCGATGAGCCTTCCCAGGCACCGGAACAATCCATCCCTCGTCTCAACGTCCGCGATTACCGGGGTCGAACCTGGGCCACGCGTGCCTCCCTTTGGGTGGATCGGGTCGCCAGCGCCTGGCTGATCAACCGGTTCATCGACCCCGAGGCCCGGTTCCTGTGGCTGGCCCGCCCTGCAGACTGCCCTGCTGACGCCCTGGGCTTCGACTTCGACGGTGCAACCTTCACTCACGTGGGCGAACGGGTCACGTTTCAGGTCCTGACGGAGGCCTTCTCCCTGGACGATGATCCCGGGCTGGTGCGTCTGGGCGAGCTGGTGCGTTTCCTGGATATCGGCGGCGCCCCGGTCGCCGAGGCTGCCGGTTTCGAGGCTGTCCTCACGGGCGCCAAGCAACGCTGCGGTGATGACGATGCCCTGCTGGCCGCAGTGTCGCCGGTCCTGGAAGACCTGCACCGCAGTTTCTCCCCCGCACAGGAACTGAACACATGAGCCGCGAGGCCGGCACCCGACCCGCCGCAACCGAAAAACCAGCGCCTGTCGGCCTGCTGGAGGCCGTCCGCTGGTGGTTGAAACTGGGCTTCATCAGCTTCGGTGGCCCCGCCGGGCAGATCAGCATCATGCACCAGGAACTGGTGGAGCGGCGGCGCTGGATCTCCGAGCACCGCTTCCTGCACGCCCTCAACTACACCATGGTGCTGCCGGGACCGGAGGCCCAGCAGCTGGCCACCTACATCGGCTGGCTCATGCACGGCACCCTGGGCGGAATCATTGCCGGCACGCTGTTCGTGCTGCCGTCGCTCTTTATCCTCATCGGACTGACGTGGATCTACCTGGCCTTCGGCGACGTTCCTGTCATTCAGGCGATCCTCTACGGCATCAAACCGGCGGTGACCGCCATCGTGGTACACGCCGCCTGGCGCATCGGCAGCCGCGCCCTGAAAAACGGTGCGCTCTGGGCCATGGCGGCGGCGGCCTTCGTCGCCATCTTTGCCCTCAACATCCCCTTCCCCTATATCGTCATCGGCGCGGGCATCATCGGCTGGATCGGCGGGCGCCTGTCGCCGGACCGTTTCAGGACGGGCGGCGGGCACGGACCGACCGCCAAGGACGGCTACGGTCCCGCGCTCATCGATGACGACACGCCGGTGCAGCCGTGGATGCGATTCCGCTGGCCCCGGGTAATGCTCTTCGCCACGATCGGCCTGCTGCTCTGGGCGGGCGTGCTGGGCGGACTCCTTGCCGTGTACGGCTGGGACGGCACGCTCACGCGCATGGGCGTGTTCTTCACCCAGGCGGCGCTGGTCACCTTCGGCGGCGCGTACGCCGTGCTGCCCTACGTCTACCAGGGCGGCGTGGAGACCTACCAGTGGCTCACGGCGCACCAGATGATCGACGGGCTGGCACTGGGTGAATCGACGCCCGGGCCGCTGATCATGATCGTCACCTTCGTGGGTTTCGTGGGCGGCTGGACTCATGCCTTCCTCGGGGCGGACCAGATGGTGATCGCCGGCGCACTCGGAGCGGTGGTGGCCACCTTCTTTACCTTCCTGCCGTCCTTCCTGTTCATCCTTGTGGGTGCGCCGGCGGTGGAGGCCACGCGCCATGAACTGCACTTCACCGCGCCGCTCACGGGTATCACCGCAGCGGTGGTGGGCGTGATCCTGAATCTCGCCGTGTTCTTCGCCTGGCACGTGCTCTGGCCGCAGGGCTTCGAAGGTGACTTCGAATGGTTTACCGCCCTGCTCGGCATTGCCGCCTTCATCGCCCTGTTCCGGTACAGGGTCGGCATCATCCCCCTGCTTATTGCCTGCGCTGCGGTCGGAGCGAGCTACCGGTTGCTTCTGCAGGGAGCGTAGCAGTGCTCGAGCCTTCAACATCAAGCCCATCGACAATTGAGGTGAGTATGACCAGACACAGTGCTTTGATGCTAAGAGCAAGCCTGATGGCCTTTCTCCTGACGACCGGCATGGCAAAGGCAGTGGCCGGGGATATCCTTCCCGAAGCCCAGCCGGTCGCACCCAACACCTGGGCGTGGATCGGTCCCTACGGGGGGCCGACACCGGAGAACCGCGGGTTTCGGATGAACCTCGGTTTCGTGGTCGGCGCAGAGGCCGTGGCGGTGATCGACTCCGGATACGGTCCGGACATGGCAGCAGAGATGCTCCACAGGATTCGCTCGCATACGGATCTGCCCGTGCGCTACGTGATCAACACCAACTCCCAGGCACACCGCTTCATGGGCAATCCGGTGTTCCGGGAGCAGGGGGCCGCCATCATTGCGGCGAAGGACGCCGTGGAACGCATGCAAAGCGACGGCACGGCATTCGCGCGGGCGATTGAACGGACACTCGAATTGCCGGCCGGCCACGTACAGGCGCCGGCGGCGCCGGACGTCCTGGTGGAGACGCACAAGACGCTGGACCTGGGCGCGGGCGTGACGCTTACGATCGAGAACGTGGGCAACACCCATACCGATGGCAGCCTCGCCGTGCATGTGGCGCCCGACAACGTGGTGTTCGCCGGCGACGTCCTCTATGGCGGGCGCCTGCTGGCCGTTCTTCCGGTGGGAAGCATGTCGGGTTGGATCGAGGCCTTCGATCGGCTGGCCTCTGAGTACGGGGATGCATTGTTCATCCCCGGACACGGCAAACCGGGATCCATCGAGGAGTTTCAGCACCCGACCCGGGATTATCTGGCATCGCTCATGGACCACATGGATGCGGCAGTGGAAGCAGGCACCGACATGCAGTCCGCCATCAACGACTTCGACGCGAGTCGATGGGAGGGGCTGGCTGACTTTGACGCCCTGGCGCCGCGCAATGCCAACATCGCCTACCAGGAGAGCGAGCGCAGGATCTTCGGATTCTGAGTGACAGGCAAACCTCCGGTGTCCCAGCCGGCATTGTTCACAGGCAAGTCAAGGGCGTAGGGCGGACAAGCGGAGCGCATCCGCCATGCCTGAGCCCGGCGTGCCGGTTATCAATTGCTTCTCTGAAAGGCGTTTTGCCACAGAGGGCACAGAGGTCACAGAGAAGAAACGAAACCAACCTTGCTCGACTTCTGGCTCGCCTTGGCGAGCAAGCTCGGATCCTGAATTTCTCTGTGCCCTCTGTGTCCTCTGTGGCTAACCGGTTCAGACAGCCAGACCATCAACCACGGCCGACAGATCATCCGCCACTCGGGACCGACCGGCTTCGATACGCCCCTCGTCGCCGGGGCGGTATTTGCCGGTCCTGACCAGACAGGCCTGCAGACCGGCGTCGAGGGCACCCTGGACATCGGCCTCCACGTCGTCGCCCACCATGAGTACCTGATCGGGTTCCAGCCCCATGTCCGAGACGGCGCCGTGGAAGAAGTCGCTCGATGGCTTGCCGAGCACCGTCCCCTGCACGTCGGCGGCATACTCCAGGGCCTTGAGGAAAGGCCCGATATCGAGACTCAGTCCGTCTGCCTCCCTGAAATAGCGGTTATTGCCCATGGCCAGCAACGGTGCGCCGCCCATGAGCAACCGGAAGGCGCGATTCAGGTTCTTGTAGGTGAAGCTGTCGCCGGCGTCTCCCAGCACAACCGCATCCGGGACATCACCGGGAAAGTCGGCGAACTCGGGCTCGAGGTCCGGATGAATGAGCAACAGAGGCGTCAGTCCGTCACGCTTGAGGGCCGCACGCACGGCGCCGGGCGCGGTGAAGATCTCGTCCTCGGCAATGGAAAACCCCATGCCCGCCATCATCAAGTGGATCTGCGCGCGGGTACGACGGGTGGTGTTGGTGATGTAGCGCACCGGCATCCCGGATCCCTGCAACCGCGCCACCGCATCCACCGCCCCGGACAGCGGCCGGTCACCCAGATACAGCACACCACTCAAATCCAGCAGGACACCACGGATCTCGTTCATGCCGTTGGCCTTCCGAGCAACGAATCAAAATCTGTCGAGACAAGGTTATGATGACGCGATGATCCTTCATTAAAAAGGTCTTTCCTTCACCTTGTCGCGCTATACGTCAAATTCCTGACGTCGATCGCCCTGGCTTCAAACGTCGGCAAGTGCTTCTCGCGCAGTCTGCAGCGGATGCAACAGGGCAACGTCCGCCATCCCACCGGATTCCGTCCAAAGCCCATGCGTCGTCGAGGCAAGGTCCTGGCGCTATGTCTATAATGGCATTGGCCGTTTTGAAAACGGATAGGATTTCGCAACACTAAAGCCCTCGGCCCCGTGACCGATCGAGGAAGTGACACGGGCAAAAAGAACAAGAAGAAAAGCTTGGGAGGACACCATGGCCCATCTCGTCTACGCGAGGACGAGTCCTTCGGCCTTTGTCGGGTCGATTGCTCCTGCCCATCCAACGTGGATGCGCCCCCTTCGGCGCAACTGACCATGTCCGCGCCGTCAAAATCGGACGCCGCGCTCGCCCAGCGGCCTCCGCCGTTCGGCTACTTGACACTCGTCCTGCTCGTCGCCATCGGCTATCTCGCGACCGCGCTTGCGGGCGGCCTGCTGGCGCTGCCGCCGGGTTACGCCTCTCCCATGTGGCCGGCGGCGGGCGTGGCGCTGGCCGCCCTACTCATGGGCGGATTGCGCTGCTGGCCGGGGGTGCTTCTGGGGGCGTTCGTATACACCCTCTGGCTGGACGTCTCCGTGGAAGGGGCCCTGTTGGCGGCGGCAATGGCCATCGCAGCCACATTGCAGGCCCTGGCCGGGGCCCTGCTGGGCAGAGGTTACCTGAACCGCCGCATCCCGCTCGCCCGGCAACGCGACGTGTTGCGGTTTCTGCTGCTGGCGGGTCCGCTCGCGAGCATCCTGGGCGCCACGCTGGGGACGGCGGCCCTGTTTGCCTTCGGAAACACCCAGCAGCCGGTCTCGCTGCCGACCCAGTGGCTGGTGATGTGGAGCGGCAGCTCGATCGGGGCGGTCCTGTTCGCCCCGCTGGTGCTGCTGGCCTGGCCGCGCATGCAGCGCATATGGAAGGACAGCACCTGGCGCGTCGGGCTGCCCCTGGCCGCCACGGCCGCGCTCCTGGCGCTGGGGCAGATGGGTCTCGAACACCTGGAAAATGCCCGGGAGCGCGCGGCGCTGGAGGATTACAAGGACGAGATGTACCGCACCGGCCTGCTGCCCGTGGCGGCCGCCTTCGAGGTGCTGACCAGCGTCGAGCGATTCTTCCTGTCCAGTGAAGAGGTGACCCGCCGGGAGTTCACCACCTTCAACTCATTCCTCGTGCGCAGACCCGGGATCGTGGGCATCGACTGGGCACCCCGCGTGCCGCGCGAACGACTGCGGGAGTTCGAGGCGATGGTGCGGGCCGAGGGTCTGGAGGACTACCGGGTCTTCGAACCCGATGGCGAAGACCGCCTGGGGCCGCCCGCTTCGCGTTCGGAGTATTTTCCGGTGCTATTCAGTGAACCACACACGGTCAATGAAGCTATCCTCGGCCTCGACCACGGTTTCGAAGGCGCGCGGCGCGTGGCGATGGAGGCGGCCCTGGGAAGAGACCACGGGGCCACAATCGCCGCGGTCCCGCTGCTGCGCACCGAGGGACACGTGATTCTCACCTTCCGCCCCGTCTACCGCCAGGGATTCGATCCCGTGAACGCCGCCGTTGCCGCGCGCCGGGAGGCCCTGGAGGGTTTCGTGGTCGGCGTGTTCGACCTGGATGTGATCTTCCGGCCCCTCGTGCGGGCGGCCGAGCTTCACGGGCTCGGCATTCGCGTCACGGACATCACACCGGGGGAGACCCCCACGATCATGGCCGACACCCTGCCGCCGGGGGTGGAACCGGGCTGGGTGCGCGACGTGGAGGTAACGGAACGGCGCTTTCGCGCGGAAATCCAGCCCCTGTCCGCGGCCGGCCTGCACGGTGTCACCGCCGGCTCGCAGTTCTATTACCTGTTCTCCCTGCTGGCCGGTTTTCTCGTCTCGTTCGCCGCCCTGGCCGCAGCCGGGCGCAATGCCGCCACCGAGGCGGAGGTCACCTCCCGCACCCTTGATCTCGACCGCGAACTCATGGCACGCAGGGCCGCGGAGAGCGCCCTGCGTGCCAGCGAAACCGATCTCCATACCACGCTCAACTCCATCGGAGACGCCGTGCTGGCCACGGACACCCTCGGCCACGTCACGCGCATGAACCCGGTGGCCGAGGAACTCACGGGCTGGTCCCTGGAGGAGGCTCGGGGACGTCCGGTGGATAAGGTCTTCGTGATCATCAATGAGCGGACGCGCAAGCCTGCCGAGATCCCCGTGGAGAGAGTGCTGCGCACGGAAAAGGTGCAGGGCCTGGCCAACCACACGGTCCTCGTCGCCCGGGACGGCACCGAACGCGCCGTCGCCGACAGCGCCGCACCCATTACCGATGACGACGGGAAGGTGCGCGGCGTGGTTCTGGTCTTTCGCGACGTGAGCCGGGCGCGTGAGGCGGAACTGGCCCTGGAGAGCAAGGAGCGGGAGCTGCACGCCATCCTCGACAACCTGCTGGAATGCGTCATCACCATCGACACGGAGGGAATCATCAAGAGCGCCAACCCGGCGCTCACGCGACTGTTCGGCTACCGGGTGGCCGAGGTTCTTGGAAAGAACATTTCCTTGCTCATGCCGGAACCTGATCGAAGTCGACACGGCGAGTATCTGGCCCGCTACCTGCGCACCGGTGAACGCCGGACCCTCGGAAGCACCCGGGAAGTGACCGGTCTGCACAAGGAGGGGCGTACGCTGCCCATGGAACTGACCACCAACGAGTTCCGGGTACAGGACGAGTTGCGTTTCATCGGCGCCCTGCGCGACATCTCGGAGCGCCGCCGGTTCATCGACGAACTCTCCCGCGCGCAGATGGACGCCGAGCAGGCCAACCGCGCCAAGTCCGCCTTCCTGGCCACCATGAGCCACGAGATCCGCACGCCTATGAACGGCATCGTCGGCATGGTGGACGTGCTGGAACACAGCCGTCTGACGCCGCATCAGGCGGAGCTGGTCAAGACGGTGCGCGAATCCGCCGCGAGCCTGCTCACGCTCATCGACGACATCCTGGACTTCTCGAAGATCGAGGCCGGCCGGCTGGAGATCGAGCACAGCCCCGTGTGCATCCCGGATCTTGTGGAGGGGCTTTGCAACTCCATGGTGTCGGTGGCCATGCGTCAGGGGGTGGACCTGCGCCTGTTCGTCTCCCCGGAGATCCCGGAGCGGGTGCTGTCGGACGACACCCGGATTCGCCAGATGCTCTACAACCTGATCGGCAACGCCATCAAGTTCTCCTCGGGCCGGGCCGAGCGGCGGGGTCTGGTCTCCGTCCGGGTCGAGGCGGCGCAGGCCGACCCGCTCAGGATCGCCTTCCGCATCCGGGACAACGGCATCGGCATGGATGAAAAGACCCAGAAAAACCTGTTCAAGCCGTTTACCCAGGCCGAGATCTCCACCACACGGCGGTTCGGAGGGACCGGCCTCGGGTTGGCGATCGTCAAGCGCCTGGTGGACACCATGAACGGCGAGATCAGCGTCACCAGCGCGCCGGATGAGGGGTCCGCGTTCACGGTCACGCTGCCCATGGAGCCGGCCCCCGAGCAGCCCGAGCGCGTCCTGCCCGACCTCGGCAGGCTCCAGTGCATGCTGGTCGAATCCCCCGGGATCGACGCCGACGGCCTGACGACCTATCTGGAGCACGCGGGAGCCACCGTGCGCCGTTTCACACGGGAGAAGGACGCCATCGATGAGGCCCGGCAGATGGACGAACCCGCCGTCCTGATCCAGTACTCCGAGACCTGCGCCGGCACCGGGAAAGGGAAGCCCGCGAAATCGCCCCAGTTGCGCCGGCTGCTGATCTGCCGGGGGCGGCGGCGCCGTGCACGGATGGCTTCGCCGGGGAGCGTGACCATCGACGGCGAGGCCATGCGCCGCCAGGCCTTCCTGCGCGCCGTGGCAGTGGCAGCAGGGCGGGCCTCGCCGGAGGTCTTTCACGATCAGGAGCCGCAGCGGCGCCCGGGTGAGCTTTCCGATCCGCCGACCGTGGAGCAGGCCCGGGCCGCACACCGGCTGATCCTGGTCGCGGAGGATGACCCGATCAACCAGAAGGTCATCCTGCAGCAGCTCCGGCTGCTGGGTTATGCGGCGGAGGTGGTGGAGAGTGGCGTCGAGGCGCTGGAGCGCTGGCACACGGGGGATCATGCGCTGATCCTCACCGACCTGCACATGCCCGAAATGGACGGGTATGCGCTGACCCGCGAGATCCGGCGCCAGGCCGCCGGCAGACACCGGATACCGATCATCGCGCTGACGGCCAACGCCCTGCGCGGAGAGGCCCACCGCGCCAGGGCGGCGGGCATGGACGAGTATCTGACCAAGCCGGTGAGCCTCGAAAAGCTTCGCGCCGCCCTGGAGAAGTGGCTTGCGCAGTCGCCGAGCGACGACGGGGACAAACCGCCCGCGGCGAAAACATCACCCGCATCCGGCGATGCACTGGACATCTCGGTGCTTGAACGACTCGTAGGCGACGACCCCGCCACGATCCGGGACTTTCTAAGGGAGTACGGCGAGACGGCCGAGCGATCCGCCGCGGCCCTGCGGGAGGCAGTGGACAAGGGGGTTCCGGGCGAAATCGCACCGGTTGCCCACAAGCTCAAGTCGTCGTCGCGTTCCGTCGGCGCGATCGCCCTCGGCGACCTTTGCGAGAAGCTGGAGCACGCCGGCAAGCGGGGCGACCTGACAGCCGTACGCCGGAACATGGAGGACTTCGAGACGCGCTTTGCGAAAGTGATCGAGGAGATTGCAGGTTTATCATCGGACTGAGCCGCACGGACGGACCGATGCACATTTTCTGGGCCGGATCTGCCGGCAGGGAGCATATGCTGTGCACATCATTGTCATCGATGACGACCCCTTCGCCCTGAAGCTGATCAGGCATCAGCTTCACGTCATCGGTTTTAACCGGGTCGAATCAACAACCAGCGCCCATGATGCCCTGGCGCGCATGACCGGCGGCGAATGCTTCGACCTGGTGATCACCGATCTGCAGATGCCCGAACTGGACGGCGTGGAGTTCGTCCGTCGGCTGACCCAAAACGGGTTCGAAGGGGGGCTCGTGCTGGTGAGCGGGGAGGACGAACGGATACTGCAGACGGCCGAACGCCTGGCCAGGGCCCATGAGTTGCACGTGCTGGGCAGCCTCCACAAGCCCATCGATCCGGAGCGCCTGCGCAAGATGCTGACCAGCCACACGCAACCGGCCGGTGACGCAAAGAGACCGGCCCGCAGGATCTACGGTCCCGAGGAGGTACTGGAAGGCATCCGCACAGGCCAGCTGGAATGCTTCTGCCAGCCCAAGGTGGCGCTCGCCTCCGGCGAGGTCAACGGCGTGGAGATGCTGGTCCGCTGGCGGCACCCCCGGGACGGGCTGGTCTTTCCGGATCAGTTCATCGCCACGGCGGAAGAGCACGGAATGATCGACGAGCTGACCCGGGTGGTGCTTCGACAGGCACTGGAGCAGGCCCGGACATGGATCGAGAGAGGCCTGCATCTGTCCGTCGCCGTAAACGTCTCCATGGAGAGTCTGAGCGATCTCCGGTTTCCGGACTTCGTCTCCCGGGAGATAAGCCGTGCCGGCGTCCCTTCGTCGGCACTCATTCTGGAGGTCACGGAAAGCAGACTGATGAAGGACGTGCGCAATGCGCTCGACATTCTCGCCAGGCTCCGGCTCAGGCGTGTGGAACTGTCCATCGACGACTTCGGCACGGGCCATTCCACCCTTGTGCAGTTGCGTGACATACCCTTCACCGAACTGAAGGTCGATCGCGGTTTTGTCCATGGTGCCTGGCGGCACGACAGCAACCTTGGCGCGATACTGGAAGCCAGCCTGGACATGGCACGCCGCCTCGGCATGCGCAGCGTCGCGGAAGGCGTGGAGAATCAGGAGGATTGGGCATTTCTCAGGAGGCGTGGCTGTGACACGGCACAGGGGTACTTTGTGGCCAGACCGATGCCCATGAACGAACTTCCGGACTGGCTGCCCGTCTGGGAGGAACGCTGCCGGGACATGGGATTATCCGGCCCATGAACGACCCGCACATCCTGATCGCAAAGATCAACCACCCTCCGGACTGAACACCGGCAGCTTCTTCTCCAACAGTTCGCCGCGGATCCGCACGTAGTTGGGCAGGCCGTTGTCGTAGGGCGGGTAGTCCTCGCCGTCGATGAGCGGGGCGAGATGCCGGCGGCACGCGGCGGTGATATGGTAGCCGTCCTCGGTGATGTAATCCCGGGGCAGGCCCTGCTCGATGTCGGCCACCTGTTCCAGAGGCACCCGGTCCACGGTCCAGAGATAGGGCTGGTCGCACAGGCGTTTGATTACGGGCATGAAGCCGGTGTGCCCTTCCACGGCAAAGCGCACGGCCATGGCGCCGGCGGCATAGGCCTGCTCCACGTCCAGGCGCGAAGCGATGTGACGCGCGGCCCGCTGAATATAGTCGGCCACCGCCCAGTGGATCTTGTGGCCGGTTTCCTCCTTGATCATGCGCGCCAGCATGGGCGCCACGCCGCCGAGCTGCGTGTAGGCGTACACATCGTGGGCCTGGGCCACGGTGAGCAGCTTGCCGTCAGGGCCCTTGAGGCCCTCGGAAGCCACCACCACACAATAGCCATGGGCCTCGATCACGGCATTCAGGCGCCTCAGGAAGTCCGCCTGGTCGAAGGGGATCTCCGCGAACAGGATCAGCATGGGCGGCGTATTCTCCGCCTGCTGGGCCAGCGCCGCGGCCGCGGCCAGCCAGCCCGCATGACGCCCCATCACCTCCATGATGAACACCTTGGTCCCGGAGCTGGCCATGGACTCCACGTCCATGCTGGCCTCGCGCACCACGGTGGCGATGAACTTGGCCGCGGAACCGAACCCGGGGCTGGTGTCGGTGCAGGCGAGATCGTTGTCGATGGTCTTGGGCACGCCGATGCTGCGGATGGGATAGTCCATCTGGTCGGCGATGCGCGCCACCTTGAGCGCGGTGTCCATGGACCCGCCGCCGCCGTTATAGAAGAAGTAGCCGATGTCGTGGGCCCGGAACACCTCCACCAGGCGCCGGTACTGCTCCGGATGGGTGTCGGGGTCGCCCAGGTCGTATCGGCAGGAACCGAAGGCGCCGCCGGGGGTATGGCGCAGGGCGGCGATGGTCGCGTCGCTCTCCCGTTCGAGATCGATCAGCTCCTCCTTGAGCACACCGAGGATGCCGTCCCGGGCCGCGAAGATGCGGCCGAAGGTACGAGGATGGCGGCGCACCGTCTGGATCACGCCGCAGGCGCTGGCGTTGATGACGGCGGTGACACCGCCGGACTGCGCATAGAGGACATTGTTGGGCATCGGTCTCCGGTATCCGTGTTGGTGGCGCGGGGTCAGGGTTCACCGCCCCCGGGTTGTCGAGGCGGAATCCGGGCCGTGGCGGGCACATGCGCACTCGTCAGGGCGTTTTGCTATGATACGCGCCCTGATTTGACGGCCGCCTTGGCGCAATGTCAGTGCTTGCCCCCTCAGGTTAACAGCTTGCGGGTCCCGGGCAAGCCGGGGTATCGCGCCACCCGTCCTGCCCCGCCGGCGTGCTACGTGCACCGCCATCGATCAGGTGAGGCACGGTTTACCTTTAACCATTAGGAAATCTGCAACCATGCATATCGGAACGACCCTGACGAACTACATCATCGAGACCCAGCGCAACTTCAAGGGCGCCACGGGTGAATTCACCGGCCTGCTCAACGACATCGCCGTGGCCTGCAAGAAGATCTCCGACCTGGTCAACAAGGGCGACCTGGTGGACATCCTGGGCAGCGCGGAATCCGAGAACGTGCAGGGCGAGACCCAGAAGAAGATGGACGTGATCTCCAACGAGATCTTCATGGAGGCCCTGCAGCACAACGGCCACGTGGCCGGGCTTGCCTCCGAAGAGGTGGACGACATCTGCCGGATGCCCGAGGATGCCCCCCGGGGCCATTACCTGGTGCTGTTCGACCCGCTGGACGGCTCATCCAACATCGACGTCAACGTCTCGGTGGGCACGATCTTCTCCATCCTCAAGGCCTCGCCGCACCCCGGGGATCCGACCACCGAGGACTTCCTGCGCCCCGGCACCGAGCAGGTGGCTGCCGGCTACTGCCTGTACGGCCCGTCCACCATGATGGTGCTGACCACCGGCCGGGGGGTGAACATGTTCACCCTGGACCGTCATTTCGGCGAGTTCCTGCTCACCCACGAGAACATCACCATCCCCGAGGACACCCAGGAGTTCGCCATCAACGCCTCCAACATGCGTTTCTGGGAGACGCCGGTGAAGCGTTACATCGACGAGTGCCTGCAGGGCAAGGAAGGCCCGCGAGGCAAGGACTTCAACATGCGCTGGGTGGCCTCCATGGTCGCCGAGGTGCACCGCATCCTGACCCGCGGAGGCATCTTCATGTACCCCATGGACGAGAAGATCAAGGCCAAGGGCCAGGGCGGCAAGCTGCGCCTCATGTACGAGGCCAACCCCATGGGCTTCATCATCGAGCAGGCGGGCGGCGCCGCCACCACGGGCCGCGAACGCATCATGGAGATCAAGCCCGGGCACATCCACCAGCGCGTGCCGGTGGTGCTGGGCTCGAAGAACGAGGTGGAGCGCGTGACGAGCTACCACAAGGAGTGACGCCCGCACGGCGTGATAGTGGACAGATCAAAGAGCCCGGCATTGCCGGGTTCTTTTCTGGTGACGGGTGACGCCTGATGCCTTCCCCGTCACTTGTCACTGCTCACTGCCCTTCTTCCCGTAGATACTCCGTTCCCGGTCAAGCCTTGTTGAGGTGTTGATCGCTGAACAGCGCCGCGGCATCGAAGGGGGTTCGAGTTTTGATGCAGGCCCACAATCCGGTGAGGTACTTGCGCATCACGGCGCACAGGGCCTGAATCTTTTTCTTCCCGCGTGCCACCAGCGCCTCATAGAAGGCCTTGGCCCTGGGTTCATGGCGGATGGCCACCATGGCGGGCATGTAGAGCGCGGCCCTCAGATAGGCGTTACCGGCCTTACTCAGGCGTCCCGGGCTGTTGACACTGCTCCCCGACTGCGTGAGCCGTACATCGAGTCCGGCATGGCGGCTGACCTGCGCGGCCTTGAGATCGCTCGGCAGGGTACACAGTTCGGCAAGCACCGCCACGCTGCTGGCTTGGCCCATGCCTCGGGCCGTGCTTATGTGCTCGAAGTGGCTCGAGAGTGTCTCGGACTGAGCGATCAACTCCAGGGCTGCCTGTTTGAGTCGTTCAATGCGCCGATCCAGCTGGGCGATGCCGTCTTGCTCGTCCTCGATGAGCAGCTCAGGCGTGCTCGTCTTGGCGCTGAGCGCGTGCAGGCGGTTCTTGGCCTGGGTGCGGGCATGTATCAAGCGATTGATTTGCCGTCCAATATCGCGCAACCCCAGGCAGTGCTTCGGCGGCGGCGTCCAGCGCCGGGGCGTCATGCGTTCGCCGTACTCGGCAAGCAGCGCGGCATCGATGGCATCGGTCTTGGTGCCCGTGAGATGGATCTCGGCAAAGTGGCGAAAGCTGCGCGGGTTGATCACACACACTGGCAAATCGGCCTCATGCAGAGCGACCGCCAGGTCCAGGTAATAGACCCCGGTGGCCTCCATGACGATGCACTCAGGCTTGAGCCCCTTGAGGTGGCTGATGGCACGGGCATGGCCCTGGGGGCTCTGTTCGAAGCGCTGCGCCTTGGCGTTACGCCCATCGCGGCGGCTGACCAGGTCGAAGGATTGGGCCGAGATATCGATACCTACCACAGTCATCATCTGTCCTTTCCCATTCGGGGGCTGGTTGAGTCACAATAGACACCGGTTCCCCGACCTCGCACTTCTTGCAGCTTCGACCTTGTGATGCAAAGTCCAGCCTGGCTGGCTTTTGGATACTCCTCGAAGTCGGCAATGAGGCGGGGAGCCGCTCTACGAACGAGGTCAGACCAACGCTGCCTCCAGGATGGGACGGCCTCCCCGGTGCCCGGCCCAAAACCCTATCAGACCAGACGCGGACAACATACAAGGATGGGTCAAGCGAAGCGGACCCATGCGGAAGAGTCGGTGACCAGTGACGGGCTCAGATGCCACCCCTCCCGGCCCTCTCACCGCTTGCCGCCTCACGCCTGACTCCGCCGTCCGCATGGGTCCGCTGCGCTTGACCCATCCTACCGGAAGAAGCCGTCCGCATGGGTCCGCTGCGCTTGACCCATCCTACCGGGAGAAGGGCAGTAACAAGTGACGGGGCGGCATCATGCCCCGTGCGTCCCCCGCCACGGCTTGACCACCACATCAACCGCATCTACTATGCAAGCAAGTACTCACTTACATCCGATGACCATTATGCGCAAATCAGGCGAGGAACGACGGGAAGAGATCATCCAGGCGGTGCTGGATCTGGCCGGCGAGCGCGGTGTCGGGCAGGTGACCGCCCAAGCTATCGCGGACCGGGTGGGCATCGCCCAGCCCACGGTCTTCCGCCACTTCAAGACCCGCGATGCCATCCTGCGCGCGGCGCTGGAGTGGATCGGCCGGAGCGTGCTCACGGTGCTCACGCCGATCTTCGCCGGATCCGGTCCGGCCGACCAGCGCCTGCGCCAGCTCCTCTCCCGCCAGTTGCATTTCATCAGCCAGCGCAAGGGGCTGCCGCGCCTGCTCTTCTCCGAGCGCCTGCACCTGGAAGACCCCGAACTCAAGGCCGTCGTGCGGCGGATCATGGAAACCTACACGGGGCGCGTCCGGTCGCTGCTGGACGAGGGCGTGGACGAGGGCCGCTTCCGCCCCGACCTGGATACCGAGGAGACGGCCCGGTTCATCGTCGCCCTCGTCCAGGGGCTGGTGATGCGCTGGTCCATCAGCGACTTCGAGTTCCCCCTGGAGGCCCAGGGCGATGCCCTGTGGCGCCTGCTGGAGCCGGCGCTGGTCGCGCGCTGGACACCCTGAGGCCTGACAGGCAACGCATCCGACCGGCCGCATCGCGCCCGGAAACATGTATCTGATATCCGTTAATCAAGGAGACAAACCGATGACCCTGTCGCACACCGTACGCCGTGCCGCACTGGCCCTTGTCACCGTCTCGTGGATCGCCGCTTCCGCCGCCCAGGAGGGGCCGACCTTCAAGGAGATCATGCAGGGGCTAGCCGAGGATATGAACCACCTCAACGCCGCCATCTTCGCCGAGGACTTCGAGGCCATCGAGCGCTACGCGTCCGCCATCGCCCATCATCCCCGGTCGTCCCCCGCGGAGCGAGCGCGCCTCATGGAGGCCGTGGGTCCCCGCGTGGAACTGTTCCAGTCCATCGACCACTCCGTGCACGGCGGTGGTGAAGAGATGGCCGACGCGGCCGGGGTCGGGGACATGGACGGCGTGCTGCGCTATCACGCCAGGGTGATGCAGGGCTGCGTGTCCTGCCACGCCGCCTTCCGTGACGAGCTCACGCAACCCGACGCACCGAAACCCTGAGACTTCCCGCCATGTCCGCCCCCGACATCCCCCGCCTGTCCTGGCCCCAGCGCCTGACCGTCACCCTCATCCTCGTACTGCTCGCCGTGTGGATCGGGCTGGCAGGCGCCGAGCGCCTCTCCGCCCGCTTCGATCCGGAACCCGCGCGCGCCGTGCCGCCGCCGGCCGTGGAGATGCTGGCCGCCTCGGCGGAGACGGCGGTGGTGGAGCGGACCTATCGCGGCACCGTGGAGGCCGAGGGGCGGGCGCGCATCTCGGCCCGCCTCACGGCCCAGATCCTCGCGATCCCCCATCGTGAAGGCGCCCTCGTGCGCCAGGGGGATGTGCTCGCCCGTCTGGATGACGAGGAACTCAAGCGCGATGCGGCGCGTCTGGAGGCCGTGGGCGACCGTCTGGAGGGGGAGCTTGCCACCGCCCGGCGTGAAGCCGCCCGCCAGGAGGATCTTTTCCGGCGAAGCCTCACGCCGGAGCGCAGCCTCGACGATGCCCGCCAGCGGGTCCACACGCTGGAGGCCCAGATCCGCGAGAACGCGGCCGCCCTGGGCCTGGTGAAAAGGCGCCTGAGCTACGCCGAGGAACGCGCTCCCTTCGACGCGCTGGTGCAGCGGGTCCACGCCAGCGAGGGCGAGCTGGCCACCACGGGCCAGCCCCTGGTGGAAGTGGTGGCACTCGACAACCTCAAGGCGGTGGTGCAGGTCCCGCAGATGGATGTCTCCCGTCTGCGCCCGGGCATGACCGTGCGCCTGGAGGTCCCGGCCCTGGGCCGGACCTGGTCCGCCCAGGTGGACCGTCTCTACCCGGCACTCGATGCGGGCAGCCGCAACGCGACACTGGCCGCGTTCTTCCCCGATGATGCGGCGGGTGTGCGCCCCGGCATGGCCCTGCAGGCGCACGTGGAGCTTGAGCAGATCGAGGGGGCCGTGCGCCTCCCGGCCCAGGCGGTGCACGGCGAGGGGTCCGAGCGCCGGGTCTACGTGCTGGAGGACGGTCGAGCGCGCGAGCGGGCGGTGCAGGTGACCGTGGCCCGGGCGGGTGAATACCTGATCACCGCCGGTCTCGAATCCGGCGAGCGGGTCATCGTCACCGCCGACCCGCGCCTCGGCGACGGTCTGCCCGTGCAGGCCGGCGAGGATCCCGGTTCATGAACTGGCCCGAGTGGGTCCTGCGCCATCGCCACACGGTGATTGCCCTGCTGGTGGGCGTCCTGGTGCTGGGCGTGCAGGCCCGATTCCAGTTGCCCGTGCAACTCTTCCCGGACACGGACCCGCCCACTGTCACCGTGATCACCGAGTATCCGGGCATGGCGGCGGCGGACGTGGATGCGGACCTCACCCGACTGCTGGAAGAGGAATTCGCGAGCCTCGACGGTGTCACGCGCATCTCCGGCACCAGCCAGGCCGGGCTGTCCGTGGTGCGGGTGGAGTTCGACTACGGCAGGCTCGCGACGCTCGCGGCCGTGGACGTGCAGAACGCCGTGGGTCGGGTGCGCCGGGACCTGCCCGACGCCATCGGCGAACCGCGGGTGCTGGAATTCTCCACCGCCGACAAGCCCATCGTCACCGTCGCGTTACGAAGCGAGAAGCTGGATCTCACGGAGGTGCGCGAACTGGCGGACAACGCCGTGCGCGAGCGCCTGGAGCGGGTGCCCGGCGTGGCCGCGGTGGACATCATCGGCGCTCATAAACGTGAACTGCACGTGGCCCTGGACCCGGACCGCGCCGAATCTCTGGGCGTGGATCTGGAGCAGGTGGTCGCCGCCCTCGACGCCTGGAACCTGGTCGCCCCCGGCGGCCGAGTGCGTCACGGGGCGCTGGAGAGCGTGATCCGTTTCGACGCACCCATCGATTCGGCCCGGGCCGCCGGGCGCATCGTGCTGCGCTCCGATGCCGCCGGGCAGGTGCGCCTGAATGATGTGGCCACGGTCAGCCTCGCGCCGGGCGAGATCCGCAACGCCTACCGCTTCGACGGCCTTCCCGCCATCGCCGTGCAGGTGCTGCGCCGGGACGACGCCAACACCGTGGAGGTGGCCGCGCGGGTACGCGACGTGCTGGAGACGCTGCGGGCCGAACATCCGGCGCTGGAGATCATCGTCGCGGACGACGACTCCGTATTCACCGAGCGGGTCATCACCGACATGACCCAGACCGTGCTCGTGGCCGTGGTGCTCACCATGGTCGTGGTGCTGCTGTTCCTGGCCGACCTGCGCCAGGCGGCGATCATTGCGCTCTCCATCCCCGCCGCCTTTCTCGCCACCTTCGCCCTCATGCAGGCGGCGGGACTCGATCTCAACATGGTCACCATGTCGGCGCTGATCCTCGCCATCGGCCTGCTGGTGGACGACGGCATCGTGATCCTTGAAAACATTCACCGTCATCTCGAAATGCCCGACGCCAGCGCGCGCAGCGCCGTGGTCAACGGCGTGGGCGAAGTCCTCGCCGCCAAGCTCGGCGGTTCGCTCACCACCCTGGGCGTGCTGGTGCCGCTCATGTTCATGGGCAGCTTCATCGGCGAACTGTTCGGCCCGCTCGCCCTGACGCTCGCCTTCGCGCTCGCCTCGTCCTTCGTCATGGCCGTGACCCTCGTGCCGCTGCTCGGCGTGTGGTGGCTCAGGCCCGGCCGCCCGCAGGCGCCGAACCGGCTCGTGGCAGGGCTGGGCCGGGCGGGCGGCGCGGTGCGCGTCTACTACCTGGCGGGCCTGGGGCTCGCCCTGCGCCGCCCGGTCACCATCCTGGTCACCTCGGTGCTGCTGCTCGCGGCCAGCCTCGGCATGCTGCGCATGGTGGGCAGCGAGATGCTGCCGCGCTTCGATTCGGGCAGTTTCCGGGTGGTGGTGGACCTGGTGCCGGGCACCACGCTTGCGGACACCGTGCGGGCCGTCGCCCGCGCCGAGGACGTGCTGGTGGGCCGCGAGCACACGCTCACGGTCAGCACCCGCGCCGGCCACGAGACGGGTGCACGCGCCATGGGCGATCGCGGCGCCATGGCGGTCAACCAGGCCGAGATCACCGTCAACCTGGTCCCGCGCACCGACCGCGATGCCGACCAGTGGCAGATCATGGATGAGGTGCGCCAGGTCCTGGAGCGCACCCCCGGCGTCATGCTCGGCGTACCGCGCGAGATGGGCGGCACGGCACGCGCGAGCACCGCAGCTCCCGTCATCGTGCGCGTCGCCGGCGAATCCCCGGCCGAGCTCGACCGCACCGCCCAGGCCCTGCTGGAACACCTGCGCGGCATCCCCGGCGTGACCGACCTCTACAAGGACTGGGCCCTGGACACCCCGGAGCTGCGCGTGCGCCTGGATCACGAGCGTGTCGCGGAACTGGGCCTCACCGGCGCCCAGGCGGCCCGTGCCGTGCACCGGGCCATGGACGGCGCGGTGGCCACCCGCTTCCGCCAGCCGCCGCTCAGGGACCTGGACGTGGTGGTGCGCTACGCCGAGGCCCACCGCCTGCACCTGGAGGACCTGGAGAACGTCACCCTCGCCACGCCCGCGGGCCCGGTCCCGCTGCGCGAGGTGGCCACGCTCGAACACGACCTCGGCCCGCGCGTGCTCACCCGCGAGGATGGGCAGCGCACGCTGGACGTGCTCGGCTATCACCTGGGCCGGCCGCTCTCCGAGGTGGTCGCCGACGTGGAGGCGCGCCTTGCCACCTTCGAGGCCCCGGCGGGCTACCAAGTGTTCCTGGTGGGCGAGCAGGCCGACTTCGACGAGGCCCGCGCCCACATGCTCCGCGCCCTGATGCTCGCGGCACTCGCGGTCTACCTCCTACTGGTGGTGCAGTTCGGAAGCTTCGTCCATCCGCTCACGGTAATGAGCGCCATCCCGCTGCAGTTCATCGGCGTGACCGCCGCGCTGCTGGTGGCCGGCAAGTACATCTCCATGCCCGCGCTCCTCGGCATCATCCTGCTCATCGGCATCGTGGTGAACAACAGCATCATCCTGCTGGACCTCACCCGCCGCCGCATGGCCGAGGGCCTGGACCTTCACGCCGCCGTCACCGAGGCCGTCGACACCCGCATGCGTCCCATCATGATGACCGCGCTCTCCACCGTCGCCGGCATGTTCCCGCTCGCGCTGGAGATGGCGGTGGGTGCGGAGCGCTTCTCGCCCATCGCCACGGTGATCATCGGCGGGATCATTGCTGCGACGGTGCTGACGCTGGTGGTGATTCCGGCGCTGTTTGTGGTGATGGAGCGGGTGCGAGCGAGACCGGGGGTGGGCCGTCAGGCTGACAACCCCGCAGCGCCGTAGGGCGGATAAGCGAAGCGCATTCGCCGGCGCATCCGCGTTGCCCGAACTTGGCTCAATCCCGGACGTTATGTAGGATTAACCCAGCATCCAGGGAGACGAGCCGCGAACATCATGCGGTATCCAAGGAAACAGCCTCTGCGCCGGTGCGCCGGCCATCGAGCGATCCTTGCTCGGCGACGGCCGGGACGGGCCGCCTCGCTTTCGAGCCACGGACGGGGTTTAGACGCGTTCGCCCTGGCCATCAGGCCAGCTCCCCAGCGGCGCGCCATCCGTATTTTGCGCTCGAAGTCCTGCCTCGCTCAGCGCCATCCCGCCACGTTCCCGGGAACCGGGGTTCGCATCATACGGCGCAAGTGCCGCATAAGCCGTTACACAGCGTATCCGCAGGATAGCGGCCGCCTTGGATGCCTGTGGCGTCTTGATCAAGATGCTGATTCCGCGTCGAAACGCGGATCTGGAGTGTTCTGTGTTGGGGTGTTACGCGGCCGTTTGGCCGTCTACTTATAGTTAAGCCTATAAACGAAGGAGAGTCACATGGCCGATAACCACCAGATTAAATGTATCAACAAGACAGACCGTCAAAGTGCTCATGAGCGAATCAGTCATGTCGGAGGAGTTAATGGCGACGGCTCGCGGTGGAAATTAACTCTAGATAGCGCTATTGAAGGGATTGAGTCTGGAAAATGGAGGTTTTATGTGAGTGTCAATGGAAAGTCGGTTTGGGTCATCGTTTCAACAAGTGCAAGTGGTAGAAAATACCTAAAAACAGAGAATGACGGCGAACAACCCAATAACCTGCTCAGCCTGCCTGAGTGCCCCTAGGCTTAACAAGCGGCTCAAATTCGCTCCGCTTCGCTGCGCCGGACGCTCACTGCGTTCGCGCCGTTTAGCCGGGCGTTATGCCTCCGGAATCTGACCTGATGCCCAAGAAGAAGCCGATCACCCAAACCGAGCTAGATATGGTCGCTCGCCTTAGCTCCGAGCGCTTTTCCGCTGACGATCTGCTGGAGATTTCCGATGCTGTCCACGATCTTCCGGAAGATCGCGGAGATTGGGAAGGAAGAATATTTTTTCTTGCCAAACGCTTCCCCGGGCAGCACTACCGTGCAATGGCAGCGGACTACCGGCTCACAGCAATGTCTGCCCTCATTGCCAAAAACACATTGCCTCTCGGAGTGTTGCCGCAAGCCCCCGACGGCTCGCACATGGTTGGCGAATCCGTCTTTGAGGCAGCCGCAATGGAACCGCTTCTCCTGCGGGAGAATGAACCATTCTTTGAGCCAGAATCCTTTCGCCGACGCGTTCTTGAACTCACCGAAACTGATGGCAAGGCATAACCCTGTGGTCCACCGGACGCTGCGCGATAAAGCCGCGCAGCTCCGGTGACCCCCACGTTCGGCAGAGTATGTGAGGGTACATTGAATCAATCTGCAAATAAGGCTTTCCCAGGGGGCTCAAAGTCGCGTGTTAATCGCGCAGGAAGCGCCGTGCGTGATGAGACCGCAGACATTGAGGACTACTTGGTTATCGAAGAGTGGCGGTCAGCTCACCGGTCGGTCTTGAATACTTTTCAGGCGATATTGCGAAACCGTACCCGTGACTCCGATATCACGGTTGCTCAGCGCCACAAGCGCAGATCAACAATCTTCGACAAATTGGTGCGTTTTCCAGAAATGCAGCTTGCTCGTATGGATGATGTGGCTGGGTGCCGGTTGATTTTTCCGGACATTGCTTCTTTAGATAAATTTCGCTCCAACTTTCATAGGGCGCGGTTTCATCACAAAAGAAAGAATGAAGCAAGAAAATATAACTACATAGAGAAGCCTAAAAGCACAGGATACCGGGGGATACATGATGTCTACTCATATGACGTCAACTCGGTGACGGGAAAGCACCTAAAAGGTCTTCTTGTTGAGATCCAGTATCGCACAGCAGTTCAGCATGCTTGGGCTACCGCCGTGGAAGTGATCGGTTTTATTACTGAAAATCAGCCTAAGTTTGAAAAAGGTGACGACCGTTACAATCATGCTATGGCGCTTGCATCAGAAATACTAGCCAGAGCACATGAAGATGAAAAGGGGCCATTCCCGGAAAAGACCGATGTCGAGGTGGTTCAAGAATTTCTTGCGCTTGATGCGGAGTTGAACCTTTTAAACATGCTGAGAGGGCTCAATACGGCGAGCGCCGAAGTCAGTGAGAATAGAAACTCTATCCTTATTTTTCATGAGTCAGGCGAACTTGAAGTGCAAACTTATCGGAGTGCCACTGAAGCATTGGCGGCCCTTTTTGAATTAGAGAAAGAACTACCTGGAACTGACGTTGTGTTGGTAAAGGCTGATACCTCGGAAGAGGTTCGGTTCGCCTTTAAAAACTACTTTTCCGATGCTCGGGATTTCATTCGCTTGGTGGAAGAAGGCTGCCAGAAGTTGTCTGGCAAGAAGCAAATACGCGCAGGGCGCCGAACAAGGCGCTCTAGTGGACGCGTCAAAAGAACGCGCCGCTAAGCGCGATCGTTAGACGCCCCAAGCGAACGTAGGCCCCCGAGATGCTCGCCATGGGATCATATACGGAACCGACTGATGCCTTCTGACTACAAAGCCATTCGCGCCGACAACGAGAGGCGCTACGGCACGGACATCGGCCGCATCGGGCCGATGCTCCTCGCTGACCGCTACGACGACCGCACCCACTTCATCTTCGAGCTTCTGCAGAATGCGGAGGACGCACTCGCGCGTCGTGACCAATGGCAGGGGGCGCGAGCCGTCTCATTCCAACTGACCGATACCCAACTCCGCTTCAGCCACTTCGGCCAGCCCTTCTGCGAGGCTGATGTTCGAGGAATTTGCGGCATCGCAGAGAGTACGAAGGCGCTGACCGCCATCGGTCGGTTCGGCATCGGCTTCAAATCCGTTTACGCCATTACGGATCGCCCAGAGGTGCACTCGGGGACGGAGGCCTTTGCCGTCGAAAGCTTCGTCTGGCCTGTTGGGGTCCAGCGTGCCTCCCGGGACGACGACGAGACTCTTTTTGTCCTCCCCTTCAAGTCGGGTGACTCGCACGCGCTTGACGATGTCTCCCGTGGTCTTCAGCGCCTCGGCACGACCGCGCTCCTCTTCCTGCGGCAGATCGAGGAGGTGCGCTGGAGGGTAAAGGGTGGGCCTCCAGGGACCTACCTCCGCGAGTCGCGGCACGTGGCTGACGGGGTTCGCCGGGTTACCGTTATCGGCCAACAACACGACGCCGACGATGTCGATGACGAATGGCTCGTCTTCTCGCAGGCCGTTGCGGCCCAGGACGGACGCCATGCCGGCTACGTCGAGATCGCCTTTTCACTTTCCAATCAGCCACCCGAGGGCGAGGCCATTCAGCGGGTAGAGCGCTCGCCGCTCGTCGTGTTCTTTCCCACGGTGGTCGAGACGCACTTTGGCTTTCTGTTGCAGGGTCCATATCGCACCACGCCGAGCCGCGACAACGTGCCCCGGAGCGACCCATGGAACCAGCATCTTGTTGAAGAGACCGGATCGCTTCTCGTGGACGCGCTTCGATGGTTGCGCGAAAACGAATTGCTCGACGCAGCGGCTCTGCGGTGTCTGCCCATTGATCCATCGAAGTTCGGCGAGGCGAGCATGTTCGCGCCGCTCTTCCAGGTGACTAAGGAAGCGTTGTCGTCGGAGCGTCTGCTGCCGCGATTCGGCGACGGCCATACACCGGCCGACCGTGCGCGGCTCGGGCGCACCCAGGAACTCCGCGATCTCTTCAGCGCCTCGCAGCTTGCCGCGCTCCTGGGAGAAGATGGGGAACTCTCTTGGCTAAGCGGCGACATAAGCCAGGATCGCGCGCCAGAGTTGCGACGGTATGTCATGCAGGAGCTGAGTGTCACAGAGATTACGCCGGAAACCATCATCCCCCGGCTCGACCAATCGTTCCTCGAAGCGCAGCCCGATGATTGGATTCTGAACCTCTACGAGTTCCTAGGCGGCCAAGCCGCCCTGCGCCGGCGGCTCGATGGCTTGCCGCTTATCCGGCTGGTGGACGGCAGCCACGTTCCACCGCGAGTCGACGGTCAGCCCCAAGCGTTCTTGCCGAGCACGATAACGACGGGATTCCCCACGGTCCGGGCATCGGTATGCGGGACGGAGTCGGCGCGCGAGTTACTTCGGTCGCTGGGACTGACGGAGCCGGACCCGGTGGACGATGTGGTCCGAAATGTTCTTCCGAAGTATCGGTCAGACAAGGTCGATATCGCAGACGACGCTTACGAGAGCGACATACGCCGCATACTTGCTGCCTTTTCGACGGATTCCAAGGATCAACGCGAAAAGCTGCTGGTAGCGCTGCGTGAAACACCGTTCGTCATGGCGGTCGATACAGGCAATGCACGCAAGTACGTTGAGCGGCCCGCTAGCGTCTATCTTTCCACCGAACGCCTGAAGGAGCTGTTCGCGGGGATTCCAGATGTGCTGCGCGTGGACGATGCGTATTCATGCCTCCGCGGCGAGGAGGTGCGGGAACTACTCGTAGCGTGTGGAGCGGTTCGATACCTCCGACCAGTCGCGGACGCGTCGCTTTCATGGGAGCAACGGCAGGAACTGCGAGAAAGAGCCGGTCACGCGGAGACTTCGAACCAGAATGATCGAATTACGGATTGGTCGCTGGTTGGTCTCCGTCATCTCCTCAGCGCGTTTCCGGGCCTGTCGTCCGAGGAGCAGGTTGCCAAGGCTTGGCGTCTTTGGGAGGAGCTCGCGAATCTCGAAGAGCGTCGTGGAAAGAGCGTCTTCACTGGTGAGTACACTTGGACGCACTACGGCACGTACCGCACAATATTCGACGCCGCTTTCATTCGGGAACTGAACGAGACTGCGTGGATTCCCGATGAAAACGGAGACCTTCATCGGCCCGAGTTCGTCCTGTTCGACACCCTCGGCTGGAAGGCAAACCCATTCCTCGAGTCCAAGATCCGTTTCAAGCCACCGATCATCGAGGCGCTTGCGAAGGAAGCAGGTATCGAGACCGGTGTGCTGGACCTACTCAAGAAGCACGGAGTCACCAGCGTCGCTGAACTCGTCGTTCGACTCGGCCTCGCCGAGGACTCGGAAGCGGGTGAGAGCGACCAAGTCTCCGAAACCGCGAAAGAGGGAGTGGAGCCAGCGGACGACACGCTTGTTACCACTCCCAGCGCCCCGAGGACGCAGGAGTCCAAGCCAGGCGGATCAGGAGATGCGGGTGGAGGCTCAGGAACAACCACCGCCGGAACCAGAGGCAGTGGAAGCGGCGGCAGAAGGGAGAGCGATGGCACCGGCGAGCGGGCGCGCACTGAACCGAAGGATGCTCCCGGTCGGAAGGAGAGAGACCAAACACCTGAGCGTACACCCGCGATGTTCATCTCCTACGTCGGAGCACATCCCGACGACGAGGAACCGGACCCCGACGGCCTAGACCAGCAGGCCCGCATGGCACTCGAAGCGAAGGCCATCGAGTTCATCTTGTCCCGCGAGCCTGAATGGCGCCGCACACCAACCCACAATCCGGGTTATGACCTCTATGTGGCCGACGAAGGCGGCAACGCGACGCGGTGGTGTGAAGTCAAGGCAATGACGGGCAGCCTGAACGATCATCCGGTGGGACTATCGCGCACTCAGTTCGACCATGCCCGGGAGCACGGCGAGGCCTATTGGCTCTACGTGGTCGAACACGCGGGCACTGACGCCGCACGCATCGTTCGCATTCAGGACCCGGCTGGCAAGGCTCGAACCTTCACGTTCGACCGCGGTTGGATCAATGTTGCAGAAGTCGATGGTTCGGGTGAGTAATTGGGCGTCTAACAACAGCATGCAGCGGACGGCGCTTCGCGCCGCCGCTGATGCTGAGCGTTAACGCAACAGAACATGTACCGGGAAGCCGTTGAGAATTTGCTTGCCGCAGCAACGGATTTGCTAGGGCTTCAAGTAGCCGCTGGGAGTGTAATTCGCGAACAGTCCAAAGAGAGGTATGGGCAGTTACTCGAATCTCATATACAAGTCGTAGGCGCAATAGGTTCTGCGGTGAAACGAAGGGACGGGGAGAGAGCCGAAATCGTTGGCGATTCGCAACAGCAGATAGTGTTGATAGCCTCATTTATCCAGGGCATTAACATCGTGGAATGCGCTATCAGTGAGGGCTACTACATCCAAGCCGCTGCGTTAATCAGGCAAGAGCTGGAGACGATCGCGGCCCTTGAGGAGTTGAAAAAAGGAACACGCGTATTACGAAGGACTCCGAACGTAGGACATGTTCCATGGGCACTCGCGACTCTCTATGGTGACCTAAGTAAGGCGGCACATGCAGCGGATCATGACGTACTTCAAGATATCCTAGCGCCAAATGCTGTGGGCTTAGCTGAAGATACAACTGGTGTGGTTATGGTTCAGCAATTCCGGGATCAATTATCGTGGCGTCTCTATGGGTTACATGTTGCATTGTTGATTCTGCTTGCCGTTCATTTGCATGAGCACCAGGAAACTGTTCATGGAGAGGGCCAGGGGCTGAACGAGATCGAAATTCAAGCGGTGCAAAATGCCCAACAAATTATGATTGATGGTGGCTGGCTTGTCCTGCAGCCCTAACAATGCCGTCAACTCGGACGCATTTTTCGTTTGCTGCGCTCACTACAAATGCGCTGGGTACGGCTGGCGTCAGGCATATCGGAGAGCATAGTGCCAGCTGCTGAATTTGAAGAACGCGAATTCGAGACGCCTCTTTATAACCAATTGCAGCAAACCAACTTGGTGTGGTCTCCCGGGCAAGTATTGGAAGGGCACATTGGGTTTGATTATGCGGCGCTGTGCTTTGATCAGAGAATTTGGGATATTCACGGCTACGACCGGCCTCTCGATGGCGTTCTCTTGGACGATTTGTTTCTAATTCGGCATTTGCGGCACTTCCGGGAGCCGCGTTCGCTGCCAAATTTTGAGATTAATCTATTCATTCAGTCGAAGCGGCCCGATCATCTCAAGAATGTAGCTCAGAAACTCAGAGAGAAAGGAATTCAGGGTCCGTACTGGCGCATCAACATCAACCCCGACCAGCAGCACATACTTGAAACGCTGGCTGCGCACGTTGGCAGCAAGGGTCTTGTCTGTTACGCCGCAGCAGCGTTCCACCGACTGAGTCAGCTGTACGGACACATTAGATCACGGAATATCGTAGAAAACTCGACATTTCCTGAGGCCCAGCAATTATCGGGGCACTCGAAGTGGAATTACTGTGAACCCGGTAACGTTGGGGTTGCGAACGTCGAGCCTGAATTCATCGAGGGCCTTCCTCTATTGAATCGGCTTGAAGCACTTTCCTCCGAGTTGGCCAATGAACCAGATGAGAAGTTCAGACGTAACCTAAAGGTATTGGCAAACAGCGTGAATGCTTGCGCGGAGGAAGCCTCCTCAGAACAGGAGGCACGCGCGGCTCTGTTCTTTCAACGCCTTTCCGCAATCTCAGTTAGCCTGGATGCCATATCCGGAGAGAACGCGGATGCTTTGCTAGATTTTCTGACGGTGCAGGCATTTTGTGTGTCCTTCGGAGTTCGTTGGTTTACGGTAGGCAGGAAACGATATGCCTAACAAATCGCTGCAGGTGACGTTTGACCCGCCGCCCATTTTTGCTGCCGCAAAACCGGCCGTCGCCTCAAACGGACCTGAGCTCAGGCGTTAGCCATACAAAGAAGGAACGCAGATCGTGGCAATTCTCAAGTTTCAAGAGATCACTCTTCCGATGCTCAAGTTGGCTGCCGACGGAGAGGTGTGGTCGCTTGCCGATGCGCGGGAGGAAATGGCGAAGCACTTCCAGCTTACGAAGGAGGAACTGGAAGAGCTTCTGCCAAGTGGGCGCCAAGCGCGTTTTTCGAATCGAGTCGCCTGGGCAAAGGTTTATCTTGAGCGGGGTGGTCTGCTTTCATCCCCCAAGCGGGCACACTTTCAAATCACCGAGCGCGGAAGGGAAGTGCTTCAAGATCCGTCGGATGAGGTTTCCATCAAATTCCTCAGCCAGTATCCCGAGTTTCAGGAATTCCGAAGCCGCTCGTCAAAGAACACCGAGGGCGAGACAGATGATGAGAATTCCGACACGCCGGAGGAGACCCTGGAATCAGCATACCTCACTATCCGTAAGAATCTGGCCTCTGAGGTGTTGGAGCGAGTGAAATCATGTACGCCGCACTTCTTTGAACATCTTGTCGTCGATCTGCTGCTGAAAATGGGCTACGGCCGCGCGGGTGGTGGCAGTGGCGAGCGTGTTGGCCAGGCGGGAGATGAAGGAATCGACGGAATCATCTCTGAAGATAGGCTTGGCTTGGAAATGGTGTATTTGCAGGCCAAACGCTGGGAAGGAACAGTGGGTAGGCCTGAGATTCAGAAATTCGTCGGGGCGCTTCATGGCAAGAGGGCGCGAAAGGGCGTTTTCATAACAACCGGCTCATTTTCTGCTGACGCAGCAGCTTACGTCCAAACTATCGACCCGAAGGTGGCACTGGTTGATGGGAAGCAGCTTGCCGAGTACATGATTGACTTTGGGCTTGGGGTGTCCCTGGCTCGTGCATACGAGGTCAAGCGGATCGACACTGATTATTTCGAGGAGTAAATGGCTAACAAAAGCGTCAACTCGGACCGGCTTCTCCGCTGCGCTCCAAAGCTGGCCGGTTACGCTAGGCGTTATCTGTCATGACTCAACGATACTGGGAAATCGCTGGATATCAGGGCACCGAGAAGATATTCGAGCGGAAGATAAAACTCGGGTGCTATACCGAAAGTCAAATGAAGCAACTGTTGAAGGCGTTGGCCGCTAAGGTTGGGTTGAATACCGATGAAATCGTCGGTGCGTATGCGAAACGGGGTACCAAGGACGCAAACGAACTATTAGAGGTCCGGCGCGACCCCAAATTCGCAACCCTAACGTGTGGTATTAACCCTCACTTTGTAGCTCGGGTAGTGAAAGAACGCTCATAGCAGGTGTATGGACTCGGGAGTTTGGATATGGGGAGGGCGGGGGCAAGTCTAGTAATATATAGTTAATGGGAGCAGCAAGACTGATCACGGAAGCCCGGGTCAGAGAGGAACCTCTTCCAGCGCGCGCCATACGTGCTCGGTGAACCGGATTCCCGCATTACTATCTATTGCTAGACTTGACCCCGTTGTCCCCGTTGTCCAGCAGCCGATCGAAGCGCTTGAGCGGTGCGCCAATGCGCTCGGCGCCGGGGAAGTGACGCGCCAGTTCCATCAAGGTCAGGCGCCGGTCGATCAGCAATGCCTCGACGGCGAGGAATAGGTTTCGGACATTGCGCCGGTCGATCCGACTGGTGACAGGCCTGAGAATCTTATGCAAGATTGATGTGGCGCATAGCGGACGTTCCTCACGGTGGCTAGACGTGAGGAACAAAAACCTGTCATGCACGCTGTTTTCATCGAGCGTAGTACGTAACCATCGGTTTGCATAAGAGTATTTCTGGGGAAACCTCAGGATCTGTCACCTTTCTGGGGAGGAAACCATCATGAATGCGACAATGCCTGATCTGGCAACTGTGAAGGAACGTATGAAGGCAACGTGGGGGGCGGGTGACTTCGGCGAGGTCGCGAAGTCGATCGAGTCGCATGCCGAAGACTTCATGTCGCGCCACGATATCGGGCCCGGCAGGCACGTGCTCGACATCGCCTGCGGCACCGGCAACCTCGCACTCCCGGCCGCCCGGGTCGGCGCCAGCGTGGTCGGCATCGACCTGGCCGGCAATCTGGTCGAGCAGGCCCGGGAAAGAGCCAAGGCCGAGGGACTCGAGATCCGTTTCGACGAAGGTGACGCGGAAGCCTTGCCCTACGCCGACGCAGGGTTCGATCTCTGCGTGAGCATGTACGGCATCATGTTCGCGCCGCGGCCGGAAGTGGCGACGACGGAGCTGTTGCGGGTATGTCGTCCCGGCGGCACGATCGCGCTGGCCAGCTGGACGCCCGAGGGGTTCATCGGGCGGATGCTGAAGGTGGTGAGCGCACATGTACCACCACCGCCCGGCGTTCCCTCGCCGCTGCTGTGGGGCCAGGCCGAGGCGGTCCGTGAACGACTCGGCGATGGCGTCTCCGCATTGGCGATGCAGCGCGTGCCGGTGTGGTTCGACTACCCGTTCCCGCCTGCCGATACCGTCGACTTCTACCGCCGTTACTACGGTCCGATCCTGCGCGTGTTTGACGCACTTTCCGACGAACACGCCGAGGCACTGGAACGCGATCTGGTCACTTTGTGGTCGGAGCACAATACGGCCGATGACGGTACGACGCGCGTCGAGGCCGAGTATCTGGAAGTAGTCGCGACCCGTGCGTGAAGGAGTTACCCGGCCATTGCCGGGCCGTTGTCTGGCTCACGCCCCCGGCAATGGTCGCGTGGCGGGGACGACGGGGTCGGACCACGGCTACCTTCTGATTCGCCTTACAAAGAGCCTCGGAATCGAGGAAGAAGATAAAAGGACACGCATCATTCTGTTGGCATCGATGGCGAGGGTCGAAAGCGATGGATCAGGTCAGTCCTTCGCCGGACTCTCGTGGAGCACATTCAGCACCTCTACGCCGGGCAGATAGCCGTACAGGACCTTCCCTTCCGGGGTCACGATCGCCGGCGTCCCCCACAAACTCAGGTCCAGGGCAATGTCGAGATGATGCACCACGGGGGTCTCGCAATCCGCGGTCTCAAGCTTCACGCCCCGCTTGGCCTCGTCCATGGCCGCCTTGCGATCCTCCCGACACCAGACCGCCTCCATCAGACGTCTGGAATCGCCATGGACCGGGAAGGCCGCGTACTTCACCCGAACGCCTTTTTCGAGATACTCATCCATCCTGAAGTGCAGCAGGCGGCAGTGGGTGCAATTGACATCCGTGAAGACGACCACGGAATGCTTCGCCTCACCCTCGGGCTCGTAGACGATCAGCTCCGAGTCGTCGATGGCGCCGACACGCTCTTTGACCTTCTCGGGGGGCGCACCCGTAGCGTGCGCCACGGCCCCAAGCCCCAGCACCCAGACAGCCAGCAGACAGACGAGGCTGTGAGCATGCGCTCGCATTGTTTTCACGGCTGGTGTCTCTCCTCGATTCATCAATTCCGGCGTAACTGCACCGAGAGGGCCATTTGTATGGCGATGAGAGGATTGTATTCCTTGGCGGTCATGCAGAGAAACGGGGAGAAGGATGTCCATCGTTCTGTCGACAACCCCGCCGGGGGCGCTTGGCCTCTGATTCGTCAATCAAATCAGGGAGTAAGGATCATTCCTATGACCAGAGCCAGAGCAGGAGAGAGGAAAGAGGGCACCCGCGGTTCTTTATCGTGCGCGAAACGGCCATAACCGGCGGTTTCGCTGTCTCGCATCAATCAGGTGGTTCGGGGCAGGGAAGGCGGAATATGTTGGGGATCCCGGGTTGACCTCCGGGAGCGCCCGGCATGCGGCGATCAATGCAGATTACAGAGCAGGCGGGGCGATGCGACGGTTCTCTCTGTGGCGATTGACCCCGAGCCGGAACACGCCCAGATTGCCGAACAGGTACCACGCCTCGTCAATGAATTGAGCGTCCATGCGGGTCAGCCACCCGCGCGCGCCGCCGTGCGCAAGAAAATCCAGGTAGTTCTGGTAATGTCCCGGATCGTGCCCATCCAGCGCCCGTTCATCCTGGCGGATCATCCAGCCCGCCACGCGGCCGGCCGGCGTGGCGCGGGGCGGGATGGTGTAGTCCATCACCACGTGCACGCCATCGGGGCGTGTCAGTCGCTGCAGCGCGCGCCACATGGCCTGCCGCTGTAACTCGGTCATCTCATGCAGGGCCAGGGCGATCACGGTGGCATCCACCGGTTCGCCCGGTTCGAGCCGTGTCACGTCGGCCTGTATCCAATGCAGGCCGGGCGCCTGTCGCCGGGCCAGTTGCAGCATGGCGGGAGAGGCATCGACTCCCAGAACCTGTAACCCGGCCGCATCCAGGTAGCGGCTCAACGTGCCGGCGCCGCAACAGGCGTCCAGCACCGTGCGTGCGCCCGCCTTCGCCACCATCTCCACGGCCTTCATTCTCGCCCGGTGCAATATCCGGTCCTGCAACCAGCCCATCCGGCGCAGCGAGTGGGCGATGGGTGCATATCGATCTTCGCTCATTCCATGCCCCGTTCAGCTCTGCGAACGGCCCGCTCACAATTAAGATTGTGTGGGTCGCCGCCCGTCACATGCCCGCAGTACTTATAGCCGGTCCCCCGTCGTCTGACCGCCCAGCAGCCCGATGCAGGCGGCCACATAGGGCAGAGACCGGTTCTGCACAGGCGTGGCCGCGTGAAGGGTGCCCTCAAGGCCCAGGGAGCTGGTGGCCACGTCGCCGGCGCGGACCACGTGTTCCACGGCCCACAGCGGCAGGGCGCTGACACCCTGGCCCAGGGCGGCCAGTTCCACCAGCATGGCGGTGGTCTCCGCGGTGCGCACCCGGCCCGGTTCGATGCGGGCGGGCCACAGCAGGCGGGTGAAGATGTCAAGCCGCTCGCGGGCCACCGGGTAGGTGAGCAGGGTCTCGCCGGCAAGGTCCGCGGCCTTCACCGTGTCCCGCCCCGCCAGGGGGTGTTCCGGGGCCATGACCAGCACCATCGGGTAGTGGAACAGCTCCACCCAGGCCAGCCCCGACGTCTCGCGACGGTCGGGGGTGAGGACCAGGTCCAGCGATCCGTCCAGCAGCCCGGGGAGCGGGTCGAGACTCGCCGAAAGGGCCACGTCCACGTCCACCCCGGGAAAGTGCCGGCGCAGCTCGCGCAGTTTCGGCAGCAGCCAGTCCAGGCAACTGTGGCATTCGCTGGCGATGCGCAGGCGACCCCGGTCCCCCTTTGCCAGCCGCTGCAGTTCCTCGAGGGTGTCGTCCACACGGGGGAGAAGCGTCTGCGCGAGCGCGAGGAGGCGGTTACCCGCCTGTGTGAAGCGCAGCGGGCGGTGTCCCCGCATCGCAAGCTGCAGGCCGAGGCGGTCCTCCAGCTCGCGGAGCTGGTGGGAGAGGGCGGACTGGGTCAGGTGCAGCCGCCGGGCGGCGGCGGTGAGGCTGCCGCTCTCATGCAGGGCCAGGAGGGTACGCAGGTGACGGATCTCAATCATGAGCGCTACTCATGGTTTATTGAAATAATATCGTTTGTGCTCATCAAGCATCCGCGACAAAGTAGGGGTCAGTCAAATCAGTCAAGGAGACCGACCCATGACCATGCTGCACGTGCCCGGCTATCCCCGCATCGGCGTGCGCCGGGAATTGAAGTTTGCCCTGGAGCGCCACTGGCGGGGGGAGATCACGGAACAGGCCCTGGAAGAGACCGGCCGCGAGTTGCGTCTGCGCCACTGGGCGCAGCAGCGCGACGCAGGCATGTCATTTGTCACCGTGGGCGACTTCGCTTTCTACGATCATGTGCTCGAAATGATCGATCTGCTCGGATGCGCCCCGGCCCGCTTCGGCTTCCGGGGCGACGAGAGTCCGCTGTCACGACAGTTCGCCATGGCGCGGGGCACACCCGCGCAGCCGGCCCTGGAGATGACCAAGTGGTTCGACACCAACTACCACTATCTGGTCCCGGAACTCTCGCCCGACACAGCTTTCACGGCCGGCCCCGAACGCCTGCTTGAGCAGGTCGGCGAGGCGAGGGGGGCGGGTCATCCGGTCAAGGCGGTGCTGGTGGGGCCGCTCACCTTCCTGTGGCTGTCAAAAATGCGGGGGCCCGACCGGCGCCTCGAACTGCTGGAGACCTTGTTGGACGCTTATCGCGACGTGCTGGGCCGGTTGGCTGAGGCCGGTGTTGCCTGGGTGCAGATGGACGAGCCGGTGTTGGCACTGGAACTGACCGAGGCATGGCGCACGGCTCTGGCGACGGCCTACCGTGCCCTGCACGGCTCGGGCCCGAAGATGCTCCTTGCCGGCTACTTCGGCGCTCTGGGTGAAAACCTGTCCCTTGCCTGCATGCTGCCGGTGCAGGGGCTGCACGTGGATGCGGTGCGTGCCCCGCAGGAACTGCTGCGGGCGGCGCAGGCACTCCCGTCCGACGCCGTGCTCTCCGCCGGCATCATCGACGGGCGCAATGTCTGGCGCGCCGATCCGGATGCCGTGCTTGCGCAGCTCGTGCCGCTGCGCGAACGGCTCGATCAACGCCTGTGGCTGTCCACGTCCTGTTCCCTGCTCCACGTGCCCCATGACCTCGGCCAGGAAACCGACCTGGACCCCGAGCTGCGAGGCTGGCTCTCGTTTGCCCGCCAGAAGCTCGACGAGTTGCGCGTGCTGGGCAGGGTACTGGATGCGGGGGAGTCGGCCGAAGCGGATGCCCTGAAAGCTGCACGCAGCGCACTGGCGGCTCGGCGCAGGAGCCCCCGTGTGTGCAATGAGCGCGTCAGGCAGCGGGTTGCCGTGCTCGATGCAGGCGCCGATCGACGCACATCGCCCTATGGTGCTCGCCAGGCGGCGCAGCGCGCCCGCCTGGAACTTCCGTGCCTGCCCACCACCACCATCGGCAGCTTCCCGCAGACCCGCGAGATCCGTGCCGCCCGGGCAGACCATCGTGCCGGACGCCTGAACCAGGTCTATTACCGGGCCTACCTGCAGACAGAGATCGCGCGCGTGATCCGCCTGCAGGAATCCCTGGGGCTCGACGTGCTGGTGCACGGCGAACCGGAGCGCAACGACATGGTGCAGTATTTCGGCGAGCAGCTCGACGGCGTTCTCATCACCCGCCACGGCTGGGTGCAGTCCTACGGCAGCCGCTGCGTCAATCCGCCGGTGATCTACGGGGACGTGTCACGGCCGGCGCCCATGACAGTAGACTGGACGACCTATGCCCAAGGCCTCACGCCCAGGCCGGTCAAGGGCATGCTCACCGGCCCTGTGACCATCCTCCAGTGGTCCTTCGTGCGCGACGATCAGCCGCGTACGGAGACCTGCCTGCAACTCGCGCTGGCCATCCGCGACGAGGCGCTGGACCTGGAGCGGGCCGGCATCGGCATCATCCAGATCGATGAGCCGGCCTTCCGGGAGGGTCTGCCGCTCGCCCGCAGCCACTGGGATGCCTACCTGGACTGGGCAGCGCGCTGCTTTCGCATCGCTGCCGGCGGCGTGCGCGACGACACCCGGATCCACACGCACATGTGCTACTCCGAGTTCAACGACATCCTGCCGGCCATCGCCGCCATGGACGCCGACGTGATCACCATCGAGACCAGCCGCTCGCACATGGAGCTGCTCAACGCCTTCGCCGAATTCCACTACCCCAACGGGATCGGCCCCGGTGTCTACGACGTGCACGCACCGCGGGTGCCTTCGGTGGAGGAGATGACGGCATTGCTGGAGAAGGCCGTCGCCGTGGTGTCCCCCGGGCGGCTGTGGGTCAATCCGGACTGCGGCCTCAAGACCCGCACCTGGCCGGAGACGCGGGCGGCCCTGGAGAACATGGTGTACGCCGCGCAGGTGATGCGGGAGCGACTGAACGCCGAGACAGGCTCGGCAAGCGGGATCCGTGAGGCGGTGATGAAGTGAGCCCGGATGCCGGACAGGTCGTCAGCGTTGAATCATGCCCTCCGGCGCATTGGCGCGCAGCCAGTCGCGCACCAGGGGGCCGTAGGCATGGTCGTCCTCGCGGATGTGATTGAGCAGCCAGCCGCGCAGGGCCTCGGCCAGCTCGCCGGCGATGTCCTGCCCATTGGAGAATGATCCCTGCAGACCCTGGATCCGCAGGCTGAAATCGCGGTGCAGTTCCTGGTGTTGCCGGGTCTCCGGATAACCAATGATCTCCAGCATCTCCTCCTCGAAAGCGAAATGCGTGAGCGTGTAATCGACCACCTGATCGAGCACCTCCTGCACCCCCTCCCGCTCATGCCCGTCTTCGACGGCCTTGTGCAGCCGGTTGATGTACTCGACGATGCGCTTGTGCTGCTTGTCGATCACCGGGATGCCCGTGTCCAGGTCCCGGGACCATTCGAAATAGGCCATGGCGCCTCCCTCCGTTCGATCGCCATATGTTCGCAACAACACCTTCGGGGTCGGACAGCCTGCTAACGCCCGAACATGCGCCCCAGAAGCCCCCCTTTCCTTGTCGTGCCGATGCCGGTGTGCTTGCGCACCGCCTCGGCGTAGTCCGCGTCGTCATGCTTGATGTGGTTGACCAGCCAGGTCTTGAGCACCGTGTGCAACTCGCGCCCGATCTCTTCGCCCTTCTGAAAGCGTTTCTTGAACTCCCCCACGCGGCGAACGAACAGCCCATGCACACGCTGGTGCGCACGCAGGAAGGGGTATCCCGCCTCCTCCATGAGTTCCTCTTCGAACGAGAAATGCGAGTAGGTGTAATCGACAAGCTGGTCGATCACCTGGCCGATCTCTTCGCGGTCACCTTTTTCGATGGCGTGATGCAGGACATTGATATAGTCGACGATGCGCTGGTGCTGGCGATCGATGACGCCGATACCCGTGTTGAGCTCATCGCTCCAGTGCATGTATGCCATGTATCACTCCCGGGACCCGGAACGTTTTTTGGGTAGGGGTGAAAGTTTAAGCATAATCCCACACAACTGCAATGGGTATTGACAGAGGAATCCGCACGGGGCACCGCCGGCATTCCCGCAGGGCGGCCGGGCCAGGGGGGCTCTGAATCGGCACCCAGACAATGGGCCGCGACCATCTCGCGGCCCGGCGGTGGGCACGGCCTGGGGCGCCGCGGACAGGCCCCTAGCTGTTGAGCTTCTCCATGTGCCGGCGAGTCAGTTCCATGAAGCGCGGCGTAAGCCCGGCGTCCTCGAAGATGGGATCTCCCATCTCGTCTTCGGAGATGACCCGCTCTCCCGGCACATAGGGCATCGCGGCTTCCAGCTCATCCAGTGCCGCGGAGAGCAGTTCGCCGATGAGCACATCCCGGTCCTTGCCCGGAAACAGCTGTTCCAGGGCCGCGATACGCGCGGCGTCACGCTCGGACAGACGCATGCAGTATTCCTCCTGCGTGACCCGGCCGCCGGTCTGTTTCGACCAGTGCTCAAGCAGCTCTTTGACCTTCATTTCGTTGTGTCTCCTCTTGGGTTTTTCCGGAGGACAGGAATCAGTCCTCTACACCATCTAGATTAGTCTGTTCCGCTTTGGTTCTGCAAAGAACGGGCGCCCTTCGGTGCCCTCTTTTGGGCGCGCTTGTCGGGTCCCGGGGCGAAGTCACGCGACGACTATGTCCGCCCCGATTTCGATGCCCTCGGTGGGCCCGTGCTGCTGCCCGGATCCGCCGTTCCCGGTGTCCCGGGGAGCGCCCTGCGGAGTCGCCACGGTCATCGAAGCGTTTGAGCCGTGTTCGTGGCCGGTCAGCGTGCGTCCACAACTCATCGCACCTCGCGTACCATGTGGCCGGCAGCCACGATCAACCGGAGGCCGGCCCGGGGGCCGGAGACACGCCATGAATCGCCCGGATTTCAGAACGAGCTACGAAAGGCATACCAGCGAACTGGTCAGGGACCGTGACACGCAAAGCGCCATGAGCCAGGCGGTGGGCGGGAACTTCGAGGCGGTCGGCAGACTGGAGTGCGCGCTGCTGCTCCAGTACGGACTGGACAGATCGGATACCGTGATCGACGTCGGATGCGGCAGCGGCCGGCTGGGTTTTCAACTGCGGAACCGACTGGACGGCAGGTACGTGGGCATCGATGTCGTCAGGGACCTGTTCGAGTATGCGCAACGGATCTGTGAACGGCCCGACTGGTCGTTCTACGAAGCGCCGGGGCTGTCGATCCCCGAGGAGAGCGGCTCGGCGGACTTCGTCTGCTTCTTCTCCGTGTTCACCCATCTCCTGCACGAAGAGTCCTACAGGTATTTGGCGGAGGCGGCCCGGGTGGTCAAGCCGAAAGGCAGGATCATCCTCTCGTTTCTGGAGTTCGCGATCCCGTCACACTGGACGGTGTTCGAGCAGGACCTGGCCGACCGGAGACCGGACAAGGTCCTGAACCAGTTCCTCAGTCGCGATGCCCTCGAAGCATGGGCCGCGCACCTGGGCCTGGAGATCGTGGATTTCCATGACGGGGACAAGCCCCACATCAGGCTCGAAGACGTCGTGCGATGGGATGACGGGCGGGAGATGTCCGGGCATGGAAGCCTGGGGCAGTCCGTTTGCGTGCTCACCCGGCCATAGTCCCCGGCATTCGACGGGTGCAGGATCCGGAGCCGCTTTCATCCGTCGCTCGAGGGAAGCGGCCGCGGCCTTTTCGATCGGCTCACCCGATCTCCCGCCAGCCCTGGTGACCGCAACTGGTGCACTGGTAGAGCGCCTCGAACCCGCCGCCCTCCGCCTCGCGGATGTGGCCCTTCTGGAAGGTAAAGCCGCGCAGCGTGCACCGCGGGCATTTCACCACATCGTCGCGGGGCGCGCGGGGTGCGGACGGCTTCGGGCCCGGCTTCTGCTCGAGCGCCTGCTCGATCTCCCGGGTCAGTTCCCCGGCCAGTTTCTTCGCGGCCTCCGCATTGCCTGCATCCGCCAACCGTGCAAGTTCGGCGATCCGCTCCCTGACGGAGTTCAGTACCGACGAGGTATCGGCCATGGGGTTCTCCTGCTGCTCGATGGCTGTTGTTTTCCCGACCGTCCCGGTGGGGCCCTCTCCACAGTGTACCTGCTTGACGGCGCCGAAGAACCGGGTCGGGGCGCAGTTTCCCGGCAGGGTGAAGCGCGGTTTGGCGCGCGTTCCTGATCGACCGGCCACGGTTCTGCCCGTCACCGTCGTCCGGGCAAAGGCAGCGCGCGCGATGCATCCGTTGGCATGACAGCCGAATGTGCTCTGCCCCGGGTTTCCGGGATACTGTGCGCATGAAGGTCCTTCTTCCGCTCCTGGCCGTCCCGGGGATTGTCGTCGCCGCGCTCCTGGTGCTGCGGGTACTGGATTGGCGCGCGGATCGGGCTGCGTGGGCGCGGCTGGCGGCCCTGCAGCCCGCGCAACCTCCGACGTACGACCCGGAATCCGTGGCGCAACTGCCGGAGCCGGCGCGGCGGTTTTTCAACTTCGCCATCACCCCGGGGACACCCCTGTTGCCGGTGGCCGAGATCGGGATGGGCGGCGAGTTCAGTCTCGGCACCCGGGAAAAGCCGAACTACCGGACGATGGAAGCGCGCCAGATCCTGGCCGCTCCCCACGGGTTCGTCTGGACGTTGCGTTTGCCGGGGCTCGTGCCGGTTTCCGGATCGGATTCGGCCGGCTGGACGCGGTTTCGCATATACGGCCTGATCCCCGTGGCGCGGTTGGGCGGCAATCCGGATCACGCCCGATCCGCCTATGGCAGGTATGTGGCCGAGTCGGTGTTCTGGACGCCGGCGGCATTGCTGCCGGGGCCGGGGATCTTCTGGGAGGAGGTGGCTGCGAACACCGCCCGCGTCACCGTGAATCATGAGGGCCTTTCACAGGCGGTGGACGTCACGGTGGACGCCGAGGGCCGACCGGTCGAGGTCTCTTTCATGCGCTGGAGCAATGCCAACCCCGACAGGGAATACCGGTTTCAGCCCTTCGGCGGAACGCTCTCGGATTTTCGCGAGGTGCAAGGGTATCGTCTGCCGTTTCGGGTGGAAGGCGGCAACATGTTCGGTACCGGCGCCTATTTCCCGTTCTTCAGGGCCGAGGTTGCCGCCATCCGTTTTCCCCGGCCCGGTGAATGATTCGGGTGTTCCCCGTATGGTTCGGGAGAACGGGGGTCTGGTTTGGGCGGGATCGCCCAGGGGACCGGGCTCCTACAGGGGAGCAAGGTCGCGTAGGAGCCCGGTCCTCCGGGCGAATGGGGCTTGGGTAGGAGAGGATCGCCCAGGGGACTGGGCTCCTACAGGGGATCAAGGCCGCGTAGGAGCCCGGTCCTCCGGGCGAAAGGGGTGGGGTCATCGCGCGGACGTCCATGGATCCTCTCGTCCGTGAGTCCGTCCGCGGGGCCGGCTCCCTCAGCGCTGGCAGGCCGGGCAGTAGAAGCTGGAGCGGTTTCCCTGGACGAGCTGCTTCACGGGCGTCTCGCAGGTCAGGCAGGCGCGCCCGGCGCGTCCGTAGACGCGCAGGTGCTGTCCGAAGTAGCCGTGGCTGCCGTCCTCGCGCACGAAGTCACGCAGCGTGGTGCCTCCCTGTTCGATGGCCTCCGTGAGCACCTGCCGGATGGTGCGCACCAGCCGCGTGCATTCGGCGCGGGTGAGCCGGCCGGCGGCGCGGCCGGGGCGGATGCCCGCGAGGAACAGCGCCTCGGATGCGTAAATGTTGCCGACGCCCACCACCACGCGGCTGTTCATCAGGTGCTGCTTGATGGCGACGCGCCGCTTGCGGGTGCTGCGAAAGAGGTACGTGTCGTCGAAGTCTTCGCCCAGGGGTTCGGGACCCAGGCGGGCGAGCAGGGGATGCCGGTGCGCATCCTCCCCGGTCCACAGCACGGCCCCGAAACGGCGCGGGTCGTGCAGGCGCAGGCAGCGGCCGGAGTCGAGTCGGATGTCCACGTGATCGTGGGGCCGAGGCGGCGTGGCGGGATCCACGAGCCGCAGGCTGCCGGACATGCCCAGATGGATGATCAGCGTGCCGTCGCCGGCCTCCACCAGCAGATACTTGGCGCGGCGCGAGACGGTGCCGATGGTCCGGTCCACAAGGCGCCCGGCCAGGTCACGCGGCACCGGCCAGCGCAGGCGCGGCTCACGCACGGTCACCGACGTGATGCGCCGGCCGGCGACGTGCGGCTCGATGCCCCGGCGCGTGGTTTCCACTTCCGGGAGTTCAGGCATACAGCCCCTCGATCTCCACCAGCAGTTCCCGGCGGCAGATGTCGCCATGCAGAAACAGCATGGCCGGATATGTCCCGATGCGCGCCCGGATCCGCTCGTGTACCGCCTCCAGATCCCGGGCGTGCTTGACGTAGACCTTGATCAGGCTGAGGTCGCCGGGCCCCGCGAGCGTGTCGAGGCCATGGCCCCGGGAGACATTGCCGATGAGCGCCTCCAGGTTGTCGATGATCTCGTCCACCTGGGCGCGCACGTCCCCCTCGTGCCGGGAGGCGTGACCGACGATGCTGGCGGTGCCGGAGATATACAGGTGCGCGCCGGACGGCCAGTCCTTGAGCGTGGCGCGCGAGAAGGTGGGGCTTCGGGGGCCGTAATCCGGGGGATACCGGTAGGCGCTCACCTGCCGCGGATTCTCGATCGGATCGCCCGCCTCCCGGGCGGCCAGCAGGTAGACGAGAAAGCCCGGGCTATCGGTGCCGATGGCGGTGGCCGCCGGCAGGGCGGCGGCATCCAGCCCAGCGGCTTCCAGGGCATCATGACGGCCGGCGCAGAAGGCCTGGTACCGGTCGAGCCCGGAATCCCCGGCGGGCGCCAGCAGGCGGTCGAAGTAGTTCCAGATGCGCAGCAGGGCCGGATAGCCCATGGACCGGTGGAAATCCAGGAGACGTGCGTAGGCCTCCCGTGCGGCGGCCGCTGCATCCGACGAGTCGGGCAGGTGGATCCGTGCGAACAGCAGGCGGTCGGTATGGGCGAAGCCGATATCATCCCGCCAGCCCCGGGTCACGGGCGCATCGGTATGCCAGAGTTCGCTGTCCGGGCCGTCGAGCAGCGCCGGCAGACCCACCTGAATGCGACGCGGATCGTCGGCGTCGCTCCCCGTCACGGGGCCGAAGGTGATCCGCGCCAGCAGGCGGTCGTCCGCCTCCGCGGTTTCGCGGGACGAGGCCAGTTGAACCTGGAACGGCGGCTGGGACATGGCGGCGGGATACACGAAACGGGACCGCCCATCATACCAGAGCGATCCGCACATCATCGGCTCGCCTGCGCCGCGCGTTACACTAGCCCGCATATCTCACCGGTCGGACACCGGCTCGGACACAATAGACTGAAACATTAATGGAATAGCTAGGAATGGCCGTAAACCTCAGCATGACAGACTGTCCCCGCCGGTGTCCTATCGCGGTTCAGACTCGTCTTCGCGCCCGTATGCTTGCTCTTCACTCAACCCATAGCTACGGCTATGGCTTTCGCTCCAGAGCGGCGCCTACGAACGAATCGCCGGGAGCGATTCGTCGCGCAAGCCCCGCAGGGGCGAGGCGCAAGGATGCGCCGAGCAACGCGAATCCTTCGCCTGCTCCCGCGATCCCGGTGAGATATGCGGGCTAGCGCCATGAAACGACTGGGCGTCGATACGGGCGGCACCTTCACCGATTTCGTGCTGTGGGATTCGGGCACGCTGCGCGTGCACAAGGTGCTGTCCACGCCGCAGGCCCCGGAGCGTGCGATCCTGCAGGGCATCCGGGAGATGGGGCTGGAGGACGAGCCGGCCCTGGCCGTGATCCACGGCTCCACGGTGGCCACCAACGCGGTGCTGGAGGGGCGCGGGGTGCGCACGGTCTACGTCACCAACCGCGGCCTCGCGGACGTGCTCACCATCGGCCGGCAGGCCCGCCGGGAACTCTACAACCTGCAGCCCGCCCCCGTGCCTGAACCGGTGCCGCCCGGAGACTGCCTGGAGACCGGGGGGCGGCTGGGCGCCGATGGCTCGGTGCTGGAAGACCTCACCCCCGCGGACCTGGAGGCGCTGGCGGACCGGGTGCGCGCGCTGGCCCCGGAATCCGTGGCCGTGAACCTGCTGTTCTCCTGGCTGGACGACCGCTTCGAGCGGGCCGTGGAAGCGGCGCTCTCCGGGTCGTGCTTCGTCTGCCGCTCCTCCGCCGTGCTGGCGGAGTACCGGGAGTACGAGCGCGGCATCGCCACCTGGCTCAATGCCTACGTGGGCCCGCTCATGCAGGGGTACCTGGACCGCCTCGCCCGTTCCCTGGGCGGCGCCCGGCTGACGGTGATGCAGAGCCACGGCGATACCATCGAGGCCGCCCACGCGGGGCACCACGGCGTCCGGCTGCTGCTCTCCGGCCCGGCGGGCGGCCTGCGGGGCGCGCGCCACCTGGCCCGGGCCGCGGGCGAGACGCGGGTGCTCAGTTTCGACATGGGCGGCACCTCCACGGACGTGGCGCTGGTGGAAGGAGACATCCGGCTCACCGGCGAAGGCCATATTGCCGGCTATCCCGTGGCGGTGCCCATGGTGGACATGCACACCATCGGCGCGGGCGGCGGTTCCCTGGCCTGGGTGGATGCGGGCGGCCTGCTGCAGGTGGGTCCGCGCTCCGCGGGCGCCCATCCCGGGCCGGCCTGCTACGGGCTGGGCGGAAAGGAACCGACGGTGACCGACGCCAACCTGGTGCTGGGACGCCTGCCGCCGGACACCCGGCTGGCGGGCGGCATGCCCGTGGACATCGCCGCCGCCCGGGCCGCCTTCGGGCCGCTGGCGGACGGGCTGGGCCTGTCCGTGGAGGCGGCGGCGCAAGGGGTGCTGCGCCTGGCCAATGAACACATGGCCGCCGCGCTCCGGGAGATCTCCCTGGCGCGGGGCCACGATCCGCGCCGGTTCACGCTGATGCCGTTCGGCGGCGCCGGGCCGCTGCATGTGTGTGAACTGGCCGCCTCGCTGGGCATGACACGGGCGCTGGTGCCGGTGCACGCGGGTGTGCTCTCCGCCCTGGGGATGCTGGCGGCGCCGCTGGGCCGTGAACTGTCCCGGACCCTGAACCTGCTCATTGATTCCGCCACCGACACCGCCGTCCGGACGGTCATGGACGACCTGGCGGCCGAGGGCCGTGCCGCGCTGCGCTCCGAGGGCGTGGCGGACCCGCGGGTCACGCGTTCCGTGGACATGCGTTACGCGGGACAGTCGGCCACCCTGAACCTGCCCTGGCGTTCCCTGGAGGACGCCGGCGCCGATTTCCACGCGGCCCACGAGGCCCGCTTCGGCCACGCCCTGGACCTGCCCGTGGAGCTGGTCAATGTGCGCTGCCGCCTCACGGCGCCCGTGCCGGAACCGGACCTGCCGCCGCCCGCGGCACGGTCCCCGGCGGCGCCCCGGGCCCGGGTCCCCGTGTACGGGGTGTCGGACCCGGTACCCGTCTATGCCCGCGAGGACCTGCCCGCCGGCCAGACCCTCGCGGGCCCCGCGCTGATCACCGAGGCGGTGTCCACCACGTGGATGGCGCCCGGGTGGGTGTGCGAGGTGGACGCGGTGGGCAATATCTTGTTGAAGGATGAAGGATGATGTAGCCACAGAGGGCACAGAAAGCAGCAGTAGGATGGGTCAAGCGAAGCGGACCCATGCTGTGCGGCCGGTCGAGGGGGCAGGAGGCGCGGGAGGGCCGCATGGGCACGCTGCGCTTTGCCCATCCTACGGTCCTGTTGGTTTTCCTCTGTGCCCTCTGTGCCCTCTGTGGCAAGAAACCAGTAAGGGTGCAGTAGGATGGGTCAAGCGAAGCGGACCCATGCTGTGCGGCCAGTCGAGGGGGCAGGAAGGCGCGGGAGGTCCGCATGGGCACGCTGCGCTTTGCCCATCCTACGGTCCTGTTGGTTTTCCTCTGTGCCCTCTGTGCCCTCCGTGGCAAGAAACCAGTAAGGGTGCAGTAGGATGGGTCAAGCGAAGCGGACCCATGCTGTGCGGCCAGTCGAGGGGGCAGGAAGGCGCGGGAGGTCCGCATGGGCACGCTGCGCTTTGCCCATCCTACGGTCCTGTTGGTTGTTTTCCGTGGCCATCAACCGGGGGGTGCCCCGTGGATCGGGTCCGGAAGGCACAAAAAAACCCGGCGGGGCCGGGTTTTCTGAGCGCGCGGTGACGGCGAAGCGGACTACTTGATCTTCGCTTCCTTGTACATCACATGCTTGCGGACGACGGGATCGTACTTTTTGATCTCCATCTTGTCCGGCATGTTGCGCTTGTTCTTGGTGGTGGTGTAGAAGTGGCCGGTTCCGGCACTGGACACCAGTTTGATCTTGTCACGAACACCTTTGGCCATGATCTATTGCTCCTCAGAACTTCTCGCCGCGGGCGCGCAGGTCGGACAGCACCGCGTCGATGCCCTTCTTGTCGATAATGCGCAGGCCCTTGCTGCTGATGCGCAGCTTCACCCAGCGGTTCTCGCTCTCCACCCAGAAGCGGTGGCTGTGCAGGTTGGGCAGGAAGCGCCGGCGCGTCTTGTTGTGCGCGTGGGAGACATTGTTGCCTGTGACGGGGCGCTTACCCGTGATCTGACACACTCGGGCCATGATGACATTACTCCGGCAATGCGGGACTGAATTCGGAAAGCGGCGAAGGATAACAAGGACCAGACACAAGATACAAGAGGCAAGATGCCGGACGAACCCGCCCACTTGTATATTGCCCCCTGTATCTTGTATCTGTGCTTCATGGATATCGTCTATATACGTGATCTGCGAATCGAGACCACCATCGGCATCTATGCCTGGGAGCAGCAGATCCGCCATCTGGTGCGCCTCGATCTGGAAATGGGCACGGACATCCGGCCCGGCGCCGAGAGTGATTCCATCGACGACGTGCTCAACTACAAGGCGGTGTCCAAGCGGATCATCGACATCGTCGAGAACAATGACCTGGCCCTGGTGGAGGCTCTGGCCGAGCGTATCGCCCGGACGATCATGGACGAGTTCCCGGTGCCCTGGCTGCGTCTCACCCTGGGCAAGGTGGGCGCGGGGCGGGGCAGCCGTGAAGTGGGGGTCACCATCGAGCGCGGCAAGCGGGACTGATCCCGGCGGGCCCCGGGCGGCCGGCATCCCGATAAAACTCCTTGAAGGGTAACTGAACCATGACATCCACCATCTGCCGGATCGCAGTGACAGGGCTGCGTCTCCGCCGCCCTTATCCGATGCCGGGTGAGCCATGACCCGGGCATACGTGAGCGTGGGCAGCAACGTGGATCGCGAGGCCAACGTGCGTGCGGCGCTCAGGGCCCTGGAGGCGCGCTTCGGCCCCCTGTCAGTCTCGCCCGTCTACGAGACGGGGACCGTGGGCTTCGAGGGGGATCCCTTTCTCAACCTGGTGGTGGGCCTGGACACGGACCTGGCCCCCGAACCCCTGGTGGACTTCCTGAAATCCGTGGAGCGCGCCCGGGGCCGCACCCCGGAGAGCAACGGTTTCAGCCCCCGCACCCTGGATCTGGACCTGATCATGTACGGCAGCCTGGTCATGGAGACGCCGTACTTCGAACTGCCCCGGGACGAGATCCTGCATCACGCCTTCGTGCTCGCCCCCCTGGCCGACCTCGCCCCGGATCTTCTCCACCCCCTGATCGGGCAAACCATGTCGGAGCTGTGGGCGGATTTCGATCTCAACGGACAGTGGTTGCGGCGGGTGGAGTTGGGGTTATGAAGGATCATGGGTTTGCCACAGAGGCAAGGCTTTGAGCAGTTGTAGGATGGGTCAAGCGAAGCGGACCCATGCTGAACGTACAGGGACCGTAGGTTGGGGTGAGCGTAGCGAACCCCAACATGGTGGAGGATTCCCGGGTCCGTGCATGTTGGGGTTCGTTCCTCACCCCAACCTACGACTGCTGTTTTTTGCCACAGGGGTCGCAGAGGTCACAGAGGAAAAGCTTTGAGCAGCGGTAGGATGGGCCAAGCGCAGCGGACCCATGCTGAACGTACAGGGACCGTAGGTTGGGGTGAGCGCGGTGAACCCCGACATGGTGGAGGATTCCCGGGCCCTTGCATGTTGGGGTTCGTTCCTCACCCCAACCTACGGCCCTGTCGCCCGCCGCCGGCTTTTCCGCATGGGCACGCTGCGTTTTGCCCATCCTACTGCCCTGTCACCCGCCGCGGCCTCTTCCGCATGGGTCCGCTTCGCTTGACCCATCCTACGGCCCTGTTGGTTTTTTTTCTCTGTGCCCTCTGTGGCAGGGGTCAGCCGCAGGCGCGGCTACTGCCCGATGGTGCGTCCGCCGTCGACGGGGATGATCTGGCCGGTGATGTAATCGGCGTCGCGGACCAGGAAGAGGGTGGTGCGGGCGATGTCGGCGGGTGAACCCTCGCGCTTGAGGGCGGTGCGCCGGATCATCTCCTCGTGGGATACGCTGTTCTCCTCGGCCTCGGGCCAGAGGATGGCGCCCGGCGCGATGCCGTTGACGCGCACCTTCGGGCCCAGTTCCCGGGCCAGGGACTGGGTGAGCATCCAGAGCCCCGCCTTGGCCACGCAATACACCGGGTAACCCTTGAGCGGGCGCATGGCGTGGATGTCCACGATATTGACGATGCATCCGCCCCGCGCGGTCAGCTCCGGGGCGAGGGCCTGGGAGAGGAACAGGGGCGCCTTGAGGTTGCTGCCCATGAGGTCGTCCCAGTGCTGTTCGGTGATGCCGCCGAGCGGCGTGGGGTAGAAGCTGCTGGCGTTGTTGACGAGCACGTCCACGCTACCGAACACCGCCCGGGCGTCGTCGGCAACCCGGGGCAGGGAGGCGGTGTCCAGCAGGTCCCCCTGCACCAGTCCCGCGGAACCCGCGCGCGCCGCGTTGAGTTCGCGGGCCAGCAATTCGGCCTCGTCGCGGGAGCTCCGGTAATGAATGACGACGTCCATGCCCGCCCGGTGCAGGTGCCGGGCAATCTCCGCGCCCACCCGGCGCGCCGCGCCGGTGATGAGCACACGTTTGCCCTCGAGCGGCTTGCCGTTAGACTGGTCCACCCTTGCCTCCATCGTGTCGTCGGGACAATGCGTCGGACTTTATCACAGCCTCGCGAGCCCACCCGCAATGCCTGACCCCCACGCCCTGCCCGAGCCGGACGCCGCCGCGCGCGAGACCGGCGAACGCCTGCTGCAATGCCTGCGCGGCGAGATCGACCGCGCCGGCGGCTTCCTGCCCTTTCGCCGCTACATGGAGCTGGCCCTGTATGCGCCGGGGCTCGGTTACTACGCGGCGGGCAGCCGCAAGCTGGGCGCCGGCGGGGACTTCACCACCGCGCCGGAGACCTCGCCGCTGTTCGCCCGATGCCTGGCGCGGCAGGTGGCCCAGGTGCTGGAGCACCTGGGCGGCGGGGACGTGCTGGAATTCGGCGCCGGTTCGGGCGTCCTGGCCGTGGACATGCTCCGGGCGCTGGAATCCCTCGACCGTCTGCCCGGGCGCTACCTGATCCTGGAACTGAGCCCCGACCTGCGGGCCCGCCAGCAGCAGGCGGTGGCGGGTCTGCCGGACGCCCTGCGCGAACGGGTGCGGTGGCTGGACGCGCTGCCGGAGGCCGGGGCGCTGCGCGGCGTGGTGCTCGCCAACGAGGTGCTGGACGCCATGCCGGTGGAGGTCTTCACATGGACCCCGGATGGTGTCCGGGAAAAGGGCGTGACATGGGACGGCCACGCCCTCGCCTGGGCCGGGCGGCCCGCCGGGCCGGAACTGGCCGCGGCCGTGCAGCGGCTCAGGTCCGAGACCGGCGGCCACTGGGCACCCGGGTACACCTCGGAGCGCAACCCGGGGCTGTCCGCCTGGGTGTCCGCCGTGTCGGACGCGCTGGACGCGGGGCTGATCCTGCTCATCGATTACGGATACCCGCGCCACGAGTACTACAGCGCGGAGCGCAGCCAGGGCACGCTCATGGGCCATTACCGCCACCGCGCGCTCACCGACCCGCTGATTCTGCCCGGGCTCGCGGACCTCACCGCCCACGTGGACTTCACCGCCGTGGCGGAGGCGGGGCTTGCCGCGGGCCTGGAGGTCGCCGGCTACACCACCCAGGCCTGGTTCCTGATCGGCGCCGGGCTGGACGCGGCCTTTCAGGAGGCCGCGAGCGAAGACCCTCGCGCACAGATCGCCCTGGCCGGGCAGGTGCGCCAGCTCACCCTGCCCGGCGAGATGGGCGAGCGCTTCCAGGCCATGGCCCTGACGCGCGGCGTGCCGGTCCCGCTGACGGGCTTTGCCGGGCGCGACCTGCGGGAACGGCTTTGACGCGCGCGGCGGGCGAACCGGGTATCGTGCCGGTATCCTTCGGTCCGCCCCGGGGTCTGCTGTATAATCCCGGGCCTTGTACGAGTGACGCGGATGCGCGCCGATGCATCCGCCTTGGAGAGACCCCGCCAACATGAGTGCCCCGCAGCCCGTATCCGACGATCCGACCGCCGTCACCGGCGTGCCGGATCAGGCGGTCGCCGACTGGCTGGTGGCCAACGGGCGCCTGCGGCAACCGGACCTGGAGCGCGCCACGCGCCTGGCCCGGACCGAGTCGCTGGGGCTGGTCGCCGTGCTCCAGCGCCTGGGCATGGTCAGTGAGCGCGACCAGGCCGAGGCGTTCTCCGCCACCACCGGCGTGCCGCTCCTGGACGCGGACGATTATCCCGATCCCGTGGAACTCCCCCAGGGCCTGTCCGCGCGTTTTCTCAAGGAGGCCGGCGCCCTGCCCCTGTACGAGGAGGACGGCTGTCTCGTCCTGGCCATGCCGGACCCCAGGGACCGCTTCGTGCAGGATGCCGTGCGCCTGGCCACCGGCCTGGACGTGCGGCCCCGGGTCGGCATTCCCGGGGACATCGCCGCGGCCCTGGAGCGGGCGTCCGCCGCCGGGCCGTCGGCGGACGGCGATGCCGCCCTGACGGTGGAGACCGGCGAGGACGTGCGCGAGGAGGACATCGAGCACCTGCGGGACATGGCCAGCGAGGCCCCCGTCATCCGCCTGGTCAATCTCATTCTCCAGAAGGCGGTGGAATCCCGGGCCTCGGATATCCACGTGGAGCCCTTCGAGGGCGCGCTCAAGGTGCGCCTGCGCATCGATGGCATCCTGCACGAGATCGACGCGCCGCCGGCCCGTTCCACGGCCGCGGTGATCTCGCGCATCAAGATCATGGCGCGGCTCAACATCGCCGAGCGGCGCCTGCCCCAGGACGGGCGCATCAAGCTGCGCATCGTCGGCAAGGAACTGGACCTGCGCGTCTCCACCGTGCCCACCCTGTACGGGGAGAGCGTGGTCATGCGTCTGCTGGACAAGGAAAGCATCACCCTGGACTTCGCCGTGCTCGGCTTCGAGGGCGAGGCCCTGGAGCGATTCCTGAAGATCCTGGACCTGCCCCACGGCATCATCCTGGTCACCGGCCCCACCGGCAGCGGCAAGAGCACCACCCTGTACACGGCCCTGTCGCGGCTCAACACCTCGGAGCGTAAGATCATCACCGTGGAAGACCCGGTGGAGTATCAACTCGACGGGGTCAACCAGATCCAGGTCAAGCCCCAGATCGGGCTGGACTTCGCCGGCGCCCTGCGCAGCATCGTGCGCCAGGACCCGGACGTGATCATGGTGGGCGAGATGCGCGACCTGGAGACCGCGCGCATCGCCGTGCAGTCGGCGCTCACCGGGCACGTGGTGCTGTCCACCCTGCACACCAACGACGCCGCCAGCACCGTCAACCGCCTGCTGGACATGGGCGTGGACGACTACCTGCTGACCTCCACGGTCAACGGCATCCTGGCCCAGCGCCTGGTGCGCAAGCTCTGCCCCCACTGCCGCGAGGAGATACCGGTGCTGCCGGAGCTGCGTGAGGAACTCCGGCTGGACCGTTACGCGCCGCCGGAGGGCGTGCGCCTGTTCAAGGCCGTCGGCTGCGACGCCTGCGCGCACACCGGTTACCGCGGGCGCCTGGCCATTCTCGAATTCCTGATCATGACGGACACGATCCGGGCGCTGGTGATGCGCCACGCGGTGTCCGGCGAGATCGACAAGGCCGCCCGCGCGGAAGGCATGCACACCATGTACGACGACGGCCTGAGCAAGACCGTCCGGGGGCTGACCACCCTGGATGAAGTGATGCGCGTCACCCAGGAGTAAGCGCCGGATATGCCTCTCTACCGCTACAAGGCGGCCACGCCGACCGGCGACACCAGCGAGGGCGAGATCTTCGCCGCCGACGAGCAGCAGGTGATCAACCAGCTCCAGGCCGCGGGGCAGATCCCGATTCGCGTGGTGCAGGGCGGCGGCGTCACCCGCCTGCGCCGCGTGGGCGTGCGCGCCCGGGACGTGCAGGTCTTCACCCAGGAGCTGGCCACCCTGCTGGGCGCCGGGCTGCCGCTGGACAAGTCGCTGCAGATCATCGTGGACCTGTCCGAGGACCCGCGCCTGGCGCGCATGACCGGCCGCGTGCTGGAACAGGTGCGCGGCGGCGCTTCCCTGTCCGAGGCGCTGGAGGCGCAGTCCGGCGTGTTCTCGCGTTTCTACGTCAGCATGGTGCGCGCCGGCGAGATGGGTGGCGCCATGGAAGTGGTGCTGCAGCGCCTGTCCGAGTACCTGGAGCGGGCCAAGGACCTGCGCGACAGCATCGTCTCCGCGCTCATCTACCCGGCGATCCTGCTGGTCGTCTCGCTGGTGTCCGTGTTCGTGCTCATGGTGTTCGTGGTGCCCCACTTCACCCAGCTCTTCGACGATGCCGGCCGCGCTCTGCCCATGCTCACCCAGGTGGTGGTGGGCTCGGCCGAGCTGCTGCGCGGATACTGGTGGGCGCTGATCGGCGCCGTGGTGCTGATCGTGCTCCTGTTGCGCCACCGCCTGGGCGATCCGGCGTTCCGGCTGCGCTGGGATGCGGGCGTGCTGCGCCTGCCCCTGGCGGGGGATCTCGTGCGCAAGCTGGAAACGGCCCGCTTCAGCCGCACCCTGGGCACCCTGCTGGGCAACGGCGTGCCGCTGCTCACCGCCATGTCCATCGTGCGCGAGACCCTGAACAACCGGGTGCTGGAGCGCGGCATGGGCGTGGCAGTGGAGGGGCTCAAGGGCGGGCAGGGCATGAGCGCGCCGCTGATGGAGGCGGACCTGTTCCCGAAGCTGGGCATGCAGATGATCCGGGTGGGTGAGGAGACCGGCCGGCTCGAGGGGATGCTCATGCAGGTGGCCGACATCTACGACCGCGAGGTCCGCGTGGCGGTGCAGCGGATGCTGTCCCTGCTGGAGCCCGTGCTCATCGTCGGCCTGGGCCTGCTCATCGCCACCATCATCGTGTCCATCCTCATTGCCATCGTCAGTGTCAATGAACTCGCCTTCTGATAGGCTGTCGTACTGTGCGGTTTCACGGGCGGAGGCGGGTCCGGCGGCTCATGGCCGCGCGATCGGGCGTTCGCCGGCGCGCCGCACGGGTGAGGGAGTCCCCGCCGGGAGACATGCATCCGCCCACCCGTTGTGCGGACCCGCCGGATGCGGCTGCGCCTTATCCGGCCTACGGACTTGAAAGGTCGATTCCATATGCGATTCCAATGCACGTTTGATCACGCCGCCGGCGCGCGCCGCACCCGGGGTTTCACCCTCATCGAGCTGCTGGTGGTCCTGGTGATCCTGGGCCTGCTGGCGGGCCTGGTGGGTCCGCAGGTGATGCGTTACCTGGGCGAGTCCAAGACCCGCACGGCGGGGCTCCAGATCCAGGATCTGAGCGCCGCCCTGGACCTGTACCGGATCGACGTGGGCACCTATCCCAGCACCGACCAGGGGCTGGACGCCCTGGTGAGCCAGCCCCACGGAGTGTCCAACTGGAACGGCCCTTACCTGCGCCGTCGGGAACTGCCCGTGGATCCCTGGGGCAATCCCTACCGTTACCGTTTTCCCGGCGAGTACGGGACCTTCGACATCTGGACCTACGGCGCCGACGGACGCCCCGGCGGCGAAGGCGAGAACCAGCCGGTCACCAGTTGGAACTGAGCGCCGGTGCACGCACGCCACGCCCCCTCGCGGTCGCCCCGGAACGCCACCGCCTGTATCCGCGGGCGCTGACCCGCTGATCGCCGGCCCATGCGCACGGTGCCCCGAACCCGTTTCCCCCGGCATCGCGCCGCCGGCTTCACGCTGCTGGAGCTGATCGTGGTGGTGGTCATCGCGGCCGCCGTGCTGGGGCTGGTGGTGCCGCGTTTCGGGGCCGTGCTGCCGGGCGTCGAGCTCAAGGGCGCGGCCCGGGACGTGGCCACCGCCCTGCGCTATGCCCGCGGGCGCGCCATCGCCACGCGCAACGAAGTGGCGGTGGTGATCGACGTGGATGCGCGCAGTTACCGGGTGGAGGGTGCCGGCGAGGAGCGCGAACACCAGTTCGCCCGCCATGTGGACGTGCGGCTGCGCACCGGGCGTTCCGAGTTGCGCGGTGACAGCGCCGGCGCCATCACCTTTTTTCCTGACGGATCCTCCACCGGCGGCCGGGTCACCCTCGGCAGCGGGGAACGCCGCTTCGTCGTGGATGTGCAGTGGTTGACGGGCAAGGTCAGCATTCTCGATGAGTAGCCGGCGCATTTTGTTCAACGGGGATGTGGTATCCCATCGAAGCGATCGCCGAGGGGACTCGGCTCCTACGGGGGGCGAGCCGCCGGGCCTCCGAACCCATCGCCCAGGGGACTGGGCTCCTACGGGGAATGCGGGGGGTGCATGGGCCGCACCTGTGGGCGATCCGCCGGGGCCCCGAACCTATCGCCCAGGGGACTGGGCTCCTACGGGACGTCCGAGGGGTCGGGTGCCTGCGCGGGCACGTTGCGGGGGGTTCTCGCTGCTGGAGGTGCTGGTGGCCTTTGCCGTGCTGGCGGTGACCCTGGGCGTGCTGTTCCAGGTGTTCTCCACCGGCCTGCGCACCGCCATGGTGGCGGAGGAATACGGCGAGGCCACCCGCATGGCCGAATCCCTGCTCACCGAGTACGCCGCCACGCGCCCGCTGCAGGCCGGCGACCACAGCGGCAGCTTCGACGGGACCCCCTATCGCTGGCAGGCGGAGATTTCCCCCATGTCCACCGGCGACATCGCCCCCGGCGCCGCCGAGCGTTTCGAGACCTACTCCATCTCCGTGCGCGTGTCCTGGTCCGGCGGCGCCGGCGACCGGCAGGTGGACCTGCACACCGTGCGCCTGGAGGCCCGGCCGTGAGGCGCGCTTGCCAGCGGGGCTTCACGCTGCTGGAGCTGATGATCGCACTGGTGCTGCTGGCGCTGATCATGACCGTGCTGCTCTCCGGCCTGCGCCTGGGCGCGAACAGTTGGGATGCCGCGGAGCACAAGGTGGCGGCGGTGGCGGAGCGCGAGATGGCCATGCGCGTGGTGGAACGGCAACTCGCCCTCGCCATGCCGGTGATGCACTCCGCCGAGGGCGAGCAGGCGCGACTCGCCTTCGAAGGCGAACCGGACTCGGTGAGCTGGGTCTCCCCCCTGCCGGCCCACCGGGGCGGAGGCGGCGTGCAGTACATGCGCCTCGCCCTGGGCGAGACGGATCGGGGCCGCGGCCTGGTGCTCACCTGGCGGCTGTTTCACCCGGACGTGATGGATGCGCCGGCTGCGCAGGTGGAGGACGCGGTGCTGCTCATGGAGGGGATTGACGGTCTGCATCTGTCGTACTTCGGCGCGCCCGATGATCCGCAGCGCCTGGAGTGGCGCGACCGATGGGATCACAGCGACAACCTGCCGGAACTGGTGCGCCTGGAACTGGAGCCCGCGGATCCGTCGGAGCCCGATCTGTTCCTGGTGGCCGAGCCTCGCCAGGGACAGGTCTACATCGAGATGAGGTTCCCGGAGTGAACGCCGGAGCCCCGGGTCTTCGCCGGCAGGCGGGCATGGCCCTGGTGCTGGTGCTGTGGGTCATCACCCTGCTTGCGGTGATCGCCGCCAGCTTCACCCTGGGCATGCGCCGCGAGGCGGGCACCATCCGCCACATGGTGGAGGTGGCCGAGGCCCGCGCAGCCGCCGAGGCGGGCGTGCGTTTCGCCATGCTGGGCCTGACGGAGAGTGACGAGGAACTGGCCTGGAAACCCGACGGCCGGCCCCGGCAGTTGCGCTTCGGAGACGCCACCCTGGTGATCCGGGTCCGTTCGGAGTCCGGACGGGTGGACATCAATCATGCACCGCCGGAACTGATCGACGGTGTGCTGCGGGCCGCCGGGATGGAAGACGGGGGCGCCCGGGCCGCTCTCGTGGACAGCATCCTGGACTGGCGGGACCCGAGCCCCCTCCGCCGGGCCGCCGGACTCTCCGAGGCGGATTACCGGGCGGCGGGGCTGGATTACGGCCCGCGCAACGAGCCGTTTCTCGGCGTGGAGGAACTGCTGCTGGTGCCGGGCATGACCCCGGATCTGTACCGGCGCATCCGGCCCATGGTGACGGTGCATTCCCGCCAGGCGGGCATCGACGCGACGTCCGCCGACCGGGACGTGCTGCTCGCGCTGCCGGGTATCGATGCCGGCGAGGTGGACGCATTCCTCGAGCGCCGCGAGGAGGCGCGGGAGCAGGATCTGCCGGATCCCGCCCTGGAGTGGGCAGGCTTGGGCGGTGGCGGCGGGTTGGCGTATAGTGTCGAGGCCGTGGCCCGGATGCCCTCGGGTCTCGAACAGGGCCTCCGCGTCGTCCTCATGCCCGAAACCGCCGCGGGCCGGGAACCCTACAGAATCGTCCACTACCGTTTGGAGGGGGGGGCTTGAACCCGCACTTCTCGCCGTTGCTTGTACCCGTTCACCGCAGGGCGGATCAGCAAAGCGCATCCGCCGGCAGGGTCGGCCGGTGCGTCTCCCGTAGGAGCCCAGTCCCCTGGGCGATGGTTTCAATGGCCCGGCCGATCGCCCCCTGTAGGAGCCGAGTCCCCTCGGCGATGGTTTCCCAGCCCCGGCAGATCGCCCACGGACCGGCCGCCCACGCGGAGGCCCGCCCATGAGCGCCTCGCCACTGTCCGCCGGGCGGCTCGGGGACCTGCGCCGGGAGGCCGGCGCCTTCCTGGCGTGGTGGCTGTCGGAACTGGCCGCCATGCTCCCGCCCGGGCTGCGCGCGCGCCTGCACCTGGTGCGCGAGCGGGTGGACCTGCGGGTCACCGACGAGGCCATCGAACTGGACCTGGTGACGGCGGAAGGCACCCGCACCGTGCGCCGGTTTCCCCCGGACGGCAGCGAGGCGGCCCTGCTGGTGGATACCCTGGCGGCGACCCGGGGCAAGGACCGGCGCCTGGTGCTGCGCCTTGCCGGGCGCGCCGTGCTGGTGCGCGAGCTGAGCATGCCCGCCGCCGTGGAGGAAAACCTCGACCAGGTGCTGCGTTACGAGATGGACCGCTACACCCCGTTCAAGGCGGACGCGGTCTATCACGGATACCAGGTGATCGGCCGGGACAGCGCCCAGGGCCGGGTGCAGGTCCGCCTCGTGGCCGTGCCGCGTACCTTCCTGGATCACTGGCTGCAGGAGTTCGGCAACTGGGGCGTGCACCCGGACCGCGTCGAGGCGGACCAGGCCCCCGGGTTGAACCTGGCCCCCGCCCGCGGCCCCGTGGCCCGGCGCAGGCTGCCCGGCGGGCGGACCCTGCTCACCGGGGCCGTGGTGGCGCTGCTGGTGGTGGCCCTGCTGCTGCCCCTGTGGAAGCTGCGCGAAGTGGTGGTACAGCTCAACCGCGAGGTGGCCCAGGTCCAGCAGGTGGCCACCCGGGCCCAGGACCTGCGCGAACAGCGCGACCAGTTGCTCGCCCACTCGCGGTTCCTGATCGAACGCAAGCAGTCCCGCCCGCCCGTGGTGGCCGTGCTCAACGAGATGGCAATGGTTCTTCCGGATGACACCTGGGTGCAGAGCCTGCAGTTCAACGGGCATCGCCTGGTGATCCAGGGCCTGTCCGGCGCCGCATCCGGGCTGATCAGTCGCATCGAGGATTCCCCCATGTTCGAATCCGTGAGCTTCGCGGCTCCGGTGACCCGTGACCGCACCACCGGCCGGGACGTCTTCCAGATCGCCCTGTCCATTCGCGAGCCCGCGTCGTGAACCTGGACCGGCTCAAGCCGCGCGAGCGACGGGTGGTGGCCCTGGGCCTTCTGCTGGCCCTGGTGCTGATCGTGATCTTTGCCCTGCTCATACCGTATGTGGCCCGTTACAACCACTACCTCACGGCCATCGACGACCAGCAGTTCCGCCTGGATCGGCTCCACGCGGCCGCCGCGCAACTGCCGGAACTGGAGGCCGAGATCGAGGCCCTGCGGGCAGAGGCCCTCGCCCGGGGTCACCTGTTCGAGCAGGGCACCCCGTCGCTGGCGGCCGCCCAGGTGCAGGAGCTGATCGGGCGGATGGTCGACACCCACGGCGGCGAGGTGCGTTCCATGCAGGTGGGCCGGCCCCTGGAGGAGCAGGGCTTCACCCGGGTGTCGGTGACGGTGCGCATGACTGCCACCAGCGAGGAACTGGCGGACCTGCTCCACGGGATCGAGACGCGCCGCCCGCTGCTGTTCGTGGACAACCTCAACGTCCGGCTGCTTCGCCTGCGCCAGCGCGCCGGACGTCGGCCCGCACAGGAGACCGGCGAGGTGGAGGTGGATTTCGACGTGCAGGCCTACATGCGCGAGGCCCGGCCATGACCGGGCTCCCCGCGCGCGTCACGCTTTCCGGCCTGCTGCTGGTCCTGGCGGCCGTGATTGCCGGGACCTGGGTGGCCATGGACCGCTGGCAGGCGCGGGTGCTCGCATCGCCGCCGGGATCCGAGCGGCCCGCGGAGAGGGCGGAGCCGGTGCTGCTGCCGGACGATTCCGGGTTCCAGGGCCCGGACGGATACCCTGCGCTGATCGAGCGGCCGTTGTTCATGAGCACTCGCCGCCCGCCGGTGGCGGAAACGGCGGATGACGCGGCGCCGGAGGCCGAGGCCGAGGCCGAGCCGGAGGCGCCGCTCCCGGAGTTGTCGGATCTGCGGCTCACCAGCGTGATTATCACGCCCGACGAACGGCACGCCTGGTTCCTGGTGAGCGGTACCGACGAGATCCTGCGCCTTTCCATGGGCGATACCCTGCGCGAGTGGCTGCTCCACCAGGTGGAGGAGACCCACGTGGTGTTCCGTGCCCGGGGCGAGGAGACGCGCCTCGAACTGCGGCCCCCGGGCCGGGGCGTGGATCTCGCGCCCGGCGAACGCGCCGCGCCCCGCGCCCGGGAGTGACGTCGGGGAATACGAACCCCGGCTCCCGGCGCCGCCGCCGGTTCGAGCGTTGTTGCAGGGTGGATCAGCGCCCTGTTTTTTTGCCACAGAGGTCACAGAGGTCACAGAGGAAAAGCCTTGGGCCGTTGTAGGATGGGTCAAGCGCAGCGGACCCATGCTGGACGAACGGCGACGCGTAACAAGTGGCGAGAGACGGGCTGACAGGTTGCTCGTCACGAGCTTCTGTCACCCGCCAAGGCCTCTTCCGCATGGGCACGCTGCGCTTTGCCCATCCTACGGCCCTGGTTGAGGCGGGAAGGGTGAGGGACCGTAGGTTGGGGTGAGCGCAGCGAACCCCAACATGGCGGAGGTCTCCGGGCCCGGGGCGTGTCGGGGTTCGTTCCTCACCCCAACCTACGACTGCTGTTTCTTGCCACAGAGGACACAGAGGTCACAGAGGAAAAACCTTGGGCAGTTGTAGGATGGGTCAAGCGCAGCGGACCCATGCTGGACGAACGGCGACGCGTAACAAGTGACGAGAGACGGGCTGACAGGTTGCTCGTCACGAGCTTCGGTCACCCGCCGAGGCCTCTTCCGCATGGGCACGCTGCGCTTTGCCCATCCTACGGCCCTGGTCGAGGCGGGAAGGGTGAGGGACCGTAGGTTGGGGTGAGCGCAGCGAACCCCAACATGGCGGAGGTCTCCCGGGGCCGGGCATGTTGGGGTTCGTTCCTCACCCCAACCTACGGCTGCTGCGGCGGGGCGGGCGCGGGGAAATGCGAAGCCCGGCTCTCGTGCATGGCGCCGCCAGTCGTTATACTTGCGCGCGAAGTACGGATTCATGTACATACCACGGGTTTGCGGACGCGTCCGAGGCCCCGGTCGAACCCCAGCAGCGAGAATCCATGAACGCACCCCCAGCAGGACGCGTACCCTCCCGGACCCGGGTTCCCCCCTTCTCTGGCATGCTCAGGACGGCCCTGGTGCTGACACTGGCATTCGCGCTCGGTGCCTGCGCCGCCCTGGACCGCCCGCGCGACGAATCCCTGTGGATCGAGATCGGCACGCCGGAGGATGAGCCGGCGCCGATCCCCACCGCCCCGGCGGACGAGCGGCTCGTGGACGCCGACGCCCGGGACACCGATGCCAAATCCGTCGAGATCTACCCCGGCACCGGCGTGTTCTTCGACGCCGAGCGTGCCGCGCGCGCCGTGCAGGTGGACCGGCGCACCGGCGACATCACCCTCAACTTCGAGGGGGCGGACCTCCAGGAAGTGGTGCACTTCATCCTCGGCAAGCTCCTGGAGGAGAACTACGTGGTGGACCCGGGGGTCTCCGGCAACGTCACCATGCAGACCTCCAGCCCCCTGCCGCGCGAGGACCTGCTGCCCACCCTGGAGAGCCTGCTGCGGCTCAACGGCGCCACCCTGGTGACCGGCGACGACGGCCTCTACCAGGTGCGGCCCCGGGAAGGCGCCCTGCGCGGTACCAGCGTGCCGCGCACCGGCCCCGGCGGCCCCGGCCTGAACGTGCGCATCGTGCCGCTGGAGTACATCGGCGTGGCGGAGATGCTCACCATCCTGGAGCCGTTCCTGACGCCAGACGCCGTGGTGCGGGTGGACCCGGCGCGCAATCTGCTGATCCTGGCCGGCTCGCGGCGTGAGTTGTCCCGCTGGCAGGAAACCATCGACATCTTCGACGTGGACTGGCTCGCGGGCATGTCCGTGGCGCTCTACACCCTCAACCACGCGGACGTGGGCGAGGTGGTCTCCGAGCTGGAGCGCGTGATCGCCATGGACAGCGGCACCCCCCTGGCCGGCCTGTTCCACATGATCCCCATCGAGCGGCTCAACGCGGTGCTGGTGGTCACGCCGCAGCCCCGTTACCTGGAGGAGGCCGAGGTCTGGGTCAAGCGCCTGGACCGGCGCCAGGACGTGCACCGCGCGCGCCTGCACGTGTACCGCATGCAGCACGGGCGGGCCGAGGAAGTCGCCGGCCTGCTCACCGACATCTACGGGGGCGAGACCCGTACCCAGGCCGCGCGCCCCGAACGCGGCCTGGCCCCCGGCGTGGAGGCGGTGGAGATCGGCAGCGACAACCCCGGCGGAGACAGCCCGGCGCCGCGCACCGGGGGCGGCGGCACCGTCACCGCCACCATGGGCGGAGGCGACAATACCCAGGAAGGTGCCCTGGAGGGCGAGGTGCGCATCATCGCCGACGACAGCAACAACGCCCTGCTCATCATGGCCTCCGAGCGCGACTACGACCTGATTCTCCAGGGGCTCAGCCAGCTCGACGTGCCCTCGCTGCAGGTGCTGGTGGATGCCACCATCATCGAGGTGTCGCTCACCGACGAGTTGCGCTACGGCCTGCAGTGGTTCTTCACCGACAGCCTCGGTGATTACAGCGGCCGGGGCATCCTCGCCGATTCCGCGAACATCTCGCGCACCTTCCCGGGTTTCAACTACTCCATCGTCGACAGCGCCGACCAGGTGCGCGCCGTGCTCAGCGCCCTGGCGCAGGACTCCCGGGTCAACGTGCTCTCCTCGCCCTCGGTGATGGTGATGGACAACCAGGAGGCCCTGATCCGCGTGGGCGACCAGGTGCCCGTGCGCGCGTCGGAGGCCACCAGTGTTGTGACGGACTCCCCGGTGACGGTCACCAATATCCAATACCGTGATACCGGCGTCAGCCTGAGAGTCACGCCGCGGGTCAATGCCGGCGGCATGGTGCAGATGGAGATCGAGCAGGAAGTGAACGACGTGTCCAGCACCACCAGCTCCAACATCGATTCCCCCACCATCCAGCAGCGGCTGATCCGCAGTTCCGTGGCCGTGCAGAGCGGCGACACCATCGTGCTCGGCGGCCTGATCCGCGAGACCGACAGCCGCGACGAAAGCGGCGTACCCGGCCTGCGCCGCCTGCCCATGGTGGGCCCGCTGTTCGGGGCCACCAGCACCTCCCTGCGGCGCACGGAACTGCTGGTCCTGATCAAGCCCCGGGTGGCCCAGGATGCCGGCGAGGCGCGCATGATAACGGAAGCGGTGCGCCGGCGCATGAAGGGCCTGGAGTCCCGTATCCGGGATGCGCAGCGCCAGCCGGCGGCGGAGTGTAGCGAAAATGCAACATCTCCGTGCTAAAAAAACAACAAAACCCCTTGACGATGGGTAATTCGGTTGTATAGTTTGCTTTCGGAAGGGTACGGTCGGTGCGCGCCGGTGGCCGGACGGACCGCCAGGACGGCGGCGCCGGTTCCGGGCAGAAGCCCGGCGGCCTTCGCGCATTGCCGGATATGCCGTTTGATTTCACTGTGAGGATGTACTGTTTGTCACGTGTCGGAAAGTTGGTATCCGGGGAACACCCGGGCATCCGGGGCCGGTTCCGTCCGGCGATGAACAGGGTGAGTTGGCGGCTCGTCTGCCTCGCATTTGTCTTGCTGCTTTTGCCGTTGGTCGGTTGCGAGTCGGAACGCGGCCTCACAGATGTTACAGATGAGGAGCGCGTCGCGGCGCGTGCGCAGGAGCGCTGGGATGCGCTGGTGGCCGGATCGTTCGACGGCGCGTATGAGTTGGAATCCCCCGCCCTGCGTGCCGCCTACTCGTCGCGGGCCTACCGGGGGCGCTTCGGCCAGCAGATGCGCTGGGCGGCGGCCGAGGTGGCCGAGGTGGACCTGGACGGGGATCGGGCGAATGTGCGGGTAATGGTGTCCTACTTCACTCTCGGGCCCGACGGACGCCCCCTCGAAAACGAGCGGCCGATCTTCGAAACCTGGGTGCGCGAGGGAGGTGAATGGTGGCATAGCAGTGATTGATGTTCTGGTTGAGTTTTTGATCTAATCAGTTTGAAAATGCAAGAAGTCGTGTGTAGTATCAGCGGGACGCGGTTTGGTCAGTACAGCGTATGTCAAGGCTACTTGGCCGGTTGTCCAATTCGTTCTAAAAACCTGAAAGGGGATTGAGTTATGAAAAGAGTTCAGAGGAACATTCCTACGACACCGTTTAAGGTCAAGCCTTTGGGTGTAGCCTTGGCGATCGCCATGGGCGCAGCCGTGACGGTGCCTACTGCTCAGGCCGTGAATTTTGCCGAAGACGGCGTCGGCGAAGTGCTGTTGTTCCCGTACTACACGGTGCGCAACGGCTTCGACACCAACATCAACATCACCAACACCTCGGACACCACGGTTGCCTTCAAGATCCGCTTCCGCGAAGGCGAGAACAGCCGGGATGCCCGTGACTTCAACGTGGTCCTGTCCCCGCGCGACGTGTGGAACGCCACGATTACCGAATCCCCCGATGGCACGCGAGCCCGCCTCGTCACGGGTGACAACTCCTGCACCGCGCCGGTACTGCCCTTGAATGTGGGTGGCGGTCGTCTTGGCGTGGATTTCACCAATCTCGATTACGTCGGTTCGAATGGTGACGGTGGCAACGAAGGCTTCGACCGTACCAAGGAAGGCTATATCGAGGTGATCCAGATGGGTCACGCCAGCGCTGGCGCCGAGGAAAACGAGGCAAGCTTTAACGGTGTCGCGTACAACGCCAAGCATATCAATGGTGTGCCGAGGGATTGCGCTGCCGTGCGCACGGCCTTCACGCCAGGCGCCCAGGGCGGTACGCTTGCCGCCACCCAGGCTGCCTTCCTGGAGCCGATCAACGTCCTCAAGGGCACGGCGACCCTGATGCAGGTCAACAGCGGAAAGGGTGCCAGCTTCGAGCCCGTCGTGCTGGCGAACTTCTTCAATCCCGCGGGTCCTGATGGCAACGGTGCCCCAGGCTCCAACCTGATGGACGAACCGGCCAGTATCAACCCGAACCTGTCCGACGTCACCCCGCAGCTCGCGCAGATCCACACGGACAACCCGGGTTTCGCGGTGACGGGTCTGTTTGATGCCGTGGACGGCGATGCGGTAAGTGCGCTGCTCTCCCGGACCAGCGTCATGAACCAGTTCAGCGTCAATCCGGCCAACAACGCGATGACCGACTGGGTGGTCACGTTCCCCACCAAGAACTTCTACGTCGACGAGCGTGAAGCGGGTGCCAACACGCTGGAGCCGTTCGCCAACGCCGGTGTCCCGACGTTCCAGGATGACGACGACGGCCAGTCCTGCGTGCCGGTCAACTTCGCCCTCTGGGATCGCGAGGAATTCTCGCCCGAGAGTCCGGACGACCTGCAGTTCTCCCCGCCGCCTCCTCCGGGTGAGGACGACACCATCTGCTACGAGACGAATGTGATCTCGTTCAATGGTGGCGGCCTGCTCGGTTCCGCGCTGGTCAGGGATTTCAACGCTCCCGGCAACAACAATATCAACTCCGGTTGGATGAAACTGAACTTCCTCAATCCGGGTGATATCGTGAGCAGCCAAGGGGACTGGGGCTCGGTCACCGGCCTTCCGGTGATCGGTATGGCCATCACCACGCTGGAGAACGGTGTGTCCGGCGACAACCTGATGAACTACGGGTTGGCCTTCGAACACGCCTACACCCGCGTGATCAGTACCCTCGACTAAATAACCGCAGATCACCGCAAACCGCTGTAAGCTTCAGGGGGCGTGAAAACGCCCCCTTTTTTTTTGGTGTTTGTCCCTTGTCAGTTGTCCGTGGTCAGTAGTTGGTCGCATTGGCGCGCCGGCGGATGCGTTGATGCTTGCTTTACCCGCGCCGATGGCTATACTGCCAGCCAGTCATGTCCATGTGCCCGACACGCTGCCGCTCCAGCGGATACCCGTGCTCGATTGGCCGACTGATGGTGTGTCGCCCGTGCCCTGCCGCGCGATACACTATGGCCACACCGTGACCAAAGGTCCTTTGGGGGATGGCAATCACAGGCTTTGGGTATTGCGCGAAATAACTTGCGCAACCCCGTGAAATATCCTACTTTTCTGTCATGGCGCGTCTCTCCTGACGCGCATTTTTCGTACCCGAGAGGTGCCCGCTGCATGAATACCGAACCCTCCGCCTTCCGCAAGCTCCTCCTGCCGGCCGTCGCCCTGGCCGCTCTGGTGCCGGTTACGGCCGCTGCCTACACCCTCGTGATCAATGAGGACGGTAACGAGGTGCAGTGCACCACCAGTGGCGACGTGGTCTTTAGCGGTAACCAGATACGCGTGAACGTGGCGTCCGGATGTTTGTCTACCGAACCTACTGAACCCACCGAACCGCCACCGGAAGAGCCGCCGGAAGAAGAGGAGCCGCCCCCGCCATCGACCGGTGGTGATGATCCCGGGACCGGTCTGTGGAAGCCGCAAAGCCATATCTATGTCTTCGATCGCAGTCGCCAGAGCAGCGACAATCACGTACCCGGTTGCATTCCTACCGAGTATCAGCAATGCCAGTGGGCTCAAGACAGCCAGTATGTATCGGTCAAGGCTGGTGAGGTCTGGTCCATGCGCATTCCGTTTTCATTGGATGCCAGTGGGAGCTACCTGAGCATGCCGTTAGCCCGCGGAGAGGCGGGCGAGAACAGTACGCTGAGCCGATTCGACGTGGCGATCACAAAGACGCCGGGCGCCTTCAATACATCCGACTCGGCTTGTCGTCGTACCAACGTAAGCACATATAGCTTTAGCTTCAAGGATGCGATCGCCGGCGCCGCTCTGTGGGGCGGATGTCCCCTGGACCGGAACACAATGTATTACTTCAATGTGCGGCCGGCAGCGGGCACGGAGTCTGCTACCCGGTGTGGCACCAATAACAACACTCATTGCCGGTTCCGCATCATCAACCGCTTCTCCACCAGCAACTTCTCCGACTAAGTTGTTGATGTCGACACCGTGATTCGAAAGGCCGGACACATGTCCGGCCTTTTTTTCCTGTGGCGCCCAGGACGCCGCGCCCTCTCCGCTGTGTGCGACGGCGCCGGAGAGCTGCCCGGCGCCTGCCATCCCGTGGCACCCCACCGCCTACCCTCATCGGCTCAAAACCGGCGGCAGGCTTTTGTTCCTGCCAGCGCGCCGATAGAATAGCAAGCGGTCAGCACCGCCACCGTTGGTTGACCTGGCTGCCCGGCCTGCCCAGGAACCTCTGACAGGTTCGCGGCATGTCAAACCTCTTTGCTCCGAGGACCCCGTCGATCCCATGCCAAGAAACATTTTCTCGCTCCTGATTCTGCTCTTGTCCACTTTCCCCGGTGTGAACGCTTCGCAATCCGTGTCGGATGCCCATGTGGTCATTGTAGGCCCCGGCGTCGAGATTACCGCGGAGCATGTGGCGCTAGAACTGCGTACCTTTGCCCCGGGGCAGCAAAGGCAGATCGTCAATGACGCCGACATGTTCCACCAGATGGTCAACACGCTTTACCGCCGTGCTCGCATGGCCGTGGAGGCCGAGGAACGTGGACTCGATGACGATCCGCTGATGCGGTACCGTATCGAGCGCGCCCGGCGCGACCTGCTGGTGGATGCCGCGCGCAACGCCTTCATTGAAACCCTGGAAATGCCGGATTTCACGGAACTGGCTCACGAGCGTTACCGCGCCAACAGGGACCAGCACAGAGTTGCCGAGCGCGTCCACGCCCGGCACATCCTGCTCTCCGTGCAGGAGGAGGACGGCAAGGCCGAGCGCGTTGCACAGGCCGACGCTCTGATGGATCGTATCCGGGCGGGAAAAGACTTTGAAGATCTCGCCCGGGAGTACTCCGACGACGCGGGCAGCAGTGGCTCCGGGGGCGACCTCGGCTTCTTCGAGCGGGGCCGCATGGTACCTGCCTTCGAGGAAGCCGCCTTCGCCCTGCGTGAGCCCGGCGAGCTGGCCGGACCCGTGGAAACCCGCTTCGGCATTCACATCATCCAGTTGGTTGAGTACCAGGACGCGCACACCCGGCCCTTCGAGGAGGTGCGCGAGGCGATCGAGGCCCGCATCCGCGCCAACTACGTGCGCTCCGAACTCACCGCGTGGACCCGCGAGGTGACCGATCCCGCCGCCGCCACCGTCGACAACGACGCCCTGGAGGGGCTGCTGGACGACGCACGCCGCCGGCTGAACACCGACTAGGCACACGGCTCGGGGCCGGCGCGCCGGCTCCCGGGAGCGCCCGGCGCCTGCGCACGCCGCCGGGACGAAGGACAGGACACACCAGGAGCCGCTACCGATGCAGGGCACCGGGATCAACTTTTCATACACGGTGCCCGGCAGCGGACAGGCGCCGCCGCCCCTGCTCATCCTGGACGGGCTTCGCCTGTCCGACGCCGGCCCGCACTCCATGCTGCTTCGAACCACGGACGGCAGCGTAGCGACGCTGCTGGCCCGCCCGCTGGCCCGGGGGCTGGAAGTCTGCCGGCGCTTCGCCACCCTGGACCAGCACGCCGACCTGCTGGCCCGCCGGCTGGGGGCGTCGGACCGCGCCGAGGTGCGCCGCTCCCTGGAGGCGCTGCACGGGCGTGGCCATTTCATCGATGCGTCCGCCTTCCTGTCGCGGCTGGACGCCGGCGCGGACGTGCCGGCGTCATCCCCGCTGCCCGTCTACGTGCGCACCTGCGGCCGCCCGGACGATCTGGTCCGGCTGCTGGATGCGCTGCACGGCGCCTGCGCCGCCGGTCAGACGGTGGCGGTGATCGACGACTCAGCCGACACGGACACGGAACGCGCCAATCAGGACGCCTGCCGGGCCGCCGCCGCGCGGGGTCTCGACGTGGGCTACGCGGGCCGCCATGGACTTGACCCGGTCCTGAGCGAGGTCGCCGGGGATGACCCGGACGACGCCGCCATCCTGCGCTGGCTGCTCGCCCCCGAGCGCGGTCCGGGGGAGGGTTCCTACGGCGCGGCACTGAACCGGGTGCTGCTGCTCTCGGCGGGCCGCCGGGCACTGCTGCTGGATGATGATGCGGCCCTGACGCCGTTGCGCCCGGCCCACGTGACCCCCGGCCCGCTGTCTCTTTCCTCGCGCCCCTACGACAACCGCTATTACCCGGCGGACCATCCCCACGACGAGTGCCGGGCATTGCCCTTGAGCGCGTTCGAGGAGCACGCCCGGTTGCTCGGGCAGGGCGTGGGCGCCGTGCTCGCCAACGAGACGCCCGAGGCGCGTCTCACGGCCCTCCGGGAAACGGAGCCCGGCCTGCCGGACCGGCTGAACGCGCATGCGGCGGTGAAGCTGTCCGTCAACGGCGTGGTGGGCGACAGCGGCGCGCCGTCCAATCTGCAGCTCTTTCTGACGGCGCCGGAGAACCTGGGCCCCGCGCTGGCCTCCGAGGCGCGCTACGAGGCGCTGGTGACCGGCCATACCGTTTGGCGCGGCAGGGCGGGCCTGAACCTCTCGCCGGTGTGCATCCTCACCCTGACCACCCTGGCGGGTGTCGACAACCGCACCCTCGTGCCGCCCGTGCTGCCCCTGGGGCGGGGCGAGGACTACCTCTTCGGCGCCGCGCTGGAGTTCCTCTATCCGGAGATGTTTGTCGCCGAACTGCCGTGGAGCCTGCTGCATTCGCCGGGTCGCGGCCGGCGCTACGACCGCGGCCTGTTCGACCGGCCGGTCACGCCCGGCGGGTCGCAGATCCTCGCCGAGGCGATCCGGGCGGAGGCGCCGCGCTGCCGGGCGCGGGCGCCGGAGGCGCGCCTCGCGCACCTCGGCGAACTGGTGTCCGGCTGGGCGCGGCTGGACGACGACGCCCTGGGTGCGATGTTCGAGGAGCTGGTCGTCGCGTCACGTTCGGCCCTGCTGGGGCGGCTGGACGAGAGTCTGCGCCGCCATGCCGATTCGCCGGAGTTCGTGCGCGCGGATCTGCGCAAACTGATCGAGCGGAACAACGACTTCCGTCCCGAAACGCTGCGCCCCGCCCGCCTCGATGATCTGCGGCTTGCCTGGGGCCGGTACGGACGCGCCCTGGCGCTGTGGCCCCGTCTCTGGGCGCGTCTGCGTGTTCAGGGTGCCGGTGATCGAGTATTATCCCGGGGCTGATTCCCTGACCCCGCTTCTCCAGGCGTGAATATGCCCCTGCCTTCCCCCGTGAATGCCGTCGCCCTCCTGTGGATCCACAGGCGCTTCGTCTGGTCGCTGACCCTGACCGGCGTGTCATCACGGTACCGTACCTCCTGGTTCGGGCTGTTCTGGCCGGTCATTCACCCCGTGCTCCTGATCGGCGTGTTCACGTTCGTGTTCGCCTACGTCATGCCGCTGCGGTGGGTGTCGGAGGAGTCCGGCGGCGTCGGCTTCCCGCTGTTCCTGTACTCCGGCTTTCTCGTGTTCACCTTCTTCGCCGACGTCGTTTCGCGCGCGCCCACGCTGGTGCTGGAGAACACCAACCTGGTCAAGAAGGTGGTCTTCCCGCTGGAGGTGCTGGCCATGGTGTCCGCCTGCACGTCGCTGCTGTTCTTCGCCGTCAACCTGGGCGTGTTCTCGGTGTTCCTGGCGCTGCTCGGGCCGGGCCTGCCGTGGTTCACCCCCGTGCTGCTGGGGCTGTTCATCCCGTTCGCCCTGTTCCTGATCGGCGTGGCCTGGTTC